>DAHUZK010000021.1 GCA_027306605.1 Acidimicrobiaceae bacterium
CGCGACATTTCGTCATTCGTGAGAGCACCCACCGCATCCACAATCCCCTGACTCCGGCGAAGCTGGCCCGTCTAGGCGAGGCGTTACTGCTGAGACCGGGGCAGCGATTCCTCGATCTCGCCTGCGGCTCCGGGGAGATGCAGTGCACCTGGGCCCGCGACCACGAGATCACTGGACTCTGTATCGACATCAGATCCGCGTTCATCGAAGGAGCACGAGCCCGGGCCGCTCAACTGGGTGTCGCCGATCGAGTTCGCTTCGAGCATGGCGACGCCGCCGGCTATGTAGCCGACGACCTGGTTGACGGATCGGACATGTAGGGCGCGCGGTCGGCCATAGATCCAAGGTGCCAGAACAACCAGGCGATCGTCGTCAGTGGTTCCACCCCCTTGCCCTCCATCGCGGCTCGGATCACGGAGCCATCGAAGTCGGCGACCCAGTCACCGCTGCCGAAGGGGTTGGGCGTGCAGCACTCCTCCCGTGCCGGACGCTCCAGCAGTTCGCAGCGGGCTCCCAGAAGAACTCCTCCTCGCTGAGGTCGGACCAGGCTCGGTTCAGCGTGAACCTCTCAATGAACAGCATCATGTTCAACAAGGTGTCTCCACGACTGCCCGGCACGAGCGGAGTGTATGCCCGGTACCGACAATGAGCCTTGCGACCGCCCCCGACCCCGTTCACCACCTTGCCCGTGATCAGGAGTCCACACGAGACGAAATCGCCGCCGGCAGGATTGAGAATGCGGCGGACTCCCACCAGCAGCCGCTTTCGATCCCCGTCGGCGCTTGGTCGGGCACGAGCGTGGCAACGACCGATTCTGGATTCCCGCCTCACCCGCAAGCACATGGAGGGAGACACATTCGATGACTCACGTGAGCTGCCACCTGGGTTGATAGCGTCCCAGCACAAGTCGAATACCGGCGTGTCGGCCTTGACTCAGAAGAAAGGCTCACGGATCCGTGACTCAAATGGGGAATGCGTCCAACCAGACCGATGTGTTTCACACGCAGTGGAGGAAGCTCTACCGGGGCGCACGCCTGATTCGACAATCGATTTCGCGTCGGTTCAACACCCCGGTAGCCGAAGTGGAATACGACCGACAGACTGTACGGATCATGCGACGTGTACTGAACAAGGACACCAATGCCATCGACATAGGTGCAGCATGGGGTGAACTACTCACACCGATCGTCAAATACGCGCCGCTTGGTCATCATCGGGCTGTCGAGCCTCAGCCGCAATTCGCTGTCAGTCTGCGCAAGACTTTTCCCAACGTAGAGGTCCACGAAGTAGCTCTGAGCGACCACAACGGCGAAGCCGAGTTCTTCGTTGTACCCGACTCACCGGGCTACTCGGGTCTGCTCCGCTCCGCTCGTTCCCTGGATATGGAAACATTCACGGTTCAAATTCGCAAGCTCGACGATCTGATAGCTCTGGATGATCCGGTGGGTTTCATCAAGATTGATGTCGAAGGTGCGGAACTGAATGTTCTACGAGGTGGGCGCGCATGCCTGCGTCGACACCATCCAGTTATCGTCTTCGAGTACTCCGGTGAAGTACCCGAATTCGGAGTTCGAACCTGGGACGTCTACGACTTCCTTACAGAATTGGGCTACGGCATTTTTACGCTGGAACAGTGGCTTCGTCCTGGTGCTGCCCCGCTCGATCGGTCTGAATTCCCGCCACGCCGCCGGGACGCGGGGTGGCACTGGATGTATATCGCCGAGAGTAGGAGTTGCTGATTTCCGAACCTCGAACGCCCCACTGTCGCAACTCACACCCCGTCGTTGCTCGGCTGTCCTTCGGCGGGGTCCTGGGGGAGGCCTTCGGCGAAGAGTCGCCTCCGGCCGCTGGAGTGCGAGGATCACTCCGGAATTAGGGCCGACATACCCATATCAGCAGTTCGCGGGGAGCGCTGCCGGTCTGGCCTCCCGCCACATCAGCCACATCTTCGGAGCGCCGTTCGAGAGCTGCTTCGTGGCAGTGACCTCGAATCCATGCCGACGGTAGAACGGCACGTTGCTTTCCTTTTGCGTCTCGAGGTAGGCAGGAAGACCGTCGGCATCGCACTGGCCCAGGACCGGGGCGAGGACTTTCGATGCCAGCCCGCGCCGCTGCCAGTCGGGGTGTGTGCCCAGACCTTGGAGATACCAGTGCGGCTCGGACGGGTGCACCTCCGTCAACTCGCCGAAGACGCCAAGGGCACGATCGACCCTCTCACCCGCCGCCTCAGCGAATGGTTCAGCCATCATCCCGATCTGCTCCTCGCTGAAGTCCGAGCATCCCGGTGGAGCCCATACCGCTGTACAGACACCGTCATCGGTCGTGTAGATGCTCTCGTGGACCATGGATGCTCGAAGAAGGCCGTCGAACATCAGGGTCGCCCGTCGGTCAAAATCGTCGGGAGGAAGCATCCATGTAATCAAAGGGTCGTCTTCAAATGCTCGCATTTGGACACGTGCCATCTGAGGAACGTCAGCGAGCGTTGCCAGTCGAACTGTCGTCACCGGTGCACCCTATTCGACGATCTCCGGGTGACGAGGCGTCCGAGATCGCAGCGTGTTCCCGCCTCAGATGGCGGCATCGAACACGACCGCCAGGAGCTCAGCGACTCAAGTCACAGACCCTTCTTGACCGTTCGCTCCAAGATGCCGAGCGTCGCCCTCAGGGCTGACTCCGGCACGATTGGGAAGCGGCCCTTGATGTCGTCGCCGATTCTTGACCAGTCATAGTACGAGGTCACTTCGGTGACTCCATCCTCACCAGGATGCAATCGGTACCCGTAGAAGTGCGGGAACGGAATGTCGGGACCAAGATTCCACGCGATCTCCTTATCGCGCTCGAAGCGGATGATGTGCACGGTCACGTCGTACCTGCCCATTGGAAGGTCGTTGAGCGATTCTCGGTCCATGTGGATGACGAACGTGTCCCCGACCTTCTCCGCTGGTTCACCGGTGTAGTCCTGCAGCATTCCAGATGCATCGATAGCCACGTGGCCTGCCGGACTCCTCACGATGTCGAAGATCGCGGCGGGTGGCGCGGAAATGGGCCGCGTCACCTCGAGTCGGTCCTGCAGGTAGACGGTATCGGGCATGTGGACTCCTTGGGCGTTCGGGCTCGGATGCCGAACGATAGATGGGTGCACCATAATCTGGACGTTGGCGACCCGTCAGGAGGCCGAATCGAATGCGTAATCCCGCGCTTGAGCCCCTCGACGTGCTGGTCGGCGAATGGAAGCTCACGCTGACAGACTGTTGGTTCCTCGAATCCCGCGACGTCGAGCAAGAGGGCCGAGCAGTTGGCCGCTGGCTGGGCGAAGCATTCCTGGAGCTGGACGCGTTGCTCGAAGGTGTCCCCACATGGCACTTCGTCTTCGGGCGGAGCGACGCCCGCGACCAGCTCGTGGTGCTCTATCACGACCCTCGGCCGACTTCCCGCACGTTCGACATGAGCGTTCGCGGCAGTGAGTGGACCTGGTTACGGCAGGACCCCGACTTCCACCAGCGCTTCGTTGCTACCGTCACTCCGGAACGGATCGATGGTCGATGGGAGGCGTCGGATGACGGTGGAACGACGTGGCGAAAGGACTTCGACCTGATCTTCGATCGCGTTGTGGCATGAGCGGCACGACGATCGCCCGGAGCGGGTGCCCGAGCCGAGCGGCGAAGCCCGGAGCGCGGCGCCGGAAGAGCGGATCGGATGTCGGGGGTGGTGATGGCTCCATGACGGACGAGCTGGTACCGACGTGCGTCATGCGCTCGATGAGGTGCGACAAGGAGGCGGAGGAGTGAAGGTCCTCACCGTGGCGACGCCGGGTTCAGGCCATGTGAACCCCATGATGCCGTTGATCGAAGCATTTCTGGCCCAAGGGGACGAGGTGACCGTGGCGGCCGGGGATGATCCCGGAGGCGTGGTGGCTCGCAGCGGGGCCGCCTTCCGCGTTGCAGGTCGGGGTGAGATGGATTGGTTCGACGATCTGCGGGCTCGAGTACTCCACGGGCAGCCCGGGGACGGGATCGCGCCCGAACGGATCAACCACTACTTCATGCCCAGGCTGTTCGCCGAGATCGCCGTCCCGGACATGATCGACGACGTCGTCGCCATAGGTCGGGAGTTCGGGCCGGATCTTGTCTTCTTCGAGACGTACGCACTCGCAGGTCCGTTGGCGGCGAAGGTGCTGGGCGTTCCCGCTGTGCACCAACTCATCGGCCCGGTGCCCCCGTTCGATGTGACCACCCTCGCCGACGACGCCGTGTCGCCGGTTTGGCGTTCGTTCCAATGCTCGACTCCGGGCCACGGCGGGCTGTACGAGGGAAGGACGATTCAGATCAGCCCGCCTACGCTGGAGGCCCGGGCGGTGCCGGCTGGCGAGGTGCTGGCGATGCGCCCAGCGCCCCTGCCCGCTACTGACCCGGTGTCGATGGACCCTCCGTTCGTCTACCTGACGCTCGGGACCTTCTTCGCCGGCAACACCGACGTGTTCCAAACGGTGCTGGCCGGCCTGGGCGACGAGGACCTCGAGGTCCTCGTCACGGTCGGCGCCGACAATGACCCTGCCGCGCTTGGTGCGGTGGCCGGGAACGTCCGGGTCGAGCGATATGTCCCGCAGGCCGAGCTGCTTCCTCGGTGCTCCGTGGTCGTCCACCATGGTGGTGCCGGCACCATGTACGGCGCACTGGCCCACGGCCTTCCTCAGATCGTCCTGCCGCAGGGCGCGGACAACTTCGTCAACGGTGACCTCTTGGCCCACTGCGGCGCAGGGGTGTGCATCGGACCGGATGAGGCGAGCCCCGAATCCGTGCGGGACGCGGTGCGACTGGTGTTGACCGACCCGTCGTACCGCGGCGCCGCCCAGCGGCTGGCCGAAGAGCTCGCCACTCTGCCCGAGCCGGTCCGGGTGGCCCGACAGCTGCGGGATCGCAGAAACGGGGACTGAGCACCGCCGTTGAGCCGATCCTGCGGTGGCGTAGTCCTGCGCTCCCTCTGCCCGTCCCGTCACCCCCGTCAGCCTGCCGCGGCCCTCGGCCGTGCGCAGCACCCTTCCGGCGCCGGTGAGGGTACGCTGCAGATACGTACTACTACGGTCACGGCTCCACGTGGATCGCCCTGGCGGTCTTTGTCGGCGTGTTCGCGCTGCGCGCCATGTCCTCGCAGGGCCGTCGACGGTATCGCCGGGGCGCTCCAACCCCGATGAGCTCGTTCACGAACGCGCCATCGCCGAGACAGGCCACCTCCGACGTCATCGAACCGTCGTCGGGCGACGTTCCCTTCACCGGGATCGCTCCCGGCTGGCTGATCGATCCTTCCGGCCGGCACGAGAAGCGGTATTGGTCAGGATCTGCGTGGACCGAGCACGTGAGCGACGGCGGGGTTCCGGGGACCGACCCACCTCCTCCGGGCCCTGCCGGGGGAGAGGGATCCTCGTAGCCGCCGCGGCGGCCCTTTCCCGACCGGCTCGGGCCCTACGCGATGTCGATGGACATGCTGGCCGCTCTTTTCGCCCTGGCCGCTTCCCACCATGATGGAGGGCGGTACGAGCGAACGGTTCGCTCGGTTACCGTCGAGGAGGTCCTGTGGATGGAGCCGGGTTCCCCACGCATGACGTCGCGATGCTGAAGCTTCTCGTCGGCGCCGTCACCGGCCAGTACGAACTCTCGGAAGACGACCGGCAAGCGGTGGGAGAGTGGACCGTCGATCATGCGGGCGTACCCGAGGTGCGAGAGCTACTCGTCAAGATCGTCAGGTCCCAGATCGTGGAGACGTCGGAGTTCCGCGTGAAGGTTGCCGAGGCCATTCGGGAGAAGCTGCAGCAAGCCGATGCGGGCTCGGGCTCCGGTTCCGGCTGAGCGCCTCAGGCCCCATCCCGGGGTCCACGTCGCTTCAGGGCCACGGCCAGCACACCCGTGTCGTCCTGTCGGCCGACGTCGGGCCGCAATGGTTCGGCACGACCTATGAACGCAGGTGCCTCGGGATTTGTCCGGCGAAACGAATGAAAACCACAATTGAGATCGACGTCGTCGACGACCACCGCGCCACCTGACGTCAGCGCGTTCCAGGCATGTTCCAGTTCGAACAGCAGGTTGCGCTCGGTGTGCTTGCTGTCGTGCACGAACAAGTCGATCGTGCCGATTCGGGAAAGAAGAGGTCGGAGCCTTCGTTGGCTCGAGCCGGCGACGTACGTCCACGAGGGGCGAAGTCGGTCGGGAACCGCCAGACCGATCTCACCGTGGATGTCGGGCTCGCCGGGCGGTGGCAGATCGATGCTCCAGAGATGACCGTGGCCGTTCTCGGCCAGCGCCTCGAGGATGAAGCGGGAGGTGATCCCGCGCGCAACTCCCGTTTCAAGTAGGTGCTCCGGTCGCAGGTGTCGTGTCATGCAGTAGACAGTGCGCGAGAGCGCCGTGTCGCCGTCCGCCCAACCGTCCTGCCCGAAGACCCCTCGCCCCACCTCGTTCACCTGTGCCTGCACGGACCCCATGACCTCCTCCCACAAGTCATGGAATCGCCTTTGGTCGGGGCAGGGCCACGCGGCACCGATCGTCTCGTGCAGGTTCTCCTCCCACTGCAGGTCGATCGGATAGGGACAGGGGGGCCAGGGCATGAAGTGCGGGGTGTGCGAACGCTTCGCTCGCTGTTCGCCTCGTTCCCCCCAGCGCTCACGCAGGGAGATCGCCCATTCCACCGGATCGCTCGAGAAGCTCTTCAGTTCCCGGCCGAGATCCACGGCACATGTCTATCCGATGTCACTCGCCGAGAACGGTGCCACCCGCCTCACCCTCCCCGCATTGGTTCGCGGCAACCTGCATCGGGTTCTGCCAGGCCTCGTTCGCGCCACGCATGAGCGCATGGGGAGGGGGCACCGTGGTGGCGCAAACGGGCTGGCAGGTCCGAAGGCGCGCACGCCATCGTGACTGACGTCGCGCGCAGGACACCCCGAGTCATTTCCTGCGAGTGCCGAACGAAACCACCTCTGTTCATCGGATCTCGAGGGTCTGCGACAGGGCCCGTCGCTCGAGGTGCTCCGACAGCGGCTGGAGGCCAGCCTGGGAGAGGAGCGAACGCTCCGAACCCCCGTGCTTGCTCACCAGCCATTCGAGGAGGGCGCGGACGCTCCTGGCGGTTCCGGAGGAGGGCTGCAGGAGCTTCACGATGCCGTACTCGTAGCCGACGAGTGGGTACCCGTGTCCGGCCGAGGAGTCGACGAGCGATGCCGTCCCGGTTGCCGCTGTCTTGTGCGCCCTGCCGGCCGCCTCCGCCGCGATGGCTGAGACCGTGGGGAGAACGTAGTCGTTCCCGGCGTCGCCGAGCGCGGCGTCGTCGAGGTTCGCTGCGACCGCCTTCCGGAGGGACGGGATCCCGAGGTAGGCGACGCAGCCCGGCGTGGCCTTGCAGGCCGAGATCATCTGCGCCGCGCTGTTCTCCGCGCCGGCATGCGGCGCCATGGGCCACTGGACCCTCGCGTGGGCCCCCACCCGGGTGCCCCAACCCCTGGGATCGGACTCCGTGAGGTACTTCGTGAACAGCCACGTACTGGCTGACTCGTTGGCCCGGTGCAGCGTGACGACGGGGAGATCGGGGAGCGGGGTGCCCGGATTGAGCCTGGCGATCGCGGAGGCGTTCCAGGTGGCCACCGACCCCTCGTACATGGCGGAGAGGACGACGCCGTTGAGCTTCAGATGCCCGGAGACCCCCGGCACGTTGTAGACGACGACCCCTGCCGACACCGCGAGCGGGACACTCTCCAGACCCGGATGGGCACGCATCTCTCGCGCCCGGAGCGAGAGGCCCGAAGCGGCGATGTCGGTGCTCCCTGCCGCGACACCCGCGAGCGCCCGACTCGTCTGGCGGGCCGCCGGCTGCACGACGGCCATGGGCCACCTGGCATGGAAGCCGGCTGCCCACCTCTGCAACAGCGGGGACAGGGCGCTGCCCCCGGTCTCGGTCAGCGTTCCGCTTGCCGGGGTCTCGAGGATGTCCGCCGGCGGTCCGTTCGCCAGAGCGGCCGGCGTGTTGTCGGCGGCTCCCCCTCGGGCGTTGGTGGCACCGGAGGAGCACGCCGTCGCTCCGACCCCTCCGCAGACCAGCAGGCCGGCGAGCGTCAGTCCTCGGATCCTGGACATTTCCTTTTCCTCATCGATCAGCACGGTCTCTCTACCCCTGCAAGCGGGGGGATCGAAACGTCCGGCCGGCGGATCGATCGTCCGGAGTCCGCCATGGGACCAAGGGCCCTACTCGCCCTGCCTGGCCACCTCTAGCGTCCAGGAGGAGACAGAGCATGACGGCGCGCCAAGCACATCTTGTGGGGAGCCTGCCTTTCCCCACGGCCCGGCAGGCCATGAGCACCGCCATGGACCTCCTCGGTCCTCGCCTTCGTTCCCTGCCCGACGGCGAGACGGGGGACCGCCGCAACTGGATCCAATTCATCGTCGAGCAGCTGCGTGCCCATCCCGACCTCGAGCTGGCCCGCGAAGGCGACTGGTCGGACTACGACAGCACTCCGCGGTTCCGCGTCCGCTGCGGCCGCCGCCTCTTCGGTGCCACCCTCGATCTCGGTCACGTCGCCGCTGTCCGGGAGACCTTCCCCGCCTTCGAGAAGGTTCGCCACGAGGCCGTCCGGAGCGATCTCGCCTTCCAGCAGGGCATCCCCTCCGATCTCGACCTCGCCTTGTTCTCGCTCGGGTTGCGTGGTGCTCTGCGCAACCGCCGGGCCTTCACCGAAGCGACGTTGATCGAGATCAGACAGATCGTCGCCTTGAGCGGCCCCGACACGCTCTTTCAGGTCGAGATGCCGGCGGAGCTCGTCCTGCTCGCCCGGGCTCCTTCGAGAATCCGGACCTCGCTGGCTCGGTTGCTCGCCCACGGTGTGGCACGGATGGCGGCCGGAGCCCCGATGGGCACCCGCTTTGCAGTGCACCTGTGCCTCGGTGACATGAACAACCGGGCGCTCGGGTTGATGGACGATGTCCTTCCCATCGTCCTGCTGGCCAACGACCTGACGGCGAGATGGCCGGCCGATCGCCCGCTCGAGCTGGTCCACGTCCCCTTTGCGGCCGCGGACCACCCGGCGACCACCGATCCGCGCTTCTACGCGCCTCTCGAGCGGATCAGCCTGCCTGAGCACGTCCGCCTGGCAGCCGGTTTCGTGCACGAGGCACAACCCATGGAGGACCAATTCCGGATTCGCTCGATGGTCGAGGATCTGATCGGACGCCCCGTCGTGATCTCTTCGGCATGTGGTCTCGGGCGCCGCACGGAAGACGCCGCCCGAGAGATCCTGCATCGGACTGCCCAGCTCTGTGCGGACGAGCTGACACCTTCCTGGTGAGACGCCGTGAACGGCCTCATCGCACTCAACCTGTGGAGTCCGCACCAGGGACTCTCGGTCGGAGCGGTCATCGTCACGGCCTTCGTCCTGGGACCTCCGCCCGCCGAGCCCGGCCGCGGGACCGGCCGGACCGCGGTGGAGGGCCAGCCCGGCGAGGCATGTCACGGGCCTGCGGCAGGTGGCTGCGCGGTGCGGAGTCATACGGGTGCTTCCGGGGTGGCCACCGGGCGACCGGTCGGAGCACCTGCCAATAGGGACCAAGGTCCCGCTTCCCGGGACCTTGGTCGGTAGAATTCGCCGTGACCTGCGGATTTCATGGTAGCGGCGTGATCGAACGAAGAGAGGAGGCAGCCATGGGGGTCGCACGGACCGACCGGTGCACGGCGAGGCGTCAGCGGAGGGGTGGGGCTCGATGATGCACAGTCTCCTTCTCGGTTCCCTGATCGATCTCGGCGGAACGGGTCACTACATCCACTGGGGTTTCATCCAGCTGTCGGTGGCGAACCTCGTCGTGATCATTGCGATGATCGTGGTCTTCGCCCTGGCGATCATCATCCCGTTTCCGCGGCACGGCGGTAAGGACAAATGACGGCCCCGCCGGTGCCCCGGCACGGCAGAGCGTCCGAGTCCGCGCAATGGACGGCGCGGGCCAGGAGAGCGGCCGAGTCGGCCTTCCCACCCGAGCGGTTGCTGCCCGATCGCCAACCTGCCTACTTGGGGTCCTGGGTCTACGTGTTCGGCGTGATCTCCGTCGTCAGTCTCGTCTGGGTGATCACGACGGGCTGCGTGCTGGCGCTCTTCGGACCGACTTGGTGGCACACCTCCTCTGTGGGCCTCTTCTTCAACTCGATGCATCTGTGGAGCGTGGAGGTCTTCTTCTTCTTCATGGTCCTGCATCTGTGGGGCAAGTTCTTCATGGCGGCCTGGCGCGGCAAGCGGAGGTTGACGTGGGCCACCGGGGTCATCTCCTTCGTCGTCTCCATTGCCGCGGCATTCACCGGCTATCTCTCGCAGCAGAACTTCGATTCACAGTGGATCTCGACCCAGGCCAAGGACGGCATCAATGCCACCGGTGCCGGGGCGTTTTGGAACGTCCTCAACTTCGGCCAGATGCTGATGTGGCACATCGTGCTCCTGCCGATCGGTGTGGCGGCCATCGTCGGGCTCCACATCCTGCTCGTTCGCCGTCGTGGCATCGTCCCGCCGTTCGAGGTGGGCGACCATGCTGACGGTGCGGGCGGAGACGGTGACGGCTCCGGTGACGTGGTCGGGACGACGACACTCGAGGTGGGCACGGCGCCCACCGTGGAGAGGGGGGTGTCGGCGTGAGCGCGATGAGGAAGCGTCGTTTCAACCCCGATCGGGATGTCAAGGAGTGGAGCGGTCCTTCCATTCCCTATGACATCTTGAAAGAGGCCTTCGTCGCCCTGGTCGCCGTCGGCTGCCTCGTCCTCCTCCTCGCCGTCGTGTTCTCCTCTCCCGACGAGCACGCGGTGACCTTGAAGACATGGTCGACCGCTGATCCGGTGGACTTCGCCCAGACGGCCATCACCCAGCTCGACGGAACGAGCCCCGTCGCCACGTATGGACCTCCGTACAACTCGACCCCGGGTGCTGCCCAGCACATCGGGTTCTTCGAGCCGGCCCAGTGGCTGGGGACCCATCAGGCGGTCGACACCGCGAAGGACTTCGTCCTCGGGCCCCTCCAGACGCTCCCCGGCGACGCCGCCGTGCATCAGGCCGTCAGCGAGTACGAAGCCGCCTCCAGCGCGCAACGCCAGGCGTGGACGTCGGCCTACGAGAAGGCCGTGGCCGACGCCAAGGACGTGAACGGCACCCTCCAGGTCCCGCCGGGACCCTATGGTCCGGTGGGGACGATCATCGCCCGACTCACCTCGATGGCGCAGAGCGGCGCCCTCGACGGCGCCCTGTCGGGTCAGGGCCAGTTCTACAACACGAACTACACCAAACCGCTGCTCTTCATCGCCAGCGGCAACTACCTGGCTGACCTGGCGGGTCATCAGCACCTCCAGGGAGACCAGTGGGGCATGATGAACGAGACGGGGAATTATCCCGGTCAGGCCTGGCTGTGGCTGTACACGATGTGGTACCAGGTCGCTCCGATGAACTCCTCGTCCAACGCGGATCTCGAAGTGTGGGGCATCATGATGGTGCTGACCCTGGTCCTCATCTTCTTGCCGTTCATCCCGATCTTGCGCTCGGTGCCGAGGTGGAGCCGGGTGTACCGGCTGATCTGGAGGGACCATTATCGGCGGCTCGCCCAGAGCCGGGTCGCCCGGCCCCAGTCCGTCTCCGCCACCGTCGAGCCGACCTCGTAGGTTTCAACCACTCGAGAGCGGGTAGCTCAATCCGGCGACAACGCTTCCCCGGGGGCGGTCAGCTTCCGCGGAAGTCACGTGCTTGACGTCCACTCGCCATCGACCCGAGCACGCGCAGGCGAACCGGCCCCGCCACACTCCCCGTGCGGGGCCGGCTTCGCGACGTGGTTGTGGTGGTTGTGGGGACTTTGTGTGCGCGACCTGCCGAACGGCTCTATGACTCCATGGACCGCTTCGCCACAATCGCCATGGGCACACGGGCCGCACGCGGGAATCGCCCGTGGCGGCCCGGTACCGAAACCCATGAACGACGACGCGACCATCTTCCAGTGGCGGATCAAGGCGATGACCGCACTGCACCGGGTGACGGCGGCAGAGCGCCGCTTCTCCGCATCCGTGCGCGTCAACAGGGTGACGATGCTGGCGGCAGCGGACGAGCTCGAGGCGGCCACGCGTGACGCCAAGGCCTGGGTGGCCACGAATCCGTGTCCCGACCCGAAGTACGGGGCCCACGTCGAGTGGATGCTCGACACCTGTGTCGAGGTGGCCCTGACCGCGCAACGCGCGGTCACCGGTCCGTACGCTGATTCTGACGCCGTCAAGACCCGGCTCCACAACCTCTTGGCCGTCATCGATTTCCACTCGCAGACGCTCGACGCCTGGTAGTCCTCTGGTCGTCCTCGGGAGGCCGTCCCTTTGTGGACGGCACGGCGCGAGCCTTGGACTGCGCCCGACCACGACCGGCTGACTCGAGCGGACCGTTGCAGAAGGACTCGAACGGACGGTTGCAGAAGGAAGGAGCGGTGGCGGTCCCCCCCGCCCACCGCTCCTTCCGTAGCCATGGTGCATGCCGGCGCCTGCGGGCAGTAGAGCCGTTCGACACCTGTCGCGTCAACGCACGGACAAGACGAGAGGTCGGCCGAGCAGCAGCTCGCCGCCCCTGAATCTAGGGTGGGGTGAGCGACTGGACCCACCGATCCCCCAGGGAGGCAGACATGGGCATCTTCCAACGGGCGCACGACATCGTGCAGGCCAAGACGAACAAGGCGCTCGACGCGGCCGAGAAGCCGGACGAGATGCTCGACCTGTCCTACGAGAAGATGCTCGAGCAGATCACCCAGGTGCGGCGCGCCCTCGTCGATCTGGCCGCGTCGAAGAAGCGCCTCGAGCTCCAGGAGGAGCAGTTCCAGCACAGCATCGACCATCTCCAGGATCAGGCCAAGCAGGCGCTGCAGGCCAGCCGCGAGGACCTGGCCAAGGAGGCACTCTCCCGAAAGGCGGCGGCCCAGCAGCAGATCGACCAGATGGAACCGCAGCGCCAGCAGCTCGACGAGGAGGAGCAGAAGCTGACCGCCACTCTCGATGCGTTGCAGAAGCGGGTCAACGAGTTCCGGACCCAGAAGGAGACGCTGAAGGCGCAGTACACCGCGGCCAAGGCCATCTCGACGGTGGACGAGAGCGCCGCCGGCATCTCCAAGTCGTTCAACGACTCGGGAGCCACCCTCCAACGGGCCCAGGACAAGATCGCCACCATGCAGGCGCGCTCGGGTGCGCTCGACGAGCTCTTGGAGTCGGGCGTCCTCGAGGATGTCGGCGGCGGGACCGACGACATCCAGAAGGAGCTCGACCAGGTCGGAACGGATGCCCAGGTGGACAACGAGCTGGCGGCGCTGAAAGCCCAGGTCGGCACGGGCGCGTCACAGCCCGACGCCCTGAACGCCGCCGCTGGCGCCGCACCCGGCGCCGCACCGCAGGACGAGCCCGAGGGATCGACGCCGGCCTCCTGAACGGCCGCCTCGGCGCTGGCACGCGAGCTGCGGGGCTGGTGGACTCATGGGCGTGAACGGGGGGCGCTGTGACGTCGCGGTCGTGGGGGCCGGGCTGGTGGGTCTGTCGCTGGCCTACGAGCTCGCCTGCCTCGGGGCGGACGTGACCGTGGTCGACGCGGCCCACCGGGGCCGTGCCACCGACGCCGGGGCGGGCATCCTGTCCCCGGCGACCAGCCACGAGACCGACGCCGAGCTCTGGCCCTTCCTGCGCCAGGCCGGACGCCACTACCCGGCCCTGCTGGCGCGCCTCGAGGCCGACGGCGCGGAGACCGCCCCGGCCAATTACGGCGTCTGCGGGATCCTCTCCCTCGGCCTGCAGGCGCACGAGGACGAGTGGTTCGCCCCCTTCGCCGACGTGGTCCTGCGGCGCGCGCCCGACGAGGTGGCCGAGATCACGCCCGAAGAGGCGGGCTCGCTCTTTCCGCCGCTCGGTCCCGTGCATCGCGTGCTGCACGCCCCTTCCGCGGCACGCGTCGACGGGCGCGGCATGGCCGCCGCGTTGCGCCAGGCCGCGGCGGCGCGCGGCGCCACCTTCGTGACGGCCGGCGCCGTCGGCATCACGAGCGGATCGTCGCCGTCGGGACCGGCGACCCGGCGCGCCGACGCACTTCGGCTCGACCGCCATCCACCGCTCGCCTGTGAGGCGGTGGCCGTCGCCGGCGGGGCCTGGACGGCGACGGTGGGGGAATGGTTCGGCTGCACCCTCCCCGTCGGGCCGACCAAGGGACAGATCGTGCACCTCGGCACCGAGTTCGACACCGGCAGATGGCCCATCGCCCAGCCCCTCATGACCCATTACCTCGTGCCGTGGCCCGGCGGGCGCGTCGCCTGCGGCGGGACGTTCGAGACCGGAGCCGGCTACTCCACGGCGGTGACGGTGGCCGGTCTGCACGAGTTGCTGCGTGAATGCCTGGCGGTGGCACCGGGCCTCCTGGAGGCACGCCACCTCGAGACCCGCGTCGGGTTGCGGCCGACCTCGGCGGACGACCGCGCCATCGTCGGGCGGCTGCCGGGATGGGGAAACGCCTGGGTGGCGACGGGCCACGGGGCCAATGGGCTCCTCCAAGGTCCCTGTTCGGCGCGCGCCTTGGCCTACGCCATCGCCGGGGAGGAGCTGCCGGGCGACGAAACGCCCCTGCCGCGGCTGTTCCAACCGGCCCGCTTCGGTTGAGCCCACATCCACCGCGCCGCGGATCGTGCGGGTGAGACTGGCGGCGTGCTGAGAGGGACCCTGCGTCAGGACGGCGCCGACGTGCCGGCCACAGAGGAGAACGTGCTCGCCGCCCTGGCCGGGACCGGTTTCTTCTGGCTCGACCTCGAGGACACCGCCGGAGACGCCGAGGTCCAGGAGCTGTTGCGGACCCACTTCGGGTTCCATCCACTGGCCGTCAAGGCGAGCGAGCGCTTCTCGCAGCGCCCTCGCTTCGACGACTACGACACCTTTGCCTTCCTCGTCGCCCGGGGCGCCGATCCCGACCTCACCGGGAAGGCCGAGGTGCACTGCTTCTGGACCGATCGCTACGTGGTGACGCTGCATCACCCCGACTGCGGCGCCGTCGCGCAGGCGCGCGCGCAGCTGGAGCGCCATTCCGTGGCGCGGCAGGTGGCAGCACCACAGCTCGTGGTCGTCTACCTGGTCATCGGGGCACTGGTGGACGGCTTCTTCCCCGTGCTGTCCGCCTTCGACGACCGCATCGACGCCCTCGAGGACCAGATCCTCGAGCAGCCCACCGAGGCCCAGCTGGGTGATCTGTTCCAGATGAAGCGGAACCTCATGGACATGCGCCGGGTCGTCGCCCCCCAGCGCGACATGATGGCCGGTATCAATTCCGGCGTGGCCGACGTGCCGGGCATGACCGACGAGGCCGTCCGGTACTTCCGCGACCTCTACGACCACCTCATCCGGCTGGCCGACCTGATCGACAATTACCGCGACCTGCTCTCGAGCGCCATGGACACCCATCTCTCCACGGTGTCGAACCGCCTGAACGTCGTCATGAAGCAGCTGACGATCATCGCCACCATCTTCTTGCCGTTGAGCTTCCTCACCGGGTTCTTCGGGCAGAACTTCAGCTACATGATCCGGGTCTGGCTGGCGCCGACGTGGAGCTTCTTCGTCATCGGCATCGGCGTCGAGCTGCTCGCCGTCGTCTTCCTCGTGGTCCTGTTCCGCAAACGGGGATGGCTTGGCGGCCCCACCGTCTGAACGAGTCAGGCCGGGCGCAGCGCCGGGGAGGCGGGCAGCCACACGGGCCGCTCGCCCGCGTGGACCTCGTACTCGGTCCACCAGGCGGCACACCCCTCGGGGATGCGGAACCCGAGCTGCTTGCGCCGGTCGACGAGATCGCGGATGCGCTCCTTCTGCTCGCGCACGAGCGCCAGGGAACCGGCGTCGGCCTCGGCGCGGCGGGGCGCGCGCCACAGCGCCTCTTCCAGGCGCCAGGCCACACGACGCGCTTCGACGATGGCATGGGTGCCGTCGGCCATGTCCGCCAGCATCCCGGGATCGCCTTCGGCCATGACGTCGGCCGCCCGCAACCAGCCGTAGTCCTTGTTGATGCGCAGGAGCCCGGGCTCGATCTCGAAGAGCCCCACCACGTCGACCACCGGGTCGATCGTGGTCAGCGTCGTCCCCTCGGGCAACCGGACGTCGAGGTTCGCCAGCTGGCGCTCGGCCACGCCGATCATGCCCATCGACCGCAGGCCGATGGAGCCGGCGGGTGCGGCCGCGTAGTCCCGCTCGTCGCGGGGGAGGACGAGCGGGACCGCCACCACGGCGATGATCCGGGTGGCGCCCAGCGCCGCCGCGGCCCGCACGGGGATGATCTCCACCACACCGCCGTCCACGTAGTCGTCGTCGGCCATCGGGTGTGGAGGGAACACCATCGGCACGCTGGCCGAGGCGATGGCGCCGTCGATCAGGTCCACCGGGCCCGCCGCCGCCCCCGGGGCGGGGGAGCGCGCGTCGCTCTCGACGATGGTGCCGTCCTCGGTCACGTAGCGCAGCGTGCCCGCCCGCAACGCCGTGACGGCCAGGCGCAGCTGGACCCCGGGCCGCTTGATCAGTGCCGGGTCGACGGCACACACCCCCTCGTCGCTGCCGTCCCGCAACGCCGACTCGAGGGGATCGAGGTTGAGGACCGAGCTGCCACTGGTGCGCAGATGGCGCCGCACGCGGGGGAGGCGCCGGCCGGCCCCCGCCAGGAGCCCGAGGAGATGGCGCTGGCGCTTGCGCCGGGCCCGTTTGGCCTGACGCCGCAGGTGCCGGTCGGAGGAGGTCGGCGGGACCACCCCCTTCCCGCCGAACCCCTTCCCGGCCAGCACGGTGCTCGGTGTGAGGGGGAAGGGCGGGCGCGTGCCCTCGGTCAGCTCCTGGTGGACCTCGCGTCCGAGGCGCGTGCCGTCCAGCGCCGCCAACCAGGGCTGCTTGCCGAAGACGTGGTCGCTGTGCCGCCAGGCGAGCACGTCGCGCTCGAGCTCGTCCACCCGGGCTACGAACTCCTCGCGGGTCCGGGCCTGGGAGAGCACGGTGGCCGCGATGGCGCCGGCGGAGGTGGCCGTCACCACCTGCGGCAGGATCCCCTCCTCGCCCACCAGGTATTGCAGGACACCCACCTCGAACGACCCCTTGGTCCCGCCCCCCGCCAGGACGAAGGCGGTGGGGCCGGTGCCGGGGGACGGAGGCATCGCGGTGATTCTGGCATCGGTGCGCGCCGGGGGACAACGGGGCTCAGCCACCTGCGGACGCGCTCACCACCTCGATGGCCGTACCGGCGCGGGCAGGGGTGCTGGCCCACTCCGAGCGCGGCACGACGCAACGGTCGACGGCCACCGCCACGCCCTTGGGGTCGGCGCCCTCGAGCACCCCGGCCACGACGTCGCCGACGGTCGCACCCTCGGGCACCTCGACCGCCTCGCCGTTGACGAGGAGGGAGAGGGTCCTCACGCCGGCGCGAGCGCCCGCACGGCGGGAGGCACGGGGCGGCGGTCGATCAGGTCGACCACGGCCGCCGCCGTCAGGGGCGCCAGCAGGATCCCGTTGCGGTAGTGCCCCGTGGCCACGGCGACACCGTCGAGGGCGGTCCACCCGATGCGGGGCATGTTGTCGGGGGTGGCGGGGCGGAAGCCGGTCGACGTCTCGAGCAACGACAGCTCGTCGATCCCCGGCACGATCGCCCGCGCGTCGCACAGCAGTTCGTGCACCGCACCTGCCTGCACGGCCGTGTCGACCCGCTCTTCGACCGTGGCACCGACGACCAGCGAGCCGTCGCGCCGGGGGACGAGATAGACGGAGCGCCCGCGCACGAGCCCGCGCACCGTGCGGCCCACCAGGGGCACCCCTCCGCCGCGGGCGGCTTCGGGAGGACCCAGACGCACGATGTGCCCCTTGACCGGCCGGATGTCCGGCAGGCCCGCCCCCTCGAGTCCGGCGATGCCGGGCAGACCCGTTCCCGCAGCCAAGAGGACGTGGGCCGACCCGAGGCGGCGGCCGTCGTGGAGGGCGATCACCGGCCCCGGCTCGAGCGCACGCACCGTCCCGGCGACGAACTCGACCCCGGCCAGCCGGCAGGACTGCACCAGCGCCGTCAGCAGGGCGCGGTTGTCCACGGCATGGTCCCCGGGAACCTCGATGCCGCCGCGCACCGCCGGGCTCAGCGCGGGCACGAGGTCGCGGCACTCGCTCGGCCCCCGCCGCACCGCCTCCAGGCCCAGCGCCCGCTGGTAGGCGAGCAGGTCGTCGAGGCTGGCCCGGTCCGAGGCGTCGAGGGCCACCGCCACCGTCCCCGCGGTCTCGTAGCCGACGGAGCGGCCCGCCGACTCCTCGAGCGCCCGCGCGAAGGGGGGCCACCGACGGGCCCCCTCGACGAGGAGGTCGGTCAGGGCCGACTCGCCGAACTGGGCCTCGGTCACCGGGGCCAGCATCCCCGCCGCCACCCACGAGGCGCCGTCGTGTCCCGCGAGGGGCGCCACCACCCTCACGCCATGTCCGTTGCGGGACAGGTCCCAGGCGCAGGAGAGCCCGATGACGCCACCCCCCACGACCTGGACGTCCACCGGCATACGTCCAGACTACGAGGGGCGGTCGTGTAGTCTTCTCTTTCCACCTTCGGGCCAACGTCGTCCCGGCAGCCGAACCTCCACTCCCTTCCCGGAAGGACGCCGATGGCCACAGGCCTCTACGACCCGGCATACGAGCACGACGCTTGTGGCGTCGGCATGGTCGCCGATCTCCACGGCCGCCCGGACCACGACATCGTCGACCGCGCCCTCACCGTGCTCGAGCGCCTGGCTCACCGCGGCGCGTCGGGTGCCGAGGTCGAGACCGGCGACGGTGCCGGGATCCTCGTCCAGGTGCCGCACCGCTTCCTCGCCCACGCCGCCGAGGCCGAGGGCTTCTCCCTGCCGGAGGCCGGCGGCTACGCCGTCGGCCTCGCCTTCCTGCCGACGGACCCCGACGACGCCCACAAGGCGCGCACCGTCGTCGAGCAGATCGCGGGGGAGGAGGGCCTGGCGGTGCTCGGGTGGCGCGTCGTGCAGATCGAGCCCGACGGGCTCGGCACGACGGCCCGGAGTGCCATGCCGCTGATCGAACAGGTCTTCGTGGCGCCCGCCGGTACGACCCGCCCCGGCACCGACACCAGCACCGGTGCCGACACCCACACCGGTGCCGACACCATGGCGCTCGAGCGCCGAGCCTTCGTCCTGCGCAAGCGGGCCGAGCACGCCGTCGACGGGCTCTACTTCCCGTCGCTCTCCGCCCGCACGATCGTCTACAAGGGCATGCTCACCTCCGAGCAGCTGCGCGAGTTCTTCCCGGACCTGCGCGATCCCGCCTTCGAGTCCGGCCTGGCCCTGGTGCACTCGCGCTTCTCGACCAACACGTTCCCCAGCTGGCCACTCGCCCACCCGTACCGCTACCTGTGCCACAACGGTGAGATCAACACCCTGGCCGGCAACCGCAACTGGATGCGGGCCCGCGAGGCCCTTCTCGAGACGCCGTTGATCGAAGGGGACCTCTCGCGCGTCTTCCCGATCTGCACGCCCGGCGCCAGCGATTCGGCCAGCTTCGACGAGGTGCTCGAGCTCCTGCATCTCGGCGGTCGCTCGCTGCCGCACGCCGTGCTGATGATGATCCCCGAGGCGTGGGAGAACCACGCCACGATGGACCGCGACCGGCGCGCCTTCTACCGCTACCACGCGTCCCTCATGGAGCCCTGGGACGGGCCGGCTGCGGTCAGCTTCACCGACGGCACCGTGGTGGGGGCGGTGCTCGACCGCAACGGCCTGCGACCCGCCCGTTTCTGGGTGACCGACGACGACCTCGTCGTCCTCGCCAGCGAGGTCGGCGTGCTCGACATCGCCCCTGAGCGGGTCGTGCGCAAGGGCCGGCTCCAGCCCGGTCGCATGTTCCTCGTCGACACCTCCGAGGGGCGCATCGTCGAGGGCGAGGAGATCAAGGCCGAGCTCGCCGCGGAGCACCCGTATGCCGAGTGGCTCGCCGCCGACCAGATCCGTCTCGAGGACCTGCCGGTCCGGACGATGCTCACGCCGCAACACGGGCGCGTGGTGACCCAGCAGCGCATGTTCGGCTATACGAACGAGGAGCTGCGGATCATCGTGGCCCCGATGGCCCGTACCGGGATCGAGCCACTCGGCTCCATGGGCTCGGACACCGCCATCGCCGTGCTCTCCAACCGCTCCCGGCTGCTCTACGACTATTTCACCCAGCTGTTCGCCCAGGTCACCAACCCGCCGCTCGATGCCATCCGCGAGGAGCTGGTCACCTCACTCGCCGCCACCATCGGACCCGAGGCCAACCTGCTCGATGCCGGCTGTGGCTCGTGCCGCCAGATCCTGCTGCCCCTTCCGGTCATCGACCGCGACGACCTGGCCAAGCTCATGTACGTCAACGAGCACGGGGAGACACCGGGCTTCAAGGCCTTCGCCATCGACGGGCTCTTCGAGGTTCGCGAGGCGGGGGAGGCGGGCGCGCCGACCGCGGCCGGGGGCGAGGCGCTGCGCCGGGCCATCGAGGACGTGCGCCACCGGGTCTCCGCCGCCATCGCCGAGGGCGCCAACCTGATCGTCCTCTCGGACCGCAATGCCACCGCCGACTGGGCACCCATCCCCTCGCTGCTGCTCACCGCGGCCATCCACCACCACCTGGTGCGGGAGAAGGCGCGTACCAAGGTAGGCCTGGTCATCGAGACGGGGGACGCCCGCGAGGTGCACCACATGGCCCTCCTGATCGGCTACGGCGCCGCCGCCGTCAACCCGTACCTCGCGCTGGACTCCATCGACGACATGATCTCCGCGGGCCTGCTCGAGGGTGTCTCGCCCCGCCAGGCCCGGCGCAACTACATCAAGGCGGCGTGCAAGGGCGTCCTCAAGGTGATGTCCAAGATGGGCATCTCCACCGTCGCCTCCTACACCGGCGCTCAGGTGTTCGAGGCCATCGGCCTCGAGACGGCCCTGATCGACGAGTACTTCACCGGCACCTCCTCGCGCATCGGCGGCGTCGGGCTGTCGGTGCTCGCCGCCGAGGTGGCGACCCGGCACCGTACCGCCCACGAGTCGCGGCCGACCGAACGCGCCCACCGCGAGCTCGAGGCCGGCGGCGAGTACCAGTGGCGCCGCGAGGGCGAGTTCCACCTCTTCAACCCCAAGACGGTCTTCAAGCTGCAGCACGCCACACGGTCCAAGCGCTACGAGATCTTCAAGGAGTACACCGCCGCCGTGGACGACCAGGCCGAGCGGCTGGGCACGCTGCGTGGCCTGCTGCGTCTGAAGGCGGCCCCCGGCGGGCCGGTCCCGATCGACGAGGTCGAACCGATTTCGAGCATCATGCGCCGCTTCTCGACCGGGGCCATGTCCTACGGGTCCATCTCGGCCGAGGCGCACGAGACCCTGGCCATCGCCATGAACCGCATCGGAGGCCGGTCCAACACGGGGGAGGGCGGTGAAGACGCCGACCGCTTCACGCCCGACGCCAACGGCGACCTTCGCCGCAGCGCGATCAAGCAGGTGGCCTCGGGCCGTTTCGGCGTGACCAGCGAGTACCTGGTCAATGCCGACGACCTCCAGATCAAGATGGCCCAGGGGGCCAAGCCCGGAGAGGGTGGCCAGCTCCCGGGCAACAAGATCTGGCCCTGGATCGCCCGTACGCGCAACTCGACGCCCGGAGTGGGACTGATCTCCCCGCCACCCCATCACGACATCTACTCCATCGAGGACATCGCCCAGCTGATCCACGACCTCAAGTCCTCCAACCCTCGGGCACGGGTGCACGTGAAGCTGGTGGCCGAGGTCGGGGTGGGCACCGTGGCCGCCGGCGTGGCCAAGGCGCATTCCGACGTGGTGCTCATCTCGGGCCACGACGGCGGCACGGGCGCGGCCCCGCTGACGTCGCTCAAGCACGCCGGAATCCCCTGGGAGATCGGTCTGGCCGAGACCCAGCAGACGCTGCTGGCCAACGGACTGCGCGATCGCATCGTGGTCCAGGTCGACGGGCAGCTGAAGACGGGCCGCGACGTGGTCATCGGGGCATTGCTGGGCGCCGAGGAGTACGGCTTCGCCTCCGCACCACTCGTCGTGTCGGGCTGCATCATGATGAGGGTCTGCCACCTCGACACCTGCCCGGTCGGTATCGCCACCCAGACTCCGGCGCTGCGGGCCAAGTTCAGCGGCAAGCCGGAGTTCGTCGAGACCTTCTTCGAGTACGTGGCCGAGGAGGTGCGTGAGCTGTTGGCTTCACTGGGCCTGCGCTCCCTCGACGAGGCGATCGGGCGGGTCGACCTGCTGGACACCGACACCGCGGTGACCCACTGGAAGGCGGCAGGCCTCGACCTCTCGCCCGTTCTGGCCGAGCCCGATGTCCCCGAGGCCATGGGGAGGCGGCAGCTGCGGCTGCAGGACCATGGATTGGAGAAGGCGCTCGACCACGCGTTCCTCGACGCCTGTGCACCCGCGCTCGACCATTCGACGCCGGTTTCGCTGGAGATCCCGATCCACAACGTCGACCGCACGGTGGGCACACTGCTCGGATCGGAGATCAGCCGTCGCCACGGTGCCAAGGGCCTGCCCGACGACACGATCTCGCTCACCTTCACGGGCTCCGCCGGCCAGAGCTTCGGGGCCTTCATGCCCCGGGGCGTCACCATGCGCCTGATCGGGGATGCCAACGACTACTTCGGCAAGGGCCTCTCCGGTGGTCGGCTGGTCCTGCGGCCACCCCATGCATCGCCTTTCGCGGCGGAGGAGCAGATCATCGCCGGCAACGTCATCCTCTACGGTGCCACCGCGGGCGAGGTCTTCATCCGTGGTCAGGTGGGGGAGCGCTTCTGTGTGCGCAACTCGGGCGCGACGGCCGTCGTCGAGGGCGTGGGCGACCATGGCTGCGAGTACATGACGGGAGGCCTCGTCGTCGTGCTCGGACCGACGGGGCGCAACTTCGCCGCAGGCATGTCCGGCGGCGTGGCCTACGTCTACGACCCCGAGCGCAGCTTCGGTCAGCGGGTCAACCTCGAGCTCGTGGACGTCGAGCCGCTCGATTCGGCCGACCGCTTCCGGGTGCGCGATCTCGTCGAGAGGCACGGGTCGGAGACCGGGTCCGCCGTGGCGGAGCGTCTGCTCGGATCGTGGGACACCGAGGTGGCCGAGTTCGTGAAGGTCATGCCACGGGACTACCGGCGGATCCTCCAAGCGACCGACCGGGCCGAAGCCGAAGGCCGCTCGGTGGACGAGGCGGTCATGGAGGCGGCCCATGGGTAAGCCGACCGGCTTCATGGAGTTCGATCGCGAGCTGCCGCGGCGCCGGCCGATCCCGGTCCGCCTCCGCGACTGGCGCGAGGTCTACGAACCCTTCCCAAGCGAATCGGTGCGGCAACAGGGTGCCCGCTGCATGGACTGCGGCATCCCTTTCTGCCACGACGGTTGTCCGCTCGGGAACCTCATCCCGGAGTGGAACGATCTCGTGTACCGCGACGACTTCTCCGAGGCGATCGAGCGGCTGCACGCCACCAACAACTTCCCCGAGTTCACGGGGCGGCTCTGCCCGGCCCCCTGTGAAGCCGCCTGCGTGCTCGGCATCAACGAGGACCCGGTGACGATCGAACGAATCGAATACGAGATCGCCGAGCGCGCCTGGGGCGAGGGCTGGGTCACTCCGCAGGTTCCGACGGTGCGAACCGGCAAGTCGGTGGCGGTCGTCGGCTCGGGACCTGCCGGCCTGGCTGTCGCGCAACAGCTCGTACGAGCAGGTCATCTGGTGACGGTCTTCGAGCGCGCCGAGAAACCCGGTGGCCTGCTGCGCTACGGCATCCCCGAATTCAAGATGGAGAAGTCGGTCCTCGACCGCCGGCTCGCCCAGATGGAGGCCGAAGGTGTGACCTTCGTCTGCTCCACCGCCGTCGGCGGGGAGGGGGGAAGCGTGGGAGGAGCGATGGCGCCCGGCGCCGACCTGCCGGTCGAGCCGGGGGAGGAGCGGGGTCTCGGTACCGCCAACGGGCCAGATCTCACGGTCCGCCCGGCCGCCGAGATCCGCGCCGAATTCGACGCCGTCGTCCTCGCGGGCGGCGCGACGATGCCCCGCGACCTCCCCGTGCCGGGGCGCACCCTTGATGGCGTGCACTTCGCCCTGGAGTACCTCAAGCCGTCCAACCTGGTCCAGGAAGGCGCCCTCACCGCGCCGCCCATCGATGCCAGGGGCAAGCGGGTCGTCATCATCGGCGGAGGTGACACCGGCGCGGACTGCCTGGGCACGGCGCACCGCCAGGGCGCGCGCTCCGTGCACCAGCTCGAGATCATGGCGGAGCCGCCGAGTGACCGCCTGGCTGACAACCCCTGGCCGCTGTGGCCGCTCGTCCTGCGCACGTCGTCGGCCCACGAAGAGGGCGGTGAGCGACTGTTCTCCGTGACGACGACCGAGTTCCTCGACGACGGCTCGGGGGCGGTCCGGGGCCTGCGTGGCCACACCGTCGAGATGCGCACCGAGGACGGTCGCCCGGTCTTCGAAGAGGTGCCGGGCACCGCGTTCGAGCTCGAGTGCGACCTCGTGCTCCTCGCCATGGGGTTCGTGGGGACCGAACGCCGTAACGCCGTCGCGGAGCTGGGTGTCGAGGTGTCAGCCCGCGGCACCGTCACCGCCGACGCCCGCTGGGCCACCAACGTCGAGGGCGTCTTCGTCTGCGGGGACCAGACCCGGGGCCAGAGTCTCATCGTGTGGGCCATCGCCGAGGGCCGCTCCTGCGCCGCCGCGGTCGACGTCTGGCTCATGGGACGCACCTCTCTGCCGGCGCCGATCGTGCCAGGGCAACTGGCGATGCGCTGATCATCTCGCGTCAGTCCTCTCGTTCGCACCGCCCTCGGGTCCTCTGATGCATTCACGGCCCTTTTGATCCACCTTCGGCAGGACCGTCCGAAAGCTCCCATGGGGCTTCGGGCTTGTCCGTCGCCGCTGTGTATGCCGTCTCGCGGGACTTGCCATTGCCTGTATACGGGCCCACCCGCCTGCACCTATACACCTCATCCCAATTGGCCCGGGCCTGTGGATACAGGTGGACCCAACACATCGCTTTCGGGTCCGCTCCGGGAGGGCTCCGTGCTCGGCAAGGATCTGATCTGCAATCGGCGTTGGCCTGTCGTCGGTACACTGCCGCGATGCCTCGCGTCACCGCCAACGGCATCGAGCTCTACTACGAGCGTTCCGGGGCCGGGGAACGCTTGCTCTTGATCTCGGGCACCGGAGCCGACCTCCGGCGCGGGCCACGGCTGGGGGACGCGGAGGTCTTCGCGCGGTTCGAGCTATTGCAGTACGACCAGCGGGGCCTCGGACAGTCCGAGGTGCCCGAGGGGCCCTATTCGATGGCCGACTACGCCGATGACGCTGCGGCCCTCCTCGGCGAAGTTGGGTGGGAGGATGCCCTGGTCTTGGGTGTCTCCTTCGGCGGAATGGTCGCTCAGGAGCTCGCGATCCGACACTCGGCTCACGTGCGGCGCCTGGTCCTGGCCTGCACGTCTTCGGGTGGAGGGGGCGGGGCGTCGTATCCGCTGCAGGATCTCGTCGCCTTGCCGCCCGAGGACTCCCTGCTGCGACGCATGGAGCTTCTCGACACTCGCTGGGATGCAGAGTGGCGCAGGGCGCACCCCGGCGTGGTCAAGACGATCGGCGAAGTCTTCCGCCTCGGTGAAGGTGACGGTGAATCCGCGAAAGGCGCGCTCTTGCAGCTCGAGGCCCGGAGCCGTCACGACACGTCTGATCGCCTGGGTGAGATCCGCTGTCCCACGCTCGTCTGCGGCGGACGCTACGACGGCATCGCACCTTCGGCCAACAGCGAGTTCCTCGCTCGCTCCATACCCGGCGCCCGGCTGCAGATGTTCGACGGAGGGCATGCCTTCTTCATGCAGGACCCGGCTGCCCTTCCGGCGATGACCGCCTTCCTGCGCAACGAGGTCTCCGATCGAGCCTGAGCGGATGCGGGTGGACCTCGCGTGCGCGCGCCCTGGCATCGAGTTCCCGATGGACTACGTGCGGCTGTCGAGCCCGTGGAGCGGCTGCCGGGGCATCAGGCCCCGCCACGCGCTCGGCAACCTGAGGCCCAGACGTTGCAGCTCTTCGAGGTGCACCGCCGAGAGCGCCTCGAGACGCTTCATGCCGGTCGGTGTGAGTTGGAGTCGGACGACGCGATGGTCGTCGGGGTCGCGCACTCGGGCTACGAGGCCGGCGGCGTCGGCCCGGTCGACCAGACCGACCGCGCTGTGGTGACGAAGCAGCAAGTAGTCGGCCACCTCGCCCACCGTCGGACCGCGCCGGTCGGTGTGGCCCCGTATGGCCAGCATGAGTTGGTGCTGAGCCGGCGTGATCCCGGCTTCCTCGGCCTGCTGTTCGCTCCAGCGCAAGAAGCGGCGCAGGCCGGTCCGGAGCGTCAACAGGTCTTCGTAGTCGGCGTCCCGTAAACGCATCGTATTACGATATCATCGTATGACGACGGACCCGGCTGATGCCCGGAACGGCCACGGGAATTGCAGCAGTGACCCCGAGAAGTGGAACAACGGCCCTGAGAGTTGGCAGCCGGGATCTGAACCGGCGGGTTCCGGTGCCGACGTCATCGGAACGGACCTGCGGCCCACCGCATCGGCCGAGCGTGAGCTGGGCGATTTCACGACCACGCCGGCCATTCTGCGACTGGTTCCGCTAGCCCTGCTGATCGGCGTGCTCGCCATGGGCATCGCGCTCGCGCTGCTCGACATGATCGGGTTCTTGACGAACCTCTTGTACTACCAGCGACTCGGCGTCCGGCTCGTGTCTCCCGACGCGAACACCCTCGGGTGGGTCTCGGTGTTCATCCCCATCGGCGGTGGCCTGGTGGTCGGCCTCATGGCACGCTTCGGCTCGGAGCAGATCCGGGGCCACGGCATTCCCGAGGCGATGGAGCGCATCCTCATCAACGGCAGCCGGGTCCAACCCCGCCTCGCCGTGCTCAAACCGATCTCGAGCGCTGTGAGCATCGGCTCCGGCGGTCCATTCGGTGCCGAGGGCCCGATCATCCTCACGGGTGGCGCACTCGGCTCGATCGTCGGACAGCTCTTCCGTCTCACGGCAGCCGAGCGGCGTGCCCTCCTCGTCGCCGGCGCCGCGGCCGGCATGAGCGCGGTTTTCGGCACTCCGGTTGCCGCCACCCTCTTCGGGGTCGAGCTGCTGGCCTTCGAGTTGAAGCCGCGCTCCATGGTCCTCATCGGGCTTGCCGCAGCGACGGCTGACGGCCTGCGCATGGTGCTGGCCAACGCGGGGCTGGTGACGCCGCAGCCGATCTTCCCCATGCCGCCCCATCCCGCCCTCGCCGGCAAGGTCCTCCTCGGGGCCGCTGCCCTGGGCATCGTGGTCGGGCTGTGCGCGTGGCTCATGACGCAGGCGGTCTACCGCTGTGAAGACGCGTTCAAGCTCCTCAACGGGCACCTCCATTGGATGTGGTGGCCCATGATCGGTGGCGTCATCATCGGCATCGGCGGCTTGATCGAGCCTCGGGCGCTCGGCGTCGGGTACGACACCATCCACGCCGAGCTCCTCGGCCAGCTCGGCGTGTCGGCGCTGTTGCTTCTCTTCGTCGTCAAGCTCACGATCTGGGCGGCCGGGCTCGGGAGCGGGACGAGTGGCGGCATCCTGGCCCCAGTGCTCATGCTCGGCGCCGCCGTGGGCGGGGTGGCCGGGCACGTCCTCCCGGGGGCGTCGCCCGGCGTCTGGGCGTTGGTCGGTCTCGCGGGCGCCCTGGGTGGCGTCATGCGCTCACCCTTCACGGCCATCGTCTTCGCCTTCGAGCTGACCCACGACCAGAACAGCCTGCTCGCCCTCCTCGTGGCTGCCACGATCTCCCACCTCGTCAGCGTGCTCGTGCTGAAGCGCTCGATCCTCACGGAGAAGGTGGCCCGCCGCGGCTTTCACGTCATGCGCGAGTACGGCGTCGATCCCTTGGAGGCCACCTTTGTGCGAGAGGTGATGCAGACGGACGTGATGACGGTGACGCCGGGCCAGTCGGTGCAGGACGTCTATGCCGCGCTGCCGGAGGGCTCGCCCCAGCGTCGGCAGCGGCTCTACCCGGTTCTGGAGAATGAAAGGTTGACCGCCCTGCTGCCCTGGTCGGCCGTCCTGGAATCGAAACAGGACCCGTCACGGCCAGTCGAATCGGTCATGATTCCCCCCATGGCCGTGGCCCACCCCGACGAGATCCTGCGGGCGGTGGCCGACCGGATGGCGCACGGGGGACTCGGCGTGTTGCCGGTGGTCGACCGGGCCGCGCCGACCCGTCTGGTCGGTCTGATAACGCAGTTCGACCTCCTCGAGGCGCGCCAGAAGCTGCTGGAAGAGGAGCGCCACGCCGAGCGCGTGCTCACTCTGCGCCGGACCGGTGGAGCACATGACGACGCGTTCCGAACCGGCGCCGCGGTCCCCGGCGTCGGTCTGCCGGCCGACGCCGGGGAGTTCGAGACCGGTTGAGCGACCCCGAGCCGGCAGGAGGGTGAGGTTGTTGGTGCAGCGGGCCATCGTGGGATTCGTCACGGACGACGAGGGGGACTGGGTGGCCCTGCTCGAGTGCGGCCATCGGCAACACGTCCGCCACCACCCGCCATGGCGGGAACGGTCCTGGGTGCTCAGCGCCGAGGGTCGAAACGGGCGCATCGGGACGCCGCTGGAGTGCCCTGCCTGCGACGAGGAGGCAGCAGACGACGAGGGCGGGGATCCTGCGTGCTGGGTCGGTCAGGTCTGTCCCGCGTGCGGCGCGATGGTGACCCACGGTGGGCCCCACCGCAGCGACTGCCCGGAGCGCGCCTCTCGCGGAACCTCGTGACCGTTCAGGGCCTCGTCGCTCCTACGAACACGAGGCTCCCGAAACGTGCGCCCCGCGCGTCCCCGAAGGCCTCGACGCGGACGTCGGCACCCGTGTGGGGCGCGTCGACCATGACGTCCCGGCCGTTCACGATGCCCGCGAAGAGCCCGACGTGATCGATCGCCGCCGGGCCACTCCCGAAGAAGACGAGGTCGCCCGGCGCCAGGGCCACCCCCGCCGCCAGTTTCGGCGTGGCGTCGTACTGGTCCTGCGCCACGCGGGGGAGAGCGACGCCCGCCACCTCGTAGGCGGCTTGGACCAGACCAGAGCAGTCGAAGCCCACGCCTGGTGTCTCGCCACCCCAGACATAGGGCGTCCCGATCTGAGCGAGGGCCCACTCCAACGCCACGGCTCCCGCCACCGTGACGGGGGTGCCGGCAATGGAACCGGACGACGCGGCGGCGTAGGACTGCGCCAACGCCAACACCTGTGCCACGTACGACGAGGAATGGTTGTACGCATACACGGCCCCCGCAATGTCGGCGCCGCCCGAAGCGCCGTTGGCGCAAAGAAGGCGCGCCGCGGCGTAGACCGCGTCGGTGGGGTCGTACGGGCTCGGCGGAAGGGCGCCACCGGGCGGTACCGGTTGCGCATAGGCCGCGAAGGTGGTGGGCTCGAACTGCATCGGACCCTCTGCACCCGCCGCGTTGGCGCCGCTGTGCACACCGGGCAGGGTGGACTGTGCGTTGTCGGACTCGACGGTGCCGATGGCGGCGAGGACGGTCCAGGGAAGCCCGGGGCACGTGGCGGACGCCGCCTGGTACAGGACGAGCATGCCGGTCGGGATGGTGGCCCTGGCGGCCGGCGAGGCAGCCGGGCCCCTGGCACCCGGGCCCACGCCCGCCAGTGACAGGGCCGAGGCGATCACGGCCGTGCCGACCAGCGCACCGGCCAGACCGACGGCGAGCACGGTGCCGACCACACGCCTCATCGGGCGGCCCGCAACAGGGCATGCGGAGGGGCGACTGCCTGGACCACGCCTCAGAACGGTCGTGCCCGGTCGTCGGCGGGCACACCCCCAACGGGCTCGTCATACTTGAGCCATGAAGAGCACCATGCAGGACGCCCCGCTCCTGATCCGTGACATCCTCCGTCACGGCCAGCAGGTCCACGGGGACAGCTCGGTCGTCACGGTCGAGGCCGGCGGGCACCGTACGGCCACGTTCAACGAGGTAGCCACCCGTACGGAGAAGCTGGCGGCGGCGCTGACGCGTCTGGGGGTCGAGGCGGGTGACCGGGTGGGGACGTTCGCCTGGAACAACCAGGGCCATCTCGAGGCCTACCTGGGCGTCCCGAGCATGGGGGCCGTCCTGCACACCCTCAACATCCGCCTGCCGGCCGACCAGCTCTCCTACGTGATCAACCACGCCGAGGACCGCGTGATCATCGTCGACGCCTCCTTGATCCCGCTGCTCGCGGCTATCCGGGACGAGCTCAAGACCGTGGAGACGATCGTCGTGGCCGGTGAGGGCGACACCTCGGGCCTCGGCGACACGCTCTCGTACGAGCGGCTCCTGGCCGCCGAGGAACCGGGGTTCGACTGGCCCGACCTCGACGAGCGGTCGGCGGCGGCGATGTGCTACACGAGCGGAACCACCGGTCACCCCAAGGGCGTGGTCTACTCACACCGCTCCACGTGGTTGCACACCATGGCCGAGCAGGCGTCGTCGTCCGTCGGCATGACCGAGAACGACCGCATCCTCATCATCGTGCCGATGTTCCACGCCAACGCCTGGGGCACCCCCTACGGGGCCTGGATGGCGGGGACCGACATGATCATGCCGCAGATGTTCCTCATGGGGGAGCAGCTGGCGGCGGTCATCAACGAGCATCACCCGACACTGTCGTGCGGCGTCCCCACCATCTGGAACGGGCTGCTGGCGCTCGACACGCCGATCGATTTCTCGACGGTGCGAGCCATCACGGCGGGTGGTGCGGCAGTGCCACAGTCGCTCATCGAGGCCTTCGAAGAACGATTCGGCGTCACGATCGTCCAGGGATGGGGCATGACCGAGACCAGCCCGCTGGCCGCCTTCGGCCTTCCCCCGGCCCGCCGCCGTGACGGCCACGACGCCATGTACTACAAGGTGAAGGCCGGCCGCGTCGTGCCGGGCGTCGAGGTGCGCGTCGTGGCCGAGGACGGAACCGTACTGCCCAACGACGGCACGTCGGTGGGGGAGTTCGAGATCCGCGGGCCGTGGGTCACCGGCGCCTACTACAAGGACGAGGACCCCCAGAAGTTCCACGACGGCTGGCTCCGCACCGGCGACGTGGGCAGCCTGGACCCGCAGGGGTACATGACGATCTCGGATCGCACCAAGGACGTGATCAAGTCGGGCGGGGAGTGGATCTCCTCCGTCGAGCTGGAGAACGCCGTGATGTCTCACCCCGACGTCTTCGAGGCGGCGGTCATCGCCGTGCCGGACCCGAAGTGGTCGGAGCGGCCGCTGGTGGCGGTGGTCCCACGGCCGGGCCGATCGCCGGCGCCGGGCGACCTGGTGGCGTACCTGACCGACCGCGTGCCGCGCTGGTGGCTGCCGGAGCAGTGGACGTTCGTCGGCGAGATCCCCAAGACCAGTGTGGGCAAGTTCGACAAGAAGGTCATGCGGGCCGAGTTCGCCGACGGGGCGTACGAGGTGCAGCACGCGACGCCCCCAAGGTGACCGAGGCCGGCGAGGCCATGCTCGAGATGGCCCAGCGTCTCGAGGGCATGCTCGAGGAGCTGACTGACATGGCGATGGACGCACTGCGGCTGGCCACCTCGGGGGACCCCGACTCGGCCGAGACCGGCGAGGCGCTCGCCCTGGAGCGGCGCGTCCTCAAGGCGCGCCGCTCCCTGGAGCGCTGCATCCTCGCCCTGCAGGAGGGCTCGGGCACGGCGCGGTCCTCCCTGGACGACGGCGCCGCCTGACCGCGGACCGGGCCCGGCAGGAGACATGCGCCTCTTCGTGGCGGCCTGGCCCGACGACGCCACACGGCGGCGGCTCGGCGCTCTCGAGCTCGAACTCGGGCGGAGCAGGGGGCTGCGATTCGTCGGGCCCACACGCTGGCACGTCTCGCTGCGCTTCCTCGGAGAGGTGGCCCGAGAGGCCACCCCCGCCCTCGCCGACGCCCTCGTCACCTGCGCCGCCGCGCTCGACGGGCCGTTCGAATGCCGTCTGGGCCCCGGGACCGCCTGGTTCACGGGCGTGCGCGTGCTACAGCTGCCCGCCACCGGGCTCGAGGAGGTGGCCGCCGCCGTCCTCGCCGCCACCGTTCCCTTGGTGCCAGAGCCCGAAGGCGGGGAGCCGCCTTTCAACGGCCATCTGACGTTGGCGCGCTCGAAGGGCCGTCGCCTCAGCGTGTCCGCCCTCGGTGAGATGGCGGGTATCCCGTTCGAGGCTTCCTTCGCCGTCCGCCACATCGATCTCGTCGCCTCGGCATCTTCGCCCACGGGGCACGTCTACACGACCGTGGTCCGGGCGCCGATCGGTGGCCCCGGCAGCGCGTCGGACGGTTTCCCGGTCGCGCCGGCTTCGGGCTGCTAGGGACCGCCGGTCAGGAACGCGGTGACGGCCGAGGCCATGGCGGCGGCCGCTTCCTGCTGGAAGGACGGCGTGACCAGGAGGGCGGCGTCCGCAGCGTTGCGCATGTTGCCGCACTCGATCAGCACCTTGGGCACCGTGGTCAGGTTGAGTCCCGCCAGGTCGTTGCGTGGTTGGAGACCCTGGACCCCGTCGTAGGTGCTCACCGGCATTGACGTCCCCTCCAGGAAGGCTGCCCGCACGTCGGCGGCGAAGAGGGCGGACGACGCGATGACTCCGTCGTTGGGTCCGTCGGCCATTGGCTCGAGCACGGCGAAGCCACGGCCACCGGCGGGCCCGCCGTCGGCGTGGATGTCGACGGCCACGTCGGCGTGGGCGTTGTCGATGATGGCGGTGCGGGTCGTCACGCACGGGCCCACACCGTCGTTGTTGGGCCTCGTCATGACGACGGTGGCACCCTCGGCCTGGAGGTCCGCCTGCAGGTCGGTGGCAACGTCGAAGTTGAACTGCGCCTCGGTGTAGCCGCTGTCCGTCGCCGTTCCGGTGGTGTCGCAGGGCTCGTAGCCGGTCCCGTTGAAGACGGGCTGGTCGATGACCCCCGGCGCGCTGTAGTTGAGCCCGTTGTGGCCGGGGTCGATGCCCACCACCTTGCCGGCGAGGGGTTCGGAGCTCACGGCCAGCCAGTACCCGGCCCCGCCCGGCGCCGCTGCCATGCCGACCACCGGCCCGGGGAGAGCGGTCCCGCCCAGCGAGCCGAAGAACCCGGCGGACCCGTAGGTGAACACGCCGCCGTCGCGCCCGACCAACCAGTAGCCCCCGCCGTCGGGTGTGGCCGCCATGCCCACCACCGGCGCGTCGAGGCGCAGCGACCCGGCCGAGCCGAAGAACCCGGCGTCGCCGTAGCTGAAGACGCCGCCGTCGGCCGCCACCAGCCAGTAGCCCCGGCCGCCGGGTGTGGCCGCCATGCCCACGACCGGCGCGTCGAGGTGCAGCGACCCGGCGGATCCGAAGAACCCGGCGTCACCGTAGGAGAAGACGCCGCCGTCGGCCGCCGCCAGCCAGTAGCCCCCGCCGCCGGGTGTGGCCGCCATGCCCACCACCGGCGCGTTGAGACGCAGCGACCCGGCGGAGCCGAAGAACCCGGCGTCGCCGTAGGAGAACACGCCGCCGTCGCGCCCGACCAACCAGTAGCCCCCGCCGTCGGGTGTGGCCGCCATGCCCACCACCGGCGCGTTGAGGTGCAGCGACCCCGCGGATCCGAAGAACCCGGCGTCGCCGTAGGAGAACACGCCGCCGTCGCCCCCGACCAGCCAGGTGCCCGCCCCGTCGCGGGTGGCGGCGAGTCCCACGACCGGCGCGTTGGCCCTGCTCACGGCGTTGGACCCGATCGGGGTCGCTCCGAAGGGGACCGTGGAATTCGGCGACGTGGAATTCGGCGACGTGGAGTTCGTCCTGGGCCGTGGCGAGGCGGCCCCGGCAGGTACGGCGGTGGCCGCAGCCCCGCCGGGAAGGACGGGTGAGACGAGGACGGGGAGCAGCAGGGTTGCGGCGGCGAGGGCGGCGAGGGCGGCGACGAGGTGGCGACCACGGTCGGCCAGCGCCGGGCGCTCCGTGCGCTCCGTCCGGCTGGGGCGCGCCGTCCGGCTGGGGCGTGCGGTGCGTCCGCTCATCCGCTCATCCGCTCATCCGGTGCACTCGTTGATGGCGTCGATCAGCTGGCGCAGGCGCGCGTAGTGGTAGCGGTCGAAACGCAGGGCGAGACGTGGGAGCTCGGGGTAATCGTTGCGCTCGGGCGGGAAGGGCCCGGTGGTGCGGATCGACCCGCGCAACACGATGTCGCCGAAGCGCTTGTTGAGGTCGGCCACCTCCGCCTTGCTCGGTTGCACGTGGACGCGGAGCACGAGCAGGTCGCCGACCCAGCGGCACGAGTGGTAATTGCGGTAGAAGCCGAGGATCTCCGCGCTCGCCTCCTCCATGGTGTTGGTGACCTTGAACAGTGCCGGATCGCCGGGGGAGACCCATCCCGCCCCGATGGCCTCGTCCTCGACGAAGCGCCGCCAGGCGTGCCAGTACGTGCCGCCCGGGGTCTCGATCATGACGACCGGCGCCGGCTCGGCCTTGCCGGTCTGGAGCAGCGTCAGGAGCTCGAAGGCCTCGTCCTGGGTCCCGAAGCCTCCCGGGAGGATGGCGTAGGCGTGCGACTCCTTGATCAGCATCAGTTTGCGCGTGAAGAAGTAGCGCATCTCGACCAGCTTGGGGTCCTGGGCGATGAAGGGATTGGCCGATTCCTCGTGGGGGAGCCGGATGTTGACGCCGAAGGCGTGCTCGCGGCCTGCGCCCTCGAGACCGGCCGCCATGATGCCGGGGCCGGCGCCGGTGACGACCATCCAGTCGGCCTCGGCCATGGTGGAGGCGAGGGAGCGGGCCAGGATGTAGACGGGGTCGTCGGCCCGCGTCCGGGCCGAGCCGAACATGGTCATCTTGCGCACGTGGCGGTAGGGCCGGAAGACGCGGAAGGCCTCGGCCATCTCGCCCAGGGCCGCACTGGCGATCTTCAGGTCGCCCACCGAGGTGCTCTCGCGTGCCATGTCGGCCAGGACGCCGATCATCGACGTGAGCTCGCGCACCTGGCCGGCCGACAAGGAACGGTCGTGGAACAGCGCGTCGAAGGCGCGTCGGCGTGCGTTTTCCTCGGCGTCGGTGTGCGGACCGGGCTCGCCCGTATCGGTGCCTGCGGGCGTGGCCGCACCCAGGGGGACGTCGCTCGGCTCGACGTCGCCGGCCGCGTGGCCGTGACGGTCGCTCACGCCGAGGCGTAGAGCGTCGAACGCTGGACGAGGGGTCGTCCGAGGGGAGCCACGATGGCCTCGAGGTCCTCGACGCCCATCCGCTGGCCGTGCCGCGCCCCGGCAGCCCGCGAGATGTTCTCGTCCATCAGGGTGCCCCCGAGGTCGTTCGCCCCGGCGCGGAGCACCTGACGCGCCCCCTCGGTACCCATCTTTACCCAGCTGACCTGGATGTTGTCGATGGCACCCGCATAGGCGATCCGCGCCACCGCGTGCATCAGCAGGGCCTCGCGGAAGGTCGGGCCCCGCCGCGCCCGGCGCTGGAGGTAGATCGGGGTGGCCATGTGCACGAAGGGCAAGGGCACGAACTCCGTGAAGCCACCCGTCTCACGCTGCAGGGCACGCGTCCGCACGATGTGGCGGGCCCAGCTGACCGGTCGCTCGACCGCCCCGAACATGATGGTGACGTTCGAGCGCAGCCCGACCTCGTGTGCCGTGCGGTGGGCGTAGAGCCACTCCTCGGTGTCGATCTTGTCGGGGCACAGCACGGCACGGACCTCGTCGTCGAGGATCTCGGCCGCGGTGCCCGGGAGCGTCTTGAGCCCGGCATCCCTGAGGAGGCCCAGGTACTCGGCCAGTGGCATCTCGGAGCGGCGGGCACCCTCGGTGACCTCCAGCGCGGTGAAACCGTGGATGTGGATGTCGACCGACGCAGCGCGGACGGCCTCGAGCACGTGGAGGTAGTAGTCGCCGTCGAAATCCGGGTGGATGCCGCCCTGGAGGCAGACCTCGGTGGCGCCCTCGGCCTCGGCCTCGGCGACGCGACGGGTGATCTCGTCCAGCTCGAGCAGGTAGGGCGCGCCGCGCAGGTTGAGCGACAACGGTCCCTTGGAGAAGGCGCAGAAGCGGCACTTGAACGTGCAGACGTTGGTGTAGTTGATGTTGCGGTTGCGCACGTAGGTGACGGCGTCGCCGACGGCCTGGCGGCGCAGCTCGTCGGCCACCTCGGCCACGGCGCGCACTTCGGGACCGCGTGCGCCGAAGAGGGTGACGATCTCGGCCTCGCCGACCTCGTGTCCCATGGTGACGCCGCCGAGTATCTCGGCCAACGCCCCACCGCGGCGCCGTGGCGGCGGCGCAGCGTGGACCGCCTGCGCCGGCGGGTCGAGC
>DAHUZK010000022.1 GCA_027306605.1 Acidimicrobiaceae bacterium
GGCGTTCGGGATGCTCTCCTCCTCGATGCCCATCGAGGTGTGCGAGGAGGCGGTCGCCACCTTCGGCGAGCACGTGCTGCCGCAGTTCGACAAGGACCCGGTGCACTCGACCACCCGCCAGCGTCTCGGGCAGGCCGTCAAAGGGTGACCGGGCGCGGCACCGCGCCGACCGGCGCCCCCCTGCCCGGCGCCCTCTGCCCGGCGCCGAGGCCTTCGGGTCGGTGCCGGGCGCGACGGGGCTGCTAATCAACAACCTGCGTGCGTGCTTCGCGCGTGGCGACGACGTCAGCGCATTGTTGCCGGTCCTTCAGGCCTGCATGGGCCACGCTTCACCTGACGACACCGGCTACTACCTCAGGCTGACTGCCGAGTCCTACCCCCACATCACCGCTCAGGTTCGACGCGCCATCGGTGACGTTGTCCCACCGGTCACGGAATGGCCGCGCCATGGCGACTGACTTCGCGTTGTCCTTGCGCCGTTTCCTCACCGCCTACCTGGCAGGGCTTCGCGGCTGCTCGCCGAACACGGTTGGGTCCTATCGCGACACGTTCAAGCTGCTCGTCGTGTTCTTTCGTGACTACCGCTCCATTCCGCCGGAGAAGCTCACCCTCGACTGCATCGACGCCGGTCCGATTGTCGGGTTCTTGGACTGGCTCGACGTCAGGCACAACAGCGTGTCGACGCGGAACCAGCGCCTCGCCGCGATCGCCTCGTTCTTCCGGTGGAAGCAATCCCAAGACCCTGCCCGGATGGCCTGCTCCCACGACATTCTCGCCATCCCGGCGAAAAGACAGCCCCAAGCGGCGGTGAACCACCTAAGCGTCGAGCAGACCCACCTCCTGCTCGCGCAGCCCGACTGCTCCACCCGGCGGGGACGCCGCGACGCGACCTTGCTCGTCACTCTCTGCGACACCGCAACGAGGGTCCAAGAGCTCGCCGACCTCACCGTCCGCGACGTCCGGCTCGAGGCCCCGGCCATGGCGGCCTTGACCGGAAGGGGCAACAAGACCCGCCACGTCCCCCTCGGCGACAACACGGCGGCACTGCTCGACGTCTACCTGGCCGAACTGCATCTCGATGGTCCCCGTCACGACGATGACGCGGTGTTTGTCAACCAACACGGCCGAAAGCTCACCCGCGTGGGATCGCCTGGGTCGTCGCGAAGTACCAGGCCATGGCAAGTGACCCGGTGCTCGCCAATGCCGAGCTCAGTCCTCACGTGCTGCGCCACAGCAAGGCCATGCACCTCTACGACGCGGGCGTCCCACTGCCCTACATCCGCGACATCCTCCGCCACGTCGACCTGTCCACGACCGAGATCTGCGCCCGTGCCTCCACCGAAGCCAAGCGCAGAGCCCTCGAAGCCGTCTACGTCGACATCGTCTCTGACGACCTGCCCGAATGGAACCGGGACGTCGGACTGCTCGACTGGCTCGCCGCGCTCTGAAGGCCCTGGCATAATGCGCAGCGTTCGGTCCCGATCCCCACCTTCACCAGGGTCGATGGGTCCACGCTGTGCATAACCCAGCGCTGTTCATAGGGTTCGCCCATCTCGTCGCTGCTGGCGAACATCGCCCTCCACGTCCTCGACGTGGCCTGGGCGCAACGTCATCGGCGCCTGGGAGCGCTGGTCCGGTATGCCGACGGCTGTGTGACACGAACACAGAGGAGGAGTCGATGTAGAAGGTCGAATCAGCCGATGTGGTGCTGTGCCAGAGGTGGAGGTGTGGCCCTCCGGGATCGCCCCGAGCCCGGAACATGCACCCGACCGGGTAACCGGCGGGATTGAGCCCGGCCGACCTACCGGCGCCCGCTGAACCAGCGGCCTACCTCACTACGCGGGTCCCGTCAGCCCTTGCTGTCACACGGTGGATCCAGGTTGATAGCTTCGTTGACCGGAGCCACGCGCAAGGAGGCGACGTACCGATCCTCGCGGGGGCTCCGGATCAAGGAAGGGGCATGGATGAGGAATCGGTCCGAAGCGTTGCGGATCGCATTGTCGAAGGGCGTTGCGCCGAGAACGCGCCACGTACGACCTTGTCCTCTGTAGTGGGCGTCGCCTGACTCCGACGGCACGCCCGCATGGGGCTGGCCGGCTCATTCGGTCGTCGTCGGTGACGGTTGTCCAGTCGCCGCACATCCCAAACCGTCGTGCCCTCGGAGCAGCGCGACCGGGGGTGGCGCACACTGTCGGAAGCGGCTGGCGCGCGAGGAAATCACGTCCTGCGTCGCCCGGTCGACACGAACTCTTCAAGAAGTTGACGGGCCTGAAGACGTCCGTTACATTGATCGGTGAGATCCTATTCCATAATATGGAAGTCCAGCGGAGTGAGGACGAATACGGTCGCTGACTGGGATTTCTGACAAATCTCGAGCGTTCCTAGGGGTGACGATGAAGAGCAAGGACACATCAGCCGCAGGGTCGAAGGGGGGAGCGGCTCTTCGCCGAGTGATGCCTCTCGCACTGGTCGCGGCCCTCGCGGTGGGCACGAATTCGCTGGCGGCGACGTCCGCCGGCGCGACCACCAAAGCCGCACGGAAGGAGGCCGCCACGTCGAGCTGCATGAGGCACGCCAAGGCCGCCGTCGCCGCAGCGGAGAAGCCGGTCAACTTGCAGACCGGCTCCCCGTTCCCGGCCACCAAGTTGAAGGGGAAGACCTTCGCCTTCGTCGCTGACGACATGGCCCTCGGCATCGACTCCACGACGTATCAAGGCTTCAAGGCAGCAGCCGCCTCTGTCGGAGCGAGCACGTCGTCGTTCGACGGACAGGGCCAGGTGCCGGACTACATCGCGGCCATGAACGAGGCGCTGGCCCAACACCCGGCGGGCATCGTCTTCGACGCGATCGGACCGAACTACATCGGCCAGCAGCTGGCGCAGGCCAAGAGCGAGGGCATCCCGACGGTCGGCCTCCTGGAGCCGGCCTCGTCTGCCGAGAGCTCCTACCTGAATCCCAACGACGCTGCCCTCGGGAGGACCATGGCCGACTTCGTCCTGGAACAGACCGGATGCAAGGCCAACGTCGCCATGTTCGATGCACCGTCCTTCGGCACCATGGTCACTGAGACCAAGGGTGCACAGAAGGAGATCGGGAAGCGGTGTCCGTCGTGCAGCTTTGCGATCGTCAACCAGAACATCGCGGACATTGGCACCACGACCGGCCCGGCCACGAGCACGGAGATCGAGCGGCACCCGAATCTCAATTACCTGATGTCGGCGTTCGACGCCATGTCGACGGAGATGGTTCCGGCCGTGCAGTCCTCCGGGAAGAAACTGCCACTGGTGGGCTCATGGTCTCAACCAAACACGCTGCAGTTCGTCGCCAAGGGTGCCGTGGAGAAGGCCACGCTCAACATCGGGGACGACGCACCGGACGGGTGGGGCGCCTTCGACCAGGTCGGGCGTCTGGCGCTCAAGCTCCCTGCGGCGGCGGCGGTAAGCAACATTCCATACCAGTTGGTCGACTCCAAGGACGTGGCCAGTGCGTCGAAGCTCCCTGGCTACAAGGGGTACCAGGCGAAGTACAAGAAGACCTTTGAGGCCTGATCCCGGGACCGGTCACCGCAATACCGAGCACCGATGAAAGGTCCCCGTAGGGCCTGGGGCATGGGGTCGGCAGTCGTTCCGACCGCAGACCCCATGCCCCACCCTGCAGGCCCTCGGGGAAGTGGTCTCGCTCTGGTGCGGCCGGTCAAGATGGGATGACGCGCAGCGATGTCCGCCAGAGTGGAATGGAGACGCGCATGACCGTGGCGCAAAGTTCTCCAGCAGATCCGGCGAGCGATTCGGCCGCCCCGGCCATCGCATCGACGATCGAGAGGCACGACGAACCTCGCCGCAGCCTCCTGGCGAGGCTCCGTCTCGAGCGGTACGCCATCATCATCGTACTCGTGGTGGCATTCGGAGCCTTCTCGCTGCTCCTGCCGTCCACGTTCCCGACGGTGTCCAACATCCGGGTCATGGCGCAGACCGAGTCGGTGTTCATGATCCTCGCCATCGGCCTCCTGTTCCCTCTCCGCTCGGGTGACTTCGATCTGTCCATCGGGGCCACCATGAACCTAAGTGCTATGGCGATCGCCGCTCTGACGGTTCAGCACGGGATGGGATGGGTCCTCTCCGCCTTCATTGGGCTGGGACTCGGGCTCGTGGTGGGATGCGTCAACGGCTTTCTCGTCGTCGTCGTCGGCCTCGACGGCTTCATCGCCACGTTGGCCACCATGACTGCGGTCGACGGGCTCGCGTACGGCGTGTCGGGAGGGACCGTGCTGTCGGGCTTCCCCGAAGGGTTGCTGCGCTTCGCCTCCACCAACGTCGGCGGCGTGCCCCTCTCGGTGATTTACGGCCTCGCTATCGCCGTCATTGCCTGGTACGTTTTCCAGTGGACGCCATGGGGGCGGTATCTGCTGTTCGTCGGAGGCAACAGGGATGCCTCACGCCTGGCCGGCCTGAAGACGGGACAGATCCGCTTTCTTGCCTTTGTCATCTGCGGCATCATCGCCGCCTTCGGCGGGGTGGTTCTCGCCAGCACCGTGGGGTCAGCCGATCCCTCCATCGGTCCGCAGTACCTGCTCCCACCCTTTGCAGCGGCGTTCCTCGGCACCACCGTGATCAATATCAGGCGCTTCAATGCCCCGGGCACTGTGATCGGCCTCTACCTCCTGGTCATCGTCGTCACCGGCCTCGAGCTGCTCGGTGCGCCGTCATGGATCGGTGACGTCTTCGACGGGGTCGCCCTGGTGGTGGCCATCTCCTTCGCCCGGTTCGTAACCGTGTACCGGGAAAAGCATTCGTGATGGCCGCCTGCGCCGACGCGTACCCGGGTCGGGTGGGAGCGGGGACGGGGGGACCGGGATCAGCGACCGAGCAAGGACTCGATGATGCCGGCGGAGTTCTGCAACTCCGGAAGGGCCTTCATCATCTCGTCCCGCGTCCAGCGGCTGCTCGGCCCCGTGATGTTGATGGCGGCGGTGACGCCCTCAGCGGCAGCTCGGATCGACACGGCGATCGCGCTGGCGCCGGCGACCGACTCTCCTTCGCTGATGGCGTAGCCGTTCTTCCGCACGACGTCGAGCGCCTTGCGGAGCTGGTCCACCTTCACAATGGTCGCATCGGTCAGCGGCGCCGTGTCGATCGTCGCCAGAATGCGCTCGCGCTCCTCTTCGGACATGAAGGCCAGGAGCGCCTTGCTCGCCGCACCGGCGTGCCAGGGCAAGATGTTCCCGACGCCGGTGGCCATGCGCATCATGTGCCGGCTCTCGGATTCGGCGACGCACAGCCGCCCACCGACCGTCGGGATGTGCAGGCCGACGGTTTCTCCTGTCTGCGTCCTCAGGTGCTCGAGATGCGACGTTGTCAGGCTGACGAGACGGCTAGTATCGCTGTTGCGCATCACGACGAAGGCCAGCATGACGACGGCCGGACCCAGTCCGAGCCGTCCGGTCAGGGGGTCTTGGACCAAGAAGCCGTTGGCGCGCAGTGCCTTCGCCATACGGTGGGCTGTGGGCATCGTCAGTCCGGTCCCCGCGCAGATCTCTTTCAGCGTCAGGTCGGGCGTCTCCGCGGTGAACAACTTGAGGAGGGCCAGCGCCCGGTTGATGGACTGCGCGCCGCGCTCGCTGTCGTCACGCGGCACCGGGGTCCGCTTAGGGAGCCCGGTGGTCATGAGGCCACGTCGAGGCGCGTCGTGAGGTCGTCTGGACGCGGTGCGCGCCGGCTTGGCAGCTTTGACTCAACCATGATGTGAGCATACACTCCACATTGTGATGGGGCAATGGAAGGGGAGCCCGTGGCTTCGATAGAGACGTATGCATCCGACCATCTCCTTTTCTACCCCGGGACGAGGTTGTCTGCCGCGGAACGGGCCCGGATGGACACGTACGAGATCGGTATCGGCGAGCTCACGGTCGACCACCTCGTGTACAGCATGAGCAAGCAGATCGAGAACAACTTCCAGACCTTCTACAGCACGGCGGAGGACGTGATCGGCGAGGAGCAGGCGCTCAAGATCGCGCATGAGATCGGCCGGCGCTACGGCGGACGCGGGTACTCCATGCTGCTGCGAGCCCAGGGGCGGGAGCAGCGTGGCGAGCCGAGGATGATGGCCCTCTATCAGGACCTGGTCCACGCCATCCGGGGGCCCAAGCATGCGGCGGCACTCTTCGCGACCTACACGGACACCGAGTGCATCGTGCGTCGCAAGGAGTGCATCTACTTCAGCGAGGACAACCCGGCGAACGGAAAGTACACGGAGGCCTTCGAGGCGGGCTGTTTCGAGGGATACGTGGCGGCGGACGACAACCTCCTACGCGTCGATGTCGTGCACTGTCGCTTCCAGGGCGCTCCCGGCTGCGAACAACACTGGGTGTTCGAACCACCCGAGCGCCGTCTTCCTCCGATCAGCGACGGGCGATGAGCGCATCCGGCGTCGCATCCCTCCTGCGGCCGATGTCCGTGGCGGTTGTCGGCGCCAGCGAAGAACGCGGACGCTTCGGCGGTGCCGCCATGCACAACCTCATCTCTCACGGCTTCCCCGGGGAGATCGTGCCCGTCACCCGTAGTCGCGACGAGGTGATGGGTCGGCCTGCGGCACCGTCGCTCTCCGCGATCGGCCGGCCCGTCGACACCGCCATCATCATCATTCCGGCGGACGCCACCCTCGACGTCATCCGCGAAGCCGTCGACCTGGGCGTGTCCTCGGCCGTGGTGGTCGCCTCCGGCTTCGGTGAAGGTGGCTCAGGAGGCGAGGGGGAGCGACGACTGGCCGCGCTGCGCGACATCGTTGCGGGCTCCTCTCTCACCGTTCTGGGACCCAGTACGACGGGCATCACCAACCTCTTCGACCGGTACGTGTCGCGGGCGTCAGGGAACCAGTTGTCGGCGGACCATGTGCGTCCCGGTCCGTTGGGCCTGGTGTCGCAGAGCGGCGCCGTCAACAACATCCTCTACAACCGGGCCCAGGCGAGGGGGGTCGGCATCGGCTATGCGGTGGCCACGGGGGTCCAGGGATTCCTGACCCAGTGGGATGTGGTGGCCGACGTGATCGAGGACGACCGGATCGAGGTCGTCGCCATGGCGCTGGAGGACGCCGGCCCGGGTGCGCGGGCGCTGCCGGCTTGCCGGCGTGCCGAGGAGCTCGGCAAGACCATCGTGGCGCTCAAATTGGGCCGGACGACGGCGGGCGAGGCGGCCATCCGTTCCCACAGCGCGAGCCTGGCCGGTTCCTGGGCGGTCGAGCGGGCCTACCTCGAGGAAGCCGGCGTGGTCCTCGTGGACGACTTCGACCAACTCTGGGAGATGGCGATGCTGTTCGGTCGCTGGGGCCCGCGACCCCGGGATCTGTCCGCCACGCTCGGCGTCATTGCGTTTTCCGGAGGGGAGGGCGCCTACATCGCCGACCAGGCGGCCGAGGGCGGGCTCGAGCTTCCTCCGCCGTCCGAGGCCTTCGCCAAGCGGATCGCTCCGGTCGCGCCGCTGGCGGACATGGCGAATCCATTCGATCCGACCGGGGACGTGATCGGACGCGAGGAGGCATTCGTCGAATGCGTGCAGGGCTTCGCGGAGGAGAACGACTACGGGGCGTATCTCGTGGCGGCGCCGATCCAGGGTGAAGCCCTGCGGCGCTCCATGCGACTGGCGTGCCGCGCCGCCGAAGCGGATGGCCGCCGGATCGCTGCCTCACTGTGGTCGGTGCCCGGCCTGAGCGACGGGGTCGAGGCCGATCTGCGGATCGACGGCGTCCCGCTGTTCGATACGTCACGCCGCGCCCTTGCCGCCGTCAGTGTCTACCTCTCGAGTGGGGCACGCCCGCTGACGGGCTCCGGCCCGGACGCAATCGAGGAGCCAGCGCGTCTCGCCGTGGCGGCTTTCGACGCCGGCTCCACCTATTGGGATGCCCGGGAGGCGCTACTGCACGTCGGGATTCCCTTCGAGGAGGCCCGGCTGGTACGCGACGCGGCCGAGGCCGTCGGGGCGGCGGCCGAACTTGGACTGCCCGTGGTCGTGAAGGGGAACGTTCCGAACGCCGTCCACAAGTCGGCGGCCGGCCTCGTGCGGATCGGCCTGCGGACGCCCCAAGATGTCGAAACCGCGGCCCGCGAGATCCTGCACACCCTGCAGGCGATGGACGCGGCACCGTCGTTGGTCGTCGAGCGGTTCGTCTTCGCCACCACGCAGCTCTACGTCGGTGCGACCGCCGAGTCGGATTTCGGGCCGGCAGTCTTGGCGGGAGGTGGCGGGACCGATGTCGAGGCGATCGCCGACATCGCCGTCGGTCCGGCGCGCCGCGTCGACCGGGAGGCCGCACGCGCCCTGCTCCGCCGGACGCGGACGGGCCGCTTCGTCGACCGAGACCCGGACCTGGGCGCGGCCGTGGCCGATGTGGTCGTGCGGGTCGCAGCGGCCATTGGGGTGCCCGGCTGCCGGGGCATCGACATCAATCCACTCATGGTGGACACGACAGAGCGACGTGTCGTGGCCGCCGACGCGCGGTTGGTCTGAGTGCTCGCCGTGCAACCCCTGCGCGTCGCCACCCAACCGTAGGAGTTCCATGCAGACACCCTTGGCCGTCGCGCTCGGGATCGAGTTCCCGATCTTTGCCTTCAGCCACTGTCGCGACGTGGTCGCGGCAGTGACGAACGCCGGAGGCGTCGGCGTCCTGGGCAGTACCCGGCAGACTCCCAACGAGCTCCGGATCGACCTGCGCTGGATCGAAGAGGCCGTCGAGGGGCGGCCCTACGGCGTCGACCTTCTCTTTCCGAGTTCGAGCGCGGCGGACGACGAGCGCGAAGCGGCGGTGCAGATTCCCGAACGCTTTCGGGAGTTCGTCGACGAGCTAATGGAGCGCTTCTCCATCCCGCCGCCGAAGGACGCGGCCAAGTACTCGCGCTCCGGCGACAACCTGATCCCGACGCACGAACGGGCGCGGCAAAAGCTCGCCGTCGCCATGGAACACAACCCGCCGCTCGTGGCCAGCGCGCTCGGTCCGCTGCCGCCGGACATCCGGGACGACCTCAAGGACCGAGGTACCAAAATCATCGGTCTGGTGGGTGCCCCGGGACAGGCGAGCCGGCACGTGGCCAGCGGAGCCGACATCATTGTGGCCACCGGGACTGAGGCCGGGGGCCACACGGGCGAGATCTCGACGCTGGTGCTCGTCCCGCAGGTCGTCGACGAGGTGGCTCCGGTCCCTGTCCTCGCCGCGGGCGGTATTGCCGACGGGCGCCAGATCGCCGCCGTGGTCGCACTGGGTGCGCAGGGAGTCTGGACGGGATCCCTCTGGTTGATGGCGGCCGAGAGCGACCTCGAAGACGTCGTCAAGGAGAAGTTGGTCGCGGCGACGTCACGAGACACGGTGCGGTCGCGGTGCCTGACGGGAAAGCCGGTCCGCCAGTTGCGGACCGAGTGGGTCGCGGCCTGGGACGCGCCGAACGCGCCGGGAACGCTTCCGGCGCCGCTGCAGGGCGTGCTGGTGCGGGAGATGATGACAGGGATATTCGACCACAACGTCGAGCGCGCGATGGGGACCGCCGTCGGTCAGAACGTCGGGATGCTCCACGGAGTTCGACCCTCGAGGCAGATCATGTTCGACCTCGTGAACGGGTACGTGGACGCCTCGTCGCGCGTCGCTGAGCTCCTCGAGACCCCGTGACCACGGTCGGCACGGACCAGGGCTCGGTGACCGTCGCCGCCGATGCGCGCGGTGTCGTGAGGATTACCCTCGAGCGACCCAAGGCTAGGAACGCCCTCTCTCCCACGCTGGTGGCGGCGCTCGCTGCGGCGCTGCGAACCGCTGCCGACGACGAGTCGACACGGGTGGTCGTGCTGGCCGGTGCTGGCCGGGCGTTCTGCGCCGGTGGGGACATCGAGTCGCTCCGGCAGATCGCCGACGCGTCGTTCGAGGAGACCGAGGCGGACGCGCGCCAGTTCGCTGCGCTGTACGCGCTCGTCGCCAGCCTGCCCGTTCCAGTGGTGGCCCGGGTACAGGGTCCCGCCCTGGGGGGCGGCACGGCGCTGGCCTCCTGTGCCGACTTCGTCGTCGCAGCGGACAGCGCACAGTTCGGTTGCACGGAGATCCGGCTGGGCGTCATCCCCGCCGTGGTCGCCCCCTACTTGCGAAGGAGGGTGCACCCATCGGTCGCGCGCCGCCTGTTGCTGACGGGCGAGCGGATCACGGCGGTGGCGGCCCAGGAGATCGGTCTTGTCGACGCGGTCGTCGGCGACAGCGATCTCGACGCCGAGGTGGAGCGGGTGCTGCAGCTGCTCTTGGCGGGCAACGGCGCCGCCCAGCGCGCCCTCAGGCCCGTCCTCGGCGCGCTCCTCGGTGACGATTCGGAAGGTCTGGTCGATCTGTCGGTCGATGCGTCAGCCCGTTTCCGGACGTCGGACGCTAGCAAGACCGCTCTGGCTGCATTCCTCGCCACGCTGGGATCTCGGGAGGGCTGACGTGACGGACGGCACGTGGGACGCATTCGAACCGGGCGCCGGAGCTGCTTCGGCGAACGGCATGGTGAACGGGACCTCGGCACACGCAGCGGTGCCCGCGCTCGACATCCGCCACATCTCCATGTCGTTCGGGCCTGTGCCCGTCCTGTCCGACGTGGACATCGCGGTCATGCCGGGCGAGATCCACGGACTGCTCGGTGCGAACGGTGCCGGTAAGTCGACGCTGGTCAAGATCCTCGCCGGCTACCACCATCCCTCACCGGGTTCGGAGGCAGACTTGTGGGGCCGGCCGGTGCAGTTCCCGCTCAAGCACCCGGAGCGCTTCGGGCTAGTCATCGTGCATCAGGACCTTGGCCTGGTCGAGAACATGACGGTGCTCGAGAACTTCGGTGCCGTCATCCGTTTCGGATCGGTGCGCTACCGGCCGGTGTCGTGGCGCAAGCTGCGCAGAGACGTCACTCGCCGGCTGGAGGAGTTCGGCGTCGGGGTGGGACTCGACGACCTGATGTCCACCGTCACGCCGGGCGTCCGTGCCTCGGTTGCCATCATGCGCGCCCTCGAGTCAGCCCAGCGCGCCGGCGCCGAGCGTGTGCTCATGCTGCTGGACGAGCCGACCGTCTACCTGGGTCCCGGCCAGCGCGAGATACTGTTCGACCTGATTCGCCGCCTGACCCGCCAGGGAAACAGCGCAATCTTCATCTCCCATCGGCTCCCGGAAGTCATCGATCTGTGTGACCGGGTGAGTGTCCTGCGTGACGGGCGTCGCGTCAGCACGCACGAGACGGCGTCCATCACGGCCGCCGAATTGGTGCATCAAATGCTCGGATACTCGGTGGACCAGTTCTACCCCGACCCCGAAGCAAACGAGGACCCGAGCTCCGTGCTGCGGCTGCAGGCGGTGTCGTGCGGGCAGCTGCGGTCGCTCTCGTTGTCCATCACCGCCGGCGAGATCGTCGGGGTCACGGGCGTCCCCGGCTCCGGCGTGGACGATCTGCCCCATCTGCTCTCGGGCGACCAGCGGGCCGCCGGTGGCGTGGTCGAGGTATTCGGTGAGGACATGACCAAGACGCTGAACCCGCGGTCGGGACGGGGCAGGGGCATCGTCGTGGTTCCCGCCGATCGCCATCGGCATGCCGTGTGGCTCGAGGGGACGAGCGCCGAGAACCTCACCTTGGGCTCGGTCAGCAAGTTCTTCTCCGGTGGCCGGTTCCACTACGGCTCCGAGAGGCGCTACGCCGCCGGGGCGTTGCGGCAGTACGGCGTCCGTCCTACCGATCCGGACCGCTTCCTGCGGACGTTCAGCGGCGGCAACCAGCAGAAGATCGTCCTGGCCAGAGCGCTGGAGTCCCGACCCAAGATCCTCGTGCTCCACGAGGCCACGCAGGGTGTGGACGCCGGAGGGAAGAAGGACATCTTGGACCTCATCAGCGCCGCAGCCCGCTCCGGCGTGGCCGTGGTGATGTCGTCGACCGACTACGAAGAGCTGGCGCACGTCTGCCACCGGGTCGTCGTCCTGCACGAGGGAGCAGTGGCGGTGCAGCTGTCGGCACCGGCCATCACCGAAGACGCGCTGTCCCGCGCCGTCCAGCTGCAGTGAGCCCAGCGACGGGTGCCGGGACCTCGCCGGGCGACATCGCCTGCATCGTCGGCGTCGGGGAGACGGATCACTGCCGGGCCCCCGGGTCCGGGCTCAGCAATCTCGGATTGATCCTCCAGGCCGCCCGCCGGGCGGTGGCGGACGCGGGGATCGACGTCCGGCAGGTCAACGGCGTGGTTGCGCCCTATCTGAACGCATCGGTCGAGGAGATCGAGGACAACCTCGGCCTGCGACGTGTGGACTACTCGGTGCAGATCAACATGGGCGGTGCCAGCCCGGTCGCGTCGCTCATGCACGCGGCGATGGCCGTCCGCAGCGGGCGGGCGAAGTTCGTGGTCGTGCCGATCGGGTGGAACGGCTATTCGGGCGTGCGGGCCCGCGAGACGTCGGACCGGAGTGCGCCGACGACCTTCCGCAAGGTCGTGCGGGACTACTACCTTCCCTATGGCACCGGCGCGCCCCCGCAGGTCTACGCCCAGATGGCCCGGAGACACATGCAGGTGTTCGGGACCCCCGAAGAGGCCCTGGGTTCGGTGGCGCTGGCCTGCCGCCGCCATGCGCAGCTCCATCCCCACGCCCTGATGCGCGACCGGACAATGACCATGGAGGACTACCTGGCGTCACCGTGGATCGTGGCGCCGTACCGAAGATTCGACTGTTGCATCGACAGCGACGGCGGTGCGGCCTGTGTCGTGGCCTCGCTCGAGACCGCCCGGCGGATCGGGACGCCGCAGCCGATCGTCATTGCCGCGGCCGCCGAGGGGCGAGCTGCTCCCGGCTCCGAAATCTTCAACCGCCCGGACGTCTTCGACATCGGGCTGACCGCGGCGGCACCGCTGGCCTGGGAAGAGGCGGGACTGGGCCCCGAGGACATGGCCTTCGCCCAGATCTACGACTGCTTCACTTTCGAGGTGATCCAGCAACTCGAGGAGCTCGGCTTCTGCGCCCGTGGCGAGGGCGGACGATTCGTGATGGGTGGCCGCATCGAACTGGGCGGAGCTTTACCCGTCAACACCCACGGTGGGCTTCTCTCCCACGCCCACGCGCTCGGGATGAACCACGTCGTCGAGGCCGTGCGCCAGCTACGAGGCGCCGCAGGCGTCGCGCAGGTCGAAGGGGCGAGCACGGGAGTGGTGACCGGGTGGGGCGACATGGGGGACGGCAGCCTCGCCGTGCTGCGCCGGCCATGACCACGGGTCAGGCGATGCCGGGAGCCGACAACCTGGCGGAGGCGTACTTCTCCTGGCACGACCAGGGAGAATTGCGGCTGCAGCGATGCTCGGGCTGCGGGCGCTGGCGTCATCCACCCCTGGTGACGTGCCCCGAGTGCGGGTCGTCCGACTTGTCCTGGCAGCCCGCGTCCGGTCTCGGCACCGTGTTCAGCTGGACCGTGACCCACTACCCGCTGGTGCAGGCCTTCTCCGAACTCCTTCCCTACGTCGATGCGGTTGTGGCGTGCGAGGAGGGACCACGTGTGTTCGCCCTCCTGCTCGGCGTCGATCCCGACACCGTGTCCTTGGACATGCCCGTCCGGGTGGACTTCGCCGACCTCGCTGGGAGCCGTCGGGCAGTGTTCCGGCCCATGTGACAGTAGATTTCACTATGTGGCACTATGTGTCGCATGGCGACAGTCCTCCGAGAAGAGCAGAGCAACTGGGGCCGTTGGGGGGAGACCGACGAGCGGGGGGCCCTGAACCTCCTGGAACCGCCGGTGATCAAGGCGGCGGCCTCGCTGGTCCAGCGCGGTGAGGTGATCAGCCTGGCTATGCCCTTGGCCCGCAATCACCCGATTGCCGGCGACCGCCTGCCCGTGCTGCACCTCATGTCGCTCGACGGAGGGGACTACGCCGCGGGAGTGCATCTAAAGGACGGGTTCCAGGCGGCCGACGACTACGTCGTGATGGCCACCCAGGGGACCACACACGTCGACGCACTGTCCCACGCCTGGTACGGCGACAAGCTCTACAACGGCCACGATCCCAATCGGATCCGCAGTTACGGAGCGACACGGTGCGGCATCGAGAAGGCCGAGTCGATCGTGGGGCGCGGCGTGTTCCTCGATGTAGCAGCTCACCTCGGGGTGGACCGGGTGCCTGACGACCTCTACATCGAATCGGACGTCCTGGACGCCTGTGCCCGGGCCGAAGGCGTCGAGATCCGCGCTGCCGACATCGTGCTCATCCGGACCGGCTGGATGACGATGTACTACGAGGATCCGGAACGCTACGAAGCGAACCAGCCCGGCATCGGCATGGACGCAGCGCGCTGGTTGCTGGCCCACGACATCGCTGCTGTGGGCTCCGACAACACGGCGGTCGAGGCGAAGATCGGCGGCGGCTTCGCCGAGGGCGCCAGTGCTCCCATCGTGCACAAACTGTTCATCCGCGACAACGGGATCCACATGATCGAGCTGATGGATCTCGAGCGACTCAGCGCGTCCGGAGTGCACGAGTTCCTCTTCGTGGCGGCACCGCTGCGGATCGTGGGTGGCGTGGCCAGTCCGCTCAATCCCTTGGCCATCGTGTGAGCGGCGACGTCGGACTGCGCGATGCGGTCGCTGTGATCGGTGTCGGGGAGACGGAGTACTCTAAGCGCAGCGGCCAGAGCCCAGTCGCGTTGGCGGTGGAGGCGTCCCTCGCCGCCGCCGAGGACGCCGGTATCGACATTCGCGATGTCGACGGGTTCCTGCCATACGCCTCGGGTATCACCACCGAAGACATGATGGCTAACCTGTCCCTCCGGCAGGTCACGTTCGCGCCCACCATCCGCATGGGTGGCGCCAGTGCCGTTGCCGGCCTCCTCTATGCGGCGTTGGCCCTACGTGCCGGATTGGCCTCGTACATCCTGCTGTTGCGGGCGCGCAACGGCTCCTCAGGCCCACGCGTGGGCGATCGGCGGTCGACGGGCGCAGGCGAGGAGTTCAAGGAGGACTTCGAACTGCCCTACGGGCTCAACACGCCAGGTCAGCGGTACGCCCTCATGTGCCGGCACCATATGCACCGCTACGGCACGACGCGCGAGCAGCTGGGTGCGGTCGCCCTGGCCCACCGTGCCCACGCCAACGCCAACCCCACCGCGCTCATGTACGAGCGGACGCTGACCATGGAGCAGTACCTGACGGCCCGACCGATTGCCGAGCCGTACCACCTGTTCGACTGCTGCCTCGAGTCCGACGGGGGTGCGGCCGTCATTCTGACCACCCCCGACAGGGCGCGCGACGCCCGCAGGCCGAGCGTGCTCGTCGGGGGAGTGGCCGAGGGGCATCCCCAGTCAGCGGACTCGCTCCTCGGTCGGGACGACTTCTTGGAGATTGGCCTGACGACCGCCGCATCGCGCGCCTGGGCCATGGCCGGCCTAGGTCCGTCGGACATGGACGCCGCCATGGTCTACGACTGCTTCACGTTCCAGACGATCCAACAGCTCGAGGAGGCCGGTTTCTGTCCCCGTGGTGAAGGGGGCGCCTTCGTCGAGGATGGCGCCATCGGGCCAGGAGGCCGCTTTCCGGTGAACACGCACGGTGGCCTGCTCTCGCAGGCCCACATCCTTGGACTCAATCACGTGGTGGAGGCGACCCGCCAGCTGCGCGGAGAGTGCGGAGACCGGCAGCTGGCGCGGTGCGACGCCGTCGCGGTCACCGGCTGGGGCGACCTGGGGGACGGCGCGCTCGCAATTCTGCATCGATAGCCCTCCATCCGGACGAGGAGACGCGATGACGACAACCGAGAGGCCACGGCCGGCCGGCTACGACGACCATCGACCGTTCTGGGACGGAGCCGCGGCGGGCAGGCTCGTCGTGCAGCGGTGTACGCAGTGTGGGGCCGTGCGGTGGCCACCCCGGATCCTGTGCGGGGCCTGTCTCTCGCCCGAGGTGGAGTGGGTCGAGGCGACGCCGACAGGATCACTGTTCACCTGGACCGTGATCCACCACACGACCCTTGCGGGCTTCAAGGACGACCCGCCCTATGCGGTGGGCCTGGTCGAGGTCACAGTGGCGGGCGGCCTCGTCCGGATGCTCGGAGGGATCCGAGGCTGCGCCCCCTCCGAGCTTCAGGTGGGAATGGCGCTGCGCGCCCAGTTCGAGGTGGTCGACGACGGGGCCCTGGTGAACTGGGTGCTGGTCGGCGACGACGAAAGGCAGGAGACGTGAGCAGCGATACGGCACGCAGCGACCGGGGGACCGCCTTCCCCGAACGCCTGGCGGGCTGGGTCGGCGCGGCCACGGGAGCGCCTCGGCCGGCACCGGATCCGGTCAACCTGCCCGCGGTGCGCCGGTGGTGCCAGGCCATGGGGTTCGCCGACGAGACGGGCCACATCCTCCGCCTGGAGGGCGAGGGATCCTCGCTGGCCCCGGTCACGATGCTCCAGGCCTGGGCCCACCATGATCGCCGCTTCGGGGAGCCGGAAGACGCCGTGTCGCCTGTCGCCCGCTTCGAGCAGGAGCTCGAAGCGGACGGCTTCACGGGTGTGCTTGGGACCACCTCGGTGCAGCGCTATCACCGGCAGCTGCGCGTCGGCGACGACGTCGTCATGTCAGGCCGCATCAAGTCCATCTCCGACCTGAAACAGACCCGCCTCGGAGAGGGAAGGTTCATCACCTTTGCCTACGACTACACCGACGGCGCCGGCGATCCCGTCGGGCTGATCGAAATGACGAGCCTGCGCTATCGGCCGACCGAGGCCCCGCGCGGCGAGCGCGCGGCAACGGATCGGCCCGCGCCGGCAAGAGCCGGTCCGAGCGCGCCGACCGACGACGGATCGACGAGATACTCGGTTCCGGTGTCCGCGACACTCGTCGTGACCGGAGCGTTGGCGACGAGCGACTTCCACCGCGTGCACCACGATGCCGCCTTCGCCCGGGCCAACGGCAACGCCGACATCATCATGAGCATCATGACGAGTCTGGGACTGGTGGAACGAGCCCTGTGGGAGTGGCACGGGAATCGATGGCAGATCACCGACGCTTCCATGAAGCTTGGGAGTCCGTGCCACCCCGGCGACACGCTCGAGTTCTCCTGTTCGCTCGCTGACGGGATCGACGCGGGGACCCGGGTTGCCACCGTCCGGGCGATGACGGAGCGCGGGCAGCACCTGGCGGCCGCGGTCGGATTGCGGCCCGCCGCGGACGCACGCTGAGGGCCGGTCCCGGTGAGGACGCCGCTCTGCGACGCGCTCGGTCTCGAGTTCCCGATCATTGGGTTCAGCCACTGCCGTGATGTCGTCGCGGCGGTCAGCCGGAACGGCGGGCTGGGCGTCCTGGGCGCCGGGGGCCTCGATGCCGACGAGCTGCACCAGGAATTGACGCAGCTCGACGCCGAGTCGCACGGTCGCCCCTACGGAGTCGACCTCGTGATTCCGGCCAAGACGTTGGGCGACGATCCCGAGCTGTTGGCCGCCCAGATCCCCCAGGAGCATCGAGCGTTCGTCGACGGTCTCTACGAACGCTTCGCCATTCCGCGGCCACCCGATCCTCGCTCGGCCAAGGAGGCCTGGCGCGTGCGCGGACGGCGCCGGGCGTCCGAACAGGTCGATGTGGCGCTGGCGCATCGACCGGCCCTGGTGGCGTGCGCGCTCGGCCCACCGCCCTCGTTCGTGGTCGACGCGGCCCACGAGCGCGGCGTGCTGGTCGCCGGGTTGGTCGGCGCGCCCGAGCACGTCCCGTACCAGCTCGCTGCCGGCACCGACGTCCTCATCGCTCAGGGGACCGAGGCGGGTGGTCACACCGGCGAGATCACGACCCTTGTGCTGGTGCCCCAGGTGGTCGATGCCGCTGCGGGTACGCCGGTGGCGGCCGCCGGAGGTATCGGCGACGGGCGGCAGCTGGCCGCGGTGCTGGCCTTGGGTGCCCAGGCAGGGTGGATCGGGTCCCTCTGGCTGACCACGGTCGAGAGCGACCTGCATCCGGCGGTGAAGGACAAGCTGCTGGCGGCGACCTCGCGCGACACCGTGCGCTCACGTTGCCGGACGGGCAAGCCGGTGCGCCAGCTCCGGACGCCCTGGGTCGACGCCTGGGAGGAACCCGGAGCGCCGGCGCCGCTGCCCACCCCGCTCCAGCAGATGCTCGTGCGGCCACAACTCGAGATGATCGCCCGCTACGGGGTGTCGGAGCCGGCGGGCTCCGCTGTGGGCCAGATCGTCGGAATCCTGCGCGAGTGGACCAGTGCCCGTACCGTGTTCAGCGAGGTGGTCCAGGGGGCGCTCGACGCGATAGACCAGGTCAAAGGGCTCATCGCGCCCTGACCCGGTGCCGTTGCCCGTTTGACAGTCGGCGGGCAGCGGGAGTAACTTCCACTATATGGTCGTCACTTCCAAAAATTCTCCGGACCTCGCCACAAGGGAACTCCTGCTCGGCACCGTCAAGGAGGTTCTGGACGATTTCGGCGATTCCTACTGGGCTGAGATCGACCGATCCGGCGCCTTCCCGGCGGAGTTCGAGCGGGCGGCGGTCGCCGCCGGACTGATGGGGACGATGATCCCCGAGGAGTACGGCGGCGTCGGCCTGGGCGTCACCGAGGCTGCCCTCATCCTTCGCGACATCGCCAACTCGCCGGCAGGGCTGGACGGGTGTTCGGTCGTGCACATGGGAATGTTCGGCCTGAACCCCATCCGTTTGCACGGCTCCCGGGAGCAACGGAGCACCTACCTGCCGATGGCGCCGGGTGGGGAGTTGCCGAACTGCTTTATCGTGACCGAGCCCGATGCCGGGACGGACACCACGCGCATCACGACCTTCGCCCGCCGGGACGGGAACGACTTCGTCATTAACGGGCGCAAGGTGTGGATCAGCCGCGCCCAGGAAGCCAAAATGGGCCTGCTCCTCTGCAGGACGACGCCGTACGACGACGTGGTCAAGAAGACGGACGGCATGAGCCTCTTCTTCTTGCCGATGGATGCCCCTGGCATCAGCATGCGGCGCATCCCGAAGATGGGCCGCCACGGAGTCGATTCGAACGAGGTCGTCTTCGACGACGTCCGTGTGTCCGCATCGATGATGGTTGGACCCGAGGGCTCGGGCTTCTACACGCTGTTGGACGGGATCAACCCGGAACGGATCATGATCGCCGCGGAGGCCGTGGGCCTCGGGCTCCAGGCGGTGACGCGTGCCGTCGAGTACGCCAAGGAGCGCGTCGTCTTCGGTCGGGCGATCGGCACCAACCAGGGGGTCCAGCTGCCGTTGGCTGACGTATACTCCCAGCTCAAGGCGGCTGAACTCCTGATGCTCGACGCAGCGTCCCTCTACGACGGCGGCCGTCCCTGTGGAGCGGAGGCCAACATGGCCAAGCTGCGCGCCACGGAGGCGATGCACCTCGCCATCAACGTGTCCTTTGAGACCCACGGCGGGTACGGGTACGCCAAGGAGTTCGCCATTGAGCGGTATTACCGCCAAGCTCCGCTCGTGCGGGTGGCGCCCGTCACCAACAACCTAACGAAGGCCTACATCGCCACGCACGTGCTCGGCCTCCCCAAGTCCTACTAGGCGCGCACCGATGGCTTGGAGCGACATCTGCATCACCGGGCTCGGGGAGAGCCCGGTCGGGAAGGTACCGGAAAAGTCGAGCACCGATCTGTACGCCGGGGTGATCCTCGACGCCGTCGACGACGCCGGCATCACACCCGACGACGTCGACGTGTTGATAACGGGTGGCTCTCGCGTCGACCCCTACCTGTATCACGCAGAGATGATGGCCGAGTACCTCGGCATCACGCCACCCACCTGCCTCACGGTCAACACGGGTGGTTCGACCTCGGTCTCCCTCCTGCGTCAGGCGGCTGCACTCCTCCTCGCCGGCATGGCGGAGCACGTCGTCATCGCCAAGGCGGACAATCTCGCCACGGGCATGTCCCGCGACTCAGTGGTCGAGTCGATGGCGACGATCGGGCATCCGGAACTCGAATCTCCCCAGGGTCCGACCATTCCCTCGCTCTACGCGCTGATCGAACAGCGTTACCTCCACCGAGCCAGCCTCAGGCCCGAGGAGATCGCTCCGGTCGCCGTCGTGGACCGCTACCACGCCAGCCTCAATCCCGCCGCGCAGTATCGCGATCCGATCACGACCGAGGACGTGCTGGCGTCACGCCTCATCAGCGACCCTCTTCGCTTGCTCGAATGCGCGCCGGTGTCGGACGGGGGCTGTGCCGTCGTGCTCTCCCGCCGCGAGCGGGCGTCGGGCAAGCGGCCGCTGGTGAACGTCTTGGCGGTCGGGCAGGCGCACGATTTCGAACACGTGACCCAGGCGTCATCGCTCGAATACACCGGTGCTCGCATTTCGGGGCCGGCGGCGTTCCGTGACGCCGGCGTCTCGCCCTCGGAGATCGACGTGGCGATGATCTACGACGCCTTCGCCTTCATCCAGTGCATGCAGCTCGAGGATCTGGGGTTCTGTGCCCCAGGCGAAGGCGCGGCGTTCGTCGGCGACGGCAACACCCGGCTCGGCGGCGCGCTGCCCGTCAACACCCACGGCGGCGTGCTCTCCCATTCCCACGCCGGAAGGCCGAGTGCCCTCTTCTTGGTGGTGGAGGCGGCGCGCCAGCTGCGAAACGAGTGCGGTGGTCGTCAGGTCCACGGCGCAGCCACCGCGCTGGTTCACGGCGAAGGCGGCATTCTGGCGTCACATGCGACCGCGGTCCTGCGAGCCGCGTCGTGAGGGTTTCCGGGCAGAGAGGACCGATGTGAGCGAGACCGTACCATTCTGGGAGGCCGTCGACGGCGGGACGCTCGCCGTGCAGCGCTGCGCCGACTGTGGTCACCAGCAGCTCTACGCCCGGGATGCCTGTGCGCGGTGTCACCGGCGGCATCTGGACTGGGCTCCCGCGGCGGGGAAAGGTGTCGTCTACAGCTACACCGTGGTGCGCCGGGCGCCGAGCAAGCAGTTCGCCGACGAGGTGCCGTACGTGCTCGGGTTGGTCGAGCTCGAGGAGGGACCGAGAATCCTCGTGCGGATCGAGGGCTGTGAACCCGATGACGTGCGCGTGGGTCTGCCCGTGGAGGTCGCCGGTCCCGGGGACGCGGCGGGACGCCGTCTTCCTCCCTTCAAGCCCACCTTCGCGCCGTCGCAGACATGAGCAAGGAAGACGCGATCCGCCGACTGCTCGCGCCCCGGTCGATCGCCGTGGTCGGGGCCACGCCTGACCCGATGACGATCTCCGGCCGGCTCCTCGACTCGTTGCGTCGTTTCGGCTTCGCTGGGGACGTGTACCCGGTGAGCCGGGACCACCAGGAGATTGCCGGGTACCGCTGCTTCGCCCATCTCGACGACTTGCCCGAGGACGCCCAGCTCGACGCGGCCTTCCTCGCCGTGCCCGCCGAACAGGTGATCGAAACGGCCGCCACCTGCCTGGCGCGCAAGGTGCGCGCCCTGACGGTGGTCGCCGGCGGATTCGCCGAATCCGGTGACGCCGGCCGCGAAATGCAGGCGGCGCTGCGCACCTTCGCCGAGGTGAGCGGCGCGGCCGTCTGCGGGCCCAACTGTATCGGGGCGGGCAGCTTCGTCGACGGCTATCCCGGGTTTGCCGGCACCGCATTGGCCGGTTTCGACGCGCTGCCCGAAGGTTCGGTGGCGTTGATCTGTCAGAGCGGTGGGCTGGCGAACGCCTTGGTCGCCATGGCGTCGGGGCAAGGAACGGCCTTCACCCACGTGGTGAGCAGCGGGAACGAAGCGGTCACGGCGGCCCACGAGTACCTCGAGGTGATTGGCCGCGATGAGCGGACCCGGTGCGTCCTCGCCTACCTGGAGCAGCTGCGCGAACCCGAGACGTTTCTCGAGACGGCTCGCCGCGTCGTGGCCGGCGGGACACCCGTGGTGGTGTTGAAGGCCGGGGTTACCGCGGAGGGGAGGCGTGCGGCGGCCAGTCACACCGCGGCTCTAGCTGGATCGGCGCAGGTCGTCGCCGCCGGCCTCCGCCAGGCGGGAGTGGTGCAGGTAGAGGACGTCGATGACCTGCTCGACGCCGCGCAGATCCTGGAGCTGGTCGGGGCGCGGCCCCTGCACCGGGTCGGCGTCTTCAGTCAGATCGGCGGGGGAGCGGCCATGGCGGCCGACTGCCTCGCCCACTTCGGGCTCGCCCTGCCGCTACTGACCGATGCGACCGTCGGCGAGCTCTCGCAGATCGTCTCCCGGCTGGCGCGCATCGCCAACCCGCTCGATCCCATCGCCGGATTCGCGCGGAGTCGCGAGCGCTTCCGCGCTGGCCTCGCGGCCTTTGCCCGGGACCCCAATCTCGATGTCATCCTCTTTATCTCCGTGGCCGGCATGCGCAGCTATGCCGACGCCCTGGCGGAAGATCTCGCCGCCGTGGCCGACGAGGTGGGCAAGCCGTTCGTCAGCGTCTTCATGACGGCCGCCGACATCGTCGACGCCGTGCGCCCGCCCCTCCGGTCGTCCGGGGTGCCCGTGTACCCCAGCATCTCGCGTGCGGTACGGGCGATGGCGCGACACCGCGACGCGCACGGCGTCCTGGCGTCGCTGCGTCCGGCGGGCGACGCGCAGCCGCTCGCCGGCCGGCGCGATGCCCGCCAGGCCCTCGTGCAACACGGGGTCAGCTTCCCCCGGTCCGTTGTCACCGACGACGCCGCCCACGCCGTCGAATTCGCCCGTGCCGCCGGTCCGGTGGCGCTCAAGGTCGCCGTCGAGGGGTTGGTGCACAAGTCGGATATCGGCGGGGTCCGCCTCGGCGTGACCGGAGACGAGGCCGTCCGGGCGGCCGTGAACGAGCTGCTCGCCATCGGACTCGAGGCGGCACCCCACGGCGGGAAGGTCCAGGTCGAGGCACAGGCAATGGCGCGCCCGGGGGTCGAGGTCATCGTTGGCGTGCGCCGCGACGTGGAGATGGGCTGGTACGTCTGCGTCGGCGAAGGAGGCGTGCTGGCCGAGTTCCGTCAGGACATCGCCTGCCGCGTGCTGCCGGTCCACGAGCGCGACGTGCAGGCGATGGTCGAGGAGCTGCACCTGGCCCAGTTGCTGGTCGGGTTCCGGAACCATCCGCCCGCGGACGTCGACGCCCTCGTCCGGACGGTGTTGGCGGTGGCGTCGATCGCGCCCGGCATCGACGGCCTGGCTGAACTGGAGCTCAATCCGGTGATCGTGCACGAAGCTGGCGAAGGCTGCACAGTGGTCGACTTCGTCGCCCTGTCGAAGGAGGATGGGACCGCAATGGATGAGGCGCTGCCGCGATATGAGATGCAGGTATGAGCGGCCGCAAGCCCCTCGACGGCGTGCGGGTGCTCGATATTACCATCGCCTATGCGGGACCGCTGGCCAGCTACCTGCTTGCAGCCCTCGGGGCCGAGGTCGTCAAGGTGGAGAACCCGGTCGGAGGGGACCTGTCCCGGACGAACCCGCCCTACGCCGGTCCCGACGGCCTCTCGCTGTTGGCCCCCGACAGCTCGTACGTGTCCCTGGCCAACATCAATCGCAGCCGCAACAAACTGTCTGTCACCCTCGACCTCAAGCATCACGAGGCCCGGTCCGTGATGGAGGACCTGGTGTCGGTGTCGGACGTGTACATCGAGAACATGAGCAGTGGCGCCCTCGACCGGCTCGGCTTCGGCTACGACTGGGCCCGCCGGGTCAATCCGAGGATCATCTTCTGTTCGGTGAGCGGGTTCGGAGTCGGCACGACTGGTGCGGACGCCAAGTCCTTCGACATGGTCATCCAGGCCCTGAGCGGGATCATGGAGGCCACGGGTCAGATCGACGGGTTGCCGACGCGGGTCGGGATCCCCATCGGGGACCTGGCGGCGCCGCTGTTCGCTGTGATCGGCGTCTTGTCCGCGCTGCGGCACCTCGATGCCACGGGCGAGGGGCAGCTCGTCGACGTCAGCATGCTGGACACGCTGACCGCCCTGGTGGCCGGGGAACACTTCGATGCCATGGCGGCCTGTGGGGTGCCGGTGCGGACCGGGAACTCGCTGGCCCGGATGTCACCGTTCGGCACCTACCGGACCAAGGACGGGTTGGTCGCCATCTGCGCGCCGTCCAACGCGTTCGCGGAGCAGTTGTTCGAGCTCATGAACCAACCCGAGCTCGGCGACGACGATCGCTTTCGCACCCGCGAGCACCGCGTCGCCAACCGCGAGGCGCTCGACGAGCTGATCGAGGCGTGGACGATGACGTTCACGAGCGAGGCGCTCGTGGAGGTGCTCAACGCCGGCGGCGTTCCGTCGGCGCCCGTGCGCGGCCCCCTCGAGGCCATCGCCGACGAACAGATGCACCGCCGCGGTGCCGTCGTGCCGCTCAAGGATCCCCGGGTCGCGGACATGCGCGGTGCGCTCGGCATGGGCTTTCCCGTGCAGTTCTCCCAGTCGGAGGTGCTGATCAACGGCGTCGCACCCGCGCTGGGGCAGCACAACGAGCACATCCTGGGGAATCTCCTGGGTTACTCGGACGAGCGGCTGCGCGCCCTGCGCGACGCCGGCGCCGTTGGGGAGACGCCTGCCGACATGGCAGCGAAGTCGTCGGTGCCCTGACCGGAGGGCTTGACCCTCCGGCGAACCGGGCCTAATGTCGATCGTGGAAGTAACTTCCATATGTCGAGAAGCAGTGAAGGGTGGCGGAGCCATGACGCCTGACGTGCAGGAGCAGAAGACCGTCACCTTCCTGCCCGAACCCGAGGCGAGCGACGGGCCGTACACGATCATCTCGGCGGATGACCACGTGGTCGAGCCGCCGGACACGTTCCGCGGGCGGCTCCCGTCGAAGTACCAGGACGAGACGCCGGTGGTGGTCGAGCTCGACGACGGTACCCAGGCGTGGCGCTACGAGGGTGAGCTGCTGCCGAACTTCAGCGTGCACGCGACCGTGGGCCGGCCCATCAACGAATCCGGGCTCGAGCCGCAGCGCTTCGAGGAGATGCGGCGCGGTTGCTGGGATATCCACAAGCGGGTGCAGGACATGGACCTCAACGGCGTCTACGCCTCGCTCAACTTCCCCTCGAAGCTGGCGGGGTTCGGCGGAGCTCGCTTCTCGCTCTCCAAGGACCTCGAACTGGGCTTCGCGCTCTTCCGCGCCTACAACGACTGGCACCTCGAGGGCTGGGCCGGCCCTTATCCCGACCGCATCGTTCCGTGCCAGGTGCCGTGGCTGGCCGATCCCGAGGTGGGTGCGGACGAAATCCGGCGCAACGCCAGACGGGGCTTTCATGCCGTGACGTTCCCGGACCAGCCGGACCGGTTGGGGCTCCCGTCACTGCACTCGTTGCACTGGGACCCGATTCTCCGGGCCTGTGCCGAGACGGACACCGTCGTCTGCCTGCACGTCGGGTCGGGATCGCACATCATCGAGCCGGGACCCGAGTCGCCAGCCGACACGCGCACGATCCTCTTTCCCATCAACGCCCTCATCGCCTCGGTCGATTGGCTCTACTCGCTGATCCCCGTGCGCATTCCGGATCTGAAGATCATGCTGGCGGAGGGCGGGATCAGCTGGGTCCCCATGCTGCTCGAGCGGCTCGAGTTCTGTGTCACCGACGGGCACCTGGACTATCGGGAAGGCTGGCAGGCCGACATTTCGCCGGCGGACGTGCTCCTCCGGAACTTCTACTTCTCGTCCATCTATGACCCCGCCGGGTTCGCCATGCGCGATCTCATCGGCGTCGACCACATCCTGGTCGAGTCGGACTATCCGCATGCCGATTCGACCTGGCCCCGGACGCAGGCCGTTCTCGAGCAGCAACTGCGGTCGCTGCCCGAAGAGGACGTGGCGGCGATCACCTACGGCAACGCCGCCCGGCTTTTCCGGCACCCGGTCCCCGAGTCTGCCCTTCGTTCGGCTGTATCGGTGTCGGGATAGGCCGGCGATCGATCCCGAAAGGAGCAGAGCAGATGCAGTTCGAGCCCACTCAGGACAAGCTCTTGCCCGACCTCACACCGCAGGAGGAGCTCGTCCTGCTGGCTCGGACGTTGTGGCGCGACGGTTACGACGACCGTCTCGCAGGACACATCACCTACCGCCAGGAGGACGGGACATTTCTCTGCAACCCGTGGCTGCTCCTGTGGTCGGAGCTCCGTCCCCATCAGGTGCTCCGGATCGACGGTAACGGCAATCTCCTCGAAGGGGATTGGCCGGTCCCGATCGGCATCCCGCTCCACCTGGAGCTACACAAGCGGCGAGAAGTCGCCGTCGCCCTGCACCACCACCCGCGGTACGGCGTCATCTGGGCCGACGCGCAGAGGATCCCGCCGATCTACGACCAGACCTCCTCGAGCGGAGGCGGTGAGCTCGTGTTGGTGGACGAGTACACTGGCCCCGTCAGCGACGCCAACGCCGCCGCCCTCGCCGTCGAGGCGATGGGGGAAGCGGACCTGGCGCTCCTCGCCAACCACGGAGTCTTCGTGCTCGGCTCGAGCATCCGCGCCGTGCACAATCGAGCCATTTCCCTGGAAATGCGCTGTCGGAACGCCTACATGGTAGAGGGCCTCGGCGGTGGCAGGGAGATGCCGGAACCCTCCCGTTCCCAGCGGGTCGCCCGGGATGGCAACGGCTTCCACGGGCTCTGGGAGGCGATGGCGCGCCAAGAGATCGCGGCCGATCCCTCCGTGCTGTCCTCGCGCTGACTCTGCGGCGATCGTGCACATCGGCTTCACACTTCCGGCGCCCGCCGACGCAGACGGTTATCGCCGCTTCCGTGACATCGTGCGGGCCATCGAGGCGAGCGGCTTCGACCACGTGCTCGTGCTCGATCATGTCATCGGCGCGTCGCTCGGGCACCGGCCGGATTGGACGGGTCCGTACTCGAACGAGGACCCGTTCCACGAGCCGCTGATCGCGCTCGGACACGCCGCTGCCCTGTGCGAACTGGAGCTCGTGTCCGCCGTGCTCGTGCTTCCCCAACGCCAGACCGCGCTGGTGGCCAAGCAGGTGGCGGAGATCGACCTCCTCTCGGGAGGCCGCGTGCGCCTCGGGGTCGGTGTCGGATGGAATCCCGTCGAGTACCAGGCACTCGGCATGGGGTTCGGCGACCGCGGCGAGCGGCTCGAGGAGCAGGTGACGTTGCTGCGCCAGCTCTGGAGCCACCCGAGCATCACCTTCGAGGGTCGAGACCACGTGGTCGACGACGCGGGGATCCACCCCCTTCCGTCGAGCCCACCCCCCGTGTGGTTGGGGGGAGGGGGCTCGAGGAAGGTCCTCGAACGGATCGGCCGCATCGCCGACGGTTGGATGGTGCCCCGCCTGGTGCCCGGCCGGGGTTTCGAGGAGGCACGTGAGGTGGTACTCGAGGCGGCGCAGGCTGAGGGCCGGGGCACGGCGCTGGGCATCCAGGCCGGGGTCTTGGCCCGCTCTCCGGCCGACGTCGACCACGTGCTGCGGGCAACCGAACGCTGGGCGGACGCCGGCGTGACCCACCTGCACGTGACGACGGGCACCTCCCATCTCTCGACGAGGTCGGCCATCGAGCTCATCGAGGCGACCGGGTCGGCGCTGCGCGCGTATTCGTCGACTCCCATGCTGGCGCGGTGATGCGGAGCGGGGCACGGTCTGAGCGGGTTCGGGTGGCGCAACGCGCGGTTCGGCGACGCCCATGACGTACCAGCCGCCCCTTTACGACATTGCCGACGCGTTGGCGTGCGTCGGTCTCGACGACGTCCTCGCCCTGCCCGCCTTTGCACATATCGACCGCGACTCGGTGCAGGAGATGGTGGGCGAGTTCGCCCGCTTCGTGGCGTCTGAAATCGCACCCATCGATACGGTGGGCGATGCCGTGGGAAGCCGAGTCGACCACGACACGGGACGGGTCGTGACGCCGCAGGGGTTTGCTGAGGCGTACCGCCGCTTCGTCGCCGCCGGCTGGCCCGCGGTGCCCTTCCCGGAGGACTGGGGTGGCGACGGCCTGCCATGGGTCGTCGGCATGGCGCTACAGGAAGTGCTGGCCTCGGCCTGCCTCTCCTTCTCCCTGTGTCCGATGCTGACGCAGTCGGGCGTGGAGCTCCTGGGTCAGTCGGGAACGGCCGAACAGCAGGCCCGCTACCTCGGCCGGCTGGTCTCGGGCGAGTGGACCAGCACCATGGCCCTGACCGAGCCCGACGCCGGATCGGATGTCGGTGCGCTGCGCACCCGGGCCGAATTTGCGGCAGGGGTCGGGTGGAGGATCTTCGGCACCAAGGTGTTCATCACGTGGGGTGACCACGACCTGGCCGACAACATCGTGCACTTCGTCCTGGCCCGTGCACCCGGCGCGCCCTCGGGGTCGCGCGGGATCTCGCTGTTCGCCGTGCCGGCGCGCCTGGTCGGTCCGGACGGGTCACTCGGCGAGCCGAACGCCCTGCGCTGCGTCCGTGTGGAGCGCAAACTGGGCATTCACGCCAGCCCCACCTGCGTCATGGAGTTCGACGGCGCCACCGGGGAACTCGTCGGCGAGCTCCACCGAGGCCTCCCCGCCATGTTCACCATGATGAACACGGCCCGGCTCTCGGTCGGGGTCGAGGGCCTGGCCCTGGCGGAACGGGCGCACCAGGCCGCATGGGCCTACGCACAGACGCGGCACCAGGGCCGGCTGCCGGGCACCGATCCGGCCGCCTCGGTGGCTATCGCCGAGCACCCCGATGTCCAGCGCATGCTGCTGACGGTGCGCGCCACAGCACAGGCCGCCCGCTTGCTCGTCTATGCCACGGCACGAGCGGTGGACGAGTCGCGCCACCACCCTGATCCGAGGCGGCAGTCCCGGGCCGGTGAGGTGGCGGCCTTTCTCGTCCCGCTGGCCAAAGCCTGGCCCACCGACATGGCTTCGGCCATGGCGTCCGTCGCCATCCAGGTGCACGGCGGCCTGGGGTATCTGGAGGAATCGGGCGTGACGCAGATCTACCGCGATGCGCGCATCACCTCAATCTACGAGGGCACCAACGGCATCCATGCCATCGACTTGGTTGTCCGCAAGCTGGGGATCGGACCGGAGAGCCCGCTGATGGGCTTGGCCCGGCGCCTCGAGTCCTGTGCACAGGGGCTCCGCGTGGGTGGCCAACGCGACGCAGCCACCGTGCTGGGGCAGGCGGCGGACACCTTGGTCTGGTCGGCCAAGTGGCTCGTGGCCCGCCGCGCGGACGCTCCCCTCGATGCGCTCGCCGGCGCGACCCCGTTCTTGCGTCTGGCCGGGACCACCGTGGGGGCACTCCTGCTCGGCGAGCGCCACCTCCAGCGTGACGGGTCCGGCCCGCTGCCGGCGGCCGATGCCTTCTTCATCCGCCAGCTGCTCCCGATCGCCCTGGCTGAGGCCCCGGCCATCCGGGCCGGCGCTGGGAGCCTGCGCGAGTGAGTCCCTCGGGCGCCTCCCGGAGCGCCCGTGAGATGTCAGTGCCGCGTCCAGTAGTGCAAGAGGCCCTCGTGATTGGAGCCGAGGATCCGGTCCTGGGCCACGAGCAGGATGAGGTGGGCGTGGGTCTCGACCAGCGCCAGCATCCGGTTGAATGGGTCGAGTTCGGCCAGGGAGCGTTCCCTGTGGGTCCACCGAAGGCGCTGCGCCACCGCCGAAACCGTGTCGGCGCCGGCTGCGACGGCGCTCTCGACTTGTTCGAGCCGGCGGCCGTGGTGCTCCACCAGTTCGTCAATGCGCCGGTGGACGCTCGACGTAACAGGGCCGTGCGTGGGCAGGAGCGCGGCATCGGGCATGGAACGGACGAGCGCGAGCGACCGGAGATACGACCCAAGGGGATCTGGTGTTAGCACGGGTTCGAAACCGATCGACGGGGTAACGTGCGGCAACACATGGTCCCCGGCGAACAGGAGTCCGTCGGCGTGGTCGAAAAATACCACGTGCCCACAAGTGTGGCCGGGCGTCTCGACGACCTCCAGCCGCGAGCCGTCGCCGAGCTGAGGTCGCCGGGGCTCAGCCACTGGTCGGGCGCCTCCCACATGCCGGGATCGATGGGCACGTGTCGCCTGAGCGCCGTCAGCTCCCGGAGGAGCTCCGGCGCGCCGAACGAGGCGAGCTGGTCCAGCTGCGCCTGGTTGGGCCGCCGATTGGGAGCATTGGCGGCGCGCAGCGACGGTCGCTCGCCGACCCCGAGCGCAATGGGGGTGGCGAACTCGCGCCGGACCGCGACGGCTTGGGTGTAGTGATCCCGGTGCGCGTGCGTGACCAGGAAGCGCTCGATGTCGCCCAAGCCGACGCCGAGCGAGGACAGAGCGCGCTCGCAGGCCTCGCGTGATTCCACCACGGCCCAACCGGCGTCCACCATGACGATCCCGTCCGGCTGCAGGAGCACGTAGACGTTCACGGCACGCGGCCCATCGGTCGGGAGGGGAAGGGGGATCCGGAAGATCCTGTCCGTAACCTTGAAGGCACCGGGAGCCGCCCAATCGTCTTTCGGCTTCGCGCCCGTCACCGGACCCACGCGATGGAGCGGAGGCGAACCGCCTTCCAGCCTGCAATAGGGGACGCAGCCTGACGAGACGCGAATACCCAGGTTGCCGGGGCTTTCTCCGGTTGACGAAACCCCGAAACGCCTCCTATTGTTGTGAAAGTCATTTCCATAAAGTGGATTGAGCATAGTCCGCCGCCCGTGCCGTCTCCGAGAGCAGAGAACCCCATGGCTTCGATTCCGACGTGTATCTCGCGAGCCGCGAGGTGGTTCGACACAGCGGTGGCCGTCGACGACGGACGACGGACGATCACGTTTCGAGAGGTCAACGATCGATCGAACCGACTGGCCAATGCCTTCGCCCAGATGAGCCCGGGACGGTCGGGACGCGTGGCCGTGCTGGCCGGCAACCGAGCTGAACTCGTAGAGGTCGATTTCGCCATCGCCAAGGCGGGCAAGATCAGGGTGCCGCTCAACACCCGGCTCACCGAGGACGAATGCCGCTACGTCATCGCCGACTCGGGCGCCGACATCTTGGTGACGGAGACCGACTACGTCGAGCGGGCGGTGACCTGGCTGGGCGACGTGGACACCTTGCGCCGAGTGATCGTGATGGGAGCCGCGGGTCCGAGTGGGCTGGAGTACGAGGGCGTCCTCAGCCAGGCTCGGGGCCAAGCCGCGGCCGTCGAGACGAGCGCAGACGAGGGCAGCTTCATCCTCTATACGTCGGGGACGACGGGGCGTCCCAAGGGAGCCCTGTCGACCGTCGGTGGCCGGCTGGCCGCCACGTTCGCCATGCTGCGCGACGAACTAGTCGTGCCCGTGGACGGCGGCATGATCCACGCCGGCTCCATGGCGCACGGCAGCGGATCCAAGACGTTGGCCTACTTCTTGCGCGGTGCCCGGAACCTTCCCATGGCGAAATGGGATCCCGACGAGTTCCTCGCCACGGTCAGTACAAAGCACGCCACGGGGTCCTTCGTCGTGCCGACCATGCTGACCTCGCTCGTCGATGCGGCGCGCACCGGCGAGTACGATCTCTCCAGCCTGTGTTCGCTGAGCTATGGGGGCGCGCCGATCGCTCCCGGTCAACTCTCCGAGGCGATCGCCGCGTTTCCCGGCGCACTTGTCCAGGTGTACGGGTCCTGCGAGGCTCCCCATCCTGTGCTCGTGTTCGGGCGCGAGGACCATGCCGACCGCCGAGGGATTTCGAGTGGCGTGACCTCCGTCGGGCGCGAGGCCCTGCATTGCGAGGTCCGGTTGGTCACCACGGAGGGGAGCGACGCTGAGGATGGCGAGCTCGGCGAGCTGTGGATCCGAGGCCAGAACGTGATGGCGGGGTACTGGGGCAATCCCCAGGCGACCGCGGAGGCACTGGTGGACGGCTGGTACCGGTCGGGAGACGTGGCCCGGCGAGATGACGACGGGTACTTCTACATCGTCGACCGCGTGCGCGACGTGATTATCACCGGTGGACTCAACGTGTACCCGGCGGAGGTGGAGAACGCCATCCATCAGGTCCCCGGAGTGCGCGAGGTGGCCGTCGTCGGGGTCCCCAACGAGGAGTGGGGCGAGGAGGTCAAGGCGTACGTGGTTATGGATGCCGGCGTCGTCGCCACCCCGGACCAGGTGATCGACCACTGCCGGACCGTCCTGGCCGGCTACAAGAAGCCGCGTCACGTGGAGTTCGTGCAGGACCTTCCCCACGGCTCGACGGGGAAGGTCCTAAAGCGGGAACTGCGCGACAAGCACTGGGTGGGTCGTGAGCGGAGTGTCTGACGGCATCGTCGTGATCGGGGCCGCGCGCACCCCCTTCGGCCGCTTCGGCGGGTCGCTCCGGGATTGGCCGCTGCCTCGGCTCTCGGCCATCGCCGTGCAGGGTGCGCTGCAGAGTGCCGACGTCGAGCCGGAAGCGATCCACGAGTTCGCCCTGGGCGTCAACCTGCCGGGGTCGGATCGGTCGGTGGCCCGCCAGTCATCTCTGCACGCCGGGCTGCCCCTTGACTGCACCTCCTACACCGTCGACCGTGCCTGCTGCTCGTCGCTGGCGGCGTTGGCGATGGCAGCCCGGGCCATCGGAGCCGGCGCCACCGATGTCGCCGTCGCCGGCGGCGTCGAGAACATGAGCAGGGTGCCCTTCTTCCTCGAGGACCTCCGCTGGGGCCACCGGCTGGGCGAGGTCCGCCTCAGCGACCAGCTGGTCATCTCGTGCCCCTACACGGGCGTGCCGCGTGCCGTGCAGGCGGCCGACGAAGCACTGAGCTTCGGGATCGGGCGCGAGGAGCAGGACGCCTGGGCCCTGCGCAGCCAGCAACGCTGGTCCGAGGCGTCGGCTCGCGGCGACCTCCAGCGCTGGATCGTCGCCGTCCAGGACGAGGACGGCACCACCGAGCTCGAGGTGGACGAGTGTCCGCGCCCGGACACCTCGCTCGAGGCCCTGGCGGCGTTGCCGACCGTCAACGGCAGCCGAACCGTGACGGCGGGGAACGCACCAGCGATGGCGACGGGTGCCGCGGCCCTAGTGATCGCCTCGGCCCAGGAGGCGACACGGCGCGCCACGGCGCCTCTGGCTCGGCTCCTGGCGGTCGAGGCCGATTCCGGACCACCCGAGAAGATCGCATCCATTCCCGCGCACGCGGCGACTCGGTCGCTCGCCGCCGCGGCCGTCGAGCTGCGACAGATCGAGCTCATCGAAATAAACGAGGCCTTCGCAGCCGTCCCGCTGGTGTCGACCGCAGTGCTCGGCGCAGGCGACCAGGGGTTGACCGAGCACCTGCGGTCGATCACGAACGTGAACGGTGGCGCCATCGCCGTTGGCCACCCCACCGGAGCCACTGCGGCGCGCCTGGTCATGCAGATCGTCGAGGAACTGCGGCGCCGCGGCGGCGGCTTGGGACTGGTCACGATCTGCGGCGGCATCGGTGAGGCCCAGGCTGCCGTCGTCGAGGTCCCCGCTCCGTGACGAGCACCCATGTCGAGTGGGACGGCACGCCCAAGACGAACGGCCTTACCGGCAACGAGGCGACGCCGCTGCAGGACCGAGTCGACTCCTGGATGCAGGCGCACGAGGACCTCCTCGCGGACGACTCGATCGCTCCGGAGACGGCCTCGGGGCTGCCTGTCGCGCCAATCTACACGCCGCTCGACACCTCGTCGGCCACCGAGGAGCGCTACCTGGAGCAGCTGGGCCTGCCCGGGGAGGATCCCTACACCCGAGGGCGGCGGCCGGGGGGGTACCGGGAGAAGCTCTGGGTCATGGGCCAGTACTCGGGCCTGTCGACGCCGAAGGAGACGAACCGGCGGATCCGGAACCTCCTGGCCGGAGGACAGAGCGGCTTCTCCATCGCGCTCGATCTCCCGACCCAGAACGGATACGACTCCGACCACCCGATGGCGGAGGGTGAAGTGGGCCGGGTCGGCGTGCCCATCGACACGCTCCAGGACATGGAGGATCTGCTCGACGGCATCGACCTGTCCCAGGTGTCGCAGGTCCGGACGACCGCCAATGCAATCGGGCCGATCGCCGTCGCGCTCTTCGTGGTGGCGGCGGAGAAGAAGGGAGCCTCGCCGCACGACTTCAAGGTCATGCTGCAGAACGATGTCCTAAAGGAGTACATCGCCCGAGGCACCTTCATCTTTCCCCCGGACAAGGGGCTGCAGTTCTCCGTCGACACGGTGGAGTTCTGCGCCCGAAACCTCCCGCACTGGGAGCCGATCGAGTTCTGCGGCTACCACATCCGCGACACCGGAGCGACGGCCATCCAGGAGCTCGGCATCGCGTTCGGCAACGGCATGGTCTACATGGACGCCTGTCTCGAGCGGGGCCTGACGATCGACGAGTTCGCCCACTCGGCCTACCTCTTCCTCTCGGCGAACCTCGAGATCTTCGAGGAAGTGGCCAAGTTCCGCGCGGCGCGGCGGATCTGGGCTCGGCTGATGAACGATCGCTACGGGGCTCAGAACGAGGAGACCAAGGCGCTCAACATCTTCACCTACACCCTGGGCGGCGCGCTGCGCGCGCAAGAACCGATGAACAACGTCATCCGGGTCGCCTATCAGGCTTTGGCCGCGATCCTGGGCGGTGTCCAGACCTTGGCCACCTCGTCGTACGACGAGGCCCTGGGTGTGCCGAGCGATCACGCCGCCCACATGGCACTCCGCACGCAACAGATCCTGGCCTACGAGACCGGGGTCATCCGGACCGCCGACCCCTTGGGCGGCTCGTACTTCGTGGAACATCTGACCGACGAGATCGAGCGCCGCGTCTTCGAATACCTGGACCGCGTCGCCGAGGCCGGCGGCATGCTCGAGGCGATCGCGTCCGGCGACCTGCAGCTCGAGCTGAGCAACGAGGCGTATCGCCAGCAGATGCGGATCGAATCCGGCGAGAACCCCGTGGTCGGTCTGAACCGATTCGTGACGGAGGCCAAGACGGAGACGGTCCGGGCAGCCACCATCGACGGGGTCAAGGCGGAGGCCGACCAGCTGCGGCGGTTGGACGAGGTGAAGCGCCGCCGAGACGGCGTGGCAGTGCAGCGCTCACTCGAGGCGCTGCGTGAGAGCGCCCTCCGTTCGGAGAACCTCCTTCCGTCCATCATCGATGCCGTACGGGCGTACGCGACCGTGGGTGAGATCTGTGGCGTCCTCGTCGATCTGTGGGGGCGCTACCGCACCTCCACCGTGATCTGAGGCGCTTCGTCAACGAACCGGGAGTGAGCATGAGCAACGTGGTTAGCCAGGGAGCGGGAGGACCCGCGGACATCCGGCGAGTGGGCGTCGTGGGGTGCGGCCTGATGGGCTCGGGCATCGCGGAGATCAGCGCCCGCGCCGGCGTCGACGTCGTGGTGAACGAGGTCGACGAGCAGGCCGTGGGCGCCGGCCGCAAGCGACTGCAGTCGTCGCTCGAGCGCGCCGTGCGCTTGGGAAAGCTCACCGACGAGGAGTGCGCGCAGACACTTGCCCGCATTGAGATCACTGCGGATCTGGAGGCGATGGCCGACCGTCAACTGGTCATCGAAGCTGTGGCCGAGGACGCGGCCGTGAAGGAGGAGACGTTCACCCGCCTCGACAAGATCGTCGCCGATCCGTCCGCCATCCTCGCCACGAACACCTCGTCCATCCCGATCATGAAGCTGGCCACCGCGACGCAGCGACCCACCCAGGTCGTCGGGATCCACTTCTTCAACCCGGCGCCGGTCCTTCCCTTGGTGGAGCTGGTCACCTCGCTGCTGACGAGCGACGAGACGGCCGCTCGGGCCAGGAGCTTTGCCGCCGACCAGCTGGGCAAGACGGTGATCTCCTCGCAGGACCGGGCGGGCTTCGTGGTCAACGCGCTCTTGATCCCCTACATCCTCTCGGCCATCCGCATGCTCGATTCGGGGTTCGCCACGGCAGAGGACATCGATTCCGGCATGGTCAAGGGGTGTGCCCATCCCATGGGGCCCCTCGCGCTCGCCGATCTAATCGGTCTGGACACCGCCGAGTCCGTGGCGGACTCGCTCTACGAGGAATTCAAGGAGCCGTTGTACGCCCCGCCGCCCCTGCTCTCGCGCATGGTCGAGGCCGGCCTGCTCGGGCGGAAGAGCGGCCGCGGCTTCTACCAGTACTAACCCCTCGTACAAAGAGGCCGCGCGAGTGGGCGTGATGGCGCGGCCCTGTCAAGTATTTCCTGGTGAGGGCCGTGACCATCCACCGGTCGTGGTGTTGGCCTCGAGATGATCGAGGTGCTTCCCAACACACCAACGACCGAGTGGAGGTACCCCACCATCATGAGCGCGCTCGATCCCGAAGTGGTCGATACCGTCTGGGCGGCCGTCGAGCCGAAGATCCCGCCCCATCCAGAGAACCATCCCCTTGGGTGCCACCGCCCCCGTGTGCCAGACCGGGACTGCTTCGAGGTGATGCTGTGCGGCTCGTGACCGGGTGCAGTTGGGAGGACGCGGAGCGGCTGTGCAAGAACAAGGTGTCCGACACGACAGCCCGGGCACGGCGCGACGAGTGGATCGAAGCGGGGATCTTCCCCGCCATCGTCGAAGAAGCCGTCACGGGGTACGACAAGATCATCGGCCTCGACCTCTCCGACGTGGCGGTCGACGGCAGCTTGCACAAAAACCCAGCTGGGGCGAGGGAACGGGCAAGAACCCGACCGATCGGGCGAAGCTCGGCTGGAAGTGGTCCATCCTTACGGATCGCAACGGGATCCCGATCAGGGTGGCGATCGACGGGGCGAACCGCAACGACTCGGTGATGCTCGCCCCCACCTTGGACGGGGCCTTGGTACCGGGGTTGCTTTAAGAGGCCGCGCGGATAGGAAAACTGCCGCTTGAGCTGGGAGAACGGGCGTGGTGACACGCAACTGACCATCCACCGGTCGTGGTGGTGGCCCCGAGATGATCGGGGTGCTGTCCAACACACCAACGACCGAGTGGAGGTTCCCCTTATCATGCGCGCGCTCGACCCCGAAGTGAAAGCCATCGTGTGGCAGGCGATCGAACCGCTCGTCCCGATCCCCGTCGACACGCACCCCCTCGGCCGACACCGTCGGCGCAAGTCGGACCGGGACTGCTTCGAGGTCATGCTCGTGCGGCTCGTGACGGGATGCTCGTGGGAGGACGCCGAGCGGCTGTGCGGTAACAAGGTCTCCGACACGACGGTGCGTAAGCGCCGCGACGAGTGGATCGCGGCCAGGGTCTTCGACACCATCACCGCCGAAGCGTTGGCGGGGTTCGACAAGATGATTGGCCTGGACCTCTCCGACGTCTCCCTCGACGGCTCGCTGCACAAAGCCCCAGCTGGCGGCCAGGGAACGGGGAAGAACCCAACCGACCGCGGCAAGCTCGGATGGAAGTGGTCGATCGTCGTCGATGCCAACGGCATCGCGTTCGGATGGGTGGTGCTTTGCGCCTGACTTAGCGATAGGGATCGGGCTCGGAATCAAGCAGCATCCGCGGGTCTCCACGACGAGCGTGACACGACCAAGCGCACCACGACCAAGCGCACCACGACATCACCGACATCACCGGCAATGCCACGGGCAACCACCAATGGGCAGTCCGGACGACCGCCACCGATGTCGCACCGGGTACCCGCCTGATCTCGTCCCGACCCTCTCTCGTCGCGTCTCCACCGGCGCAAACGCCGGAAAACGGGGACAAGAGCGACCCGAGGGTTGGAGCGTGACCCCATAGGGGCACCCAGCGGTCACTCGGGTTGATCGGGCATCCGCACCGAATCGGATTTCTTCAGGACGATGTGGCTAACGACCGAAGACGGGTGTGAGCAGTGCCCGGGCGATGGTGTGCGGGACCAGGTTGAAACCGATGTAGGCCGGCGTCGCGTCGGCGTCGGCGTCGATCGACTCGGTGTCGAGGGCGTGGACGGCGAAGATGTACCGGTGGGGGCCGTGCCCGGGCGGGGGGGCGGCGCCGACGAAGCCG
>DAHUZK010000023.1 GCA_027306605.1 Acidimicrobiaceae bacterium
TGGGCGAGGTCGCGGTGCCGCGCGGCGACGTCGAGGTCGACGTCGACATGGAGAGCACCAACGACGGCTGCTACCTCTGGGGCGCGCTGGTCGCCGACCGTCGCGCCGGCGAGCCGGACCCGCGCTACGTCGCCTTCGCCACCTGGGACCCCGACATCGAGGCGGGGGAGCTCATCGCCTTCAAGGACTTCTGGTCCTGGCTCTCCGACGAGCGGGCGCGCGCCGTCGCCGACGGTGCCACCTTCCGGGCCTACTGCTACAGCAAGAGCGCCGAGCAGGCACAGCTCCACCGCCTGGCCGACCGCCTCGGCCTGCGCGACGAGGTGGACGAGTTCCTCGCCTCCGACGACTGGGTCGACCTGCTCGAGGTCGTGCGGGGCCAGCTGATCACCGGACGCAGCAACGGCCTCAAGGAGACGGCGCCCCTGGCCGGCTTCTCCTGGCGCAGCGACGACGGCGGCGGCACGCTGGCCATGGTCAAGTACGACCAGGCGGTGGACGACGCGGACCTCACGGCACAGGCCGAGGCCCGGCGCTGGATCCTCGAGTACAACGAGGACGACGTGCGGGCGACCGCCGCCCTGCGCGGCTGGCTCGACGGCCCGGCACGGGGCCTTCCTTCCATCGAGTCCGCCCACGGCTGAACCGGAGCCGGCGGGTCGTCAGCCGGCGGGTCGTCAGCCGGCGGGCGCGGGTACGCCCTCAGGCCGTCAGCCGGCCGGCCCCGCCGGCCCCGCCGGCCCCGCCGGCCGGTCGCCCCGCAGCGTCACGCGGTGCATCACCCGGCGCTGGCCCTCGTAGTCGAAGATCCCGAAGTGCATGGTGGCCCGGTTGTCCCAGAAAGCGAGCGTGCGCGGCTTCCAGTGGTAACGCACCACGAACTCGGGCCGGGTCATGTGCCGGTAGAGCAGGCGGAGCAGGCCGTCGCTCTGGGACTCGGGCATGTCCGTGATGCGCAGGGTGAACTTCGGGTTGACGAAGAGGTTCTTGCGCCCGGTCTCGGGGTGGACGCGCACGACGGGGTGGGTGGCCGGAAGGAGTTGCTCGAGCTTCTTGCCCTCCCACACGTTGCCGTGGCCCTCGGCGACCATCTGCGCGTAGAACGGTTCGTAGTGGAATGCCGACAGCTCGTCGCACAGCCGCCGGAGCGGCGCGGCCAGCGACTCGTAGGCGGCGCGCGTGTCGGACCACATGGTGTCGCCGCCGGCGACGGGCACCTCGATCGAGCGCAGCATCGAGGCCATGGCCGGCCGGTTCATGAACGTGATGTCTGTGTGCCAGAAGTCCGTGCGGTCCTTCCCGCTCTCGATCGAGTGGACCTCCTCGCGCTCGAGCACGTGCGGCTCGACGGGATGGCTCTCGGTCAGCTCGCCGAAGCGGTGGGCGAAGGCGATCTGGCTGTCGTCGTCCAGGCGCTGGTCGGGGAAGAACACGACCAGGCGCTCCAGCCAGACCTGCCGGATGGCGGCGACGACCTCGTCGTCGAGGTCGTCGGCGCAGTCGACACCGTGGATCTCGGCCCCGATGGACGGGCTCAGGGGGCGGACGTCGAGGTCGACCTTGCTGGGGCTCATCGTCATGGCCTCCATGTTGGCACCTGCGGAAACGGCAGTCACCGTCGCCGTCACGGGGCGCAGATCGCCGAGGGAGGCGACCGCGGAGCCGCCGGAGGGAGCTGCGCTCAGGCGTTGGCGGTGGTCCGCTTGGAGGGCATGAGCAAGATGACGATCAGGGTGATCAGCGAGAAGAAGAAGCCGAGGATCACCCAGGCGACGGCATGGCGGCCCTTCCGTTTGGCGATGTTGTAGATCCACACCATCACGAGGACCCAGACGATGAAGCCGACGATGCCCCCGAAGGTCACTCCCACGCTGGCTAACACGGCTCCGTCCCGGCGTTTGCGTCGGTCCTGACGTAGCAGACGGTCATGTCGTCGCCCTCCCTCCGAAAGCCTGCGCCAGGCGGTGGAACTGGTGCCGGCGCGCCCGGCGCGCTGTTGCTGGCGACACGAGTCTAGGCCCCGCGCCCAACCCCGGTTTTCAGAGGGCCAGGTGCTCCTGGATCTCGGGGTTCTGCATGTTCTCCCTGATGTGCTCCTGCTGCTCTTCTCGTGATTCGCTCGTCCGCAGGAGCAGCGGCGAGAGCACCAGCCCCAGGACGACGCAGCCGGCGGCGATCAGCAGCGCCAGCCGGTAGCCGTCGGCCAGCGCGCCCACCATGTCGTGCCCGGCCACGACGAGTGACTTGGACCGGTTGGCCGCGATGGTCCCCAGGGCGGCCAGGCCGACGGCGCCCGCCAGCTGCTGGGACACGTTCACGATGCCCGAGCCCAGGCCGGCGTCCTCGTTGGGGATCTCGGACATGCCGATCCGCAGCAGCGGCATGAACGACGCGCCGGCGCCGAGCCCCATCAGCAAGAAGGCGAAGAAGATGCGCGGGAAGTAGGCGGCGTGCGGGCCGGCCGAGGCGAACAGGAAGAGGCCACCGGCGGCGAGCACCATGGCCGGGTACATCACCGCCTTGTCCCCGAAGCGGCCCACCAGCTTGGCCGTGATGCCGGCCGACATCCCCGCCATGGCCAGCGCCTGGGGCAGGAAGGCCAGGCCCGTCTTGACCGGGCTGTAGCCGAGCACGTGCTCGAAGTAGAGGGCGCCGATGAAGAAGGTCGAGAACATCCCGATGACGAGCAGGCCGCGCACCACGGCCGAGCCGGTCAGCGTGCGCAGCCGCAAGATCCGCAGCGGCATGATCGGGCGCGCCAGCCGCGACTCGAGCACGAGGAACCCGACACCGAGCGCCAGGGCCAGGCCGAGGAGCCCGAGCGTGTGCGCCGAGCCCCAGCCGTAGGTCGACGCCGTGACGATGGCGTAGATCACCACCATCACCGACGCGGTCACGAGGACGGACCCGAACCAGTCGACGCCTTGTCTGATGCCGAGGCCGACGTTGTCCACCAGGAGGAAGGTGCCGGCGATCAGCGTGGCGACACCCACCGGCACGTTCACGAAGAAGATCCAGTGCCACGACAGCGCCTGTGTCAGCACGCCGCCGGCCAGGAGCCCGACCGAGCCGCCGCCGACCGCCACGAACACATAGGCGCTCATCGCCTTGGCCCGTTCGGCCGCGCTGGGGAACTCGGTCACGATGATGGCGACGATCACCGAGGACGAGAGCGCGCCACCGATGCCCTGGACGAAGCGCGAGGCCACCAGCAGGCTCTGGCTGTCGGCCGAGCCGCAGGTGACGGAGGCGAGTGTGAAGAGGGCGACGCCGGCGAGGAACACCTTCTTGCGCCCGACGAGGTCGCCCAGGCGCCCGGCCATCAGCAGGAAGCTGCCGAAGGAGATGAGGTAGGCGTCGACCACCCACGTCAGGCCGGACTGGGTGAAGTGGAGGCTCTTCTGGATGTCGGGGAGCGCCACGTTGACGATCGAGCCGTCCAGGGCGTTCATGAACATGGCCAGGCAGACGACGACGAGGGCGATCCAGCGCCGGCGGTCGGCGGCGGCGCCGGCCGCGGCCTCGTCCTCCGAGACCGTCACAGATGGGTTGATGGTCATGACTTCGGGACTATCCTAGAGGCGTGATCGATCCGGCCGTACCGGGGAAGCCGCCGGCCCGCCCCGCCACGGGGACCATCGTCCTGCTGACCCGGCTGGCCCGGGCCGTCTACCTGCACAGCTCGCTCGACCTGGTCGGGATGAACCTGCGCAACATGGTCGTGCTCGCCTACCTGCGGGACCACCCCGGCGTGTCACAGCAGGCGATGACCGAGCATCTCTCCATGGACTCGAACACCGGGGTCCTCGTCCTCAACGATCTCGAGGATCTCGAATACGCCGAGCGGCGCCGGGACCCGTCGGACCGGCGGCGTCACATCGTCACCATCACCGACGCCGGCCTCGAAGCGCTCGAGCGGGCCGAGGCGGCCCAGGGCAGCATCGAGGACGAGATCCTCGGTGGGCTCAGCGCGGGCGAGCGGGCGCAGCTGCGTCGCCTGTTGGTCAAGGCGCTCGAGGACCACGATCCGCCGGGCGGCTGAGCGGGCTCGGGGCGGCTGAAGCGGCTCGGGGCGGCTGAGCCGGCGCGGGGCGGCTGAAGCGGCTAGGACTTCGCCCGCTTCTCCATCTGGTGGTACTGGCTGACGTAGAGCTTGCCGATGAGCGTGTAGCCCGACGTCTTGGCGTGGATGTTGCCCTGGGCGCAGTACCAGGTGAGGGCGCACACGCTGGCCACCGGTACGGGGATGCGCCCGTAGGGTCTCGTCCTCACCGTCTGGGTCAGCGAGCCGTAGCCCCCCGTCGCCTTGGTGACGTCGACCAGCGCGCCCGACGACGACGCGTAGGCCTTGGACAGGGCGGGATTGATCAACGCCTTGAACGCCACCACCGACAGCTTGGCCAGGTCGACCGACGAGGCCGGCGGCGGGTTCTTGGGATACACGTAGCTCCCGAGGATCACGTCGGGGTAGGTGGACCCGATGAGCGGGACCTTGGGCCCGGCGGCGGCGCGGAGGTCGGCGGCCAGGGTCGTCACGTTGGTGGTGATGGTCTTGACCGCGTTGGTGACGCAGGAGATGGGGTTGGCCTGGGTGGCACAGGCGGTCACGTCGTTGCCGCCGATCGAGACGGTGATCAGTCCGATGTGTCCCCGGTGCGCGGTGATGAAGGCGTCGGCGGCGGCGATCTGGGTCGTGGTCGGGTAGGTCACGAGGCCCGTGGTGTGGGGGAGCACGTCGGGGCAGCCGATGGTGTGCAGGATCGACGTGGTCGTCGCTCCACCGCAGCCGAAGTTCACCAGCTTGAGGCCGGTGTGCCTCGCCACGTAGACGGTGTAGCCCGGAGTGGCGCCGCGCGAGGGCTGGTAGCCGACCGAGTAGGAGTCGCCGAGCGAGACGTAGTACGTCGGCTGGCGCTGCCGGGAGGCAGCCAGTGCCGTTCCCGGCACGCTGAGCACGCCGAGCGTGCCGACCAGCGCGAACGTGGCGCAGGCGAGAGGGAGCAACTTCTTCGTCATCGCACCATGTTGACTGGTTCGGCCCCGTTCGGGGCGGCGCCCCCCTGTCGAGACGCGGCCGGACGGGTCAGACGTCGGTCCGGTGCGATTGCACGAGCGGGTCGACCAATGGCTCCCGGGAGTCGCGCGCGGCCAGCAATGCTCGTGTCGTCGACGCGTCCTTTGGCCGGCCGAGCCGGTAACCCTGGGCCAGGGCGCACCCGAGGAGCCGGAGCCCCTCCTCGTGCGCCGGCTTCTCGACACCCTCGGCGATCGTGTCGTAGCCGAGCGTGCGGGCGAGCTGGATGATGGCCGCCGCCATGCTGCGCCTGTCGCCCGGCGTGCCGAGGGCCTGGACGAAGGACTTGTCGATCTTGACGATGTCGATCTGGAGCCGGTCGAGGTGGGCCAGCGACGAGAAGCCGGTGCCGAAATCGTCGAGCGCGATGCGGATGCCCTGGCCGCGCAGCGCGGTCAGGTTCCGGATGGTGGTCTCGCTGTCGGTCAGGACCTCGCTCTCTGTGATCTCGAGGATCAGGGAGGCAGGATCGAACCCGGCGTCCGAGACCTCGGCCATGATGCGGTCGGCCAGGGTGGGGTCGAGCAGCTGGCCGGCGGAGAGATTGGTGCTCATCACGAGGCCACGGCCGGCGATGCCGTCGTCGATCCAGCGACGCGCCTGTTGGCAGGCGGAGCGCAGCACGAAGGAGTCGATCTCGCCGACGAGACCCATCTCCTCGGCGATGGATACGAAGAGGCGGGGGTCGACGAGACCCCCGCGGGGGTGGGACCAGCGCACCAGCGCCTCGAACCCGACCACCGCGTGGTGCTGGAGGTCGACGATCGGCTGATAGTGCGTGATCAGGTTCCCGCCAAGGATTGCCACCCGCAGCTCGTCCTCGAGCTCGACGCGGGCCAGGACGAGTTCGTGCATCTCGTCCCGGTAGACCTCGTAGCAGTTGCGGCCGTGCTCCTTGGCCTTGTACATCGCGATGTCCGCGTTGCGCAGCAGCTGCTCGCTGGTGATGCCGTCGACGTCGAAGGCCACGCCGACGCTGCCGGCCGAGGTGACGGGCTTGCCGGCGAGGAGGATGGGCTCCCGGAGGGATCCGAGGATCCGCTCGGCGACGCCGGTGATGTCCTCGCGGGACTGGATGTCCTCGATCAGCACCGCGAATTCGTCGCCGCCGAGGCGGGCCGCCGTGTCGAGGGGACGCAGGCAGTCGACGATCTGCGCCGCCACCCGCTTGAGGAGGCGGTCGCCCTCGCCGTGACCGAGGCTGTCGTTGACGATCTTGAAGTCGTCGAGGTCGATGAAGAGCACGGCGAGGTGGGTGCCCGTCTGCTCGATCCGGGCCAGCGCGTGCTCGAGGCGGTCCTGGAAGAGCGCCTTGTTGGCCAGCCCGGTCAGTGGATCGTGAAAGGCGCGGTACTCGAGCTCGTCCTCCAGGCGTATGCGGTCCGTGGCGTCACGGAAGCTCCAGACACGGCCGACGATCTCGCCCTCCACGCGTTGGGGCTTGGAGAAGAGCTCGACCACGCGGCCGTCCTTGAACTCGAGCGTGTCCGAGGTCTCGTGCGAGGGGTCCTCGAGGATGGCCCGCCAGGTGGCGAAGAAGGAGTCGGTGCTGACCAGCTGCTCGAGCACGAAGGCCAGCTTGATGGCCTCGTCGTCGACTGCCACGAGGTCCGGGGGGAACTGCCAGATCTCCGCGAAGCGGCCGTTGAAGCTCGTGATGTGCCCGTCGTTGTCGATGACCAGGATCCCGTCGGCCGTGGAGTCGAGCGTGGCGGTGAGGAGGGAGAGCGTCTCGCTGAGCTCGTGCTCGGCCGAGGCCTGCGCCGTGGCGTCGTGGGCCGACACGATGAAGCCCTCGACCGTGGGGTCGTCGAGCATGTCGACGATGCTCAGCTCGAAGGGGATCGCCTCCGAGCCGTCGTGGCGCAGGAGGCCGATGCGCACGCCGACGGGGTGTGCCGAGGTGGCGTGGCGCGAGGCGGCGGTGAGGGCGGCAGCCAGCTTGCCGCGGTCGGGCCGGTCCACGATGTCGAGCAGGGGACGTTGCTCGAGGAGTTCGGGGTCGTAACCGAGGCAGCGGGTGATGGCGCCCGAGACCGATTCGAGCGTGCCGAGCGGCGACACCAGCATGATGATGGAGGCGGCATGGTGGACGAGGGTGCGAAAGCGCGCCTCGCGTCCGCTGGCCAGTTCGTAGCGACGGCGTTCGGTCAGGTCGCGCATGCAGATCAGCACGACGGGCTCGCCGAACCAATTGACGTTGGTCCCCACCACCTCGGTCAGCCGCCAGCCCTGGGTCGACTTCACCCGGAGCTCGATGGGCGTCCCGACCTCCTTGCCCTGCACGCTGGACAAGGAGCGGAACGCCAGCTCGTGGTCGTCGGGATGCACGAGGGTGAGCCCGGACTGGCCCACTGCCTCGTCGATGTCCATGCCGAAGGTCCGCTCCGCCGAGCGGTTGCCCCAGACGATGTTGCCTTCGTGATCGAGCAGCACGACGGGTTCGGGCAGGTGCAGGAAGGCATCGACGATGGAGGCGTCCATGTCGGATGCGGCCTGGTTCCCGGAATCGGACCCCGCCTGGTCCCCGGCGTCGGCAGCCTCCCCGGCCCCGGAACCGACATGGTCGTCTTCGGACGGCGCGGCGGGTTCAGAGCCCGCGTCGGTGCCCGGCTCGGTGGGCGCCGGGTCGCTCGACCTCCGCCACCACGCACCCCGGTGATACCTCGCATCACCCGACATGCGCCGCAGCAATTGATCTCGCACCAGTGCGTCCCCTCTTGGCTCCGAACCTACGTAGGTGTCGGGTTGTTCCAGCCCCGGTGTTGGTTGCCATCCGGTTGCACGTCACCGGGGCGCGCGGCGAGACGTCGAAGCGCGCCGGCCACGGGGTCCGGGCCTCGCCACCGCCGCCGGGGCTGGGCGTTCCCCCTGACCCGTATGCTTCGGCGATGGTCTCGGAGCTCTTCGACCCCTCTGCGTGGATGGTGGTGCCGGGCTTCGAATTCACCGACATCACCTATCACCGGGCAGTCGACCAGGGGACGGTGCGGATCGCCTTCAACCGCCCCGAGGTCCGCAACGCCTTCCGCCCCCACACCGTCGACGAGCTCCTGGTCGCGTTCGATCACGCCCACCAGTCCTCCGACGTCGGGTGCGTCCTGCTGACCGGGAACGGTCCCTCGCCCGTCGACGGGGTCTGGGCCTTCTGTTCCGGCGGCGACCAGCGCATCCGCGGCGCTGACGGTTACCGCTACGAGGAGTCGCCCGACGGGGGCACCCGCGTCCCCGGACCCGACACCCGACGCCAGGGGGCAGCCGATGCCGATGCCGCAGCGCGAGCGAGAATGGGGCGTCTCCACATCCTCGAGGTGCAGCGGCTGATCCGCTTCATGCCCAAGGTCGTCATCTGCGTGGTCCCCGGTTGGGCCGCCGGCGGCGGCCACAGTCTCTACGTCGTCTGCGACCTGGCGCTGGCCAGTGCCGAGCATGCCTGGTTCAAGCAGACGGACGCCGACGTGGCCAGCTTCGACGGGGGCTTCGGCTCTGCCTATCTGGCCCGCCAGATCGGCCAGAAGTTCGCCCGCGAGATCTTCTTCCTCGGGAACACCTATTCGGCCGATGACGCACATCGCATGGGCGCCGTCAACGCCGTGGTGCCCCATGCCCAGCTGGAGAAGGTGGCGCTCGAGTGGGGAGCCGTCATCAACCAGAAGAGCCCGACGGCCGTGCGGATGTTGAAATACGCCTTCAACCTGGTCGACGACGGTCTCGTGGGCCAGCAGCTCTTCGCCGGTGAGGCCACCCGCCTGGCGTACGGGACTCCCGAGGCGACCGAGGGACGCGACTCCTTCTTGGAGAAGCGAGCCCCGGACTGGTCACCGTTCCCCTGGCAGTACTGAGCCCTCGCTCCGGCCCAGCGTCCGCACGGCGCGCGTGCCGACCGGCGGTCCCTTCCGGTTGTGCTCGGGGCGTCCCGGCTGGAGCCGGCGGGCGTAGGCGCCGTACCGGGCGGCCAGCGGGGTGGCGGAGAGCCCGTGGAGCAGGACGCTCGAGGCGACAGTGAGCGTCACCGCGGCCAAGGCGATCTCCGACGGCGACGAAGCCAGGGCGTCGACGGCGATGAGTCCGAAGACGATGGAGGCGAGCCCGCGCGGGCCGAACCAGCCGATGAAGGCGACCGTGGCACCGTCGAGCCCGGACCCGGCAAGCGAGAGCGCGACGGGAACCATGCGCACGACGGTCAGGGCCAGCACGGCGAAGACGACGTCGCGCCAGCCGACACCCTCCAGGCCCGGCACGAGCATGATGGCGCCGAAGGCGAACCAGACGAGGAGCGAAAACAGCGTCCCCGTCTGCTCGGTGAAGTGCAGCGCTCCCTGGTCGTTGTCGTGCTCCATCGTCCCGAAGGCCATGCCACCCACGAAGGCGGCCACGAAGCCGTTGGTCCCGGCCACGTCGGCGATCGCATAGGCGAAGAGGGCCAGCGCCAGGACGGTCAACGGCCGGATCCCCGCTGCGCTCCAGCCGTGGCGCCGCGACGAGCCGACGAGCAGCCCCCCGACCAGGCCGACGCCGAGTCCCAGTGCCGCACCGCCGGCCAGCTCGATCGCCGCGCTCGTGAGATGCGTGCCGTTCACTGCCTCGGCCGTGACGGCACCGGCGATGAAGACGTTGACGAACGGCGTCGCGATGCCGTCGTTCAGTCCACTCTCGACGTTGAGGACGCGTCGGACGTTGGTGGGCACCCTTTCGTCCTGCATGATCGAGGCGCCGAGCGCGGCGTCGGTCGGGGCCACCACGGCACCGACCGTGGCGGCGACCCAGAGTCCGCCACCGGGGAAGAGCGCGGCAGCGAGGCCGAAGCCGGCCGCGATCGTGAGAGGCAGGCCGAGTCCGAGAAGGCGCACCGGGATGGCGGCGTCGCGACGGAGGGCGCGCACGTTCACCCGGCAGGCGTCGGAGAAGAGGACGATGGCCAGCGTGACCTCCGCCATGGCGCGGATGGTCGTCGAGTGCAGATCGAAGTGCACGAAGCCGGTGGGTCCGTGCGTGACGAGGACCCCGAGGACCACGAAGGCGATCGGGGCCGAGACGTCCCAGCGCTCCAGGCGGGCCGAGACGAGTCCCCAGAGGAGCACGCAGGCCGAGACCACCGCGAGGGCGACGATGCCGAGGTCGTGATTCATGGTCGGGATGCGCTCCGGGTTGCCGGGAACTGCCTATCACAGCATCCATCCAGGTGAACAGGCTAGAAAGGGCGGAGCAGGTTCTCGCTGTCTCGCACCGTCCGGAGCGGATCGGCGTGCCCTGAGCGACGTCCACAAACCCAAGGAGCACTCATGCTTGCCGCGAGCTATCCGGTTCTCGATGCCTTCCTGACGATGTTGTACTTCTTCCTCTTCATCATCTGGATCTGGCTGCTGATCATGGTCTTCATGGACATCTTCCGCAGCCACGACATGGGCGGCTGGGCCAAGGCGCTGTGGGTGATCTTCATCGTCATCCTTCCCTTCCTCGGCGTCCTGGTGTACCTGATCGCCCGGGGCGGCAAGATGCACGAGCGTCAGGCGGCCGACGCCGCCCGGCAGCAGAAGGCCTTCAACGAGTACGTGCGACAGGCCGCCGGCACGCCGGGTGCCGACACCGCTTCCCAGCTGTCCCAGCTGGCCGACTTGAAGGCCAAGGGTGTCCTGACCGAGCAAGAGTTCGAGGCCCAGAAGGCCAAGATCCTCGCCAGCTAGGCCAGGTCTGCGTCGGAGGCGCGCACACGCGGTGGCGGCGGCGCAGGACGAGCCCGACGAGCGTGATCGGGACATCGACGATCCGCGGCGGAGCGGGTCGGAGCACGGTGGGGCTGCCGGCCGCCGCGGCGACGAGGTGCTGTCGGACCGCTTCGCCTCGCGGATCGAGCAGGACGTCGAGTCGCCCCTGCCGTGGCGCGCCATCGCCAAGAACTCGATCCTCGTCCTGGTGGCGGGCATCACCATCTATCTGCTGTTCCCCAGCCTGACCGAGGTCTTCAGCTCGTTCCCCAAGCTGACCGACCTCGATCTCATCTGGTTCGGCTTCGCGCTGGTCCTGCAGGTGGCCCACTTCACGTGCACCATCGCCTTGCAGCGCATTGCGCTGCGCACCAAGGCATGGTTCTCGGTCGCGACGTCGCAGTTGGCGGGGAACGCGATCAGTCTCATCGTGCCGGGGGGTGCCGCGTTCGGGGCCGCGACGCAGTTCCGCATGCTCGCCGCCTCCGGGAACGATGCCGCGACGGCGGTGGCGGGCCTGACGGCGTTCTCGCTCCTGGGCATCGGGGGGCTGCTGGCCCTCCCCGTCTTCGTGTTGCCGGCCATCCTGGCCGGCACGCCGATCGACAGCGGTCTCGAGCACGCCGCCCTCCTGGGCATCGTGGCCTTCGTGCTCTTCGCCGGTTTCGGAGCGGCCGTGCTGCTCCTGGACAAGCCCATCCGCTGGACCGGCCATGCCGTGCAGTCGGTGCGCAACAGGCTGCTGCGCAAGCGCAAGCCGGTGACGGGACTGTCCGATCGCTTGGTCTACGAGCGCAACCGGATCCGTACGGTGCTGGGTCGGCAGTGGAAGGGAGCCGTGCTGCTGAGCAGCGGACGGCTCGCCTTCGACTACGGGACCCTGCTGGCGACCATCCGCGCCACGGGGGACCGCCCGAACCCGTCCCTCGTTCTCCTGGCCTACGCCGTCTCCGGGCTGCTGGCGCTGATCCCGATCACGCCGGGCGGGTTGGGGATCGTGGAGGCGGGCCTGAGCGCCCTGCTGATCCTGGCCGGCGTGCCCGGCGGCGACGCCGTCGTCGCCACGCTGGCGTATCGGGTCATCTCCTACTGGCTGCCCATCTTGGTGGGCCCCTTTGCCTACCTCGCCTTCCGGCTGCGCTACGGACCGCCCGGGCACGATGCGACCGGGCCGGGAGGCTCGGCCCTGGCCACCGGGTGATGGACGGTGGCCGCCCGCTGGCGACGGTGGACGGTGGCGGCCCGGTGGCAGAGCGCCGGAACGCATCAAGGCCCGTGCCGGGTGCGTCGAAGGGTCGAGCGGGGCGCCGGACTTGGCGAGGGCGTCACGTCGAAGTCCTGGGCGGCGGCGCGCGGCGCGCGGCGCGGCTATCGTCCCTGCGACCCGTTGCCTCGGCGGAGCCCACACCATGCGAATCCCGGACCGTGATGTTTGAGGGGACATGGGCGTCGGTGCGCACCCACCAGGTGCCGGTCTGGTTCGACGACGCCAAGTTGGGAGTGTTCATCCATTGGGGGCCCTACTCGGTCCCGGGCTGGGCACCGCGCGTACCGGACATCCAACGACTGCTCATCGACGACGGGCCCAGGCGGATGCTGAGGGAGAACCCGTACGCCGAGTGGTACCTCAACACGATGCAGATCAAGGGAAGCCCGACCCAGCTGCACCATGCCGTGGTCTACGGGCAGGACTATCCCTACGACAACTTCGCCAGGACCTTCAGCGAGGCCTCGGCGGGGGCCGACCTCGAGGCAATCGCCGAGGCGTGCCGGTCGGCCGGGGCGCGCTACGTCGTGCTCACGACGAAGCACCACGACGGCTTCGCGCTGTGGCCGTCGGCCATCGCCCATCCCGTCAAGGGCAGGTACCACGCCGCGCGTGACCTCGTCGGCGAGCTGAGCGAAGCGGTCCGGGCCCGCCGGATGCGTATGGGCCTCTACTACTCGGGCGGCTACGACTGGCCCTACAACGGCGCAGTCCTCCAGCGTGCCGCTGACGCCATCCTGGCCGTTCCGGAAGGCGAGCACTACGTGCGCTACGTCACGGCACACGTCCGCGAGCTCATCGACCGCTACCAGCCCTCGGTGTTGTGGAACGACATCGGGTGGCCGCTCGACGGGAACCTGGCAGAACTGTTCGCGCACTACTACAACACCGTCGAGGATGGGGTCATCAATGACCGGTGGCGCGAACCCTTGGCGCGCAACACGGTCGTGGACGGGTTCGTGCGCGCCTCGGGGGCTGTGCTGCAGGCGCTGTGGCGCTTCATTCCCGAGCGTCACAAGCACCTCACCTTCGCCACGCCGAAGCACTGTGACTTCCGGACGCCGGAGTACGAGGTGCCGCGGGAGGCCTCGACGGACAAGTGGGAGCTGGCCCGGGGCGTGGGCCACTCCTTCGGAGCGAACCGTGACGAGCAGCCCGAGGACATGATCCGCGGGACAGAGCTGATCCAGATGTTCTGCGACGTCGTGGCGAAGAACGGCAATCTGCTGATCGGCATCGGTCCGCGACCCGACGGAACCATCCCGGACCAGCAGTTGGCGCCCTTGCGCGCACTCGGCTCGTGGCTGGAGGTGAACGGTGAGGCCATCGACGGCAGCCGGCCCTGGGTGGTGAGCGAGTCGCGGACCCTCGAGGGCACGGGGTTGCGCTTCACCACGAGCGGGGAGGGACTCTACGCACTTCTCATGGGCATGCCCTCGGGACGCCGGATGACGCTGCGCGCCGTCGACGGGTCCCGTGTCGAACGCGTGCGCCTGGTCGGGGTGCCCGATGCCTCGCTCGAATGGGGAGCCGACGACAGCGGTTCTCTCACCGTCGTCCTCCCGGAGCGTCTGCCCCTCTCTCCGGTGACCACGCTCGATCTCGGGCGGGGCGTGCGGGCCCTCCTCGGGACCCCGGAAGCATCAAAGTCGTCGCGCCGAGCCTGAGGTCGAGCACGGTTCGTGCCGCCACGGCGGGTGCGGGCTCAGCCGGTCAGCACGAGCTGGGTCTGTGTCACCTTCGCCACCAGCCGGCCAGCGGCGTCGCGGACCTCCGTCTCGACGACGACGACGGTGCGCCCGACGTGCAGCGGCCGGGACACGGCCTCGACCGAGCCTTCGCGGACGCCGCGCAAGAAGTTCGTCTTCGACTCGACGGTGGTCGTGCCCTGCGCTTCGGCCGGCAGGTTGAGGAAGGCACAGGCACCTCCCGTGCTGTCGGCGAGAGCCATCACCGCACCGCCGTGCAAGAGACCGTTGACTGTGCAGAGACCTGGGGCCCAGTCGAGCCGAGCCCGCACCTCTTCCTTCGTGTACCTGGAGAAGGTCGCGCCGAGCGTTCTCGTCAGCGGCATGAGCTCGAGCAGCTGCTCGGGGTCGGGCACGGGTGCAGGCTAGTGACCATTGGCCCTAGTGCCACTCTCGCAGGGTCTGCATGATCTTGAACAGGACGAGCGGCTGCCGGCGCTGCAGTTCGCCGAAAACAGATCCGGCCTGAAGCCTCCCGGCGAGCGTCGTTTCGTTTGCGGCAGGGGTCCCGAGCCCCCGGCGGCCCCTCGTCCTCTTTTGCCGGCCGTGTTCTCCGCTTTTGCCCGCCGCCGTGTTCTCCGCCGGGACGGCGCACGAAGCTGGGCTGCCCGCAGCACCGGCTCACGGCGAGCGGGGCAACCGCATCCCGCGTCAACGGCCGTGACAAGCTACCGTCTGCCCTCTCGTTGAATCTGCCCGCTCGTTCAGGTGGTGGAGTCCGCATGCTGATTCAGCTGTTCGTCATCGGTCTCGTGGTGACGCTCGAGCCGATTCCGCTCACGGCCATGATCCTCCTGCTTGCCGCCGAAGGAGGGTTGCTCAAGGGCCTCGGTTACGTCCTCGGCTGGATGGTCACGCTTGTCGGCATCGTGGCGGCGACGGTGGCGCTCACCGGCGGCAAGCCACTCATCCCCCACAGCAACCCTTCGACCGCCGCGTTGAGCGTCAAGTTGGCGGCTGGCGCCATCCTCGTCTTCATCGGATACCGGCGGCGGGGCCGGGGCCGGCCGTCGTCGAGCACGGCGACGCCCAAGAAGGAGCCGCGTTGGATGAGCGGCATCAACCGCATCAACCCGCTGGCGGCTGCCGGGCTCGCCTTTCTCCTCCAGCCCTGGGTCATGGTGGCCGCCGGCGTCTCGACCATCACCGAGGCCAAGCTCTCCAGCCCCCTCGAGTACTTCGCCGTCTTTGCCTTCTGCCTCTTGTGCTCGGCGAGCTACCTCGTGATGGAGACCTACGCCGCGCTGCGCCCGGCCGAGGTCCAGACTTCGTTGCAAGCGCTCCTCGGCTGGATCACGCGCCACCGCGACGAGGCCATCGTGTTCCTCTCGGTCGCCCTGGGTCTGTACCTGATGGCCGTGAGCATCTACGGACTGGTGAGCGGCACGTAGGCGAGCGAACGTCGGCCCTGGGAACGGGCCGAGAGGTCGATCCCGCACTGCCAAACGATCGTTGGGTGACCCGTGCCGAACGAGGAACCGTCGAGGGGCGCAGGCCCCATTTTCCCTCGGAAGGGTCGCTCACTATGGTTGCGCCCAGCCGGGGAAGACGCAGGAGCGTGGCGATGCAGAACCACCACCCGAAGATCGCACAGCGGTCCGACCGCATGTGGGTTGTGGAGTGCCCGCAGTGCCGGAACGACCCGAGCTCGGCACTTCCGATCGGCATCGGGATGCCCCTGCGCGACCGCGAGACGGCGGAGCGGCTTCGCGAGAACCACGCGACGCGACAGGTGCGGCGGGCGGTCGCGTCCTAGGGTGGAAACACGGGCGATGGCAGACCCGGACAGACGGTGACCGGGCCCGCCGGCATCGTCACGAAGGTCAGCCCGCGCTCGGTCGCCGAGACGGTCACCGCGCTCGAGGCGATCCTGGGCGACAGGGGGCTGAAGGTCTTCGCCGTCATCGACCAGCGGGAAGCGGCACGCGCCGTGGGCCTCGACCTGAGAGAGACGACCCTGGTGATCTTCGGCAACCCGGCCGCCGGGACCGGCATCATGGACGCCATCCCCCTGGTGGCGCTCGACCTCCCGCTCAAGGTCCTCGTGTGGGGGGACGAGGACGGCACCAAGGTGAGCTACACGGCGCCGGCCGCGTTGGCGGCGCGCTACGGGTTGGCGCCCGAGCAGGCGGCCGTCTTCGAGGGTCTCGAAGGGCTGACCGACGCCCTCGTCGCCGAGTGACCCCGCACCGCGCGGCAGCCTTGACGGCGCCCGTCCCGGCAACTGGCTGAGGCCGAGGTCCTGTGACAGTCTGGGTGACACCACGTCACAACGGTTCGAGCGCCTGTCAGGGGAACCACGCCAAGTGTCCACCAGCACCTTTCCCTACTCGACCGTGGAGCTCGACCGGTTCCGTCAGGTCCAGCGCCTGGCGTACGACATCGCGATGGAGGTCGAGTCCCGGCTCTGGGACGGGATGACCGAGGCCGACGCCTGCGATCTCGTCCTGGCGACCCAGGACCGCCACGGCGTCCGCCAGGTCTTCCACGAGCCCTACGTCTGGTTCGGTGGGCGCACGCTGCTCGAATCCGGATGGGCCCGCCATCGGGGCAGCGCGCGCGGCCCGGCGGCGGCGCGGGTCGGTCCGCCTCCGCCGTTCGCCGCCACGGAGGCCAAGCTGGCCGAGGGCACGCCGGTGATCATCGACCTCGGTCCGGTGGCCGACGGCATCCCCGCCGACGTCGGCTACTCGTGCGTCTTCGGGGCCAACCCGTTGTTCGACGACCTCGACCGGGCCCTGCCGCGCATCCGGGCGTTTCTGCTCGAGGGCGTACAGGCCGGCGAGACCATGCTCTCGCTCTACCGCGAGCTCGACTTCCTCCTGGCCCAGCGCGGGTGGCGCAACTGCCACGAGCACTACCCGGACCGGGCGCTCGGGCACCTCGTCTTCCCACTGGACCGTGATCCCGACCGGCCCTCCCCGCTGCCCGGCTACGGCGCCGCTGCCGCCGAGGGGCTGCTTGCGGCGGGGGTGACCGCTCTCGACGACGGCACGGCCTACCCGGTGTGGAACGACACCTCGTTCAGCGACTTCAAGGCCTCGCCCGGCGTGTGGGCGGTCGAACCGCACGTCGGACGTGACGGGGTGGGGGTGAAATTCGAGGAGCTGCTGGTTGTCACCGAGGACGACGCCTTCTGGCTCGACGAACAGCTGCCGCACGCCCGGCGCTGGGCCTCGGCGGGGTACAGCTTCGAGGCGCTGCGGAGGGCGTGATGCCGACACGGACGCGCTCCCGCACCCGCACCGTGGCGCAGCAGCGGCGTGCGGCCACCGAGCAGGCGATCCTCGATGCCACCGAGGCCCTGCTCGAACAGCGACGCTTCCGCGACCTGACCGTGGAGGACGTCATGGATGTGGCCGGTCTCGGTCGTACGGCCTTCTACCGCTACTTCCCCGACCTCGAGAGCGTCATGCTGCGTCATATGGCGGGCATCGCCGAGGAGCTCGACGCCGCCGCGGCCGACTGGCTGGCGGCGGACGACCCTGACGCGCAGCTGGTCGAATCGGGACGGCGTATCGCCCGCGTGTACCGTGATCACGGCCGGCTGATGCAGGCCTTTTCCGACGCGGCCGGCGCCGGACCCGACGTGCACGATGCCTGGCGGGCCGTCCTCGACGGCCTTGTCGAGCCGGGGGTGGCGCATCTCGACGCGTTGATCGCGGCCGACCGGGCCCAGTGCGACCGGCCTGGCGAGACGATCCGTGCCCTGTCGGCGCTGATCGATCGCTACCTCCTCGACGTCTATGGGGGGAGCGCCGGCGTCGACATTGAGGAGCCGGTCGCCGTGCTCGTGCAGATCTGGCGGCGGACGCTGCGCTTGACGGGCTCCTGACCCTGCTCAACCCGCCTGGCCCGCGGCCGTCTCGTCCGCTGCCGTCTCGCCCGTGGTCGGTGGGTGCTGTGGTGAGCCGATGAGCTTGGCCGAGAACTTCACCGCCTTGACCGCGCTCGTCACGCCGGTCTGCAGGGCGGCTCCGACGACGATGAAGACGATGCCGAGCCAGAAGAGGTAGCGCCAGCCGAGCATCAAGATGCCGAAGCGACCCAGCATGTAGGGCGGCGAGCAGACGATTGCACCCATGGCACCGCCGACAACCGTGGCCGCCAGCTTGTCGCGCCTGTTCCTGGTCGTCTTCTCGATGCCGACGATGCGGGCCGGCACGGCGAGGTAGCAGAGCATCATGATGCCGACGACGATGCTCTGGCTGAGGACGAAAGGCCAATGACCCCAGCGCGTCACGATGAGCGTGGAGTACGAGAGCGCCAGCCCGACCGACACGCCCCACACGAGGATGGTGCCCAGGTGCTGGTTGGCCTTGGTGAAAGCGGGTCGGATGCGCGGCTCACCCGGCTCGGAGATGGCGAAGGCGAAGACCCCGTTGAGGTAGAAGCTGGCGGCGGTGAGCGCCGTGACGGCGAGCACGGCTGGGATGAGGAGTGGACCTCGGATGATGTTGAACTGGCGGTGGTGCAGGACGTGGATCTTGATGTCGAGCATGGCGACCCAGATCCACATGGCGGGGACGATCTGGACCAGGGTCAGGCGCCAGTTGGTGATGAGGAGCTTCAGCCCCTGGAACAGCATGAGGAACGCACCCACGATGAGCCCGAGCGGGGCGAGCCAGCGGTGACGCCGGCTCAGGTCGAGGACGGCCCGCTCGACCGCGTCGTCGTCGCTGCGCCGGATGGCTTCGATCAGACGCAGGATGGCCGCCCCGATGCGCTCGCGTCGGGTGCGTCGCCCGTCCGGCTTCACCGGCCCGACCTGGGAGGCTGGCCCAACCTGGGAGGCTGCAGGCGATGGTGTGGGCGCTGAGGTGGGCGCGGTGGACGTGGTGGACGTGGTGGACGTGGGAGTGCCGGAGCCGCATGCCGTGCTCCGATCGTCGTCGTTCACCGTGGCCATCGTTCCTCGCGTCCTGTCGCCGACCTTCATTGTGACGCCGTCCATGGTCACCCCGTCGACCGGGACCCCGAAGACGCCATCTCGATCGGCGCCGCGGCCGGTGCCGTCGCTGCATAGCCTTCAGCGGGGGCAAGGAGGCGACACCGCATGCCAGTGAGAAGTCGGAGGAGTCGGCCATGACGGTTGAAGAGCAGATCAGGCTGGCGGACACGCCCGTCCCGCGGGCCGTGCACCACCTGAGCGACGAGGAGAGCAAGGCCAAGGGGAAGGCGGCGCGGTCGTCGGTGCCACGTGTCAGCCAGGGCTGGTACGAGACCGCGGCCGACCGGCCCGATCCGGTGGCCCTGCTCGAGGACCAGGCGCGGACTCGGGTCGCCGAGCTGGTGCCCATCCGCTACGGCCGCATGTTGGTCTCGCCCTTCACGTTCTTCCGGGGCGCCGCCCTGATCATGGCGTCCGACCTGTCGACCACCCCGCGGTCGGGGCTCACCGCCCAGATCTGCGGTGACGCGCACCTCTCCAACTTCGGCGTGTTCGGTACACCAGAACGCCAGCTCGTGTTCGACTGCAACGACTTCGACGAGACGCTGCCCGGCCCGTGGGAATGGGACATCAAGCGCCTGGCCGCCAGCCTGGTCGTGGCGGCACGCCAGCGCGGGTTCGACAAAGACGTGCGGGCCGAAGCCGTCCGCAGCCTGGGTCGCGTGTACCGCGATGCCATGCGGCTCATGGCGATGCTGAACAACTTGGAGGTCTGGTACAGCCGCATCGAGGTCGAGACCATCGTCGACGCGCTGCGGCGCGATGCGGTTGCGACGCGTTCGAAGGCGGGGCAGCACATGGCCGCCACCGCGACCAAGCTCGTCACCAAGGCCCACACCAAGGACTCCATGAAGGCACTCGACAAGCTGACCTACGTCGTCGATGGCGAGCGTCGCATCGTCAGTGATCCACCGCTTATCGTGCCGGTGGAGGAGCTCTATCCCGAGGCCGAATCGGAGCGCCTTGTCAGCCTGTTCCACGACGTTGTCCGTCTGTACCGCCAGAGTCTGCCCACCGACCGACGTCATTTGCTCGAACAGTTCACCGTGAGCCAGATGGCCCGCAAGGTCGTGGGCGTCGGCAGCGTCGGCACCCGTGCCTGGGTCCTGTTGCTCCACGGGCCGCGTCACGACGACGTCCTGTTCCTCCAGGCCAAGGAAGCCGAGGCATCCGTGCTGGAACGGTTCTTGAAGAAGAGCGCCTATGAGAACCACGGCGCACGGGTCGTGGCGGGTCAGCGCCTGATGCAGGCTGCGAGCGACATCTTCTTGGGCTGGCAGCGTGCCCACGGGGTTGACGGCGTTCCGCGGGATTTCTACATCCGCCAGCTCCAGGACTGGAAGGGTTCGGTCGACCCGGATTCCGCCATTCCGGAGGGGATGAAGACCTACGCCGAACTGTGCGGCCACAGCCTGGCCCGGGCCCACGCCCGCTCGGGCGACCGGATCGCCATGGCGGCCTATCTGGGCTCGAAGCCGACGTTCGACAAGGCGCTGGTGCGCTTCGCCGAGACCTACGCCGACCAGAACGAGCGGGACTACGAGGCGTTCGTCAAGGCCTGCAAGAGCGGGCGGCTCCACGCCGAGGAAGGCGTCTGAGGCGGGCCGCCCGGAGCTGCCCGGAGCCGCCCGGCGCCAACGGGCCGGAATCTTTCGCGGTTCTCCGATTCGGAAAGGGAGCTCGGGTTCGGGCAGAATAGGGGTTGAACGCCAGAGAGGCGTGCCCCGAGCGACGTCCACAAACCCAAGGAGCACTCATGCTTGCCGCGAGCTACCCGGTTCTCGATGCCTTCCTGACGATGTTGTACTTCTTCCTCTTCATCATCTGGATCTGGCTGCTGATCACGGTCTTCATAGACATCTTCCGCAGCCGCGACATCGGTGGCTGGGCCAAGGCGCTGTGGGTGATCTTCGTGATCATCCTGCCTTTCTTGGGTGTGTTCGTGTACCTGATCGCCCGGGGCGGCAAGATGCACGAGCGGGCAGCGCAGGACGCGGCCCAGCAGCAGAAGGCCTTCGACGAGTACGTGCGCCAGGCCGCCGGCACGCCGGGTTCCGACAGCGCATCGCAGTTGGCCAAGTTGGCCGACCTCAAGGCCCAGGGCGTACTGACCGACGCAGAGTTCGAGGACCAGAAGGCCAAGATTCTGAGCAGCTAGCCCGTCGAGTCGATCGAGTCCGAGTCCGTCGCCCGACGCAGACGGACACGGACACAGTAGGTACGAAAGAGGACGAGGAGAGGAGGCCGAGATGTCGATGGGACCCGTGAGCTATACGGTGATCGCGTTTCCGGGCAACCAGTTCAATGGCAGTGTTGCGCCGGAAGTGGCGAAACTGATCGAGAGCGGACTGGTCCGGATCCTCGATCTGGTCTTCGTCGCCAAGGACGAGCAGGGCGATACCGTCAGCATCGAGTTCGATCAGTTGGACGAGCTGGCCGGCTTCGACGACCTCGAGGGCGAGGTCGGGGGCCTGGTGAACATGGAAGACCTCGAGCACGTGGCATCCGACCTGCCCGAGGGCAATTCGGCGTTGGTCATCGTCTGGGAGGACGTCTGGGCCCGGCCGCTGGCCGACGCAGTGCGCGAATCGGGCGGTGTCGTCCTCGACTCGGCGCGGATCCCGGCTCCGCTGGTCGAAGTCGCGCTCGATGAGCTGGCCCGGGCCGCTGCGAGCTGAGCCTCCGGCCGAGCGGAACTCACCGAGACCGACGAGCACTGATCGACAAGAGAGCTCACCGAGAAAGGAAGGACGACCATGCCCTTGATGCGACGCCCCGTCCTGCGAACGGTCGGACGCACGGCGGTCATCGCCGGCACCGCTTCCGCCGTGGCGGGCCGTGTGAACCGCCGCCAGCAGAACAAATGGGCCCAGCAGGATCAGCAGCAGGAGACGCAGCAGGCACCATCCGCCGCGCCTCCTGCCGCGCCGGCGGCTGACTCCGACGAGCTGATCAACAAGCTCAAGGAGCTGGCCAACCTCAAGGAGCAGGGCATCTTGACCGAGGCCGAGTTCGCCGACCAGAAGGCCAAGATCCTGGCCCAGATGTCCTGATCGGCACGCCAGCTCCGTTGCGCCCCCGTTCTGGAGGGCCACCCCGTCTTTTCGCCGGACTCGTACCGGCGAGGGGGCCTTCGGCGTCCGCCGAGCCGCATCGAGCTGCGTCGAGATCCGTCTGAGCCGAATGCCCTGATGGGACGTGTCTCGTCCGGGTGTATACGCCGCCGGCGGGGTTTGTCGTTTGCGCCGGTATCCGACCCGGCGCCCCACCTGTGTCCGGCTGTATACGCGCGTCCCGGTGCCGCGTATACAGCTGCGGACAATACGGACGGCTCGCCGAATACACCGAGAACCGACTCGCCCCTCGGTGCGGGTCCAAATGGCAAACGGGGGTTGAAAAGCCGAGGCTCTGGCACTTCGCCTGACCGCGGGCTGTCGACGCCTGACCTCGAGTTGTCGGCGTGACCCAGGATGGCCCCAGGCTGGCCCCAGGGCGGCCTGTGGGGCACCGATCGGGGTTTCGGCGGGAGATTTCACGGGTACTTGCCCCAAAAGGAGGGCTGCGCCATGCACGTCAACGGGCATCGATTCCTCAGTTCGGCGAACAGGCGGGCGCGGCGGGCGAGGAGAACCACAGGAAGGATCCTGGTTTCCGCCCTCGGCTTCGGAGTGGCCTATTACCTCGACACGGAGAACGGCGAGGTGCGCCGCCAGCGCCTCTTCCGGTCGCTGCGGCGTTCCGCACATCGACTCGACTCCGCGTTGACGTCCGGAGCCGAGGACCCGCCGCCTGCTCTCTCCGCGGCCCGGTAGATCCTCGACCCATCGAGTGATCCGAGTCCGCCTGGTCTCGGGTCCATCTCCGGATGGCGTGACCGAGCCCTTTTTGCTGGTCAGGTGTGTTGCTCGGTCCTGAGACCGCGAGGCCTCATTGGCAGGCCCGGCCAGTATCGTGATCCCGATGTGGTCGGACGTATGCGGGACGCGGCTCGACCCAGGCGTCCTCTGCTCATGCTCGTTCGCTCGTGCTTGAGCAGGGCGGACACGATGTGAGTACCGGTACCGCCGACCCGACCCAGAGCGCAGCCGGCGCCCCCCAGACCATGTCCCCGCCGACGGCTCTCGGGGATCGGGGACGCTCGGAGTGGTGGTGGCTACCCGGACTGATCACGGCCGTGACCATCGTCAGCGTCATCGTCGTCACGCTGTCCCAGCTCCACCCGAGCCTGCTGCTCACCAACACGACGACCACTGGCGGGGACACGGGCGCGCACATCGCGATGCCCAAGTTCCTCGAGACGCTCCTGACCCATGGCCATGTGACCGGCTGGGACCCCGGCTGGTACGACGGTTTTCCCGTTTACACCTTCTACTTCACGCTGCCGGACCTCTTCATCGCCATCGCGGGTTGGATCGTCCCGTACGGCGTGGCTTTCAAGCTGGGCACGATCCTCGGTTCGGTTCTTCTCCCGATCTGCGCCTGGGCCTGCGGCCGCCTGTTCCGCCTGCGTCCTCCTATCCCTGCGTTGCTCGCCGCAGCAACGCTGCCGTTCCTGTTCGATTACACATTCACCATCTACGGCGGGAACCTGTTCTCGACCTTGGCGGGGGAATACTCGTTCTCGTTCAGCCTGTCTCTCGCCATCCTCTTCCTCGGTCTCTTCGCGTACGCAGTGCGGGAGGGGCGCTACAGAGGTTGGGCGGCAGTGGTGCTGGCGGCTTGCACCCTGTCGCACATCGTGCCTGCTTGGTACGCCCTCGGCGGTGCAGTGATCTTGACGGTCATCGAGTTGTTGCCGAAGCGCTGGCGCATCACCGATGGCAGCGCTCTCTTGTGGCGCAATAACGAGCCCCGAGCGGCGGTTCCATGGACCCGCACCCTGTGGTGGGCCGTGTCCACCGTGGGCGTCGGTCTCCTGCTCTCCGGTTTCTGGCTTGTGCCATTCGGGCTCGATCATGCCTACACGACGTCCATGGGGTACACGAACGTCGAGGGCTGGGCGCAGTACTTCCGAGAGGCGGATGCCTGGGCGCTGGTCGTGGCAGGCATCGGGGTGCCGCTAGCGATTTACCTGCGTAGCCGCTTCGGCATCACCCTGGTTCTGCTCGGTGTGGCTTCTGCGATCGCCACGGCGACCGATCCTCAGGGGAGCCTCTACAACGTCCGGCTCTTGCCGCTGTGGTTCATCTCCGTATACCTGATGGCAGCCTGGACATTTGGGGCACTGTGCATCGTTGTCGCGGAGGCCTGGCGGCGGCGCGGGGTCGCGGCCCTCGAACCGGTGACACCAATGCGATCACGAGGGATGCAGACCGAAGCCTGGGCTCGGACCGGTGAGGACAGCACGGTTCGGGACACTGGGTCGGTAGCCGAGGGGTGGACACCGAAGAACGCCCCGTCCAGACGGGCACGAAGGGTCCGTCCGGTGCCGGCTGGCCCCTGGGCACCCGCCGCGGTCGGCGGTGCCATCCTCGGACTGCTGGCGGTGATGGCGATCGTTGTGCCCCCCTTCGTCGTTCCCGCTTCGGCCCTCCCCGTCACCTACGGGCCGAACGAGGTGACCAACTGGTCGCACTTCAATTACGTCGGGTACCAGGGCCAGGCGTCATGGAACGAGTACCACTCGATCATGCAGACGATGCAGTCGGTTGGCAAGAGATACGGCTGTGGGCGTGCCATGTGGGAGTACAGCTCGAGCGAGAACCGCTTCGGCACGCCCGAGGCGCTCATGCTCCTGCCCTACTGGACGAACGGGTGCATCGATTCCATGGAAGGTCTCCTCTTCGAGTCCTCCACCACGACGCCCTACCACTTCATCAACCAGGCCGAGCTCTCCCTTGCACCTTCCGAGCCCGAGGTGGGCCTGCCCTATGGTCCGCTCGACGTCTCCCTCGGAGTGCAACACCTGCAGCTTCTCGGCGTGCGGTACTTCATGGCCGAGACGCCCGAGGTCGAGCAGCAGGCCGCCGCCGATCCGGCCTTGAAGCTGATCGCGCAGACCGGCCCGTGGGCCTCGGACTACAGCGGGTCCCCGACCAAGACGACATGGGACATCTATCTGGTCAAGAACTCTCCGCTCGTCACGCCCCTGGCCAATGACCCGGTCGTGCTCTCGGGGGTCAACCCGGCGCCGTCCGGTTGGTTGGCGCCGTCACTCGCCTGGTACGACAACCCCTCCCGCTGGAACGTTGAGCTGGCCCAGGACGGTCCGCCCTCGTGGCCGCGTACCTCGGTGTCGCACATCAAGACGACGGTGAAACACGTGGGCACGACACGTGTCACCGGTGTCGTCCAGACCAATTCGAGCGTGCACTTCCGCGTGTCACGAGTGGGGACCCCCGTGCTCGTCAAGGTTTCCTACTTCCCCAACTGGCACGCCAGCGGGGCCGAGGGTCCCTACCGGGTCACGCCGAACCTGATGGTGGTGGTCCCGACGAGCCATGAGGTCACGCTCTCCTACGGCAGCTCGCCCGCCGACACGCTCGGCCTGCTGGCCACTCTGCTCGGCCTGGTCGGCCTGATCGCCCTCTTCGTGGTGCCCGCGCTGCGGCGCAGGTGGTTCTCGGCCCGAAGCGGTCGAACCCGGCTGCCCTCGACCGAGTCGGGCCACGGGTCGGCGCCGGGGCTGGCGCCGCCGCCTGCTTCCTAGGCAGCCAGCACCGCGTCGTCCCTGGGCAATCAGTTGCTCAAGACAAACGGGACAGAAAGTGTCTAAAGTGTCCACCCGGTGACGGCGACGCTCCAGGCGGCGCCCCCGTCGGGGGTCGGGGCAGCAGGCCCGCTCTCCGCGCGGTCGTTCAGTCCCACCGAGGAGCGAATCCTCGTCGCCGCACTTGGTCTCGTCGGCCGGCGCGGCGTGCGTCGGCTCGGCATGCAGGAGATCGCCGAGGCCGCCGGCGTCTCGCGCGGGACCCTGTACCGCTATTTCCCGAGCAAGGACCACGTGGTGGCCGGTGCCGCCGACTATGACGCGGTGCGCTTCAGCAACGGGCTCGACGCCGTGCTGGCCACGAAGGAGCGACCCGAGGAGCGCATAGCGGCGTTCATGGCGTACGCCTTCGACTTCATCGCGTCACACCCGTGCCGCCCGCTCTTCGAGACCGAATCCGGCTTCGTCATGAGCTACTTGCTCGACAACCTCCCGGCCTTGCGGACCGAGCTCGTGATCCGTCTGGGTGACGCCCTCGGCCGCGTACCGGCCGTGGCCGCCGGAGATCTCGAGCGCGACCAGGTCGTTGACGTCATTGTGCGCCTCTTCGCATCGAGCTGGATCATCCCCGAGTCAGATGGCATGTCGCTCGTGAAGTCCGTCAACCGCATTCTTCAGATCACATCGGAGTAAGGGAGTAGTCACATGTCAGAGACCTTGGAGAACACTGAGGCCGAGGCCGCCGAGCAGGACGGCTACGGTTCCGGGGCGATGGCGGCCATGGGCCCGGAGATGGCCGCGGATCCGCAGCCGGTCTGGAAGGCGCTCCGCGACGAGACGCCGGTGCTGCCCATCGACGACCTGCCGATGGGCGGTCGTGGAGTCCTCCTCACTCGCAAGGAGGACATCATGGAGGCCCTCCGGCATCCCGAGATCTATTCGTCCAACATGGACGCGGTCGATCTCAAGAACAAGCGGCCGATGATCCCTCTGCAGATCGACCCGCCCGAGCACAAGAAGTTCCGCAAGCTGCTCGACCCGATCTTCGCCCCGCGCAAGATGCAGGCCATGGACGACGAGGTGGCGACGCTCGTCAACCGCCTGATCGACCGGTTCATCGACGACGGCCAGGTGGATTTCGCCAAGCAGTTCTCCATCCCCTTCCCTTCGGAGGTCTTCCTCACGCTGCTCGGCCTTCCCCTCGAGGAGCTCGAGACCTTCCTCACCATGAAGGACGGCATCATCCGTCCCGACCATGTCACCGGGAGGCGCTACGGCACCAAGACCGCCAGCGAGTACCAGCAGAAGATCGCGGATTCGGTCTACGACTACTTCGACCACGTCCTCGACGAGCGCGAGGTGGAGCGTCGCGACGACCTGCTGTCGCACTTCCTCGATGCCGAGGTGGACGGCGACCGGCTGACCCGCGAGGACATTCTCGACATCTGCTTCCTGTTCCTCATCGCGGGCCTCGACACCGTCACGGCGACGCTCGATTGCATGTTCGCCTTCCTGGCGCGGCACCCTGAGCACCGGCGCCAACTTGTAGAGGACCCGTCGCTCATCCCCAACGCCGTCGAGGAGCTCCTGCGCTGGGAGACTCCGGTCATGGGCATCGCCCGTGTCGCCGTGGCCGAGTCCGAAATCAGCGGCTGCCCGGTGCACCCGGGTGACCAGGTGATGGTGATGATCGGTTCGGCCAACACCGACGAAGCCGAGTTTCCCGACGGTGACGTCGTTCGTTTCGACCGCGACGTCAACCCCCACATCGCCTTCGGTGGTGGCATCCACCGCTGCCTGGGCTCGCACCTGGCCCGCCTCGAGCTGCGGGTGGCATTGCGCGAGTGGCACAAGCGGATCCCCGATTACGAGATCGAACCGGGACACACGCTCACCTACACGCCGGGCATTCGCTCCATCGACCACTTCCCGATGCGTTTCACGGCGTCGCCGGCCTAGCCGTCGCCACCGAGCCGGTATCGCCGGCGAGACCGGTCGCCGCCTCAGTACAGCGGTGACCACGCCGCACTGCGCAGCAGCCGGCTCTCCCAGCGGTCTCGTACCTTCAGCGCGTCGTGCAGCCATGTCCCCGGCGCCGAGGCCTCCGGTGGCAGATCGTGGGAGAACATCCACATGACCGCCTTCGGGTTGACCACGCGCTGCCAGAGAATGACCTCGGTCGTCTGGTGCGTACCGAAGACGGGCTGGAAGGCGGCCTCGAGCTCGATCATGCCCGTGCCCTCCTCCTTCTGGCTGCTCAACGTGTGGTCGTAGAGCGTGCCGGCCTTGTCGAGATAGGCCTGCAGGCCACCAGCGAACGGCCAGGCCGTGTCCTCCATGAAGAGGGAATTCTTGTGTGACCGCGCGTCGGTCGGCACCGAAGTGAGGTCGATGTCCTGCAGCGGTGACCACGGAACCGGTTGGATCACCTTGGCCACCGTCGAGTGCCGCATGGCGTCGACCTTGGCCGACCATGGCGCCAGGTCGCCGCCCCGTACGCGCTCGGCCAACTCGGCCCAGGCGGTCGCGTCGCGACACCCTGTGATGGAGACAACCGTGTAGGCCTGCCCGGTGCCGTGGGCCAGCCGCAGGTACCAGAGCAGGCGCGAACCGTCCGACTTCGCCAGCGCCGGCAGGTACTCGTCGCGGAAGGCCTCGTCGAAGGCATCCTCCTCGGCGCCGGCGACCTGGTGGACCTGGTGAAGCAGCAACACGGTGTTGACCCCCTGTAGTCGTGCGTCCTCGCCGTGGCGGCGTCTCAGCGAGTGGTGGCTATTCCCCCGTCGACCGGGATGACGGCGCCGGTCAGGTACGCCCCGGCCCGCGACGAGAGGTAGATGGCGGCGCCCGCCATGTCGTCGGGCCGGCCGATGCGCTTGAGCGGTGCGCTGGCGACGATCTGCTCGCCGAAGGCCTCGAGGGTGGCCGCCATCATCTTGGACTCGAATGGGCCGGGCGCGATGGCGTTCACCGTGATCTCCGGGGCCAGGCGCTTGGCCAGGTGTCGTGTCAGCTGGTGCACCGCCGCCTTGGAGGAGGAGTAGGAGTAGGTCTCCAGCGTCGGCACAGCGATCCCATCGATCGAACCGATGTTGATCACCCGTGCCGGTGTTTCGACGGTGCCCGCTGCCCGCAGTAGCGGCACGAGGAATTTGGTCAGGTGGAACACGCCTTTGACATTCAACGCCAGCACACGTTCGAAGGCCGCCTCGTCGAATTCCTCGAGTGGTGCGCCCCAGGTCGCGCCGGCGTTGTTCACCAAGATGTCCAGTGAGTCCTCCCGCCCCGCCATCTCCTCGGCGAGACGCCGGCACTCGGCCTCGGTGGACAGGTCGGCGGGGATGGCCACACACGACCCCTTCTTGGAGAGCTCGGCGGCGACCTCCTCGCACACCTGCGCCTTACGCGACGAGATGTAGACCCGAGCACCGGCATCCACGAAACCCTCGGCGATCATTCTGCCGATGCCACGGCTCCCGCCGGTGACGAGGGCGGTCTTCCCTGCGATATCGAAGAGGTCGGAGGACGTCATCGGGCCATTCTGCCCGCCGGCTTCATGAGGTGGCCAATGCCAATGCGCTGCGCGCGAGCACGCTGGCGCCCACACGGAGCGACTCGTCCTCGACCCGGAAGGTCGGGCTGTGGTGCATGCTGCCCGAACCGTCGGCGGGGGCGCCTCCGACGAAGAAGTAGCAGCCGGGCAGGTGGCGCAGGAACTCGCTCACATCGTCGCTCGGGGTGGCGGGCGGCATCCGCAAGACGTGGTCGGGACCGAGCACCACACTGGCCTCGGCCTCGACGATCGCCGTGGCCTCGGCGTCGTTCACCACGGCCCGGGTGTGTTCGGGCACCTCAAGCTCGACATGGACGCCCTGCTCGTCACCGATCCGGTCGCAGAGGTCCTGCAGGCGCACGAGCGCCTCTTCGTGCTGGTTCTCGGTGAAGGTGCGTAGCGTGCCCGTCACCCGCGCCGTGGTCGGCACCACGTTGACGGCGGTACCGGCGTGGACGGTCCCGGCGGTGCACACGCAGTCCACCTCCTCGTAGCGCAGCCCGGCGGCGACCTCGCCTAGCCGGCCCACCAGCGCAGCCGCGGCCCGGATGACGTCACCCTGCGCCGAAGGTTGGGCACCGTGCCCACCCGGCCCGCTCAACGTGATGCGCAGCGAGTTCGCCTCGGACATGGCGATGCCAGACCGCAGGGCGACATAGCCGAGGGGAGCCTGCGAGGTCACGTGGAACCCGACCAGACGGGCGCCTTCCATGACGCTCAGCGCGCCGCCCTCGAGCATCCGCTTCGCCCCGCACAGCGCCTCCTCGGCCGGTTGGAAGAGGAAGATGTACCTTCCAGGGAGTTCCTCGCGTCGTGAGGCCAGCAGCGACGCCGCGCCGAGCATGGACGCCACGTGCACGTCGTGGCCGCAGGCATGCATCACCCCTTCGACCTCGGAGTGCACCGGGCGCGCTTGGTCCTCTTGGACCGGCAACCCGTCGATGTCGCCCCTGAGCACCACGCTGTGCCCGGGCCTGCCTCCGTCGAAGGCGAAGATGCCGCCGGTCTTGGTGGTGCGCAGCACCTCGGGCACCCCGAGTGAGGCCATGTGCGAGCGGATCATCGCCGTCGTCTCGTGCTCCGCGAAGGCCAGTTCGGGGTGGCGGTGCAGAGTGCGGCGCTTGTCCACCATGTCGTCGAAGACGACGTCGGCCGGTGACGCTCCGAACAGCTCGCTCACGACGGAGGGCTCAGCGGCTCAGCAGGTCACGGGCGATGTGCGTCACCTGTATCTCGTCGGTCCCGGCGTAGATCTGGAAGACCTTGGCGTCGCGCGCCAGCTGCTCCACCCGGAACTCGGACATGTAGCCGTTGCCTCCGAAGAGCTGCACCGCCTCCATGGCCACCTCGGAGGCGGCTTGGGCCGAGTAGAGCTTCATGGCCGACGCCTCGGCCAGGGTCAGGCTCTTGCCGGCGGCCGCCATCTCGACGTGACGGAAGACGAGGTTCTCGACGTTGAGCCGGGCGATCTCCATCTTCGCCAGCTTCAGTTGGATCAGCTGGAACTCCGAGATCGGACGTTCCCAGAGCATGCGGTCTTTGGCGTACTGGATCGAAAGCTTGAGGCACTCCTCGATAAGACCCAGCGACATCGCGGCTACCCCCGCCCTCTCGGTGACGAAGTTGCCCTTGGCGCTCTCGCGGCCCTCGTTGCCGCCCGGCTTGCCCTCGGACTCGCCGAGGAGCCGGTCTTTTGCGACGCGCACGTCGGACAGGAACAGCTCACCGGTCGGGGAGGAGTGCAGGCCCATTTTGCGGAAGGGCTTCGACTGCTCGAGCCCTGGCATGCCCGAGTCGAGGATGAAGGTGAGGACGGGCCGCTGGCGCAGCGGCGTGTCGCTCCCGTCGTCGAGCTTGGCGTAGAAGACGATGGTGTCGGCGTAGGGGCCGTTCGTGATGAACGTCTTGTTGCCGTTGAGGACGTACTCGTCACCGTCGCGCACGGCGGTCGACTTCATGCCGCCCAACGCGTCCGAGCCGGAGTCGGGCTCGGTGATGGCCCACGCGCCGACCTTGTCGAGCGTCATGAGATCGAGTCCCCAGCGCTCCATCTGCGCCGGCGTGCCGCTCTTCATGATCGTGCCGCCGGCCAGCCCGGTGCTCACCCCGAGAGCGGTGACGATGCCCGGGCAGTAGTGGCACAGCTCGATGATCGGGATGAGGGTCATGGCCGCGTTGGACCCGCCCTCGGCTCTCTCCGCGGCCTTGCCCGCGGCCTTGCCCGAGGTCTTGCCCGAGGCCCCGGCGCTCGATTCCGATCCTGCCGCCTTGCGCTCGATGGCGCGCTTGGCCGAGTCACGAGCCAGGGCGTCGAGTCCGAACGTCTGGTACAGCTTGCGGATCACCTCGTAGGGAGGTGTCTCGCCGTGCTCGAGCTCCTCGACGTTCGGCTTGACCTCTTCCTCGACGAAGCGCCGTACGGCGTCGCGGATTGCCAGCTGCTCCTCGGACCACTCGAACATGTCGTACCTCCCTGGCTGTCTGCGCTCTGGGCGCCGGCGGTCGGCTGCCTGCGGGACTGTCTAGGCGTCTGCGATGCGCCGCAGCGTGTTGCGGTCGGTGTGGATGACCTCCTCCGCTACCTTGGCGTGCTTGATCACCGTCGTCTCCGAATAGGTGAACTCGTCGTCGACGCTCGTGTCGATCGTTACCTCGTAGCTCACCGATTGGGCGTTCTTGTCGAGCCAGTTGTTGGCCAGGATCCCGTAGGTCTGGCTGCCCACCCGCGCCGCGAGGGTGAACTTCGTGGCGTCGGCCGCCACCACCCCACCGGCCACCACGGCCGAACCGCGTGGGATGAGGAAGCACCGCACGACCTCGCTGTCGCGGACGTCCCACATCCAGTAGCCGACCTCGGTGTGGAAGGGGTTCTCCTCGTCGCGGCGCCAGGCGGCCATGCGGTAGTCGAGCCCGTAGAGCACCTGCGGGCCGTTCTCCACCGGACCGAAGGGCTTGAAGTCCACGTGCTCGCGGAAGGGAGTCAGGCCGATCTTGCCGGTCTCGTTGGCATAGGCGACGTCCTCGCCCTTCTCGCCCTCCCAGATGCCCGCCAGGCGGGCCAGTGGTCCCCACTCGGGTCCAGCGCTCAACATTCCTCCTCAGGTGTCCCGGGAATCAGGTGTCGGCTCGCAGTGCGCGTCCGGCGGCGCCGGCCGGCCCGGCGACCGGAGGCCACCTTAGCGAGATGTCGCCACTCCCAGGTCTTGTCCGGTCGACTGCGGAGTGGCGAGCCCTACGCTTAGCGGCCGGATCCCTCCGCATGGCGCTGCGTGCGGTTCACGATGATCCGAGCGAGCACCAAGAGGATGAGCACGATCACCATCAGGATGAGCGCGGCATCGAAGGCGAGGTAGTGCGCCTCGTTGGAGGGGTAGTCCCAGAACGTCCACACGGGGTAGGTCAGGTAGCCGATCGGCTGGTGGAAGAGCTGTGCCTTGGGCGTGCCCGTGTACCAGCCGGCCGTGTAGAGCAGCGGGGCCGTCTCTCCGGCGCTGATGGCGAGCGCGATGAGGAGGCTGGTCACGATGCCCGGGAGGGCCGACTTCAGCACCACCTTGCGCAGGCCGTACCCGTTGGGCATGCCGAGCGCCTGCGCCCCCTCCCGGTATGCCGTCGGCACCTGCCGGACCGCCGTCTCCGTCCCTCGGGCGATGTAGGGGATCACCATGACCGAGAGCACGAGGAGCGCGGCCAGGAGCGAGAAGCCCCAGTGCAGGCCCACCACCAGCGCGAGGTAGCCCACCAGTCCGAGCGCGATGGAAGGGACGCCCGAGAGCACCTCGGTGGCGCTGCGCAGGAGCCCCCCACGCTCCTTCCCCTTGCGGTTGACCCCGGCCAGCTCGGCCAGGAACACGCCCCCGAGCACCCCGAGGGTGCCGGCGATGAGCAGGACGCCCCCCATGAGCACGAGGGTCCCCAAAATGGCGTTCTTCAGGCCTCCGGTGGCTCCCTCGGTGTTGGTGGTGAGCACGGACCACTGCCAGTGTGGGACCGCCCTGACGATGATGTCGACGATCACCCAGGTGACCGGGACGACGATGATCAACAGGGCCAGCATCGGGCCGATCCGGGAGAAGGCGATGTTCGCGATCGTCCTCCGGCGTGTGCTGGGATAGGCCGCGCTCGTGGTCGCGCCGTCCATCAGAGACCGACTCCGAGTGGTGCCGCATTGCGCCCGGTCCGGCGGACGATGAGTCGCGCGATGAAGTTGACCACGAGGAGCACCACGACGAGGACGATGGCCAGCTCGGCCAGCGTCTTCACCTCGAACCCGGTGCCGTCGTTGAAGGCGGAGTCGAGCTGGGTCACGAGGGTCGCCGCGATGGTGCCCATCGTCCCGTAGACGTTGGGCGTGATGGTGTTGAGCAAGGAACCCGAGATCATGGCGACGGCGATGGTCTCGCCCAGCGCCCTTCCCAGCCCGAGGACGGTGGCCCCGATGATCCCCGAGCGCACCCAGGGGATCGTGATCTTGCGCCCCACCTCCCAGTCGGTCATGCCGAGCGCCTCACCGCCCTCTTTGGGGAGGGGGGGCACCGTGGCGAAGAGATTTCGAGTCGTGGCCGTGATGATCGGCACGATCATCAGCGACAGGACGATCCCAGAGGTGAGCAACCCTTCCCCGTGACCGACCGGGTTGCGGAAGTACCGCAGCACGGGCACGTCGGGCATGTGGTCGGCGATGATCGGGTAGACGTGGTTCGCCAACAGCGGTCCCAGCGTGAGGGCTCCCCACAACCCGATGAGCACGCTGGGCACCCCGGCCAGGATCTCAATGGCGTAGCGCAGGGTCTCGGCCACGATGCGGGGCAGCCGCTCGGTGAGCGCGAACGCGGCGCCGATGGAGATCGGCAACGCGATCACGAGGGCGATGAGCGAAGACTGCAAGGTACCGACGATCACGGGCCAGGCGCCGTAGGACGCGCCGAGTGGATGCGCCACGCCGTGCGTGTAGACGGTGGCGCCGTAGGCGTTCCCGACGTTCCACGACGAGCGCGTGAGGAAACCTGGTCCGTTCACCTTGGCTGCCGGCCACGCCTTCACGGCGAGGACGGCGACGATGAGGATCAGGGCGATCAGGGGGACGAAGGCGGCGATCCGGCCGCCCCACGCCCAGATGTGATGCTCGTTCGTCCGCAGCCGTCTCCGGACCCGCAGGACGAGCGGGTCCGGAGACGGCTGCGCCGCCACGGGTCTCCCCGTGGCGGCGTCACCGACAGCCGTCACCTATTGGATCTGCTTGATCTGGTTGAGCGACTGGTTCAGCAGCTTGGGCGGGAGAGGCTGGAAGCTCACCTGGCTCAGGTACTGGCTGCTGTTGCCGTCGTTCTTGTTGATGGCCCACTCGAGGATCGAGCGGATCGCTTTGGCGGTCGAGGCGCTCGACTGGTGCGTGTTCACGATGGCGTACTCGTAGTTGATGATCGGGTAGCCGTTCTTGACCGGGCCGTAGATCAGAGAGATCGTCCCGCTCGGCGGGGTCTTCTTGAGGAAGTACGCCGCCTCTGCTGCCACGTTCTGCTTCGTCGGCAGGACGAAGTTGCCCTTGCCGTTCTGCAGGGCACCGTAGAAGAGCCCGTCACCGAGCAGCTGGGACAGGTAGCTGATGCCGACGTACGCGATGCAGCCCACGGTGGCCTTGCAGCCCGAGACCATGCCGCCGTTGCCCTGCTCGGCGAGGCCGCCGGGGGTGCTCGGCCACTGGACGGACGTCCCGTAGCTCACCTTGGTGCCCCATCCCGAGGGGTCGGCCTTGGAGAGGTACTGGGTGAAGATGAAGGTGTCACCGCTGCCGTCGGAGCGGTGGAGCGCCACGATCGGGATGTCCGGGAGGTTGACCCCCTTGTTGTCCGCCGCGATGGCCGGGTCGTTCCACTTGGTGATCTTGCCCTGGTAGATGGCCGAGAGCACCTTGCCGCTCAGGTTGAGGTGCGCCGTGACGCCGGGGAGGTGGTAGGCGATGACCTGCACCGAGATGGCCAGCGGGATGTTCTTCAAGGTCGGGTGCGCCTGGACGTCGGACGGGGAGAGGTAGGCGTCGGACGATCCGATGTCGACCGTGCCGTTGGAGGCATCGGAGATCCCGGTACCCGATCCGGTGCCCGCCGTGGTCAGCGACACCTGGGAGTACTTGGCCGTGTAGGCCGGCTCCCAGATGTTCCAGAGCGGGTAGAGCAGGGTGCTGCCCGTTTCCGAGAGCGACGCGGTCGGCGGCGTCTCCACCCCGCTCTTGGGGATCTTGACGCTGGCGCCGGCAGACGTCGCCGCGAGCAGCGAGCTACCGACGGCCATCGTGCCGACGGCCATGAGCAGCGCGAGGAGCCGCGCGGCACCGGAATGACGTTTCACAGGGTTCTCCTTGGAGGTGGTTCGTGGTGTCCGCAGCTGTCACTCTGCGGTTGACATGTGTGAGACGACACGCATGTGCCGACGCGGGTGATCGGAACACGAAGTGCGCTTCGCACGGCGGTGACCATAACGACGAGAGGTAAACGCTCCGTGACGCAGCGACGAACTCTTGAAGAAATGTAGGCCAAGTCGAAATCGTTTGGTCACGACGTCGCAGCATTCACGCGACGGACGCGCCGAGGTCACGCGTAACCGCCTTTCGCACGTCGAGAACCGGGGAGCAGCGCCGCGTCGCGCGATTGGGTGCTCGTGCACACCACCCGGCGCGACGGTCAGGACGCGACGGTCAGGTCACTGTGCATTTCGGCACCGGGGACTGCTCCGCTCCGCGTCGTGTGCCGACCGCGTCGTGTGCCGACCGCGCCATGTGCCGGCGCGGCGCTAGCCCATGCGGCCGGTGACGTAACGCTCCGTGTCGGCGTGCTGGGGGTTCGAGAAGATCTGCTTGGTCGGTCCGTACTCGACCAACTTGCCCTGGTAGAAGAACATGGTGCTGTGCGACACCCGCCTGGCCTGACCGAGATTGTGGGTCACGACGATGAGCGTCAGTGCCGGTGCCATGGTCTTGAGCAGGGCCTCGATGGATTCGGTCGTGATCGGATCGAGTGACGACGTCGGCTCGTCCAGCAGGAGCACTTCGGGGCCCACCGCCAAGGCCCGGGCCAGGCACAGCAGCTGCTGCTGTCCACCCGAGAGGCGGAACGGTGAATCGCCGAGACGGTCCTTCACAGCGTCCCACAGCCCGACCTCGCTCAGGCGCTGTTCTGCCACGACGTCGAGCTGCTTGCCCTTGGCGATCCGGTGGGCCTTGACTCCCGCCACCACGTTGTCCCGGATCGACATGGGGAAGGGGTTCGGGCGCTGGAACAGCATCCCGACACGCCGGCGCAACGCCAGAAGGTCGACGTCCGACGCCCAGAGGCTGGAGCCTTCGAGTGTGACGTCTCCGGTCCTTTGGAAACCCGGGACCCGGTCGTTCATCCTGTTCAACGTGCGCAGAAAGGTCGACTTCCCAGATCCGGTCGGCCCGATGAGCGCGGTGATGGACCCGCGTCGCAGCGAGACGTTGATGTCGGACAGGACGGTCCGGCCCGAGAAGCCGAGCGCGAGGTCGACAGCCTCCATCACGTGCTCAGGTCGGGCCGCGTCCGGGTCGAGCGACTTGAGTGCTTCGTCGATTCCGGATCGCATGTCCGCCGTCACGAGGTTGGTGCGAAAGTGGTTGGTCGTCTTGCTTTCGGCCACTGAATGGAACGTAGCCACGCAAGGTGAACGCCCGGCTACAGGAATGCGACTTGAGGGTAAACAGTTGCCGAACGCCTGGCCTGCCGCGTCCTCGACTTGTGCAGTTGCGGCGGATCCGGTTCGGTCTGTACCCGTCCCATTATCTGTACCCGTCCCATTTAATTGGGTCTGCTGGTTGAATTGGGTCTGCTGGGGATCCAGATCAGAGGATCAGTTGCTGACGAGGCCAGCGGTTTCGTCCAGGTGGGCGGATGCCGCTCGGTGCGCCGCGGCGATCGCCATGACGATGCCGGGCGCCCAGGCGATGATGGCCAGGTCGGCCAGAGCGACCGGGATGGAAAGGGCCAGGGCGGCGCCCGAGGAGAAGAGCGCACAGACGGCGACGGCGAAGCCGAGGAGTTGTGTCACGAGCCAGGCGACCCACCAGTGCAGGACCCGGGCCCGGTGCGCGTCGCCCGCCGGGAGGCAGTCCCGTACCGCCGTGTAGGGGATCCACCAGCACACCACCGGCACGAACCATGAGCCGACACCCCAGGCCGGGGAGGCCTGCGACGGGATCCCCAACGCCCGGCCCGCCGAGGCGGCTCGGTGCTGCCAGACCAGCGCGATGATCGCCGCTGCCACGAAAGCGACGTTGATCAGCACGTTGGCGGGGGTCAGGGCGCTCGGTCCGTGGTAAGGGGGCGGCGTCCTTCCCAGCTGGGCATCGTGGTAGTCCACACGGAGCTGATGTCCGACGGCGAGCCAGGCGTCCGCATTGAGGCGGTTGATGATGAGGGTGGCGATCGAGCAGGCCGCGGGGACCGCCACGGCCACGCGGGCCACGATCGCTGAGCGCAGTTCGGCCTGGACCAGATCATGTGTGGTGTGCGCGTGCAGCCGATCGGAGGCGACCGCCCATGGCGCGACCTGGGATGGGGGCCCTTGCGGCGGTGGCGCCGACGCCCACGGCGGCGGCTGCGGCAACACGGTGGCGTCGGTCCATGCGTACCCGTCCCACCATCGCTTCCCCGGGCCACCGGCCGGATCGGGGTACCAGCCCGGCGGGGCTCCCGGGTAGCCGCTCTCCTCGCTCATGGTCCCATCCTGCCAGGAGCTCCGAGGCAACCTGGGCGCGAAGCCCAGCGAGGAAGAGGGCAGGTCGCCGGCCGGGGCGCCCGGTTCACGCGAGGAGCACGGGGGCCATCTCCGCCAGCGCCGCGATGTGGTCGTCCGCGGTCTCGAGGTCGGCGTGCATCGTGATCAGGGAGAGGTGGCTTGCGCCCGCTTCGCGCCATTTCCTCGCGTGTGCCGCGATCGTGTCGTGGTCGCGGGTGGCATATTCGATGCGACCTTCGAACTGGAAGCCGCTCAGATCACGTCCGACCTCTGCCGCCCCCTCGCGGATGAGGTCGAGGGCATTCTCGAGCCCGCCACCGGGGCGGACGTGTGGGAACCAGCCGTCGGCCAATCGGCCGACCCGGCGCAGCGCCGCCGGTGCGAAGGCGCCGATCCAGACCGGAATCGGGCGCTGCGCCGGCAAGGGGGCGATGCCCGCCGCCGTGATGTGGTGGAAGCGTCCCTCGGTGGTCACGCTCTCGCTGGTCCACAGGCTCCGCAGCACGGCAACCTGCTCCTCGAGGATCGCTGCCCGGTTCTCGAAGGGAATGCCGAGAGCGTCGTACTCGACCCTGTTCCACCCGATGCCGAGCCCGAGCCGAAAGCGCCCTTGGCACAGCAGGTCCACCTCGGCCGCCTGCTTGGCCAGCAGCGCCGTCTGGCGCTGGGGTCCGATGAGGATCGAGGTGGCGAAGCCCAGACTCGTGCAGGCGGCCAGATAGGCGAACATGGTCAGCGGTTCGCGGAACGGGTGATGGATGGTGTACGGGCCTCCGAGATCACCGTGCACGTCGGTGTCGGCACCGAGCACGTGGTCGTAGGCCGCGAGATGCGTGTACCCGAGGTCGTCGACGGCCTGTCCGATGGCACGCACCGCGCCAGGGTCGTAGCCGACCTCGGTCTGGGGGAAGACCACACCGATGTCCATCGTCGCAGTCTGCCTCGTCGGCGAGCACCGGTGTCGATCGCGTCGGGTCGCGACCGGGTCCGCACCGGTAGCGTGCCGGGCCATGAAGCTCCGCATCTTCGTCGAACCCCAGCAGGGCGCTTCCTACGATCAGTTGCTCGCCGTCGCGCAGCGAGCCGAGGCGGACGGTTTCGACGCCTTCTTCCGGTCGGACCACTTCCTCACCATGGGCGGTGACGGGCGTCCCGGGCCCACCGAGGCCTGGGTGACGCTGGGCGGGATCGCCCGGGAGACCGAGCGGATCAGGCTCGGGACGCTCGTCACGTCCTCGACCTTCCGCTCGCCCGGACTGCTCGCCATCGAGGTGGCCCAGGTCGACGCCATGAGCGGCGGGCGGGTCGAGCTCGGGCTGGGGGCGGGGTGGTACGAGGCAGAGCACGCGGCCTACGCCTTTCCCTTCCCGCCCCTGGGCGAGCGCTTCGATCGCTTGGAGGAGCAGTTCGCCGTCCTGACCGGGCTCTGGAGGACGCCGCTCGGTCAGACCTTCGACTTCGACGGCCGGCACTACCGCCTGAAGGACAGCCCGGCGTTGCCCAAACCGGTGCAGCAGCCGCACCCGCCCCTGATCGTCGGGGGTGGTGGCGTCAAGCGGACGCCCCGGCTCGCCGCCACCTACGCGGCGGAGTTCAACCTGCCGTTCTCGTCGGTCCAGGCGACCGGGGAGCAGTACGACCGGGTGCGGGCCGCCTGCGAGGCCCGCGGCCGTGATCCGCAGACGCTGCGGCTCTCTGCGGCCCAGGTGGTCTGCTGCGGTGCCAGCGAGAAGGAGGTGCAGCGGCGTGCCGCCAACATCGGGCGTCAAGCCGACGAGCTGCGGGAGCATGGAGCCGCAGGCGGCCCGGACGAGGTCGTGGCGCGGATCGAGGCCTTCGCGGCGATCGGCGCCGAGACCGTCTACCTGCAGGTGCTCGATCTGGCCGACCTCGAGCACCTCGATCTCATCGCGGCCGAGGTGATGCCCCGCGTCGCCTGAGTCCGACGGACAGGGGCCCGGTCGCTCACCGCGTGCTGGGGGGCGTGTTGGTGCAGCCGGTGCAGGGACCCATACCGTTGAACCAGGCGGGGATGCTCGGGGAGTCGGTGGGCGGGTTCGTCGGCAGGAGGACCGGTGCTCGCGGTGACTGGTTGAAGTCGAAGTCGTTGACCATGTTGCCGAGGATCTTGACGTCCTCGCGCACCGTTGGCCGGGGGTCGGGGCGCTTGTCCGTCTTGGGATTCAGCCGGGAGCCGCCCAGGAAGTCGTCCTCGATGAACTTGAGGTATGCGTCGCTGCTCAGCGTCTGGTGGTCGATGAAGCCGTGCTTGGCATAGGGCGAGATCACCATCGCCGGCACCCGGAGGCCATAGCCGTTCTGGTCGACCGCCGGGGGCACCACGTGGTCGTAGAAACCGCCCCAGTCGTCCCACTGCAAGAAGATGGCGGTGGACTTCCAGTCGGGGCTCTTCATGGCGGCGTTGACGACGGCCGTGACGTAGGCCTGACCCTGGTGCACGCTGCCGGGCGGGTGCTCGCTGTTGGCCTGCGAGGGCGTCACCCACATCACGGCGGGGAGCGTCCCCCTCTTGGCCGAAGCGAAGTAGTCGTTGAGCGGCTGGATGTTGCGCACCTGGTGGTCCTTCTGCACGTCCTCGAAGATCGGGAGCGGGTTCCAGATCCCGGGTGTCAGGTAGTTCTGCGCGACCGGTGGGCAGGCCACGGCGGCGTCGTTGGCGCAGTCGGGCTGGTTCCCGGTCTGGACGTAGTAGGCCCACGGGACGTGGTGGTTGTAGAGGAGCCAGGTGATGTCGGTCCAGGCGTTGGTGACGTCGGCTGTCCCGGTGCTGATGGCCTGGTCCACGTATCGCTGCATCTGCACCGGCGTGTAGGGCCCGCGGATCTCGTTCGTGCAGCTCGACGGGTTCGGGTTCGAGCAGATGGCTGACCAGCCCGACACCAGGTACAGGTGGTCGGGAAGGGACCAGGACCGCACGGGCTCGAACATGTGGTCGTCGAGGGTGAAGTCCTTGGCGTAGGTCCAGTAATTGGGGATCTCGGCCGCCGTGTGGTAGCCCATCACGTCCGGCGTCGCGGAGTTCGCGCACTGCGGGTTGTTGACGGTGCTGGTGTTCGCCCCGCAGCCCTTCTTGGCCCCCGTGGCGGCGGCCACGAAGCCGTCCATCTTCCCTCCGTTGACGTCCCGGCGCGCCGACACCACGTTGTGAGGCCCGCCTCCGTTGACGTCGGCGGTGTCGTGATAGGGCATCTGGCATCCCCCGCTCGGGACGGTCGCGCAGACGGTCGGCACGCCGCCGCGCATCGGGATGCCGTCGGCGCCGGGAAACGTCCCGAAGTAGCTGTCGAAGGAACGGTTCTCCTGCTCGATGATGATGACGTGCTTGATCTTGTGGATCCCTGCCGGCACGACGTAGTGACCGGTGGCGCCGCCCGCGACCCGTTCCTGCGCTGCCGGCGGGGCGGAGCTCCCACACGCGCCGAGCGTGCCGGCGAGGACGACCATGCCGGCCGTCGCGCCGAGGACACGGACGGCCCGCCTCCGGAGTGGGCGACGGGGTGATCTCCACGGCAACCGCCACAGCCTTAGCATCCGGGCAGTATTCGGCACCGGGCAGAAGACGTCAACCAGGTTGACGAACTCATAACAGGATCCTGATCGGACGCGGGATCATCCCGAGGTCCGTCGTGCCCGGGCCGGCCTGCCCGCGCCCTCGGTACGCTGGGCGGTACGGACGGTGCAGCCGGACGAGCACCCGGACGGTGCAGCCGGACCAGCACCCGGACCACAGGGACCGAAGAGCGGAGGGCGACATGACCATCACCAGCCGAGGGGCGGTGGGCCCGACCAGCGAGCGGCAGGAGACGGCAGTGGGGGCCGGCGCTGCAGCGGTCTCTCCGCTCGACACGACCGCGCTCGATGCGGACGTCACCCTCGTGGCCGACCACGCGCCAGGTTGGGCCAAGACCGGTGCCGCCGCCCGCGCCGACCTGCTGCAGCAGGTCCTCACCGCGACGACGGAGGCGGAGCAGGACTGGCTGGCCGCGGCGTGTGAGGCCAAGGGCCTGGAACCGGGGTCGACGGAGGCCGCAGAAGAGCTCTCCAGTGGCATCGGGACGTTCGTCCGGATGGCGCGGCTGCTGCGCGACGCGCTGCGTGACATCGCCAAGGACGGCAAGCCGGCCATCCCCGGGCCCATCCGCGAGGCGGGTGACGGGCGTCTCCGGGTCCAGGTGGTTCCCGGCGGGGCCTTCGACCGCGTGACCTTCGCCCAGACCACCGCAGAGATCTGGATGCAGCCGGGCGTCACCAGGGAATCGCTCGTCGTCGGGCAGGCCGCGGCCTACGACGACCCGGCCGCACATGCCGGCACCGCCCTCGTCCTCGCCGCAGGGAACGTCGCGGCGCTCGGCCCGCGCGACGTCCTCTCCAAGCTCTTCGTCGAGGGCAAGGTCGTGGTCATGAAGGCCAATCCCGTCAACGACTACCTGGTACCCCACTGGTCCCGCGCCCTCGCTCCGCTCATCGACGCCGGCGTGTTGCGGATCGTGGCCGGTGGTGCGGCGGTCGGCCAGTACCTGACGGGCCATGCGCGCATCGACGAGGTGCACATCACCGGCTCGGACAAGACCTACGACGCCGTCGTCTTCGGCACGGGTCCTGAGGGGGCGCGACGCAAGGCTGCCGACGAGCCGCTGCTCGACAAGCGCGTCACGGCCGAGCTCGGCAATGTCTCGCCGGTGATCATCGTGCCCGGCACGTGGTCGATCCCCGAGTTGCGTTACCAGGCTGAGCACGTGGCCACCATGTTGGTGAACAATGCGGGATTCAATTGCATCTCGGCGCGCGTGGTGATCACGCACGCCGCCTGGCCGCAGCGCGACGCGTTCCTCGGCGCCTTGACGCAGACCCTGGCCGGAATCCGGACGCGGCGGGCCTACTATCCCGGTGCCGCCGAACGCCGGGACGCCTTCGTCGCCGCCCACCCCGAGGCCGAGGAGTTCGGACGAGGTCCGGCGGACGCCCTGCCCTGGACCGTGATACCGGGGGTGCCACCGGGGCGCACCGACGACATCTGCTTCAATGTCGAGTCCTTCTGCGGGGAGGTGGCCGAGACGGCGCTCGCCGCCCCGTCGCCGGCGGCGTTCGTCGATGCCGCCACCGCCTTCTGCAACGACGTCTTGTGGGGCACGCTCGGCGCGACGATCATCGTCAGCCCCGCGTCGGCCAAGGACCAGGAGGTCGGCGCAGCCGTGGAGCGCGCCATAGCGGACCTTCGCTACGGCTCCATCGGTGTCAATCTCTGGCACGGCGTCTCGTTCGCTCTGGGGGTGACGACCTGGGGCGCTTACCCTGGCCACACCCGGACCGATATCCAGTCGGGGACGGGTGTGGTGGGCAATTCGCTCATGTTCGACCGGCCGCAGAAGTCCGTCGTGCATGGCCCCTTCCGCGCGCGACCGAAGCCACCGTGGTTCGCCACCGCATCGGGCTCCTACGAGGTCATGCGGCGCTTCATCGCGTTCGAGGCCGAACCCTCCGCGGCGAAGATTCCCGGTCTGCTCCTCTCGGCGATGCGCTCCTGAGGGCGCTCGGGCGACGAACCGGGAGCGCGCCCGGAGGGTCAGGGGGCGCCCGGAGGGTCAGGGGGCGCCGGCGCGGTGTGCCGGCTTGAGCAGGGTGATCCGGGCGACCGTGTCACCCCCGACGGCGACGCAGCGGGTCGTGGTCGGGCAGGACAGCGCGGCCAGGGTGATCGGCACGTAGGCCCTGCTCGAACTCTCGAACGTCTGCCCTCCGTTCACGCTCTGGGCGATCGCACCCGTTGCGATAGCGGGGGTGCCGGACCACTTCGTTCCGACAATGGCGCACTGTTGGGTGGACGGGCAGGCGATCCCGTAGATGTCGTCCACGGCCGCGGGGCTGGTCGCAGCAGCGGTCCAGGTACGGCCGCCGTCGGTACTGGCGAGCAGCTCGCCCTTGGCGGGCACGACGTCGCTCACGGTGGTGCTGGTGGTTCCCGCGGCGAGGCAGGACGCGGGGGAGGAACAGGCGACGCTCTGGAGCAAACCGATCCCCGCCGGCGTCGAGGCCTGAGCCCACGTCTGCCCACCGTCGGTACTGAGCGCGATCGTCCCGACGCCATGGCCGTCGCCGGTCGGGATGTAGCCGGGCACCAGGCAGGTGCTGGCGACGCACGTCAGGTCGTTGCCGGCGACGAAGGAGGGCGGCAGGTTCCCTTCTTGCTGCCAGCTCTGACCGAAATCCGTGCTGTGCGCCGACCAGCTCACGGTGCCCTGACTGACGATGGCAGAGCAGTCGGAGCGGCTGGAGCAGGACACCGACGTCACTGCGAGCGCGCTGGGCGGTGCGATGCCCGGCGCCCAAGTCGCCCCGCCGTCACTCGTCAACTCGATGATCCCGCTGCCGGGAACCGATGCGCCCGTCGTGCCAACCGCCATGCACTGCGTCAACGTCGGGCACGAGATGCCGGAGAGTTGCGGGCTCGAACCTCCGGCCACGTGCTGGGCCTGCCACGTCGTGCCGCCGTTCTTGGTCGCGACGATCACAGTGGCGCCGCCCGCCGGCGCGGCGTTGGGACCGGCGACCCCGACCGCCCAGCACCGCTGCGCACCGGCACACGACACGGCGCCGAGCTGTCCGGTACCCGCGGGGGCCGGTTGGCCGACGGCCAGGGGCGTTCCCCTGGGCTCACCGAGGACGTGCGTGGTCGGCGTCGTGCTGGCGCGTCCGGCCAGGGAACAGCCGGCAGCGGTGAGCGCTACCGCGGCCAGGAGGAGAGGCAGGCCGACGCCGCGTGGCCTGACGCGCCGGGATCGAGGCACGGAGGAGGAGGGCACGGCAGCACGACAATAGCGGTGAGGGCCATATTTTCGGTGTCACCGTTGGGTACCCTCGGCGGTGGTGGATTGGGTGGACCTCCTGATAATCGGGCTCATGCTGCTCGCGGCGGTCCACGGCCTCCGGCTCGGAGCGCTGGTGCAGATCCTGACCTTCGCCGGGTTCTTCCTCGGGCTGCTGCTCGGCACGCTGGTCATCGTGCCGCTGTTCAGGACGGGTCGGGGTCACCCCGAGGATCTCGCCCGCTCGATCCTCGTCGTCTCCCTGGTCATGCTCACGGCGTTCCTTCTCGGGTATGCCGGACGGGTCCTGGGGACCTGGAGCACCATCACGATTCGCCGACATCATCTCGGGAGTGTCGACGCGGTCCTGGGCGTCGGAGTCGCCGTGGTGGCGGTGCTGCTGTCGGTCTGGCTGGTCGCCGCGCTGATCTCCTCGCCGAACAGCCGCTTCACATCGCTCGACGCGGCGGTGGCGCGGTCCGACATCCTCCATTCGATCGACCGCGTGCTCCCTCAGGCGCCGTCCGTCTTCAACGACCTGCAGACGTTTTTGAACAACCAGGGCTTCCCGCAGGTGTTCTCCACGCTGACCCCGCCTTCGACCCCGTCCGTCTCGACGCCGGGCAATGCAGTGACGCGCGCCCTGGCCGACCCCGCCGTCTTCTCGACGGTGAAGGTACTGGGCACCGCCTGCAACACCGTGCAGGAGGGATCGGCCTTCGTCGTGGGGCCCGGTCTCGTTGCCACGAACGCGCACGTCGTCGCCGGGGAGAGCAACGGCAGCACACAGGTGTACGTGGGGAACAGCGCCTACGGCGCCACGACGGTCTATTTCGACCCTTCCTTCGACCTAGCCGTCCTGCGCACCGACGCACCGCTGGGTCCAGCGCTGACGATCAGCCCCGACCTCGTGAACCGCGGGACCCAGGGTGCCATCCTCGGGTACCCCGAAGACGGCCCGCTCTCCGTCGGCCCTGCCGGTGTCAACGAGGAGATCACCGCCGTCGGGAAGGACATCTACAACAACGGCTCCGTGACCCGAGGTGTCTACGCACTCGCCGCCAACGTGCTGCCGGGAAACTCGGGTGGGCCCCTGATGGGTCCGGGAGGCCAGGTCATCGGCGTGGTGTTCAGCCGTTCCACCGTGTATCCCGATGTGGGCTACGCCCTCACGTCACCGGGGGTCCTCTCTCGTGTTCAGCAGGCGTCGCGGCACCACGGCGCCGTGAGCACCGGTCCCTGCATCGCTGGCTGATGCGGCAAGCCGGTCCCTGCATCGCGAGCTGATGCGGCAAGAATGACTCCATGAGCCAGCACATCGAGGACTACGGAATCATCGGCGACCTGCACACTGCGGCCCTGGTGGGCCTGGACGGATCGGTCGATTGGCTCTGCCTGCCGCACTTCGACTCGGCGTCGTGTTTCTCGCGGCTTCTCGGGGACGAGTCGCACGGATTCTGGAGGCTGGCGCCGGCCGGCGGCAAGAAGGCGATCCTGGCGACGCGCCGTTGGTACCGACCCGATTCGCTCGTCCTCGAGACCGAGTACGACACGGCGACGGGCACCGTCCGCATCACGGACTGCATGCCGGTTCGGGACAACCTTCCCCATCTGGTGCGCACGGTCGAGGGCGTGAGCGGGACCGTGGACATGCGCATGGACCTGGTGGTGCGCTTCGACTACGGAGAGATCGTCCCGTGGGTCACCTCGCACGACGGTCTGACCCGGCTGACCGCAGGTCCGGACTCCGTCGCGCTGTGGCACCACGTGCAGACCCGGGGCAAGGACATGCGAACGGTGGCCGACTTCACGGTCACCGAGCGGGAGAGGTACCCGTTCACCCTGGTCTGGTATCCCTCGCACGAGGATCCGCCGCCACCGCTCGACAGCTACTACGCGGTCCACCTCACGGAGGCCTTCTGGAGCGAGTGGGCGGCGCAGTGCACCTATGAGGGCCCCTATCGCGACGCAGTCGTCCGATCGCTCATCACGCTGAAGGCACTCACCTACGAGCCGACCGGAGGGATCGTGGCCGCGGCCACCACGTCGCTCCCCGAAGCCCTGGGGGGGAACCGCAACTGGGATTACCGGTTCTGCTGGTTGCGTGACGCGACCTTGACCCTCGAGTCGCTGATGCGCGGCGGCTACTTCAATGAAGCGATGGCCTGGCGCGACTGGCTGCTGCGGGCGGTGGCCGGCGACGTGGCGGACCTGCAGATCATGTATGGAGCCGCCGGTGAACGCCGGCTCGACGAGTGGGAGGCGACGTGGTTGCCGGGCTACGAGAAATCATCGCCCGTGCGCATCGGCAACGCGGCGTCACAGCAGTACCAGCTCGATGTCTACGGCGAAGTCATGTCCGCGCTGCACTCCTCCGCGCACGCCGAGGGTATGCACAGCGAGGCGGCCTGGGGCCTGCAGGTGGAGCTGATCAAGTTCATCGAGAAGGGATGGCTCGAACCCGACGACGGAATCTGGGAGGTGCGCGGCCCGCGCCGGCACTTCACCCACTCCAAGATCATGGCCTGGGTCGCCGTCGACCGCGCCGTGCGCACCCTCGAGGACTGGCCGGAACTGAGCGGGCCGCGCAAGGAGTGGGGAAAGCTGCGAGACGAGATCTTCACCGAGGTCTGCGAAAAGGGTTACAACGAGAAGGTCGGCGCCTTTACCCAGTACTACGGCTCCGACGAGCTCGATGCCAGCGTCCTCATGATCCCGCTCGTCGGGTTCCTGCCGGCGACCGACGCACGCGTGGTCAGCACGGTGGAGGCTATCCAGCGAGAGCTGATGGATCACGGATTCGTCCTCCGCTATCGGACGAAACAGGACGGGGCCGTCGACGGACTGACGGGTCGGGAGGGCGCGTTCTTGGCCTGTTCGTTCTGGCTGGTGGACTGCCTGCACATGATCGGTCGCGAGGAGGAGGCCGTCGAGATCTTCGAGCGGCTGATCGCGCTGCGCAACGACCTCGGGCTGCTCTCGGAGGAATACGATCCGTTGGCGGGGAGGATGGTGGGCAACTTCCCCCAGGCCTTCTCCCATGTGTCCCTCATCAACTCTGCTTTTCGGCTCAGCGGAAGCGATCCATTGGCACCCATGTACGCGGAGAAGGTGCTGAAACTGGACAGGTCGAGCAACATCGCCTCGGTCCTGCAGCGGATGAAGAAGGTCGGACGCGTCACCTCGGCCCGGCGCCGGGCCGGTGCGGTTCGCTGACGCCTAGCCTGCAGGGTGCGGCTCGCGTCGACTGGCGCCTCCGATCGAGCGGAGCAGCGCACGAGCAGCAGTGGAGAAAGAGCACGAGCAGCAGTGGAGAAAGAGCACGAGCAGAAGTGGAGGACAGCATGAGCAGTGAAGTCGTGAAGCCGGTTCGAGCATGAAGGCGGTTCGGGCATGAAGGCGGTCACCGTGGTCCCGCTGCAGCAGGGTTCGGCGGCGCTCTCGGACGTCCCCGAGCCGCCGGAGTCGGACGGACCCGTGCTGGTGGAGACGCTCGCCGTCGGAGTCTGTGGCACGGACATCGAGATCGTGACCGGTCAGTACGGATGGGCGCCACCGGGGAAGGAACGGCTCGTGCTCGGTCACGAGTCCCTGGGCCGCGTGCTCGAGGCGCCGGCCGGCGGGGCGCTGGCCAAGGGGGACCTCGTCGTCGGTATCGTGCGCCGTCCCGACCCGGTGCCGTGCCCGAACTGTGCGGTGCTCGAGTGGGACTTCTGTCGCAACGGCCTCTATACCGAGCGCGGTATCAAGGAACACGACGGCTACTGCTCCGAGCGCTACCGCATCACGCCAGACTTCGCCGTGAAGGTGGACTCGAAGCTGGGCGTGCTCGGTGTCCTGCTGGAACCGACCAGCGTCGTGGCCAAGGCCTGGGAAGAGGTGGAGCGTGTCGGATCGCGTGCCCATTGGGAGCCCAAGACCGTCCTCGTGACCGGCGCCGGACCCATTGGCTTGTTGGCCGCGCTCATGGGCGTGCAGCGCGGGCTGGACGTGCACGTCATCGACCAGGTGACCGAGGGCGTCAAGCCGGAATTGGTGGGCGACCTCGGAGCGTCGTACCACACCGGTTCCATCGCCGAGGCCTGTCCCGATCCCGATGTGATCATCGAGTGCACGGGCGTGCCTTCGTTGGTCTTCGATGCCATGTCGACCGTCGGGAACGGCGGCGTCGTCTGTCTGACCGGTGTCTCCTCCGGCGGCCACTCGATCAGCGTCGACGAGGGTCTGCTGAACCGGAACATGGTGCTCGACAACGTCGCCGTCGTCGGCTCGGTCAACGCCAACCGGCGCCACTACGAGGCAGCCGCGGACGCGCTGGCAAAGGCGGAGCGGCCCTGGCTCGAGCGCCTGCTGACGCGCCGCGTGCCGATCGACCAGTGGGACCAGGCACTGCAGCGCAAGCCGGACGACGTCAAGGTCGTGATCGAGGTCAACGCGCCATGAGGGCCCCCGAATGAGCGGGAGGCACTCGCACGGCGGGCACGCTCACCGCCATGCCGACGCCGGCCTGCACGTGCACGACCCCGAGAGTGGCGAGGCACTGCCGGCGGTGCCCCCGCCGCGCCGCATCGCGACCGGGGTGCTCGAGATCGACACCATGCTCGGCGGCTGGGAGCGGGTGACCGCCGGTTATCTGATCGAGGGTCCGGCGCCGGTCCTCGTCGAGACCGGAAGCCAGACGTCGGTTCCGGTGCTCCTGGCCGCGCTGGGCCAGATCGGGGTCGGGCCCTCAGAGCTCGCCGGCGTCGCGGTCACCCACATCCACCTCGACCACGCCGGCGGCGTGGGCGACGTCGCCCGTGCCTTTCCGTCGGCCACCGTCTACGTGCACGAGAGGGGGGCGCGGCACTTGGCCGACCCGACGAAGCTGGTCACCTCGGCGGCCCGCGTCTACGGTCCGCTGCTCGACAGCCTCTACGGTCGCATCGACCCCACGCCGGCCGAGCGGCTGCACGTCCTCGAGGACGGCGAGGAGATCGAGGTGGGGCCCACCCGGGTCCTGGTGGCCATCGACTCGCCGGGTCACGCCAAGCACCACGTGGGGCTCCACGACTCGCTGAGCGGCGTGCTCTTCGCCGGCGACGCCGTCGGGGTCAAGCTCCCCGACGGCGGGGTGCTGCGGCCCTCGACCCCGCCGCCGGACTTCGACCTGTCCCAGGCGCTGGACTCGCTGTCGAAGTTCGCCGCCCGTCGACCGTCGGGCATCGCCCTGGCTCACTACGGCCTGCTGGAGGAACCCGAGGCGCTGTTGGCCGAAGCCGACGAGACCCTGCGGCAGTGGGCCGAGACGGCGGAGAAGGCCTACCGCGAGGGCGCCGATATCGCGGATGCCCTGGCGGCACGCTTCGACCCCCTGCTCGGCGACATCGACGCGGCGCACAAGGAGAAGCTCGACATCATGAACGGCGTGCACTCCAATGCCGCCGGCTTTCGTCGCTGGCTCGAAGGGCGCGACCCGGCGACGTCGTCCTGATAGGTGGTCCTGAGAGCTGGGCCGGTCAGACGACGAGCTGGGCCCGGAGCTCCTCCTGGCGGACCTCGAAGTCGTCCAGCGAAATGCGGCCCTCGGCCAGGTCTTCATGGAGCGCGGCGAACTGCTCGAGCAGTTGGGTCTGGTCCACCTGGTCGGCCGCCGGGGCCTTGGCCGCCTGCTCGCTGGCCGCAGCCTTGTCCTCGCGACGCGAGAGGCGGTCGTCCATCTTCGCCTTGGCGCGCTCCTTCTTGGCCTGGTCGCGCTGCAGCTTTCCGAATGTCGAACGTGCGCGTGCCACCGTTCACTCCTTTCCGGCCGCCGGGGGGGACGGCCAGCTGCGTTCGGCAAGGCGTCCGCCCTGCCGCTGTTCTTCCGCATTCGCCCATGCGGCGGGCCTCTTCGGCCCCGCGCGGAGGAGGTGGGATTTGAACCCACGGTACCCAGAAGGCACAACGGTTTTCGAGACCGTCCGATTCGGCCGCTCTCGCACTCCTCCAAAGGAGATGCTACTCGCTCTGACCTGGTCCGAAGGCTCGGGGAAGGCGGCTCTCGGGTGGAGCCGCCGCGAAGCGGGAGGTCAGCCGCCCCTCTTCACGGCGAAGAAGTCCGAGAGGATCGCGCCGCACGCCGCGGCGGCAACCCCCGCCGTGACGTCGATCTCGTGGTTCAGCCGGGGGTCGGCGCACAGGTTGTAGAGGGTCCCGCACGCGCCCGCCCGGGGATCGCTCGCCCCGTAGACGAGCCGGTCCACCCGGGCCGCCACCAGAGCGCCTGCACACATCGGGCAGGGCTCGAGGGTCACGACCACGGTGGCGCCGGTCAAGCGCCAGCCACCGACCGCTGCGGCGGCGTCGCGCAGCGCCAGCATCTCGGCGTGAGCCGTGGGGTCGCCCGTGCGCTCGCGCTCGTTGTGCCGTGCTGCGGTGATCGCACCCCCGATCAGGACCACCGCCCCCACGGGAACCTCGCCTTCGGCCGCGGCCGCACGGGCTTGGTCCAGGGCGGCCGCCATGGCGTCCGCGTCAGCATCGGAGACAGGGCCGGGTTGGGAGGCGGTAGGGCCGGGGTCGGAGACGCTGGGGCCGGGGTCGGAGACGGTGGGATCGGAGATGGGCCCCAGTATGGGAGCCCGCCGCCGTCTCGCGGTAGTCCGGTCCGCTTTTCCGCGCTGGGTCGTCAGGGTGCGGCCGTCGTGAGGGCGTGCTGGAGCGCGCCCAGCGTCTCCTCCAGCTGGGTCGAGCGCGCGAGAAAGCTCGTGATGAAGGCTCCGAGCTGTATCGGCGCCAGGCCGTTGATGGTCTGGAGGAAGGCGATGTCCGAACGGACCTGGGTCTCCGCGGAACGGGCGGCGGCCTGCGCCGGGGCAGGCACCCTGACCCCGGCGGCAAGCGTGTCATAGAGGTGGAGCGAGTCGACGTAGGGATTGATCATCGTCGCCACGCGCGGTGGCGTCGGGAAGAGGGCAAGGTTGGTCAGCCCGGACTGGACACCACTCGAAGCGGACTGTACGTCGGTGATCGCCGATTCGAGTCGTGCCACCTGCGCCGGCGATGCGCTCGTCGGCGCACGAGGGGGCGCGGGGGAAGACCCGCCGGACTGGGTATGCCCGAAGTGCAGGACGACCGCGCCCAGTACCACGAGGAAGAACAGACACGCCAGCAGCACGAGCCGCCGCTGATCGGATGCTTTCTTCCCGAGACGGATGCGTCCCGCCTCTGAGGGATCCTCTGCCCCGGCGCCGTCTCGAGCATCGAAGCCCGTCGTGGCCGTCGCGGCCGTCGCGGCCGTGGTCGAGGGGAAGGCTTCTGGCGCAGAGTCTCCCCAGACGTCCTGGTACTCGAGAGACGCCGGGATCGCCGCGGACACGTCCCGCTCGACGTGTGAGGGCCGGTCCTCGATCTCGTCCTCGGGCTGCTTCGCGGTCTGGTCGCCGGTCTCGTCATCGAACCAGGACTCGGCTTCCTCGAGCACTCCGGGATCTTCGAATTCGGCGTGGAGGGGAATCCACTCCGCCCCCACCTCCGCCTCCTCCTCTGCGTCCGCCCCTTGCATGAGCGCTTCTTCTGCCTCCGCCTCTCGCAGGAGCGCTTCGTCGAGCTCATCGTCACGGTCACTGGCGCTGTCGAGGTGTCGGAGGACGTCCTCTCGGAGGATGTCGCCGACGTCTTCCTCGTCGTGCGTGACAGACGGATCGTCGGCGACAGTGAGCCACTCCTCAGGTAGTGACTCGGTCGCCCCATCGTCCTCCTCGAGCGCACCGCGAAGCAAGGCCTCTTCGAGACGCGCGAATGCAGTGGCGGCGTTCTCGCCCTCGTCGCCGCCGTCGGTGCTCAGGGCGGCTCCTGCCGCGCCCGGCGCCTCCGGCGCGCCCGGTGCGCCTGGTGCGCCCGGTGCGTGGTCCGCATCGAGGCCCAGACCTTCGGCGTGACGCAGGGCACGTTGTGTCATTCGGTCGAGCACCGCATCGACCTGCGCCGACCTGGCTTCCTCCTCGGCGTCGCGGGTGTCCGCCTCGAACACGTCCCAGCGCAGTTCGAGATCCTCGGTCGCACCATCAGAGTCGCCCAACACGAAATCCTCGAACCCACCGCCGGGCCCGGCTTCGTCCTCCTCGTGGTCGGGAACGAATCGGTCCCAATCCAGGTCGGCTTCGTCGGTCAGGTCTCCGGTCGGGTCTCCGGTCGGGTCTCCGACCAGGTCTCCGGTCGGGTCTCCGACCAGGCGATCGGCCAGGTCGATCCTCGGTTCATCGGTCACGGCCCGGGCGCGGCCGGCCGTGAGGGGGCCCACACCGAACTCGTCGGGCAGGGCGCCATGCGTCGGATCCACGCACCCCTCTCGGCTGCGAACGGACCCGAATTGAGGATTCTCCCTGGCGGAGGAGGTGGGATTTGAACCCACGGTTGGTTGCCCAACACACGATTTCCAGTCGTGCCGATTCGGCCGCTCTCGCACTCCTCCCGAACTGCAGCCAGGTCAGGCTAACAATCCGAGTGCGCCGGTCCCGTCAGGATCGGGTCGGAACGGGCGACGTGGGCGCGGCAGGTGCGGCTGTCGCCTCCGCGCGAATTGTCGTTCCCGAGATCATCGGACTTCGAGAGAACGGAACGAACTCAACCACGTCGCCCCGGGGGGTCGCCGGTCTGCGCGTCCCGATGACGGGGCCACCCCTGCCCGAATTTGCGAGACCATTGCGTAAAGCAGCAGACATCGAGCGCCGAAGGAGCTTGAAGAAGAGAAAAGGACCGGATTCGTGTACGGGGGTGGGGGTGTTCCGGCGGATTCTTGTGGCGATTGACAGCTCGGAGGCCGCGCAGAGCGCGTTCCTCTTCGTCACCGAGTGGGCACGTTCCTTCGACGCCAAGGTGTGGTTCATCCAACTCGCGGCGGAGTCTCACGACCGCCATGGTTGCGTGGTCACCGATTTCGCACGTGGGGGCCGACGGATGGCCAACAGCTTCGCCATAAGCGGCGCCACGCGCGGCGCGCGCACCCGCCAGCTCGTGAACACCATTGCGGACGCGGCCACCACGTACCGTGCGGACTTGCTCGTCGTGGGCTTCGACCGCGACCGCATGAGCCAGGGATCCATGTCGGGCAGCCTGAGGGACCAGCTGTACGAGGCGACGAACATCCCGGTGCTGGTCGCTCCCAGGCGCAAGGCCGCGCGGCCCGTCGAGACCCGGGTGCCGCCGCCTGCCATCGCTCTCGGCCCGGGGCCGGCGGTAGCGATCCCGCGTGCCAGGAAGAAGCTGGCTCATGTTTGACCAAGTGGTGGCGGCCGCCACCGACCCGGACGGCACGACGCGGGCGGTCAGCCGCGCCATCGAGCTGGCCCGGGTCTCGGGCGGGACAGTGCACGTCGTCGCGGCGGTCAGGCGCCGGCGTCACCTCTCGGTCGTCGAGGATCGGCGTGCCGCCGACCCTGGCCTCGATCCCGACGCGGCTCTCCTCCGTCGCCTCGAGGCGATGGCCGCCCGCGACTCCGTGCCGATCCGACTCCATCCCCTGCGGTCCGAGCCGGCGGAAGCCATCACCGCCGTGGCCGAACAGGAACGCGCCGACCTCATCGTGGTCGGCTCCAAGGCCGAGCGACGCTCGCGGCATCTCTCCGATGTCTCGAAGGCCGTCATGGACCGTGCCGGCTGTGCCGTGATGGTCGTCTGAGCCTTCGCGCGCGTCTCTACACACACCTGTACACACCTCTCCGAAGGCACTCGGCCGGCCCGACGAGCGGCGCGGGCACCGCCGGCACCGTGGGCGGCGCAAAAGGCGCAAGGGGCGCACGGGGCCACAAGGGGCGTAAGTGACGCCAGCCCGGTGAGCCCCGAGAGCCCAGGGGGAAGGCGCGGAGCTCGGGCATGGAGGGCACCCCGGGGGCCGAGACGGGGCCGAGCGGGCGGGGAGCATCCCGGGCCGGGCGGTGGCCGGCGAGCGACGGATCCGGGGTGAGGCACTAGCCTGGCGTCCAGTCGCCCGGTGTTGGGTGCGGCGGCCGGGTCCTGCGCAACGGCCGCTCGTGAATCGAGTCAGGGTCGGAAGGCAGCAGCTCTCAGCGGGTATGGCCGGGTGCCGTAGCCAACCTGGCCGCCGCACCGAGCACCGGGCCGACACGTCGAGCGAATCCCTGTCTTCTGGGTCCGGAGGTACCGGGTCCGGCGGCGGGTCGGGGTGTCCGAGCACATGGGTAGGCTCGGCCGACATGGCCGACGCACCCTTCGTCTCGCTCTACCGCCGGTTCCGGCCCGGGCGTTTCGACGAGATCAGAGGTCAGGACCACGTGGTGCGCGCCCTGCGCAGCGCGGTGCGCGACGACCGCGTCTCGCACGCCTACCTCTTCAGCGGGCCCCGGGGCACCGGCAAGACGTCGTCGGCCCGCATCCTGGCCAAGGCGCTCAACTGCGAGGCGCCCGTCGAGGGCGAACCGTGCGGGACCTGCACCTCGTGCGTCGAGATCACGCAGGGCAGTTCCCTCAACGTCCACGAGCTCGACGCGGCGTCGAACAACGGGGTCGACGCCATGCGGGACCTCGTCGCCCATGCCGGCCTCGGCACGCCGGGACGCTGGAAGGTGTACATCGTCGACGAGGTGCACATGCTGTCGACCGCGGCGGCCAACGCGCTGTTGAAGACCCTGGAGGAGCCTCCCAGCCACGTCGTCTTCGTGCTGGCCACGACCGACCCCCAGAAGGTGCCACCCACCATTCGCAGCCGGACGCAGCATCTCGAGTTCCGCCTGCTGGGGGCCGAGGTCCTGCACGGGCTGCTCGAATCGGTCAACGCCGACGCCGGGCTCGGGCTCGAGGAACCGGCGCTCGAGGCGGCGGTCCGGCGGGGCCGCGGCTCGGCCCGCGACGCCCTGTCCGCACTCGACCAGGTCGTCGCGTCCGGTTCGGCCGACGCGGCCCGACCCGAGCTGGCCGAAGTCGTCGACGCCCTGGCCGACGGCGACCTGCCGCGCGTGCTCGTCGCGCTGAGCTCGCTCGTCGCCGGGGGGTGGGGACCCCAGCAGCTGGCGACGGAGCTGATCGACGAGCTGCGGCAGGTGTTCCTGGCCGCGCTGGCGCCCGAGCTCTGCGCCGTGTCGGGCACCTCGCTCGAGCGCTACACCGCGCTGGCCGAGACGATGGGCCTGCCGCGCGCCGTGCGTAGCATGGAGATCCTCGGCCACGCACTGGTGGACATGCGCGAGGCACCCGACGCGCAGGTGGTCCTCGAGATCGCCGTGGTGCGGGCGGTGCGGCCGGATCTCGATTCGGGCCTCGAGGCCCTGTCGGAACGCGTGAGCGTGCTCGAGCGGTCGTTGGCGGGTGCAGCGGCCTTCCCTCGTCCCGGCGCCGACCGAGCGGAAGGCGCGGTCCCGCCACCGCCGGCTCCGTCACCGACGCCGGCCGGGCCGGCGGCCTCGCCGCCGACCCCCGTCGGATCGCGGCCCTCCCTCGGTGCCATCCAGCGCAGCAAGCGTGGCGGCCCGGCCCCGGCCGGGCCGGACACGAACACCGGCCCGGCCGCGGCCCGGGCCAAGCCCGAGCCTGCTGCCGAGACCTCGGCGAACCCTGCTGCCGAGACCTCGGCAGCACCGGTCGCCGCCTCGGGTGACGGCGCGGCGGCCGAAAGGGTCGTCGACCGCGACAGCCTGACCGAGGCGTGGGGCGACGGGATCCTGCAGTCGCTCCCGGCCCGGGCCAAGGCGCGCTTCGCCAGCGGACGTTTCGTGGCAGTCGACGAGCAGGGTGCCCACTTCGCGTTGCCCAACGCGGCGCACCGCGATCAGTGCGCCGAGCAGCTGCCGCTCGTCGAGACCGCGCTGGCGGCGCACTTCGGGAGGCCGGTGAGACTGGTCCTGGTCATCGACGAGGTGGCGGCGCCGGCCCCGCGCACCGGGACGGCGGCGGCGGGACCGCCACCGTCCGTCGGGGACCCGGCCGGGCGCGGCCGCACCACGGCCCGCGACGAGGTCCCCCCTGCTCCGGACCCACCGGACGACGACGTGGACCCGGCCGAGTTCGCCAGCGGTGAGACGGACGGCGACGACCACGCCAGCGAGGCGCAGGCCCGCCTCCTCCAAGCCTTCCCGGGGGCGAGCGAGGTCCTCGGCTAGGTGTACACCGGACCGCTGCGCTCGCTCATCGACGAGCTGGGCCGGCTACCGGGCATCGGGCCCAAGTCGGCGCAGCGCATCGCCTTTCATCTCCTGAAGGTGCCGACCGAGGACGCGCGCCGCCTGGCCGATGCCATCGTGGCGGTGAAGGAGCGCACCACCCTCTGCGAGGTCTGCTTCAACGTGGCGGAGGGCGGTGAGCTCTGTGCCGTCTGCAGCGACGACCGGCGCGATCCCGAGATCGTGTGCGTCGTGGAGGACCCGCGCGACATCGTCGCCGTGGAACGAACGGGCTTCAAAGGCCGCTACCACGTGCTCGGTGGCGCGCTGAGCCCGCTGGACGGGATCGGGCGCGAGCAGCTGCGTTTCCAGGAGCTGCTCGACCGGGTGCAGCAGGGCGTGATCAGCGAGGCGATCGTCTGCACCAATCCGACGATCGAAGGCGAGGCGACGGCCATGCAGGTGGCGAAGGAGCTGCGCCCTCTCGGAATCACGGTGTCGCGCCTGGCCAGCGGCCTGCCGGTCGGTGGCGACCTGGAGTACGCCGACGAACTGACACTCGGGCGCGCCCTCGAGGGCCGCCGGCCGCTCGAGGTCTGAGCAGAGGCCGGGGCGCCGCCCCGCGCCGTTCGACGCCCTCGTGCGCCGGCGGGGGCCGGAGGGGCCCGGCCGGGAGTCCCGGCGCCTCCTCCTACAATTGCCCGATGCGCATCGCCATCGTCGGAGCGACGGGACAGGTGGGAGTCGTGCTCCGCTCGATCCTGGCCCAGCGCGGCTTCCCGGTGGAGTCCATGCGGTATCTCGCCTCGGGCCGCTCCGCCGGGTCGACCCTGCCCTGGGCCGACGGCGAGGTCGTGGTGGAGGACGCGGAGACCGCCGACCTCTCGGGGATCGACCTGGCCCTGTGCTCGGCCCCGGCCGCGGTCTCACGCCAGCTCGCTCCCCGGCTCGCCGGCGCAGGCGCCGTCGTCGTCGACAACTCGTCCGCCTGGCGCATGGACCCCGACGTGCCGCTCGTCGTCCCCGAAGCGAATGCCGAAGCGCTCCGTACCATCCCCAAGGGGATCGTGGCCAACCCCAACTGCACGACCATGGTGGTGATCCCGGTCCTCAAGCCGCTGCACGACGAGGCGGGGCTGACCCGGGTCGTGGTCTCGACCTACCAGGCCGTCTCGGGTGGCGGGATCGACGCCGTGCGCGAGCTCGACGAGCAGCTGGCCAAGACGGTCGACCACGCAGCCGAGCTCACCTTCGACGGCGCCGCCGTCGACTACCCGCCGCGCAGCGTGTACCCCGTGCCGATCGCCCACAACGTCATCCCCCTGCAGTTCTCCGTGGTGGACGACGGGTCGCTCGAGACCGACGAGGAGCAGAAGTACACCAACGAGACACGCAAGATCCTCGGGATCCCCGGACTCCCCCTCACGGCGACGTGCGTCCGCGTCCCGGTGTTCACCGGGCACTCCTCGTCGCTCCTGTGCGAGTTCGAGCGTCCTCTCAGCCCCGAGCGCGCCACCGAGCTGCTGCGCACCGCGCCGGGCGTGGAGCTCGCCGAGATCCCGACGCCGTTGATGGCGGCCGGCCGCGACGTGTCCTACGTCGGGCGCATCAGGCGGGCCCACGGTGCCCCCAACGCGCTGGCGCTCTTCGTGTCGGGCGACAACCTGCGGAAGGGCGCGGCGCTGAACGTGGTGCAGATCGCCGAGGAGTTGCTGGCGCTGCGCAGCTGAGCCGGCGGCCGGTCGGTCAGTCCGGTCCGGCGGATCCGGGTTCGGGTCCGCCCACGACGAGCGTCGCCATGCGGCGCGCCAGGTTGACGGCGTGGTCCCCGAAACGCTCGTAGAAGCGCGCCACCATCGCCAGCTCGATCGCCACCGGCAGGGGCATGGTGCCGGCGACCAGCTCCGCCGTGAGGGTGACGTGGAGGTCGTCGAGCTCGTCGTCGAGGTCGTCGATCACGGTGGCGGCGTCGGCCCCGCGCTCGGCGAAGGCGTCCGCCGTCTCCCGCCAGATGGTCGTCGCCACCTCGCCCATGCGTTCGACCAGGCCCCTGCTGCGGGCGGACATCTCGGCGCCGAGCCCACGAGCGGCCCGGCGCGCGATGTGCTCGGCCAGATCACCGTTGCGCTCGAGGTCCGGCAGCATGCGCAGGATCGCCACGTACTCGCGCCGCTCGTCGGCGGTGGTCTCCCCGTGGACGAGCTGACCCTGCACCGTCGTCGAGATCTGACCGATGAGGCGGTCGACCACGTCGTCGCGCTTGACCAGCTCCTTCGCGGCCTCGCGGTCGCCCGCCAGCAAGGCGTGGGTGGCACCGGCGATGCCCTCGCCGACCAGAGCGAAGACCTGTGCGAAGAGCCAGTCGATCTCGTGGGGCTCGGGCATCGTGCGCGGCCACAGCGGCTGCTCGACGGGGAGCGGCCGGACCTCGGAGGACGCCGGTGCGTCCCCACGGGTCGGCACGGGTGCGCTGGACTTCGTGCTCCCGAGCTTGAACGGCATCCCGGTCACGCTATCGGCAATCCCCCTGCGTGACGACCGGGATCCCCGGCACGCAACGGTGCAGGCGACGCAGCATCACCCATCGCTGTCACAGCCCACCGTTACCGTGCATCCATGCTCATCGGAATGGTCGTCGGGCTGGCGGCGGGCTTGGCGATCGGCGTTGCATGGCAGCTCTGGCGCACGTCGCGCGTCACCGCCGCGGCCCGGCTCGCCGAGAGCCGGCTGGCGGATGCACGGACGGCCGCGGCCGAGCAGGCGGCGGCGCTGCGCGCGGCGACCGAAGCGGCCGCGGCAGCCGAGACGGCACGGGCGGTGGCCGAGTCCGAGCGTGAGCAGTGGCGCCGGCTCGAGGTGGAGGTGGCGCAGCGAGCCGAGGAGGAGCGCGCCCGGCTGGCCGGCACGTTCGCCGAACTGTCGGCCCGAGCGCTGGCCCAGAACAGCGAGCAGTTCCTCGCGTTGGCCGACACCAAGCTGCACGACGCGCAGCGGGCGTCGCAGGGCGACCTGGCCCGGCGCCAAGAAGCCATCGCCGACCTGCTGCACCCGCTGAGCGACATGCTGGCCCGCTACGAGCGCGGCCTCCAGCAGATGGAGCTCGAACGCAAGGGTGCCTACGCCACGCTGAACGAGCGGGTCGCCGCGCTGCATCTGGGCCACGAGCAGCTGCAGAAGGAGACCAGGAACCTCGTGACGGCGCTGCGCTCACCCCACACGCGGGGGCGCTGGGGCGAGATGACCCTGCGCAACGCCGTGGAAGCCGCCGGCATGATCGAGCACTGCGACTTCGAGGAGCAGAAGACGAGAGCCACCGAGGACGGCGCCCTGCGACCCGACATGGTCGTGCACCTGCCGGGCGGGGGCGAGGTGGTCATCGACGCCAAGGTGCCCCTCGACGCCTTCCTCCAGGTGGCAGAGGCCGGTGACGAGGAGACCCGCAAGGCGCTGCTGGGCCGGCACGCCCGCCAGCTGCGGACGCACGTCGAGCAGTTGGCCAAGAAGGAGTACTGGCGCCAGTTCCCACGGTCTCCCGAGTTCGTCGTCGCCTTCGTGCCGGGCGAACCGCTCCTCGCCGCAGCCTGCGAGGCGGATCCGTCCCTCCAGGACTACGCCATCTCCAGGCGCATCGTGCTGGCGACACCGAACACTCTGGTCGCCGCGTTGCGGACGATCGCGCTCTCGTGGAAGCAGGAGACACTGGCCGACAACGCGCGGCAGGTGCAACAGCTCGGTGCCGAGCTCTACGAGCGCCTGCGCACCATGACCGGGCACATGCAGACGCTCCAGCGCAGCCTGACGTCGAGCGTGGAGGCCTACAACAAGGCGGTCGGATCGCTCGAGACGCGCGTCCTCGTCTCGGCGCGCAAGTTCCCCGACCTCGGCGTGGTCGGCGGCGAGAGCCCCGGCATCGCGGAGCTCTCCACCATCGACGCGGCACCACGCCACCTCCAGGCGGTCGACTTCGTGGGTGAGCCGCCGGCATTCGCCGGCGAAGGAGCGGAGGGGGAGCCGACGCTCCTCGCACTCCCGGCCGACGGCGGAACCGGCGCCGGCGCCGGCACGGGCACCTCCGGCTGACCGCGTCGCTCCCGCACGCCGGGGCGGAAGCAGCGGCGGCGTACTCTGCCCCGGTGCTCCATGTGCACCGCTCCGACCGTGCCGACGACCTCGTCGCCATGTTGGGTGACCTCCTGGCGGAGCCACTGGACGACCCGATGACGACCGAGGTGGTGTCGGTGCCGACCCAGGGCATCGAGCGCTGGCTGGCGCAACGCCTTGCCGGCCGGCTCGGTACGAGCGCGGGCCGGGGCGACGGCATCTGCGCCAACGTCGCCTTCCCCTTCCCCGGCGGCGTGGTCGCCGGCGCGCTGGCCGCCGCGTCCGGACTCGACCCCGCCGCCGACCCCTGGCTGCCGGAGCGATCGGTGTGGCCCCTGCTCGAGGTGGTCGACGCGCACTTCGACGAGCCGTGGCTGGCGCCACTGGCCCAGCACATCGCGCACGCGGAGCCGGCGCCGGGCTCCAAGCACTTCTCGACCATCCGGCACATGGCGGACCTCTTCGACCGCTACGCCGTGCACCGCCCCGACATGGTCCGGCGTTGGGCGGCGGGGGAGCAGGCCGAGGACGATCCGCGCTGGCAGGTCGAGCTCTGGCGCCTCCTGCGGGCCCGCATCGGACGGCCGAGCCCGGCAGAGCGGCTGCACGAGGCGTGCCGGCGCCTGCGCCACGAGCCCGAGCTCCTCGACCTCCCACCCCGCCTCTCGATGTTCGGGCTGACCCGGCTGGCCGCCAGCTCTCTCGAGGTGCTGGAGGCGATGGCCGCCGGACGGGAGGTGCACCTCTTCCTGCTGCACCCCTCGCCCGTGCTGTGGCGCCGACTGGAGCCCGACGTCGACGCGTCCTCGCGCTTCGTGCTGCGCCGGGAGGACCCCACGGCCGCCTGCGCCCGCAACCCCCTCCTGTCGTCGTGGGGCCGCGACGCCCGTGAGATGCAACTCGTCCTCGGCGCGGCCGTCCCCCACGGCGGGGAGCCCGCGGGCGAGCGGCCAGAGGAGGCACCGAGCCTGCTGCGCCGCCTCCAGGACGACATCCGGCTCGACCGCCTTCCGGCGGGCACGGGCAGCGGCCGCGACGAGGCGCGGCCGCTCCTCGACCCCGACGACGACAGCCTGCGCGTCCACGCGTGCCACGGGCGGGGGCGGCAGGTCGAGGTGCTGCGCGACGCCATCTTGCACCTGCTCGAAGCGGATCCCTCGCTCGAGCCGCGCGACGTCATCGTCCTGTGCCCCGACATCGAGAAGTTCGCCCCACTCGTCCAGGCCACCTTCGGAGGGGGGGATCGACGGGAGGACTCGGCCGACCCCACCCGCAGCCTCGAGATACGCCTGGCCGACCGGTCGCTGCGCCAGACGAACCCCGTCATGGGGGTCCTGGCGGAGGTGCTCGAGCTAGCCGCGGCGAGGATCACCGCCACCGAGGTCCTGGACCTGGCGGGACGGGACCCGGTCCGCCGCCGCTTCCGCTTCAGCGACGACGACCTCCTCCGGCTCGAGGAGTGGGTCGACGGCGCCTTCGTCCGCTGGGGCTTCGACGCCGCTCACCGCCGGGCCTTCCACCTGGCCGATGTGGGCTCCAACACCTGGGAGTCCGGGCTGGACCGGATCCTGCTCGGTGTCGCCATGGCCGAGGAGCACCAGCGCCTGTTCGGCGGCACGCTGCCGCTCGACGACGTCGACATCGGTGACATCGACCTGGCGGGGAGGATGACCGAGTTCGTGCACCGCCTGCAGGCGGCACTGGACGCGCTGGCGGGCACGGCGACGGTCGAAGGGTGGGCGGCGATCCTGTCCTCGGTCTCGGACTCCCTCACGGCGACGAGCCCGCGGGACGCCTGGCAGCGAGCGCAGCTCACCGGGTTGCTCGACGAGCTCGTGGCCGAGGCGGGCACGGAGCCGGGCGACGCCAACGGAGTGGCGCTCAGCTGCGACGACATCCGCTCCATCGTGGCGGAGCGCCTGAAGGGAAGGCCGACGCGAGCGAACTTCCGCACCGGCCATCTCACCGTCTGCACCCTGGTGCCGATGCGCTCCATCCCGCACCGGGTCGTGTGCCTGCTCGGCCTGGACGACGGCAGCTTCCCACGCCACGTCGAGAAGGACGGCGACGACCTCACGGCGCGCGCACCGCGGGTCGGAGACCGTGACCCGCGCAGCGAGGACCGCCAGTTGCTGCTCGACGCGCTGCTGGCCGCCCGCCAGCACCTCGTCATCACCTACACGGGCCGGGACGAGCGGTCGAACCTGCACCGCCCTCCGGCCGTGCCGGTCGGCGAGCTGCTCGACGTCGTCGATCACACGGTGCGCGTCGAGAGCGGGCGCGCCCGCGACGCCGTCGTGGTCTCCCATCCTCTCCAGCCCTTCGATCCGAAGAACTTCGTGCAGGGCCAACTGGTGGCGGGGAGCCCGTGGAGCTTCGACCGGCTGCACCTCGACGGGGCGCGGGCCGCGCACACCTCCCGGCGGGCGGCACCGGTCTTCCTCGGCCACACCCTGGCGCCGATCGAGCCCGGCCGGATCGGTCTGGACGACCTCGACCGCTTCCTGCGCCATCCGGTGCGGGCCTTCCTGCGCGAGCGCCTCGGGATCTCGCTGCGCGACAGGACCCGGGAGCTCGAGGACGCCATCCCCATCGAGCTCGACGGCCTCGAGAAATGGCAGGTGGCCGAGCGCATGCTCCAGGCCCAGCTGGCGGGAGCGAGCCAGGAGGCATGCCTCGAGGCCGAACTGGCCCGGGGCGCGCTCCCGCCCGGCCAACTCTCGGGTCCCCTGCTGGGCGAGATCTCCGCCGCCCTCGACGAGCTCGTGCGCCTCGGACGGGTGGAGACCGAGCCGGCCTCGCACGAGATCCGGGTCGAGCTCTCGGGCGGCTGGAGCGTCGAGGGCACGGTGACCGGTGTGCGGGGCGACGTCCTGCACGCGGTCACCTATTCGCGGCTCGGCCCGGCGGCGCGCCTGGTGGCCTGGCTGCGGCTGCTGGCCCTGAGCGCCACCGAGCCCGAGCGGGCCTTCGAGGCCTGCACCATCGGGCGGGGACGAACGCGGCGCGCCAAGGTCGCAGTGGCCCGCCTGGGCGCGCTGGGTCCCGACCCCTCCGCCCGGCGCCGGAGCGCACTCCGGCACCTGGACGACCTGGTCGACCTCTACCGACGCGGCATGCGTGAGCCGCTCCCGCTCCCGTGCCGGACGGCCGCCGCCTGGGCCGAGGCGGTGGCGCTCGACAGGGACCCCGCCGGGGCGGCCCGCGAGTGGACCTCGGGCTACGACTTCGACAAGGAGGACAAGGAGCCCGAACACCTGCTCGTCCTGCGCGGCCGGCTGACCTTCGACGAGATGCTGGCACGCTCGGGTGTGCCGTGGCCCGACGAGTCCCGCTGGGACCCCTCGGCGCCGACCCGCTTCGCCGCCTACGCCGGACGCCTCTGGGCCGGGCTCTTGACCCACGAGCGGCTGGAGGACCGATGACGGCGCCGACGTCGGGGGCCTCGGCCGCCCCCCGTGGCTTCGAGGTCTGCGGGGCCCTGCCCACGGGGACGACCCTGCTGCAGGCCAGCGCGGGCACCGGCAAGACGTTCACCATCGCGGCGCTGACGGCCCGCTACCTGGCCGAGGGCCACCTGCCGATCGAGCGGCTCCTCGTCATCACCTTCACGCGCATGGCGACCGGCGAGCTGCGCGAGCGGGTGCGCGAGCGCCTCGTGCGCGCCTACGACGGGCTGGCCGACCTCCTCGAGGACGCCGGGGGCCACGAGGACGACGACATCGTGCAGCTGCTCGGCTCGGGTCCCGTCGACGAGGTGGAAGCGCGTCGCGACCGACTGGGCGCGGCCATCGCGGGCTTCGACGCGGCGACCATCGAGACGACCCACGGCTTCTGCCTCCAGGTCCTCTACGGGCTGGGGACCGCGGGTGACGTCGACCGCGACGTCACGCTGGTGGAGGACGTGAGCGACCTGCGGGAGGAGATCGTCGACGACCTCTACCTGCGCAAGTTCGCCGGCCGACCGAACACGGCCCACTTCACGCGCGCCGAGGCGATGCAGATCGCCACGTGCGCCGTCGACCATCCCGACGCCGACCTGGTGCCCGAATGGTCGGAGGGGCAGGACACGGCGTCGGTGCGCCGACGTTTCGCCGAGCGAGTCCGCCGCGAGATGGACGAGCGCAAGCGGGCGCTCAAGATCCTGACCTACGACGACGTCCTGCTGCGCCTGCGCAGGACGCTGGCGGACCCCGAACGGGGCCCCGTGGCCTGCCGGAGGCTCCGCGAGCGCTACGACGTCGTGCTGGTCGACGAGTTCCAGGACACAGATCCGGTGCAATGGGAGATCATGCACCGGGCCTTCGGCGACGGCCACTCGACGCTCGTGCTGATCGGCGACCCCAAGCAGGCCATCTACGCCTTCCGGGGGGCGGACGTCCAGGCCTACCTCGATGCGCACCGGGCCGTCCCGGAAGAATGCACGCTGGACGTGAACTGGCGCAGCGACCAGAGCCTGCTGACCGCCTTCGACGCCCTGTTCGCCGACGCACAGCTGGGCGACGCGGACATCGCCTACCGCCCCGTCCGCGCCGCCGAGGCCAACCGCCTTCCCGGGCTCGCCGGGGCCCCCGAGGACGCTCCCCTCCGGATCCGGATCCTCCACGGCGACGACGGCCTGGTCCCGGTGACGGCCAAGCAGGGCAAGCCCGTGAGCGCCGAGGCGCGGACCCTGGTCGCCCGCGACCTGGCGGCAGACGTCGTGCGGCTCCTCACGGCACGGCCCGAGATCGTGCTCCGGCGCCGGGACGGGACCGAGGCCGGGCGCCGGCCGGTCACCCCGGGCGACATCGCCGTCCTCGTGCGGTACAACTCGCACGCCCAGATCGTGCGCGAGGCGCTGCACGCGGCCGACGTCCCCGCCGTCATCGGTGTTGCCGGCTCGGTGTTCGGAACGGACCCGGCGAAGGAATGGCTCCGCCTGCTCGAGGCCCTGGAACGCCCGACCTCGCGCGACCGCGCCGCACTGGCCGCGCTGACCTGCTTCGTCGGCTGGACGGGCGAGCAGGTGGCGACCGCCACCGAAGAGGCCTGGGAGGACCTGCACTGGTCGCTGCACCGCTGGGCGGCGCTGCTGCGCGACCAGGGGGTGGCGTCGCTCTTCGACACGGTGTGCGCGGCGCGAGGGGTGCCCGGCCGGGTGCTGAGCCTGCCCTCGGGTGAGCGCTCCATGACCGACCTGCGTCACGTGGCCCAGCTCCTGCACGACGCCGGGACCTCCGACGGGCTGGGTCCGACCGCCCTGGCCACCTGGCTGGGGCGGCGCATCCGCGACGCGGAGCGCGACGCCGACAACGAGGAGCGGACGCGGCGCCTCGAGTCCGACGACGAGGCGGTCCAGGTCATCACCATCCACCGGAGCAAGGGGCTGGAATTCCCGGTCGTCTACTGCCCCTTCGCCTGGGACGGCTACGCCAAGGACTCCGACGTCCCGATCTTCCACGAGCCCACCACCAACCGCCGCACGATCGACGTCGGCCACGCCGGCAACGCGTTCGCGCGTCATCAGAAGCTCGAGAAGGAGGAGGCCCGGGGGGAGGAGCTCCGCCTGCTCTACGTGGCGCTGACCCGTGCCCGGCACCAGGCCGTCGTCTGGTGGGCCGGCTGCGCCTCGAGCGAGCACTCGCCGCTGTCGCGCCTGCTCTTCGACCGCGGTCCGGGCGGAACCGTCCCGCCGTACGGCACCTCCCACAGCGACGACGAGGTAGAGGCCGCGGCGCGGGCCCTGGGGCCGCCGGTGGCGGTGGAGCGCGTCGGCCCTCCGGTGGAGACGCGTTGGCGCCACGAGCGGCCGAGCCTTCCCGACCTCGAGACCGCCCGCTTCGGCCGCACCCTCGACACCTCGTGGCACCGGGCCTCCTACTCGAGCATCACCCGCACGCTGCACGAGCAGCCCGCCATCGGCAGCGAGCCCGAGCCGGACTCGGCGTTGACCTCGGACGAGGAGATCGCCGCCCCGCTGCCGGCGGGCGGCTCGCCCAGTGTGGCGCCGCCGCCGCCGGACGGGTCCGGGGCCGACGGCGCGCTGGGCCTGGCGCACATGCCCGGGGGCACGCTGGTCGGGACGGTGGTGCACCGCGTCCTGGAGAAGACGGACTTCGCGGCGGCGGACCTGGCCGCCGAGGTGGGAGCGGCGCTCGTGGAGGCGGTGGCGCGGCACAACGTGGACCTCGGGGACCTCGGGGACGTGGTGTCGGGAGTGTGCGCCGCCGTCGAGACGCCCCTGGGGCCGCTGGCGGGCGGTGTCCGCCTGCGCGACGTGGCGCGGTGCGACCGGCTCGACGAGCTCTCCTTCGAGATCCCCCTCGTGGGCGGTGACACCCCGGGGGGCCGGCTGCACGTCGAGGCCGTGGCCGACCTTCTCGAGGCGCACCTGCCCGAGGGCGACCCCGTGGGTGCCTACGCGCCGCGCCTGCGCGACCCCTCGCTCGGCGGCGTGCTGCGCGGGTACCTGACCGGGAGCCTCGACCTCGTCGTCCGGCTGCCGGGCGACCGCTTCGTGCTGGCCGACTACAAGACGAACCGGCTGGGGGCGCCCGACGAGACGCTGACCGCCTGGCACTACCGCCCCGAGGCACTCCAAGCCGAGATGCTGGCGGGGCACTACCCGCTCCAGGCGCTGCTCTACTGCGTCGCCCTGCACCGGTACCTGCGCTGGCGCCTCCGCCGCGCCTACGAGCCGGCGCGGCACCTCGCCGGCGTCCTCTACCTCTTCGTGCGGGGGATGAGCGCCCCGGCAACTGACGCGGCTCCCGAGCGACCGCCCTGCGGCGTATGGGCCTGGCGCCCGCCGGCGGCGCTGGTCGAGTCGCTGAGCGACCTCTTCGACACGGGGTCGGCCTGATGGCGGACCGGCCCGTCGATCCCTTCGATCCCTCACTGGTGCACGGCCTGTCGGGGCCGCTGGCCACCTTCAACCAGGCCGGCATCCTCGCCGCCTCCGACGTGCACGTGGGACTCCGCCTGGCCCGGCTCGGCGGCGAGGCGGACGATGCGGTGGTGCTGGCCGCCGCCTTGGCGGCGCGCGCCCCGCGGCTCGGTCACGTGTGCGTGGACCTGGCCACCATCGACCACACGGCGAGCAGCGACACCGAGACCACGGCCGATCTGGCCGCCCTGCCCTGGCCCGAGCCCGTGGCCTGGACCGATCGGCTGGCCGCCAGCGCGCTGGTGGGGGCGGGGCGGCCGTTGCGGCTCGCCGGCACGGCCCTGTACCTGGACCGCCTGTGGTCCGACGAGGGACAGGTGGCGACGGATCTGTCGACACGGGCATCGGCTCCCGCCGCCGGCGTGGACGACACGGTCTTGGCGGCCGGCCTGGCGGCTCTCTTCGAGGGGGCGGGCCCGGACGGGCCCGATCTCCAGCGCCTGGCCGCGGCGGCCGCGGTGCTCAGCCGCGTCTCCGTCGTCGCCGGCGGGCCCGGGACCGGCAAGACCCGGACGGTGGCCCGGGTCCTGGCACTGCTGGACGCGCAGGCGGCCGCGGCGGGTGGACGGCCGCCCCGCATCGCGCTGGCGGCACCGACCGGCAAGGCGGCGGCCCGCCTGGAAGAGGCCGTCCGCGACGGGGCGGCGTCCATGCCTGTCGGCGTCGAGGTGCACCGCCGTCTGGCGGCGCTCGGGGGGATCACCCTGCACCGGCTGCTCGGCTTCAACCCGGGCAACCGCACGCGCTTCCGGCACAACCGCCTGAACCACCTTCCCTTCGACGTGGTCGTGGTCGACGAGACGTCCATGGTCTCGCTGTCGCTCATGGCCCGCCTGGTCGAGGCGGTCCGCCCCGAGGCGCGCCTGATCCTCGTCGGGGACCCCGAACAGCTCGCCTCGGTGGAGGCGGGTGCCGTCCTGGGCGACATCGTCGGGCCGGCGTCGCAGGGGCTCCGGATGCGCGCGGCCACCCGGGCCCGGCTGGCCGCGGTCACGGCGCAGGATCTCCCGGCGCCCGGCCCGCCGGTCGACGACAGGCCGGTCGACGGCACGGGGGCCATCGGCGACGGCATCGTCGTCCTCTCCGAGGTGCACCGCTACGGCGGCGCCATCGCCGCGCTGGCCCGGTCCATCCACCGCGGCGACGCCGACGGGGCGCTCGAGGTACTCGGGCAGGACGGGACGAACGCCGAGTGGATCGACGCGACCGCCGACGAGGCCGGCGTGGCGACGCCGGCGCTGCTGGCGCCGGTCCGGGCGATCGCAGTCGAAAGCGGACGGCTCGTGATCGAGGCCGCCCGAGCCGGCGACGCGGTGTCGGCGATGGCGGCGCTGGGGCGTTTCCGCCTGCTCTGCGCCCACCGGCGCGGACCGGCAGGCGTCTCGGCCTGGATGCAGCACGTCGAGAGCTGGCTCCGCGCCGAGGTCGACGGCTTCACGACCGGCGCCGACTGGTACGTCGGCCGCCCCGTCATCGTGACCGAGAACGACTACGCGCTGGGGTTGTTCAACGGCGACACCGGCGTGGTCGTCGACGGCGGAGGCGGGCGGCTCGTGGCGGCCTTCGAGCGTGGCGGTACGGTGGCCGAGGTCAGCCCGACGCGCCTGGCCGCCGTCGACACCGTCTACGCCATGACGGTCCACAAGAGCCAGGGGTCCCAGTTCGACACGGTGGCCCTGCTCGTGCCCGGGGCGGACTCACGGTTGTTGACGCGCGAGCTGCTCTACACCGCGGTGACGCGGGCGCGCGATCGCCTGATCGTCGTCGGCAGCGAGGGATCGATCCGCGCGGCGATCGGGCGTCCGATCGCCCGGGCCTCCGGGCTGCGCCGCGCCTTGTGGGGCGAGGGCGTCTGACGACGACGGCGGTGCCGGCAGGCCGGTCCGGACCGGACCGGCGGCAGAGTGGCGGCACCGGTCGTCCATTCCGTCCATGGCGTGACTCGGCCGCGGAAATAACCTGGTCTCATACCAATTTCAGCGACTTCACAGGCTGGGTTCAGGGTGCTGTCGCACAATGGTCCCGCAATGACTCCGTAACAAATGAAAAATTGGCGCCGTGAGGATGAGAGAGCAAGGGTGAGGATGAAAGTTCTGGTTCTCGGAGGAGACGGGTATCTGGGGTGGCCCACTGCTCTGCATCTGTCGGCTCGAGGCTACGACGTCACCGTCGTCGACAACCTCGTCCGCCGCGAGTACGACCGGGAGATGGGCGTCGACAGCCTCGTCCCCATCGCGCCCTTGCAGGACCGCGTGACGCGCTGGGAGCAGCTGTCGGGTCATGCCGTCGACGTCCGCATCGGCAACCTGACCGACGCCGCGTTCACCTATGAGGTGGTGGCCGAGGCACAGCCCGACGCCATCGTGCACTTCGGCGAGCAGCGCTCGGCCCCCTATTCCATGATCGACCGCGAGCACGCGGTCTACACGCAGGTGAACAACGTCGTCGGAAACCTGAACGTGATGTACGCCATTCAGGAGACCAACCCCGACATCCACCTCGTGAAGCTCGGCACGATGGGCGAGTACGGGTACCCCAACATCGACATCGAGGAGGGGTTCATCGAGATCACCCACAAGGGGCGCACCGACGTGGTGCCCTACCCCAAGCAGCCGGGCTCCTTCTACCACCTGTCCAAGGTGCACGACAGCCACAACATCATGTTCGGTTGTCGGATCTGGGGGCTGCGAGCCACGGATCTGAACCAGGGCATCGTGTACGGCCAGTCGACGGACGAGACGGACCTCGACCCGGTGCTGGCCACCCGCTTCGACTACGACGGCGTGTTCGGCACCGTGCTCAACCGCTTTTGCGTGCAGGCCGTCACGGGCCACCCGCTCACCGTCTACGGCGCCGGTGGGCAGACCCGCGGCATGCTCAACATCCGCGACACCCTGGCCTGCATCACCCTGGCCATCGAGAACCCGGCCGAGCGCGGCGAGTTCCGCGTCTTCAACCAGTTCACCGAGTCGTTCTCCGTGCGGGACATGGCCCAGATGGTCAAGAAGGTCTGCCCGTCACGCGTCGACATCGCCGAGGGCCTGGCCAACCCGCGGGTCGAGCACGAAGAGCACTATTTCCATGCGGCCAACACGAAGCTGCTGGACCTCGGTCTCGAGCCGCACCTGCTGACCGACGAGGTCATCGCGGGAATGCTCGAACTGGTCGAGCGGCACCGCGACCGGGTCGACGTCAGGGCCATCGCCCCGACGGTGCAGTGGCGGTCCAGTGCCAGCAGGCTGACCACGGCCGGCGAGTCGGAAGACTCTTCCTTCCTCGCGACCTGAGGGGCGGAGCAGCCCTGTAATTTGCCGTGGCGATGTCGCCCCGCAGGCGCCGCCGCGGGCGCCGTCGATCGCCCAACCGGCCCGTCCTGGTGCTCGCCGCGTCGGTGGTGGTCCTCGTGCTCCTCGTCGGCGGGCTCTCCCAGGTCTCGCGCCAGTCGCACGGCTACGACGCCGCCTCGGCGCGCACCCTCGCCGCCCAGGGCGCCGTGGTGGCCCGACAGTCGGACCAGACGGCGGCACAGGTGCGCACTCTGCTCGGCGGCCTGCCGAACCTGACCCGCCAGAGCCTCCAGGTCACCCTCGACTCGGCGGTGGAGCAGACGGCGTCGGAATCGGCGCGGGCGGCCGGGGCGGCCGCGGCCTCGCCCCTCGGGGTGACCGCCAGCGACTTCTCCGCGGTCTTCGCCGACCGGGCGCAGTCGGTGGCCGAGCTGCGCAGCGCCATCGACGGATTCCTCGGCATGCAACCCATTCCCGATGCCGGCGCGCCGCCGCTCGCCGCCGCGTCCCCGGCGGCCCCGGGTACCCAGCTCTCCGCCACACAGGCGACCAACCGGATGGCGGCCGCCGGCGCACTGCTGGCGCGCGCCGACAACGTGTACCGCTCGGTGCGGCGCTCTCTGGCGAGCGGTGCCGGCCACCCGCATCTCCCACCCTCGGTCTGGGTGACCGACCCCCAGGCATGGCAATCGGCTGCGGTGGCGACCCAGGTCGACCTGATGAGCACCTCGGCATCGCTGGCCCAGAGCCACGACGTGGTCATCCGCACGGTGCGCCTGAACCCCCCCGCGCTGCCCACCCCCCAAAATGCGGCGCCCAACGTGTCGGTCCTGAGCCCGTCACGCCGGCTGTCGGTGACGGTCGTCCTGGCCAACCAGGGCTCGGTCGACGAGCCCGGTGTCCCCGTCCGCGAGTCACTGGCCGACCAGCACACGGGGGTCACGGCAACCCAAGTCGAACGGACGGGTCTCGCCCTCGACGGCTCCGCCGCCTTGAGCCCGGCCGTCTTCTCGGTCAAGCCGGGAACGACCTACGTGCTCACCGTCCAGATCGTGGTGCCCTCCGGTCAGGCGTCCACCAACGGGACGGTGTTCCAACAAGCACTGCAGGTCGCGCCCGCCACGTGAGCCGGCACGGGCCTCTCGGCGGACCCGCGTGTCGCCCCCCCTCACGTCCTGGTCATAGGATCGGTGAGCACCCATAATCAGGAACTGGAGGCGCTCCTCGTGGCCGAGAGCATCACGATCACGGACAATCGCAGCGGCGAGTCCATGGAGATCCCGATCGTCAACGGCGGGGTCTCGGCCGAGGAATGGGCGAAGCTCCTCCCAGGCATCTGGTTCTTCGATCCCGCCTTCATGTCCACGGCGGCGTGCGAGAGCGCCATCACCTACCTCGACGGTGACGCCGGGATCCTGCGGTACCGGGGCTATCCGATCGAGGAGCTGGCCGAGCGCTCGACGTACCTGGAGGTGGCCTATCTGCTCCTCAACGGCGAGCTGCCGAACGAGGCCCAGTTCTCCGAATGGAAGCACGACGTCACGTATCACACCTTCATCCACGAGAACGTGCGCAAGCGCTTCCTCGAGGGCTTCCACTACGACGCCCATCCGATGGGGATGCTGGTGTCGGCGGTGGCCGCGCTCTCGACCTTCTACCTCGACGCCAAGGACATCTTCGATCCCGAGTCCCGCAACAAGCAGATCATCCGGCTCATCGCCAAGATGCCCACCCTCGCCGCTGCCGCCCACCGCTTCAGTGTGGGCATGCCCTTCGTGTACCCCGACAACACCCTCGACTTCGCACCGAACTTCCTCTCCATGCTCTGGAAGGTCGCCGAGCCCCATTACGAAGCGGACCCGGTGCTCGCCCGCGCCCTCGACATCCTCTTCATCCTCCACGCCGACCACGAGCAGAATTGCTCGACCACCGCCATGCGCGTCGTCGGCTCCTCGCACTCGGACCCGTACTCGGCCACGGCCGCCGCCGCCGCCGCCCTCTACGGGCCGAGGCACGGGGGCGCCAACGAGGCGGTCATCCGCATGCTGACCGAGATCGGGAGCGTCGAGAACGTGCCCGACTTCATCGCCACGGTGAAGGCGGGCACGAGCGGCCAGCGGCTCCAGGGCTTCGGGCACCGCGTCTACAAGAGCTACGACCCGCGGGCGAAGATCATCAAGCGCACGGCGGACGAGGTCTTCGCCGTCACCGGGAAGAACCCGCTGCTCGACATCGCGCTCAAGCTCGAGGAGATCGCGCTCAACGACGAGTACTTCACCTCGCGGAAGCTCTATCCGAACGTCGACTTCTACTCGGGCCTGATCTACCAGGCCATGGGTTTCCCGCTCGAGATGTTCCCGGTCCTCTTCGCCATCCCGCGCACGGCGGGCTGGCTGGCGCACTGGCAGGAGATGCTCGACCAGGAGTCGAAGATCGCGCGTCCGCGCCAGCTCTACATCGGCCCCGAGCCGCGGGCCTACACGCCGATCGACGCCCGCTAGCAGCGGCGGGCCGGGTCAGGAGCCGGCCCGGGTCAGGAGCCGGCGCCCTCGGCGGGGCGCCTGGTCCGCATCCGGGTCAGCCCCTCCTGGGCCAAGGAGACGCACAGCCGCCCGTCGCGGTCGTAGAGAAAGCCGCGGGCGAAGCCGCGGCCACCGGCGGCCGCCGGCGAGTCCATGGCGAAGAGCATCCATTCGTCGGCCCGGAAGCTGCGGTGGAACCACATGCAGTGGTCGAGCGTCGCACCCATGAAGTCGACGTCGTGCCAGCGGATCTCGTGGGGCATCAGCACCGTGTCGAGCATGGACATGTCAGAGGCGTAGGTCGCCACGCAGGCGTGCAGCAGCGGGTCGTCGGGCAGCGTGCCGTCGGCGCGGATCCACAGCTGCTGGAGCGCCTCGCCTGCACCGACCCGGTGCCAGGGGAGCTCCCCGATGTGGCGCTGGTCGATGGGGTGGGGCCGCTCGAACCAATCGACCATCTCCTCCTTGTAGGGCTGGAGCCGCTCGAAGAGCGTGGGCAGGCTCTCGGGATCGGGGACCTCGGGCATGGGCACTTGGTGCTCGATTCCCTCCTCGAGGTCGTGGAAGGAGGTCTCGAGGTTGAAGATGGCCCGCCCGTGCTGAATCGCCACGACACGCCTGGTGGTGAACGACCTCCCGTCGCGGATCCGGTCGACCTCGTAGAGAATGGGCACGGTCGGGTCGCCCGGGCGCAGGAAGTACGAGTGCAGCGAGTGCACACGGCCGTGTTCGACCGTGCGACCGGCCGCCACGAGCGCCTGGGCGGCCACCTGCCCGCCGAAGACGCGCTGACGCTCCTCGTTGGGCTGTGTCCCGCGAAAGATGTTGACCTCAATGGGCTCGAGGTCCAGCAGGTCGACCAGGAAGTCCAAGGACTCGCTCATGGACCCATGTTCGCAGGCCGCCCGCCAGGGCGGGGTCGGGCACGCCCTGCCCGACCCCGCTACCCTGCGGCGGCGTGACAGCCGCAGCCCCGCGCCCCGACCGCACCGCGCTCGAGTTCCCCCAGGGATTCACCTGGGGGGTCGCCACCGCGGCACACCAGATCGAGGGCGGCAACGTCAACAACGACTGGTGGGCCTGGGAGCACAACCCCGCCTCGGGCACGCGAGAGCCCAGTGGCGACGCCTGTGACTCCTTCCACCGCTGGCGCGAGGACATCGAGCTGGTGGCGGACATGGGTCTCGGTGCCTACCGCTTCTCGCTCGAGTGGAGCCGGATCGAGCCGGCCGAGGGTGAGTTCTCGCTGGCGACGCTCGAGCACTACCGACGCATGTGCGCCGCCTGCCACGGACGCGGCATCCTCCCGGTCGTCACCTTCCACCACTTCACGACCCCGCTGTGGCTGACGGCGCGCGGTGGGTGGGAGTCACCCGATGCCGCCGAGTGCTTCGCCCGCTACGTCACGCGTGCCGCGGCCTACCTGGGAGACCTGATCGGATGGGCCTGCACCATCAACGAGCCCAACGTCGTCGCCGTGATGGGGTACTTCCAGGGCCAGTACCCGCCCGGGGTCAAAGAGGACTTCGGGCGTTTCGGCGCCGTCAACGAGACGATGGTGCGGGCCCACCGGCTGGCCGTGGACGCGCTGCGCTCGGGCCCGGGTGACTTCCCGGTGGGCCTCACCCTCTCCATGGCGGAGATCACGGCGCGCGAAGGGGGCGAGGCGCTGCGTGACGCGGCCGAAGAGATGCTGGAGAACGTCTTCCTCCGGGCCGCCGAGGGTGACGACTTCGTCGGCGTGCAGTGCTACACCCGCATGCACTTCGGCCCCGACGGGCTGGCGCCCAACGACCCGGAGGTCCCGCTGACCCAGATGGGAGACGAGCGCTGGCCCCAGGCGGTCGAGTACACGGTGCGCCGCGCCGCCTCCGTGAGCGGGCGGCCGGTCGCCGTCACCGAGAACGGGATCGCCACGGCCGACGACACCGAGCGCATCGCCTTCTTGGACGAGGCGATCCGCAGCGCCCACCGTTGCCTCGAGGAGGGCGTCGACCTGCGGGGCTACTTCGTCTGGAGCCTGCTGGACAACTTCGAATGGCATCTGGGGTACGAGCCCAAGTTCGGCCTGGTGTCGGTGGCGCCGGGCACCTTCGAGCGCCGGCCCAAGCCGAGTGCCCGATGGTTCGCCGACGTGGCCCGGAACAACCGGTTGCCCGCGGCGGGACCCGGAGCCTGACCAGGCGGCGACCGGCGGGCGTGGCCCGGCGAGGCGGGAATTCGGCGGCGGGACTAGGGTTTGCGACGTGCCACTTCTGCCCTCTGGGCCTAATTGGCGACCGGCGGGGAGGCGGATGCGGTGAGCAACCAAGGGGGACATCCGCCGCTTTCGCACATCTGGGCGTCCGACGAGCCGCTCGTCGCCCGCGTGCGGCAGATCGCGGCCCACCCGTCGAGCGTGAAGCTGATCAAGTACGCCGGGGTGTCGGTGATCTCGACGATCGTGTCGCAGGTCGTCCTGTTCATGACGTTCGGCGTGTTCCGGGTGATGTCGGAGGTTCCGGCCAACATCCTGGCCAACGTGGTGGCGACCGTCCCCTCGTACACGCTCAACCGCCGCTGGGTGTGGGGCAAGGGCGGCCGCTCACACTTCTGGCGCGAGGTCGCGCCGTTCTGGGTGCTGTCCTTCGTGGGTCTGGCCTTCTCGAGCGTCGCCGTCTGGGCGGCCGGCGCCTTCGCCCGTCATCACGGGCTGGGCCACGGGACGACCACGCTCCTGGTGAACGCGGCCAACCTCGTCTCCTTCGCCATCCTGTGGATCGTGAAGTTCCTGATCTACAACAAGCTCTTCCACATCGACCCGATCGAGTTCGAAGAGCACCACGCCGAGAAGGTCGCCGCCGGTTCCGACGACGCGCATTCGTCCTGAGATCCGCCCTTCCCCGGGAAGGGGTGCCGGGGCGTCAGTCCCCGAAGGGCGTCAGTCCCGGAAGTTGGTGAACTGCAGCGGGATCCCGAAATCCTCGGCCTTGCACTTGGCGATGACCTCTTGGAGGTCGTCACGCTTCTTGCCCGTCACCCGGAGCTGGTCGCCCTGCGTCTGTGACGAGACGCCCTTGAGGCCCAGGTCCTTGATGAACCTGTTCAGGCGCTTGGCGTGGTCCGACGAGATGCCGGCCCGGATGGTCACCTTCTGGCGTGCCGTCCCCTTCTGCGCCTCCTCGACCTTCCCGGCGTCGAACGCCTTGAGCGAGACCTGGCGCTTCACCAGCTTCTCGTGCAGCACCTGGTGGAGCGCCCGCAGGCGGTCCTCGGTCGAGGAGCGCAGCGTGAGCTCCCCCTCGCCGAGCTCGATCGCCGAGTCGGTGTTCTTGAAGTCGAAGCGGGTGGCGGCCTCCCGGTTGGCCTGGTCCACCGCGTTGCGCACCTCTTGCATGTCGACTTCCGAGACGATGTCAAACGTGGGCATGCGGCCAGCGTACCGGCGGTCCCTGCTGGTGCGAGGTGGGGTGATACGAGGTGGTCGTCCGGGCTAACCTCGCCGGCTGCGGGTCGGTGTCCGAGTGGCCAAAGGAAGCAGGCTGTAAACCTGCCGGTTAACACCTACGGAGGTTCGAATCCTTCCCGGCCCACCGCCACGGCACTTCCCGGCCCACCGCCACCCGAATTCCACAGACGTTCCGGCAGGCATTTCCGGTGACTGCACCTTGCCGCACCAGCGTCCGGCATTACAATGACGTGACGAACCGACGGCGGGGCCCAGCCCTCGTGCGGTCCCCCCGTTCTTCCCGGTTGTATCCCCCGGACACGACAAGCGAGACTGACAGCCCCGTGGACGACAGCGCGACGCCAGCCCCAGCGACGGTCCTGGACCGGGTGGGCACCAGGCTCGGACGGCTCTCGCTGCGGGTGGACGCCCTGCGGCTCCGGGTGGCGCCGCGCATCACGCTGACCGAACGGATCGAAGCGGAGGCGGGCGACCCCGACGACTGGTCGTTCCTGCGCCGGCCGGCATTGCTGGGTTTCGTCGCCATCGTCTCCATCTGCGCGGGTGCGTCGCTGCCGAGCTCCCCCTTCAAGCTCGAGCTCGGCGGCACCTGGTTCTTCGGGGAGGCGACCGGGCCGTCGACCACGTTGATGCTGCCGGGCGTCGTCGCCGTCTACGGCGGAATGGTCCTGCTCGTGCGCGTCTGGTTCGGCCTGTACCAGGCGCTGCGGGTGCGACCGGGCGTCCCGATCCGCCACCTGTCCTCCATGCTGGCGCTGTGGATCCTGCCGCTGCTCGTGGTGGCTCCGCTCTTCAGCCGCGACGTGTTCTCCTACGCAGCGCAGGGCGAGATGATGAGCCACCACATCGACCCGTACCGCTACGGCCCGGGGACGATCGGCTCGGGTCCCTACAACCTGGGCGTCGACCCGCTGTGGACCAACACACCCGCGCCCTACGGGCCGCTCTTCTTGATGCTGGCCGGCTGGTCGGCCTCGCTCAGCCTGCACCACGCCCTGATCACGGTCGTCTTCCTGCGGTTGCAGTCCGTCGCCGGCGTGGCGCTGATGGCCTACTGCATCCCCAAGCTGGCCCGCTCCTACGGTCGTGACCCCGGGCCGGCCTTCGTGCTGGCCGTGCTCAATCCGCTGACCCTGCTGGCCCTGGTGGGCGGGGCCCACAACGACGCCATCATGGTCGGCGTCCTGCTGGCCGGCATCACGGCGGCGCGCAGCCATCATCCGGTGTGGGGACTCGTGCTCTGCGCGCTGGCGGCCTCGATCAAGGTCCCGGCGGCCATCGGCATCGTCTACGTCGCGTGGGACTGGGCCGGCCCCTTCGCCGACTGGCGCCTCCGCGCCCGCATGATCGTGCGCGCCGGTCTGGTCACCGTGGCGGTGATGGGGGTCCTCTCCTTGATCTCGGGGCTCGGGTGGGGCTGGATCGCCAACCTGGGCACGCCCGGGACCGTGCGCTCGTGGATGGCCCCGGCCACCGCCGTCGGCCTCCTCATGAGCGGGGCGGCCCACGTCGTCGGCATCGGCGTCGGCCTGGGCGGTGTGCTGACCCTGACCCGCGCCATCGGCCTGCTCTCGGCCGCGGCCATCGCCCTGTACTGCCTGCGCCACCGGGAACGGCTCGGCCTCCTCGCCGCCCTCGGCATCACCATGATGGCGTTCGTGGTGCTCGGGCCCGTCGTGCAGCCCTGGTACCTGACCTGGGGCATCATCCTGGTCGCTCCCATCGCGACCGGCCGCATGCTCTACGCGGCGGTGGCCCTCTCGACGGTGACGCCCTTCATCGGGCTGACCGGCGGGACCGAGCTCCTCAACGAGCTCATGCACACCGACGCGGTGGCCATGATGCTGGCCGTGCTGGTGCTGTGGGCGGTGGCCATCGTCCCGCTGGGCAAGTGGACGACCTCGTGGCGGATCGACCGCTCGCGGCTCCCGGCCCTGCCCCAGCGCCAGGGCGCCGTCCTCGAGTCCTGAGTCGGCGCCCCGCCCGGCTTCAGAGCAGGCGCTGCATCTCGACGACGTCGATCCACCGGCGGTGCTTGCGGCCGACCTCGCGCTCGACCCCGACCAGCTCGAAGCCGGCGGCCTCGTGCAGACCGATGGAGGTCTCGTTGTGCCCGGCGATCCGTGCGATCACCGAATGGAAGCCGTAGGTCGACGCCAGGACCAGCAGCTCGGCGAGGAGGGCCCGCCCGACGCCCTTGCCGCGCTGGGCCCGGTCGACGTAGACCGAGTTCTCGGCCGTCGCCGAGTAACCGGACCGCTCCCGGAAGGCGGACAGGGACCCGAAACCGAGGACGATGTCGCCGTTGGCGCCCGGGGGACCGGCGGCTCCCGAGCCCGACGCTTCGGTCGCCACCAGGGCCGGGTGCACCCCGCTGTGCTCGAGGATCCAGGCTTCCTGTTCGGCCCGGGTGCGGGGGACCATGTCGAAGGTGTTCGTGCTCTCGAGCACCTCGACGTTGTAGATGGTCCTGATGGCCTCGGCGTCGGCCACCTCGGCCAATCGGATCCGCATCGGCCGGATGGTACCGTCCACCTGCCAAAACCGGGGGAGCGGCGGCGGTGCGTGCCCTGCTCTGGCTATCATTGAACGCTCGCGGAAGGAAGCCGCGGCGCCCCCTTAGCTCAGTCGGCAGAGCACAGCCATGGTAAGGCTGGTGTCGTCGGTTCGATTCCGACAGGGGGCTCGCCCATGGCGGCGTAGCTCAGTTGGTCAGAGCACACGGCTCATAATCGTGTTGTCGCGGGTTCGAG
>DAHUZK010000028.1 GCA_027306605.1 Acidimicrobiaceae bacterium
ACGATCCGGTCCGCTCGCATGGCGGTCGACAGTCGGTGGGCGATGAGGACCGCCGTGCGGCCTTCGAGCAGCACGTCGAGCGCCGCCTCGACCAGCGTCTCCGACTTGAGGTCGAGGTTCGACGTGGCTTCGTCCAGCACGAGTACGCGGGGCTCGGCCATGAAAGCCCGGCCCAGTGCGATCAGCTGCCGTTCGCCCGAGGAGAGCGACTGACCGCGCTCGTGCACCGGCGTGTCAAGGCCGTAGGGCAGGCGGTGAACGAGCTCACTCAGCCCGACCTGGTGCACGGCCTCCCACACCTCGTCATCGGGTGCGCCCGGACGGGCGAAGGAGATGTTGTCCCGTATGGTGCCCGCGAAGAGGAATGGCTCCTGCGGAACGACGCCGAGCTGGGAGCGCAATGACTCGAGAGTGACATGCCTCAGGTCGTAGCCGTCGATCAGGACCCTCCCTTCGGTGGGGTCGTAGAAGCGAGTGACGAGCTTCGCCATGGTCGATTTGCCCGCCCCCGTCGCCCCGACGAACGCCACGGTCTCGCCCGGCTCGATGGTGAGGTCGACATCGTGGAGCACCGGTATCGCTGGGTCGTAACCGAACGACACGTGGTCGAAGCGGATCTTGCCCCGGATGGGCGGCAGCTCGACCGCGTCGGGTTCCTCCATGACCGACGGCGGGGTCCCGAGCAGGTCGCGCAGCTTGAAGATCGAGGCCCGGCCCTGCTGGAAGGTGTTGTACTGCTGCACGAGCAGCTGGATGGGTGAGAAGAACCGGTTCACGTAGAGGAAGAACGCAGTCAGCTGGCCCAGGTTGATCTCCTGGGGCTTGTGCAGGTACATGGCGCCGCCGATGGCGAGAATGAGCAGCTGTCCGAGCACGCTGATGAACTGCGACCCGGGCCCGTACACGCCATTGATGCGGCCGGTGTAGTTGTTGGCGTCCCGATACGAGCCCACGATGTCGCGATGGGTCTCGATGTTGTAGCGCTGCCGGTTGTGCGCGGTCACGATGCGCACGCCCTGCAGGCTCTCGGAAAGGTCGGCCAGGACCAGAGCGATGCCGTCGCGCACCTTGTCGTAGCCCCGTTCGGACGCCCGCTTGAACCAGATCGACATCACGATCAAGGGCGGGAGCACGATGAACACGGTGATCGCGGCCAGCCGGAGGTTGGTGGCGAAGAGGATGACCGTGATCACCACCATGGGGAGGCCCTGGATGGCGAACTGGGCGAGACCGTCCTGCAGCAGTTGCTGGAGGTTCTCGATGTCGCTCGTCATGCGGCTCATGAGGACGCCCGCCTTCTCCTCGGTGAAGAAGTCGAGGGAGAGGCGCTGGAGGTGGCGGAACACCTTGATGCGCAGGTCGTTCATGACCCACGAGGCCAGGCGACCGGTGACGCGGGCCTGACCCCATTGCGCGCCGGCCGATACGGCGATGGCCACCAGGTACAGGGCCGCCATGGCGACGACGACGCCGAAGTCGTAGTGCGCGTGAGGGTTCTCCGCCGAGGGCCCGGTCAACCCGTGGTTGATGGCGTAGGAGACCAGGCTCGGACCGAGCTGTGTGGACAGGCTGATGGTGGCTACGAGCGCGATGGCGGCGACCACCATGCCGGGGTACTCCATGAGAAGTCCGGTGAGCGACAGGCGACGCTTCTCCTCCGGCGTCGGCAGCTGCGTGAAGAGGACCTCGGACTCGCCTCGCTCGGGCTCTTCGGTCAGGAGCAGATCCACGCCGTCCTGCAGCTCGTGCGGGATGCCGCCGAAAGGCAGCCCGGCCTGGCTCGACCCCGGCGTCCCACCGCCGCCCATCGGCGGGCCGACTCCTCCACCGCCGAACATCAGAGCGTGCCCCCCTCGGGTTCGAGCACGTTGGCTCCGCGGGTGTCGAGGCCCAGATCCTCGCCCTTCGCCGCCGCCTCGGTGGCGGTCTGCTCCTCGCTGGCCGCCTGGGCGAGCACCTCGGCGTACAGGGGTGTGGACGCGAGGAGTTCGGCGTGAGTGCCGTCGGCCATGATGCGGCCGTCGTCGAGCAGCACGACACGGTCGGCGAGCGAGATGGTCGAGAGGCGGTGGGCGATGATCAGCGTGGTGCGGCCCTCCATCAGCACGCGCAGTGCCGAGTGGATGCGCTGCTCCACCTTGACGTCGATGGCGCTGGTGGCGTCGTCGAGGATGAGGATGGGCGGGTTGACCAGGAGCGCCCGCGCAATGGCGATGCGCTGGCGTTGGCCGCCCGACAGGGTGTAGCCGCGTTCGCCGACGACGGTGTCGTAGCCCTCGGACAGGCTCTCGATGAACCCAGAGGCGCCGGCGGCCTCCGCCGCCGCTCTGACGTCGTCGAGCGAGGCATCGGGCCGCCCGTATGCGATGTTGTCCCGGATGGAGATGGAGAAGAGGAACGGCTCGTCGAGTACGACGCCGATATTGGCCCGGAGGCTGGTGAGGGTGAGATCCCGCACGTCGTGCCCGTCGACACGCACCGTACCGCCGGTCGCGTCGTAGAAGCGGGCCAGAACCCGGGCCACGGTGGATTTGCCACTGCCGGTCCGGCCCACCAGCGCGACCGTCTCGCCCGGACGAAGGTGCAGGTCGAAGTCCTGGAGGACGTAACGCGTGCTGTTGTTCTCCCCCGGCTTGGAGAGCAGGCTGTCCGCCGCGTAGGCGAAGTCGACATGTTCGAACTGGACGTCCCCCTTGGACTCGACGAGGTCCACGGCACCCGGGCCGTCGACGATCGTCGGCTCCTCGTCGAGGATCTCGTAGATGCGCTCGGCCGATGCGGAGGCGCGCTGACCCATCATGATCAGCATCCCGAGCATCATGAACGGTGCCTGCATCATGACGAGATAAAGGTTGAACGAGACGATCGACGCCACGGGGAGGTGGTCGTGGATGACCAGCCAACCCCCGACCAGCAGGACGAGGACGAGCCCGACTTGGGAGAGGTTCTGTACGAGTGGCGAGAAGCGGGCGCGCAGATCGGCATCCTTGATATAGCTCCACTGCACCCGGTCCGCCGCCGTCGCCAGCTGGCGCAGTTGCTGTTGCTCCGCGGCGAAGCTTCGGACGACGCGGACGCCGTTGACGTTCTCGTCCACGACCGTGGCCACTTCGGCCAGGCGTGACTGGATGAGCCACGAGACGGGGAACAATGACTTACGCATCCTCACGCCGACGACATAGATGAAGGGCATGGCGATCATGGCGACGAAGGCCAGGGGCACGCTGATGGACAGCATGAACCCGAATGCCACGACCGCGATGGAGCACTGGACGAGGATCATCGGGGCGAACGTGAGGTACATCTGGACCGAGCGGATGTCCGAGTTGGCGCGGGAGATCAATTGCCCCGACTGCACACGGTCATAGAACGGGAAGGACATTCGCGTGAAGTGTTCGTAGAGGATGTTGCGGAGGTCGAACTCGATGCCGTACGCGACCTTGAAGAGGTTGGTGCGGGAGATGAAGCCGAAAACGCCGACGCACACTCCGAGGGCCGCGATCTCCTCGACGTAGGTGTGCAAGGGATGCGTGCGCAGGATCAGCGCGTTGGTGATGCCGTTCTGGAGGATGAGCGGGATCCACACCTGGATCACCAACCCGAGGAACGAGAAGATGAGCGCGGTGAAGAACTGCACGCGATGGGCCATCACGACGGGAGCCGCCCGCTGGAGCCACGACTTCGAACGATCGGGGTTCACCGTGGCTTTGGGAGCGGCGTAGCGGCTCGTCGCCCCCATCGGGACGTAGGCCGCCAGCGGGAGGCCCTGCGCCTGTCCGCTTCGGCCCGCGGCCGCGTCGACCCTCTGGCCGTCGCCCGTGTGGCCGTCGCCCGTGTGGCCGTCGCCTGCGAGGCCATTTGCGCCGCGGGAGTTGACGCCGTGCGCCCGTCCGTTCGGCGTGCCGGAGTCGGACGAGTTCCTGTCTCCGTTGGGCACGTCAGGGTGCCCGAGCTGACCCTCCGTCCTGCTCACCGCGACCGCTCCCCGTTCCCCGGCCTGGCGCCGGGTTCGGTCCCGCCGGAGCGGGCGCTCTCGCGGGAGGCCGCCATGGCGCGACCCCACAGTTCGAGCGACCGCAGTGCCGTCGCCTCGTCACGGCTCGGGAGGTGTGCCGCCATCGACGCCAGATAGGCGTCCACGACCTCGTCCGCGTCGGCGAGCACCTGCGCTCCGGCCGGGGTCAGCCACAGCGCGACCCGCCGCCGGTCGTCCTCCTCCTGACGCCGGTTCACCAGGCCCCGTGCCACCAGCCCGTCCATGAGGGCGGTGATGGAAGGCCGACGGACGGCGAGCCGCTCGGCCAGGCCCGAGGCGGCCGAGGAGCCCTCGGCCAGGAGTCCGAGAACGCGGTACTGGGGCAAAGTCAGGTCGACCGTGGTGAGCGCGACCTCGACCCGCTTGGACAGCCAGGCTGCCACGCGCCCGTACGAACCGAGCACAGGGGGAACCGAATCCACCTTGGGGTCCGCCTTCCGCGCCTTGGGGTCGGCCTTCTGCGCCTTGGGGTCGGCCTTGCGGCGGACGGGCACGGCCGCGTTGTCGGCAGAGGTCACGGACATTTCGACCATCATACAGTTAGAGAGCCTAACTAGTGCGGTGGCGCGGCCGGCCCGCTCGTGCAGTGGCGAGGTTCAGGGCGTCCTGCGGCCCCACGCCGGGTCGAGCTGGCGCAGGAAGAGCGCGCAGCGGTGTTGCTCGTCGGTCTCACCGAGGGCGCCGGCCGCCGTCTCGAGCGAGTGCAAGGAACGCAAGAAGCCCCGGTTGGGCTCGTGCTCCCAACGCACGTGGCCCGAACCCCGCCATCCTGCAGCCCGCAACGCGTCGAGTCCCCGGTGGTACCCCACGCGCGCATAGGCGTAGCTCTCCACCGGGTCCGCGGCCTGCTCGGCCAGATCTGCCCAAGCCTGCAGGCAGCGCGGGTCGCGCCTCACCACCTCGGCGATCGCCTCTCGTCGGCGTTCCGCCGGCAGGGACCGTGCCGCGTCGAGCGCGGCCTGCAAATCCGGCGCGAGCGGGTCCAGGATCGTCTCGGGACTCCCGGATCCGAACTGGACGGAGTGCTCGGTCACCAGGCCATGTTACGAGCATCCTTCCGGACGAAGAGCGGTGAGCCCGGGCACGAACGCTGGTGCGTCCCAGCATCGGACCAGTCCGGCAGGGACGAACCCGAATGTCGGGGGGTCGGAAGCCGGCAGTACTGTTCCCGCCGTGCTGAACCAAAACCCGCGGCCGACGTCGTTCGACCACCACCCGGGGCTCCGGGGGCGTGAGCCTGAGGCCCGCCTGCTGGCCGACGAGCTGCGGCGGCTGATCCGTCTCTCGGTGAGCACGGCACCTCCGCCCGACGAGACGGCGCGTCTTGCCTCGCGGCTGCGCGCTGTGGCCGACGAGCTCGAATCCCATCTGCCGGAACGGCCCTTGCCGCGGTTCATCCAGCCCGACGACGACGGCCCCCCGAAGAACGTGCCGTTGGGAGGGGCGATGCCCTATGACGTGGTCATCGGCCCGTTCAACCCCATCGCGCTCCCCGTCGAACTCGACTTCGATCCACCGAGATCACTGGGCCGTGCCGTCTTCGACGTCACCTACGAGGGTGCACCCGGATGTGTCCATGGCGCGGTGCTGGCAGCCACGTTCGACATCGTCCTGACCGCGGCCAATGCCATCGAGGGAGCGGTGGGCCCGACGGTGCGCCTCGGGCTGCACTACTTGCGCCCGACGCTGACCGACGAGGAGGCGGTGTTCGAAGGATGGGTCACCGAGTCGACCGACCGGCGGATCTTCAGCAAGGGCCGCGTCCTCCAGGGTGGCGTCGTCACGGTCGAGGCAGACGGCGAGTTCGCAATCTTCAACCGGGACGGGGTGCAGCGCATGGCCGACTCCCGGCGGAGGACGTTCGAGGGCGGTGGCCCACATCGAGAGGGCGGGGCGGCCACGGCAGACGCCGGAGTGGTCCCGACCGGGGAGTAGCCGATCCCGAGTGCCGCGCCAGTCGCTGCAGCCGTCGCGGGATCCGGCGGACTATGCCTTCGTGCACAGGTTGCGCACGCGCTTTGCCGAGACGGACGCCATGGGCGTCGTCCACCATGCAGCGTATCTCCCATATCTCGAGGAGGCTCGGGTGGAGTACCTGCGCTCCATCGGCCACCCCTATGACGAGGTGCGTGGTGGAGAGGACGGCGGCGAGGGCGCCGGCGGACGGGACTTCCCGGTGCTCGAGGTCTCGGTGCACTATCGCCAGGTCCTGCACTTCGACGACGTGGTCGACGTGTCACTGCGTGTCGGTGCCGTCACGCGAACGACGTTCCAAATCGCGTATCTCCTGACCGTGTACGGCGAACCACGCGCGACGGCCGTGACGGTGCACGGCTGCGTCGACCGCCATGGACGGCCTGCTCGCCTGCCGGGGTGGGTGGCGGCGGGATCGAGCGCCCGAACCTAGGACCCGCTTCGCCCGCTTGCGCCACCACCATGCCGGCCCGCATGACCGCCCCGAGCTGGGAGTTGTGAGACGGCTCGACGGCGGAAGCACTTCTTCGAGGCTGGGGTGGAGCTCCTGATCCCCTCCCTCCGGTGACACTACGGTTCTGGGGCAGGGGAGGAGGTCCCATCAGGGGGCTAGGCAAATAGCTCGTCCATCGTTGCCACGGCGGCATCCACCGGAGTGCCGAGTCGGTAACGATAGTTTCGCTGAATCATCCGAGTGTCAACGTGCGCTCGCCGGCCGCGCCCATTCGCTTGCCGTGAGGGCAATCGCCAGCGTGGCGAGTTGAGCAACCCGTCTATGGCAAAGCGAAGACACCTGGGACAGCGGTCACCTTCGGGAATCTCCATCCAGTGCCGAAGCCGCGCGCCGTACTTGATGCCCTTCCCGCAAATGCCTCGCGGGGCGAGGGGCTCATGGACGAGGTGCCAGG
>DAHUZK010000031.1 GCA_027306605.1 Acidimicrobiaceae bacterium
GGTGAGCGGCGTCATGGGCACCAGCTGGCGGACCAGATCCGAGCGGAGCAGAACTGGTTCGGCGGCAGCAACTACAACTCGTGCTCTGCTGTCTTCGTGCCTCCACCGGAGTCTGTGCCGCGTCTGCTCGAGGATCTCTGCCCTTCTGCAACACCGACTCGCTGCCGACGGTCACTCAAGCCGCGCTGGCCCACGCCCAGTTCGAGACGATCCACTCGTTCGCCGACGCCAATGGTCGCATCGGCCGGGCGCTCATCCATTTGACCCTTCGACGTCGGGGCCTGGCCGCCCGGGTCCTGCCACCGGTGTCGCTCGTTCTGGCGACATGGTCGCGGGACTACATCGCCGGGCTCACCGCCACCCGGTGTATCCGGACGCCCTGACTCGGAGGACGCGACCGAGGGCCTGAACCGGTGGGCCGGCCTGTTCGCCACGGCCTGGAGTTGTGCCGTAGAGGACGCCGAGACCTTCGAAGAGCGGGTGACGCTCCTATGGATGTCAAGCCGTCGATGGCGGGTTCTCGAGTAGTCGGTAGAAGTCCCGGGCCAGGTAGCGCTTGAGGCATCGCTTGATCTCCCGGGGGGTCTTGCCCTCGGCGATACGACGTTCGGCGTAGACCTGGGTGGTCTTGTCGTAACGCAGCCGTGACAGCGCCACGGTGTGGAGTGCCCGATTGAGCTGGCGATCGCCGTAGCGGTTGAGACAGAAGCGGTTGGTGGTCTGGCCGCTGTTGGCCGGGATGGGTGCGACGCCGGCCAGCATGGCGAAGGCTGCCTCGGAGCGGACCCGGCCCGGGTGGGACCAGGCGCGCAGGAGGGTGGCGGCGACAATGGGGCCGACGCCGAGCAGCTCGGGTCGCCAGGAGCGGACGATGGCCACGATGGCCTTTTCGTGGCGGGCCGCCTCGGCGCTCAGCTCGAGGGAACGGCGGGCCAGATCGCGCAGGACCGTGGCGGTCGTCGTTGTCTCCACGTCCCAGGCGTTGCTGACTCGTAGTCGGGCGGCGACGTTCAGCATGGCCGGGATCTTCTTGCCCCGGAACCGGGCGCGCAGAACCTCGGGGGCGGCGATGACCAGCGAGAACACTTGACGCTGCGCGTCGGTAGAGGACTCGACGGCCGAGCGCCGCGCCGCCAGGAGCACCGACAGGGCCTGGCGATCACCGGCCGAGCGGGGAGTGCCGAGCTTCGCCCTCGACAACGCCTCCCGGGCGGCCCGGATGGCATCGAGCGGGTCGGACTTGGCGCCGTTGCGCCGCTTCGTCCGCTCCGGCCGGTCGAGTTCGACGACTACCTCGTCGCGGTCACCGAGAAGACGGGCCAAGCCCGAGCCGTGCCCGCCGGTCCCCTCGATGGCCCAGGCCCCCAGGGCCGAGTGCTCGTCGGCGAAGGTCACGAGCTGCTCGTAGCCCTCGGGGGTGGCCCCGACGGTGAGCTCGCCCAGCACACCTCCGGTGCGGGCGTCAAGGGCAGCGGCACTGTGGGTGTGCACGTGGGTGTCGACACCGATGACGACGTCGACGATCTCCGACAGACTGGTCATGCGTTCATCTCCTTGCCTGGAGGGACGCGGTCGGTTCCGGTTCCGGGCGGAGACGGCAGGACGGTGACGGGACACGCCGGCGATCACCCGCCGGCGGTCAAGCTCCTGATCAGGCCAGTTGCTCCAACCGCGCGCCAGTACCCGGCCGGGGCGTTCCGCCGCATCACCGGGAACCTGTTCCACCTCTTCGGGCAGGGCCCGGCCGGCTGCATCGAGCCGTCCCAAGCCAACTCGCGGTCCTTCCTCGTGGGTTGACCGGGAGAACGGTGAGGGGTCATGGCGTAGACGTCGCACGACGTCGCGAAGCCGCCCTCATCCCTCCCCGACGAAGTCGATCCGGACCAGGGGGCTCGCTTGGACCCACTCCTCGAGCACGGCCCTCGGCCACGTGCCGCCGGGCCCGTTGCGCTCGTTGAACTCCTCGACGAAGCGGGAACACACGCGGCGCCGCTCGGCGGGATCGGTGATGACCGTCGCCACGCCCGGCAGATCCTCGGTGACGCCGTGCTTGAGGTGAAGGGTGAGGTGCGGGTCGGCGACGAGGTTGGCCAACCAGTCGCGCTTGCGGGGCCCGGGGATGCCGCTCAGGTAGATGGCGTCCTCGAAGCGGTAGAAGCAGATCTCGATGCGCCGGGGCTCACCGGAGCGCCGCCCCGTGGTGGTGATGTCGATCGTGCGCTCCTCGACCGTCGACTCCGGTCCGATCTCGAGCGCCCGCCGGACGTCGTCGCGCATCTGCTCCCTCCTCCGTTCCGCTGCCGGCGGGGACCACCCGGTCTTCACCCGGGTATCTCGGGACCCGCCCGGTTGCCAAGGAACGACGGTAGCGGCGGCGACCAGACGCCGTCAGGACCCGTTGCTCCGGGGGTCGTTCAGCGCCTGAGCGCGGCGTAGGCCCGCACCCGCTCCATCACCTCGCCGCTCGCCTTGGACACCGACCCGCACGAGACGGGCGGCTCCGGGTCGTACTCGATCATGAGCTGTGCGGCCTCGGCCGCGGTCCGGTCGTAGAGGAGCTCGACGAGGCGCAGGGCCATGTCGATGCCGCTCGACACCCCGGCCGCGGTGACGATCCGGTGGCCCGCGTGCTCGACGACCCGGTCCTCGACCGGCGTGGCCCCGAGCGCCTCGAGCTCGGCGTAGGCCGCCCAGTGTGTTGTCGCACTGAGCCCGTCGAGCAGGCCGGCGGCAGCGAGCACGAGTGACCCGGTGCACACCGAGGTGGTGAACCAAGTCCCGGCGTGGGCGGCGCGCAGCCAACGGAGCACCCGCTCGTCGTGCACGAGCCGGCGGGTGCCGACACCCCCGGGGAAGACCACGACATCGGGATCCGCGAGCTCCTCGAACCGGGCGTCCACCGAGAGGCCCAGCATCGCGTTCTCGGTCCGCACCGTGCCGGGCTCGTGCCCGACGAAGGTGATGTCGAGCGTCGGGACGCGCTGGAGGACCTCGTAGGGACCGACCGCGTCGAGCGCGGTCATCTCCTCGAAGGCGGGTATGGCGACCCGCAGGCGCTCGGTCATGTGCCTGTCCTTTCTCGTCGGGTGAAGCGACGCCGGTAGGCGTCGGGGGTGACGTGCAGGTTGCGGAGGAAGGAGCGCCGCAGGGTCTCGGCCGACCCGAAGCCCGAGCGGGCGGCCACCACCTCGAGGGTGGCGTCGCCCTCCTCGAGCAAGCGGCGTGCGGTCTGCAGCCGGACCTCCTCGACGAAGCGGCCCGGGGTTTGCCCGACCTCGGACCGGAAGACCCGGGCGAAGTGCCGGACGCTCATCGCGGCGCGGTCCGCCAGCTGGGGCAGCCGGTGGTCGCCTGCGGGCTCTTCCTCGACATGCCGTTGCACCGAGCGGACCGCCGAGCGCTCCGCCCGCGGGGTCCACACCGGCGTGGCGAACTGGGTCTGGCCGCCGGGGCGGTGCAGGAACATCACGAGCCAGCGGGCGACGCTCTGCGCGACGTCGATGCCGAGGTCTTCCTCGACGAGCGCCAGGGCGAGATCGATCCCTGCGGTCACCCCCGCGCTCGACCAGTAGGGGCCGTCGTGGATGTAGATGGGGTCGGGGTCGACCTGAACGGCGGGGTACTCCTCGGCTAGCTGCGCGGCCGAGGCCCAGTGGGTGGTCACCCGCCGACGGTCGAAGAGCCCGGCCTCGGCGGCCACGAAGGCGCCGGTGCACACCGTCGCCACCCGGCGGCACCGCGGGGCGGCGCGTCGGAGCCAGCCTTGCAACCTCGCGTCGTAGCGGGCAGCGCGCGCCCCTTCGCCTCCCGCGATGAGAAGCGTGTCGATCCTCTGGACGCCGCGAGGGAGAGGATCGGTCTCCAGCCGGAGGCCGCTCGTCGTTTCGACCGGGCCGCCGTGGACCGACACGATCCGGGGCGCGTAGGAGGATCGCGCCTGAGCCTCGGCCGAGACCCGGTCGGCACCGGCGAAGACCTCGAATGGGCCCGTCACGTCCAGGGACTGGATGCCCGGGAAGGCAACGATGACGACCGACCGAGCCCTCACCGCCCCAGCTTGAGCGGGTTCCACCTATGGCGTCAATGCCCTGTGACCCTCGGATTAGGCCATGGGCGCCAGTGCTCGAGGGCGAGCGCGATCACCCCGAGACGTGATGGCGATGCGGACGGTGGCGGGCGGGGATCCCGGTGGACGAATCGCACAGCTGCTCGGCGCTGGGGGACAGCGGATGGGAGAGGGTGCGAAACACGTCGACCGGAGAACCGAGGGGGACCGCCCGGAGCACCGCCTCGGCAGCCACCGACACCTCGACGCTGCCCGTGGTGCGCATCGAGCCCGTGGCGCCGAGCGCCCTCGGTGCGTCGGGAGAGGCGGCGATCGTGATCATCGCGTGCCCCGACTGCTCCCAGTCGGTCACCGAATCGCTCGAAGCGGAGGTGATGATGGCGAACGGACCGGCGTCGGTCGGGGGAGCGGCGATGAGCAGACCCACGAAGTAGCTCCCGAGAGGGGTCGGACTCGTCGCGGTCCCGACCCCGGCGGGCGCGCACATCACCAACCGGGACCGGTCGAAGAGCAGGAGGCGGGTAATCCCGAGATCGACGACAACGTGGTACGGGCTGCGGGTGAGGACGACCCCACTCGAGGCGATCCACTCGAGCGCTGGGGCCGGAGGACTGGCCACGACCCGCACCTCGACCCAGCCCGGGACCGAGGCGACGACCGGCATGGCGAGGAACTGGCTCGCCCAGGGGACCGGCACCGTCGTCGGGGCACCAGCGGTCGACGGGCTCGCATAGCCGGGTGCCGGCGCCCGCAGCGTGGCGACGTTGCTCCACGCCGCGACCTCGGCCGGAGGCGGCCGATGCCTTCTCGCCACCGGCCTCGGGGCGGCGTGCGCCCGCCACTGCCAGATGCCGACGCCGACCGCCCCGAGGAGGATGGCGCCGAGGACGACCAGGAGCGCCGGTCGCGCCCGCCGGGCGCGTCGGTGCCGCATTCGAGGGGCCCTGGGCACGCTGCCTATCCTTACCCGATGCCAGAACGTGCTCCGTGTCCGGGGTGTCGGGACGTCGAGCGACTCGGGCGACGGCGGTTCCTGCAGCTCCTCGCCGGTGGGACGGCGCTCGCCCTGGCCGGCTGCACGGCGCCGATGAAGGCGTTGAGCCGCCACAAGCGGCCGAAGGAGTCGGTCCCGATCGCGCGCCCGGCTCAGATCGTGAACGACCGGGGCGCCGCGCCGCCGGTCCAGCTCGGTGCGATCCCCCCACCACATCCTGGGACACCCGAGGTGCTGTGGTCGGGGCCACCGGGCACCCAGCAGTTCGCGTGGACCGTGGACGACGGGTATTGCCAGAGCTGCATCGCCGAGTACGTGGCGTTCGCCCAGAGCTCGGGGATCCATCTCACGCTCAATCCCAATGGGGTGTTCGGCAGCCTTTGGGCCCCCTCGGTGGTGGCCCAGGTCCGCGACATGGCGGCCGATCGCCAGGTCCAGTTCGGCAACCACACCTGGGACCACCAGGATCTGACCAAGCTCTCCTCGACCGAGGCGGCCCGCGATCTCACCCGTAACGAGCAGTGGATCGAGGACACCTTCGGGATCACGTCCCGCCCGTACTTCCGTCCCCCTTACGGGTTCTACAACTCCCGAGTGCTCTCGGTGGCCGGTGAGCTCGGATACACGAGCGTGCTGATGTGGAACGGCACCTTTGGGGACGCGACGCTCGAGACCCCTGCACAGATCCTCGGCCTAGCCGAGCAGTGGTTGAAGCCCGGCACCATCATGCTCGGGCACCTCAACCACACCCCGATCCTGTCGTTGTTCGATCAGATTCAGGGCATCATCGCGGCGCGCAACCTCGATCCGGTCACCCTGGACGAGATGTTCGGCACGTCGCGAGAGACGGGCTGAAACCCCGGCCGGGGGCGGCGGTGATGCATCGGTCTAGGAGAGACGAGAGCCCCGGCCGGGCGCCGGGGCTCTCGCTCGGGACGCTTACGCCGCCGTCTCGATCGGCGGCTTCTGGCCGTTCCCTTGGGTCACCTCGATCTTCCTCGGCTTTGCCTTCTCGGCCACCGGGATCGCGACGGTGAGCACGCCAGCCTCGTAGTTCGCCGCGATGTGCTCGGTGTCGAGGGTCTTGCCGAGGACCACCTGGCGGCTGAAGGTCCCGAACGGGCGCTCGGCGATGATCGCCTCGATGCCCTCCGCCTGCGGCGGGGCCTGGCGAACGGCCGACACGGTCAGCACGTTGTCCTCGACGGTCAGGTCCACCGACTCGGGGTCGACTCCGGGCAGGTCCAGCTGCAGGAGGAACGAGTCGTCCTTCCGGTAGGCATCCATCGGCATCGCCATGGACGTGGTGCCGCTCTGCTGGGCCGACCAGAGCTGTTGAAAGAGCCGATCGATGTCCCGGAACGGATCACTTCGCACTAGAGCCATGATCGTCACCTCCTGTTGCTCCAACAAGGTCCGCCGGCCGGTTCTGGCCGGTTCAGAAGGAAGTTTAGCACTCTCATGGTGAGAGTGCCAGCGATCCGAAGCCGCTCAGCGGGCGAGAGGGGAGGAGAAACGGCACGGCCGATGCCGGGCCGATCCCTTGGCCCGCGCACTGGCAATGTCCCTCTCCGGGTGTGCGTGTCGTCCGGCTCGAGCCAGAGCCGCCGTGCCAGCTCACTGCGAGGTGCGGCGCACCGGCCGTCGGCTCCGCGAGAGTGCGACCAGGGCGAGGCCGAGGGCGATCGCCGCGGCCCCGAGGCCGCCGAGAAGTGCGCTAGGGAAGCCGCTGTAGGCGAGGAGCGGCTGGGACGGCACCGTGATGGGCGCGGCCGCTGGTGGGGTGCTCGACAAGCCGAGCTGGGTTGTCGGAAGTGCGGCCTCGAACGCCGAGGCGACCACGCCGTATCCGGTGGCGTTGGGGTGGACGCCCACGACCACCGGGCTCGCGCTGCACACGACGAGCAGCCACGAGCACGCCGTCGCGACGTTCTTCGGGATCGTCCCGAAGGGCGATGCCACGAGATCGGCGAAGTCGGTGGAGAAGAAGGCATCCTGGGCGTCGGCCACCCGTGCGCCGAAGGAGCCGTACGCGCTGGCGAGGGGGGCGTTCAGCTGCTCGAGGTCGGCGACCGAGCTCTTCGCGGCGGCCTGGCCGTCGGGCCCGGCTAGCCACTCGACCACGAAGGGGTCGTAGTAGGTCATCCCGACGATCGGGACCGAGGGCCCGGCGGCGGCCCGCAGACCGGCCCCGATCTCCTCGAGGTTCGCCTCGGCCGTGGCGACGGCATTCGCGACGCAGGCCGTCCCGATCAAGAACGGCGGGGCCGTCGAGGCGCAGCCGGTGATGTCGTCGCCGCCGATGTCGATGGTCACGAGGGCGGTCTGACCGCGGTGCCCCGCCAGGAACGCCTCGGCCTGCGCCAGCTGGCTCCCCGCCGCGTACGGGCACTTCCCGCCGTCGCGGAAGGTGGTGGTGGTCTCGCCACTGCAGGAGAGGTTCTCGAGCGCGAGCCCCGGGATCGCCGCCCCGTAGTAGGCGGCCAGGTCGTCGACGTAGCCCTGGCCGGTGGGCGCACCGAAGCCGACGGCCAGCGAGTCGCCGAGCGCCAGGTAGTAGCGGGAGGACGACGAGCCGGGCGCCACGGGTCCCGGCGGCGTCGCAGGCGCGAATGCGATCGGTGCCGTTGCGTAGGTGGTGAGTGTCGGAAGCTCCGCCGCACCGATGACGCACGACCCCGGGCTCGAACAGTCGATGGTCGTGGTTCCGACGGTGATCACCCGTGACGGGCTGAAGTCGGTGGCGAAGCCCCCGCTCGCGTCAGTTGCCACCACCAGCACGCCAGCGACGGAGCACTGATTTGCCGACGTCGCGCCAGCCTCGCATTCGGCGATGGCGATCTGTGCCGAGGCGGAGAACCCGGACCCGGTGACGACCACCGATTGGCCGTCGGAAAGGCTGATGGAGGGTTGCACGATGATCGCCGGACGGGGCACGGCCGCCGCGGAGGCGTCGGCTCCGCGCACTCCCGACAACGACCAGAAGCAAAGGATGGCCGCGGCGGCCAACGACGCGACGGGCTTGGGCAGTCCTCGGGTCCGTGCGTCGGGCGGTCGTGTCGTCGTGGGCATCTCTGGGCCACGAGCCGTGATCAGCGCGTGGTGGCGGGCGGTCGGGTGCGGCTTCAGGGTGCCACCTGATGGGGACGGGCGAAAGTCCCACGAACGGCCGGCGAACCGACGGCCCGGGAGCCCAGTTGCCCGGTTCCGGGAAGATTGCTCCACCCGTGCGGCTCCGCCGCTAGAGCGGTGCCAGGCTGGCGTACGCACCGCGGGTGAGAGGGCTGGAACTGATCCGCCCGGTCGCCGTCGGTACGAAGGTGCGCTGCCCGCCGACCCGGATCACCACCTGATGTACGCCGGGAAACAGTGTGAGGGTGTAGACGAGTTGGGCCGCAGCCACGATCTGGTCCTGCCCGCTCAGGGCGGAGAACGATCCTCCGACGTTGACCACCACGGTGTTCCCGCTATGGGAGACCATCGACAATGGGCCGGCCGCCGAGACCGGGCTGGTGACGCCCGCCGCCGACTCGGCGCTCGTCGGGCCTCGGCCCAGCGCGCGCAGGGCCGAGCGCAGGGTCGCTGGCGCCGGCACCAGCCGGTTGACGGTGATCAGGTGGCGCTCCACCTCGAGGAAGACCGTGATGCCCTCGGTGGCCGCCGCGGGAACGGTGGTGGAGGAGTCGGGTGCGAGGAGCCCGAAGGGCACCGACTTGCGCGGGATCTGCTGCGGAGAGGCGTCGGTGCCGATCGAGCAGGCGGAGAGGAGCAAGCCCGCCGCAAGCACCGCCGCCAGGCTCGCGAGCACCAAGCGCCTCACGATTCGTGCACCGGCAGCGAGACCACGAACCGGGCGCCTCGGACCGCAGGCCTCTCCAGCCTGATGGTGCCCTGATGGAAGCGGGCGTGCTCGGCCGCCAGGGCCAGGCCGAGCCCCGAGCCGGTCGAGAAGCCGCGGCGCCCGGCGGCCTTGCCCCGGTAGAAGCGCTCGAAGATGTGCTCCACGTCGCCGGGCGCGACACCCGGCCCCCGGTCCTCGACGGCGATCTCGACTTGGCCGTCACGGACCGCTAGCCACACCAGGGCCGCTCCCTCGCCGTGGAGGTCGGCGTTGTCGAGGAGGTTGGCCACGATGCGCTGCAGGCGTCGCTTGTCGCCCAGCACGAATGTGCCGCGGGCGCCGTCGAGCATCGCGAGTGGCGTCTGCCCGTGATGCGCGGCGACCGTCCGCTCGACCAGCTCGTCGATCGGCACCGGCTCCAGCTCGGTGTGCTCGGCCCCGGCGTCGATGCGGGCGATCTCGAGCAGGTCCTGGATCATGTCGGTCAGCCGCTCGATCTCGACCTGGAGGGACTCGAGCGCGGTACGGCCGTCGGCCGGGAGCGCGTCGCGGTGCGCGTCGACGAGTTCGAACGCGGCCCCGACGGTCGTCAGCGGGGAGCGCAGCTCGTGGGTGAGGTCGGCCGCGAAGCGGGCATCGCGCTCGATCCGCTGCTGGAGCCTGGCGACCATGTCGTTGAAGGAGTCGACGAGTGGCCCGAGATCGGCATCAGGGGGGAGGCGGCGATCAAGCTGACCGGCACCGATCTGGCCGGCGACCTGCGCCGTCGCCATGAGCGGTCGCACCAGGCGCCTGCTCGCCCACAGCCCGAGCAGCGCGCCGAGCAGCGTCGTCCCGACGGCGGCCGCGGCCAGGACCGCCGCCAGGATGTCGAGGGTGCCCCGCAGCTCGCTCAAGGGGTGGATCTCGAAGTAGAAGGCGCCAACCGAGGGGATCGGCACGCCGACGACGAAGGTAGGCGCCCCAGCGAGCGTGATGCGCTGCTCGGCGGGCTTCCCGGCCAGCACCGTGGAAACGAAGGGGGTCGGGAGGCTCTGCCCGCCCGTGAGAACCGAGGTGGAGAACCACAGGCGGTTCCGGTTCACGAGGACCTCGGCACCGTTCGCGCTGGTGAGTGACGAGAGGACTTCTTCGAGGTTCGCACCCGGTGGCGCCAGCTCGTCCTTGAAGAGCCGCGCGTCGACGAACGCCTGGTGGAGGCTCGAGCTCTCGCGCTGGTCCAGCAGCTGTTGGGAGGTTACGGCGTAGGTGCTGAGCGCGAGGGCCGTGGAGACGAGCGCCGCCCCGACCCCGAAGCTGAGCGCGGTCCTGGTCCGCAGGCGCCATCGGCGTCGCACCGGCTCGGTACCGGAACGGGAGTTTCGCAAATTCAAGAGTCGACGAGCTTGTACCCGGCGCCCCGCACCGTCAGGATCAGCTCGGGGTGGGACGGATCGCGCTCGACCTTGGAGCGGAGCCGTCCGATGTGGGTGTCGACGAGCCGATCGTCGCCGAAGAAGTCGTAGTCCCAGATGCGCTTCAGCAGTTGGTTGCGGCTTAGTACCCAGCCCGGATGCTCGGCGAGTTCGCAGAGCATCCGGAACTCCGTTCTGGTGAGAGGCAGCGGGGCGCCGTCGCGGTAGACCTCGTTTGACTCGCGGTGGATCTCCAGATCGCCGACCCGTACGACCGTGGCCGGCTCGTCTTCTGCGCCCGTCCTGCGCAGAAGCGCCCGGATCCGCGCCGACAACACCTTGGCCACCACCGGTTTCACGACGTAGTCGTCGGCCCCGGCCTCCAAGCCGGCCACGACGTCGTGGCTGTCCCCGCACGCCGAGACCACGATGATCGGCACCCGGCTCATCGCTCGGAGCGTCCGGGTGACCTCGAACCCGTCGATGCCGGGGAGCCTGAGATCCACGAGCGCGACATCGGCCGGGCGACGCTCGAACACGGCGAGACCCTCCTCGCCGCTGCCGGCCTCCTCCACGATGTAGCCGTCATTCTCGAGCGACAGCCGCAGCAAGGTGCGGATCCGCTCGTCGTCCTCGATGAACAGGATCAGCGTGGCCATTCGCCCTCCGATGCCGAGTCCGCACCGTGCAAGGTGCCGCTCCGAGCCCACGCGACGGGCGCCGCGACCATGGCGTTGGTCCTCCGCCCGGCGGGCGATGCCCGCCGACGGACCGAATCCTCGACTCGTGCGAGATCGGCGCCCAGCGCGATCACGCCCCGATCAGCGGGCGGCCCTTGCCCGTGATCCATCCGTCGCTCCACCGTTGCGAGCTTGCGTACTCGTCCACATTAGGTGGCATCCAGGGCATCCGCCGGTCCCGCGTTGGGCCCCTCACCGAGCACGACCGTCGCGCTACCCGGCGGGGGTCGCACCCGACACAGCACCGAAGACCGACCAGACCGAGTCCGACGAGTGGACCACGAGCACGAGTGTGGTGATGCCCGCCACCAGGGCCACGGCCCCGACCACGAGCACCACCATGATGTGGAGCGGGCCGAGTCGTGGCCTCCATGCGGTGGGCCAGCCGTCGAGCGGCGCATCTGTGTCGGCACCCGGCCGCGCTCGCGTGCTCATCGCAGCCCCCAGGCGAGCGTCGGCGGGCGCCAACAGCGCTCACTGAGCGCCGTGGTCGCGATCGCAGCGTCTCGGCGGCCCCCAGGTGTCCTCGATCCATGTGGCGTGCCTTCCTTCGGGTCGTCCTCGCGTCCTCGGCGCTGGCGCCGGAGATCGTCCACATGAGCCTGAGGCCCGTGCGTGACGGGGCAACCCCCTGGGTATTGCGATTCTGTGACGGTTATGGCGATCCGAGGCAACCCCTCGTCGGAGCCGTGGGTCGACAATGCGGGGGTCCCCGCAGCGGCGGGACGCCGGGATGGGGCGCGGTGCCTGTCGCGTGTCTCGCTCGGTCGTGGGTCGTGACCCAACTGCCAAACGGCGACGCGCAAATCGTGACGAGCCGGAGATAGCGACAAGTACGCATCTAGGGCATCGGCGGGGTTGCCCGGGCCTCTGCACGACCGCCCGGACCACCTGCGCCACGAGGTGGAGCGATGAGCGAAGGCGCAGCGAGACATGCGGAGGACCGAGACGGCGCAGAGCCGACGCGTCTCGGTGTGCGATCGGCGGGACCGGGCGTGAGCGCTGGGCGGCCTGCCTTCGGCGTGATCGTCCGGCTCTGGTTCCGCCAGCGCAATACCTACCCGAGCACCGGCCCCCGGTACTTGTATCTCGGGATCGTCGTCGCCAGCACGATCATCCTCTACTACGAGCTCTACGTGGGCGGCGCAGTGTCGCCGTCGATCCTCGCCGACTTCCACATGAGCTTCCGCTACTACGTGAACATCACGGTGCTGGCGAACGTGGTGGGGGCGTTCTCGTCGCTGCTGGCTGGATTCTCCGACCGGTGGGGCCGCGCCAACATGGTCACCTATGGCCTCCTGATCACCGGCCTGCTGTCGCTCTTCGGCATCCCGCACGCGTCGAGCGAGCTCGACTTCGGCCTCATCGTGGGCGCCATCGGATTCGTGGAGGGCATCATCCTCGTCGCCACCCCGGCGCTCGTCCGCGACTTCTCTCCCCAGCTCGGCCGGGCGTCGGCCATGGGGTTCTGGACGCTGGGCCCGGTGATCGGGAGCCTGGCCGTCGCCGAGGTCTCGAGCCACACTCTGCCCCATCTCCATGCATGGCAGGACCAGTTCATCATCTGCGGCATCGCGGGACTGGGGGTCTTCGTCGTCGCGCTGTTCGGCCTGCGCGAGCTGTCACCGGGGCTCCGGGACCAGCTCATGGTGAGCGTGCGGGACAAGGCGCTCATCGAGGCGCGGGCCCAGGGCATCGACGTGCGCAGCGGACTGCGGAACCCGTGGCGCCAGATGCTGCACTTGGACATCGTCGGCCCGTCGTTCGCGATCGCGATCTTTCTCATCATCTACTACACCGCCGTCGGGTTCTTCGTGATCTACTTCACGTCGATCTTCCATTTCTCCCTGGCCCAGGCGAACGCCATCGGGAACTGGTTCTGGGCCTTCGACGCCGGAAGCCTGATCGTCGTCGGGATCGTCTCGGACCGGCTCCGGGTCCGCAAGCCCTTCATGGTCGTGGGTGCCCTCGGGGCGGTCGCATTCACGATCCTCTTCGCCCTGCGCACCAACCAGCCGACGACCGGCTACTACACGTTCGCCGCGATCATCTCGGTCATGGCCGTATTCCTGGCCATCGCATATGCGCCGTGGATGGCGAGCTTCACCGAGACGGTCGAGCGGCGAAACCCGGCGTTGATCGCGACCGGCCTCGCCGTGTGGGGTTGGGTCATCCGCGTGGTGATCGCCGTCTCGATCTTCGTGCTTCCCTTCGTGGTGAGCTCGACCACCCCGCTCGTCGACTACGGCACCCAGGTGCGCACCCTGTCAGTTCGCTACGCCCCCGAGCTGAAGACGATCTCGGCGATCGACTCGAGCACCCTCGGCACCCTCCAGCGCGATCCGACCAACGCGGCGGCAGCGACGAAGGCGATCGGGGAGATCTCGAGCACGCTGCACGTGAGCACGACGGCCGCTATCACCCGGTTGGAGGACCTGGCGAAGGTGTCCAAACAGCCGGCCTTCGAGTACCTCCAGGCCCACGGGCCCTCGGTGCTCGCGGCGAGCAAGACCTCGCCGGGGCAATGGCGCGAGTGGTGGTGGGTCTGCGTGGGTGGCGAGGCCCTCTTCATCCCACTCGTCTTCCTGATGACCGGGCGCTGGCGCCCGAAGAGTGCCCGCTCGGACGCCCGGGAGCACGACGAGCGCGTGCAGGCGGAGCTGGCGCGCTTGCACCGGTGAACCGAACCGAGGGGCGTCTCCGGATCGGTTTCCGGCGAACTCACGCGGACGAGCGCCGGTCCGAACGGATTGCGAGCACAGACCTGAAGGGACCTTTGGACCTGTTCATCCCGCGTGCTTCGGGACGACGATCGTGGAGTGAAAGCACGGATCGGTGCGATTCCGGGCCGGCTTGCGACCTTCGTCGCGCCCGGGTTGCTCGTCTGCACCATGGCTGGGCTGGCGTCCGGCGCCCTGCTCCACCTCCTTGGTCGGGCCGCTCCGGGCGACCGTGCCTGGGTGGTGGCGGGCTCCCTCGGAGCCCTCTTCTCGACAGCGAGGACGGTTTTCACGCTGTTGCACCGACGCTTGGGGGTCGACGTCATCGCGCTCGCTGCGCTCCTCGGGGCGCTCGCCGTCGGTGAGCGGCTGGCCGCCGCGGTCATCGCCGTGATGGTCGCGACGGGCTCCCAACTGGAGAGTTGGGCCGCCGGTCGCTCCGAGCGCGAGCTTCGTGCGTTACTCGACCGCGCGCCGCGCCGGGTCCGCCGCCATCGGGGCAACGCGCTCGAGACCGTCGAGCTCGCCGAGGTCCTTCGAGGTGACCTGCTCCTCGTGGTTCCCGGTGAGGTGGTGCCCGTCGACGGCGTGGTCGAAGGCCCGAGCGCGTTGTTCGACGAGTCGGCCCTCACGGGCGAGGCCCTGCCGGTGGAGCGAGCGGAGGGTACCGCCGTGTTGAGTGGCGTCGTGAACGTAGGTGGGCCATTCGATCTCAGGGCCACCGCTTCGGCGGCAGAGAGCACCTACGCCGGTATCACTCGGCTGGCGACCGAGGCGGCGTCGCGCCAAGCCCCCTTTGTGCGCCTGGCCGATCGCTACGCGGTGTGGTTCCTTGGCTTCACCGCAGCGCTGGCGGGGGCGGCGTGGGGACTCGCCGGTCCCTCGCGTGCGGTCGCCGTCCTCGTCGTGGCGACCCCCTGTCCCCTCATCCTTGCGGCCCCGATCGCCTTTGTGTCGGGGCTGTCCAGGGCGGCGAGCCGGGGGATCATCGTGAAGGGTGGTGGGGTCCTGGAACGCCTGGCCCGGTGTAGGACCCTGATGGTCGACAAGACCGGGACGCTGACGACCGGCCGCCCCCGGCTGTGCGCCATCCGGACGGCGGCCGACCACGACCCCGACGCCCTCCTGGGCCTCGCCGCCGCCTTGGACCAGGCTTCGTCCCACCCGCTGGCCGAGGCCCTGGTGGTGGCGGGCCGCGCGAGGGTCGGCCCCCTCTCCCTGCCGGACCAGGTGGAGGAGGTGGCTGGCGGGGGCATCCGGGGATTGGTGGGCGAACGGCGGGTCGCGTTGGGCAACCCCCGGTGGTTGGCTGTGGAACCGACGGCCGATTGGGTGCGTGCAGCGCGCCGAGAGGCGACGTCCGATGGTGCCTCCGCCGTGTTCGTCGCGCTCGATGAGCGGCCGGTCGGTGCCTTCCTCTTCGAGGACGAGATGCGCCCGGACGCTGCGCGCACGCTCCGTCGGCTCCGACAAGAGGGGATCACCCGGATCGTCATGGTCACCGGCGACCGCCAAGAGGCCGCCGACCGCGTGGCCGCCATGACCGGCCTGGACGACGTCATCGCAAATTGCGGACCCGCCGAGAAGCTGGCCGCCATCGAGTCCGAGAAGCGCAACGCCCCCACGGTCATGGTGGGCGACGGGATCAACGACGCCCCCGCGCTCGCCCTGGCCGACGTCGGGGTGGCGATGGGGGCCCGAGGCGCAACGGCCTCGTCGGAGGCGGCCGACATCGTGGTCACCGCCGATCGCTTGGATCGCCTCGCCGAGGCCAAGTCCTTGGCGACGCGCACCCGGCGGATCGCCGTGCAGAGCGTGTTGCTCGGGATGACGATGTCCTTGATCGCTATGGGATGGGCGGCGGCTGGGCTGCTGACGGCCGTCTGGGGGGCGCTGCTCCAAGAGGCGATCGACGTGGTCGCGATCGGGAACTCGCTGCGGGTGTTGAGAGTGGACCGGCGTGAGCTCAAGATCGCAGAGGCCGATGTGGCGCTCTTCGGCCGGTTCCAGAAGGAGCACTCGAGGATCCGGGCCGACCTCGACCGACTGCGACAGGTCGCCGACGGGCTCGGGTCGGGACCCCGTGCCGACCTCACCGAGGTGCGCGAGGTCTACCGGCTCTTAGTGGAGGAGGTTGCTCCACACGAGCGGGCGGAAGAACGGGAGTTCTATCCCACCGTCGGTCGCCTCCTCGGGGGTTACGACCCCACCGGCACGATGAGCCGCGCCCACGCCGAGATCGCCGAGCGGATCAGGCACCTCGGTCGGCTGCTCGACGACGTCGGTCCGGCCGGACCCGATGCGAAGGAGCTGACCGAAATGCGCAGCACCCTCTACGGGCTCCACGCGATCCTGTCGCTCCACACCGCCCAGGAGGAGGAGGGCTATCTCTCGCTCGCCGACCCCGGCGAGGTGACCGCCTGATTGTCCGGTCGCCGGGGCGGAGCGCCCTTCGCCCGATCGGCGTCACCGACCTTGCCTTTCGTCCGGGTGGTGGGCCAGCCGTAGCGCTCGGAGAGTCCGAGCAGCAACCACATGAGTACACAAGCGGCGAGGACGATCACAAGACCGAGCAGCAGGACGGAGGGCGGTGGGATCTGGAGGGATAGCACCCGTCGCGCGAGGGGCACGGCGAAGACGCTGAACGAGCCGATGACCATGGCGGCGAGCAGCAGCACGTGGGGCGGGTTGAGCGGCCGGCTGACGAGCGCCAGTACCCAGATACCGACGCCGAGCAGAGCGAGGGTCGCTGCCGTGCGTGACTGGGATGCGCTGGTGTGCGGGGTCGCCCGGCAGACGGCGTAGAGGCTGAAGCAGGCGGCGGCCGCGACCGCGCCGGTCGGGATGGTGAAACGGAGCACGCGCCCGGCGAAGCCGGGGGCCGCCCTCGGAGCCCTGGAGGCGAGGGCGAGGAACAATCCCGGCGCGCCGATGGTGAAGGTCGTGACGAGGGTCAGGTGCCGAGGAAAAAAAGGAAACGGGACGGCGCCCACGACCACCACCGCTGCCAGGAGCACCGCGTAGACGGTCTTGGTGACGAAGAGGTTGGCCACCCGCTCAATGTTCGCGATCACCTTGCGCCCCTCCTGCAGCACCCGGGGCACTGCCGAGAACCCGCTGTCGAGGAGGACGATCCGGGCCACGGCCCGGCTCGACCCGCTCCCTGCCCCCATCGCGATGCCGAGGTCGGCCTGCTTCAGGGCGCGGACGTCGTTCACCCCATCGCCGAGCATTGCCACGACGTGACCACGTTCCTGAAGGATCCGGACCGCGGCGGGCTTTTGTTCGGGCCCGACCCGCCCGAGGATGTTGGTGGTCTCGAGCGCGCCAGCCAGAGCTTCATCGGTATCTAGCCGTGAGGCATCCACCGGTTCGCCGGCCGGGGGCACCCCGACCGCCCGACCGACCGCACCCACGGTCAGGGGTGAGTCGCCCGACAGCACCTTGATCGTGATGCCCTGCGCGAGCAGGTACGCGATCGTGTCCGCAGCGTCGGGGCGAAGCCGCTCCTCGAAGGCGAGGATTGCGGCCGGAGCCAGCCCCTCGGGAAGAGTGCGGCCGTCTCCCTTGAGTGCCGTCCTTGATGACGCAACGAGGACGACCCGAAGTCCGGCCGACTGGTGGTCGCAGAGGGTGGCCGCCTCGTGCTCCGAGAGAGTCATGCCGAGCGCTTCTGGGGCGCCCAGGACCCAGGTCCCGTGCCCCTCGAAGCCGTACGCGCTCCATCGTCGGACCGAGGAGAACGGGACGAGCTCGCGCAGCGTCCAGCCCGGATCGCCCGGGAGGGCCGCAGCGATGGCTCGGACAGTGGCGTTCGGAGCCGTCTCGTTTGCAGCGATCGCGGCCAGAGCCATCCCGAGCTCCGCCCGGGCGTGGGTCCCGAGCGGCTCCATCGAGTGCAATGCCAGCCCGGCATCGGTCAGCGTGCCGGTCTTGTCGATGCACAGGAGGTCGACCCGAGCCAGGCCCTCGATCGCCGCCAGTTCCTGGATGAGCACCCGCTGGCGGGCGAGTCGGAGGGCACCCACCGCAAAGGCGATCGAGGTCAGGAGGACCAGCCCCTCGGGGACCATCGCTCCGACGCCTGCGACCGACCCCCGAAGGGCGTCGGCGACCGATTGATGGGTCCGCACCAGTTCGGTGACGACGAGGAGTACCCCGATCGGCACCATGACCCACGTCACGAGACGGAGGATCCGGTTCGTGCCCTGTTGGAGCTCGGACCGGGTGAGGCTGAACCGGCGGGCTTCGGACTCGAGGCGCCCCGCATAGGAGTCGGCACCTACGGCCTGTGCGCGGATGCGGCCGCTTCCGCTCGTCACGAAGGTTCCCGAGAGCACCCGCTCGCCGAGGACCTTCGGCACGGGCGCAGCCTCCCCGGTGAGCTGCGCCTCGTCGATCTCGATCCCGCGGGTCTCGATCAACCACCCGTCGACCGGCACCTGATCGCCCGGGAACAGCTCGACCACGTCGTCGAGCACCACGTCGCCCGGGTCGATGTCCCTCGAGACGCCGTCGCGCACCACGTGGGTTTTCGGTGTCGTCAGGACGGCCAGCCGGTCGAGCGACCGCTTCGTGCGCAGCTCCTGGAAGATTCCGATCGCCGCATTGGAGACGAGCACGATGCCGAAGAGCGCGTCCTGGGCCGGGCCGACAATGGCGACGACGACGAGAAGCGCCCCGAGGATGGCGTTGAACCTCGTGAGGAGGTTTGCTCGGAGGATCTGTGTGACGGTCCGTCCCGGTGCTGGGCGTGCGAGGTTGACCCGGCCCGCGGCGAAGCGGGCCGCGACCTCGGCGGCCGTCAGGCCATCTCGGAACATGGCCCGGTCCTCCGCCCGGTCCGGCCCCAGCCTCGTGCCACCGGGCCCGACCGAATCTGTCACCGCCGACATCTTCGGCTTCTCGAGCGGTCCCCAACCAGGGCCCAACGGCCTGGCCAAGCCAGGTGACCAAGGCCTCTGGCCATTCAGACCCATGGTGCGAGCGTCGACACCATGGTGGTTGCTGGTCCTCGAGAAGGGGGCGGATCCCTCGGCGACCCCGCTCCGGTGCCAGAATCGACGTCCCGAGCAGGGCCAACGCCGGCCGGTGGCGGCGCCGACGGCGCGGGACAACCCAACGGGCCACTTGGCGGCAAGGCCCCTGCACCTCCGCCTTCGGAGCGCCGCGCGGCCCGGCGTCGTTGCGTCCCTCTCTCAATCGGGCTGGTGGTGCTGGCTGCCGTCGTCGGTGCGGCGTCCGCCTCGTTGCCCGTGCGACGGGCTGGGGTTCCCAGACGGTCATCCAACGCAACGTCGGGTTGCCGACCAGCGCGATCGGGACCCACTGGTCCGATGTGCCCACGGTCGTGCGCCGGGTGCTGCCCGGGATCGTCTCGATCACCGCGATGACGACACCGACCGGGACGTCATCGGGCACCCGGAGCCTCGTTTCCAAGAGCGGCGAGGTCGTGACGAACGCGCACGTGGTGCAGGGGCCAGGTCGATCGTGGTGACGCTGAAGGACTCGAAGGGCTACCAGGCGAGCGTGGTCGGGATCCTGCCGCTGGAGGACCTCGCGCTCCTCAGAATCGTGGGGGCCGTGCCGCTCTCGCCGGTGCATCTGGGCGACTCATCGAAGATGGTCATCGGCGACGACGTCGTGACCGTCGGATATGCGCTTGGATTGTCCGGTGGGCCCTCGGTGACCGAAGGCATCATCTCGGCGGAGCATCGCGAGGTGCAGACCGTCGCCTCCGACGGAACACCGGTCACGCTGCATGAGATGCTCCAGACCGACGCGCCGATCAGTTCGGGCAACTCGGGTGGACCCCTCGTCAACGCTGCGGCTCAGGTGGTCGGCATCAACACGATGGTCGCGTCCTCCTCGGGCAGCCCAGAACATCGGCTTCGCGAACTCCTCCAACACGCTGAAGTCGCTGCTGGCGGAGCTCCGCTCTAGCTGAGGCGGCCCGGGGCCGCGCCGATCCTCGGATCGAACGCCCTTCCCGGCCCCTCCGGACAGCGTCGGCGCCGACGGGTTCCCGGGTCGGCCTCGCGCGGTCTCGGGGAGGCGCTTCGGATCGTTTTGCACGCCTGCGAGCGCCGCTGGTAGGGCAGAGGCGTTGAGGGCGGAGCGGGTGAGGCAGAAGATATGGCCGGCGTGGATCGACCGCGACCTGGCGATCGTGCTGACCGCACGTACCTGCATGAGCGTGGCCCGGGCGGTCGCCGGCGTCGTGACCGCCCTCTATCTCGCCGCCGAGGGGTTCTCGGCCCTGCGGATCGGGATGCTGTTCCTTTGCGTCGCGCTGACGTCGGCCGTGATGTCGAGCACCATCGGCATCTTCTCGGACCGCCTCGGACGGCGGATGTTCCTGGTCGGAGTCCCACTCGTCGCCTCGATATCGGCCGTCGTCTTCGCAGTGAGCCGGATGACCGCGCTCCTTTTCGTCTTCGGGGCCCTCGGCAGCTTCGGCCGGGGCGCCGGCGCCGGTGCCGGGAACGTCGGCCCCTACCAGCCGGCCGAGGCGGCCTACGTGGCCGAGACGGTGCCCGTGTCCAAGCGCTCCGACGCGTTCGGGAGGTTGTCCTTCGTGTCCTCCATCGGGGCGCTGGTCGGTGGCCTGCTCGCGGGGCTTGCCCGGCCCGGGTCGTCGGTGGGAGCGGCCGCCCTTGCCGCTTACCGGCCGGCCTTCCTGGTCGCCGCGGCCATGAGCGCGGTCGCCGGGCTCCTCGCCCTCAGGCTCAGCGAGCCCCCTCGCCCGCCGGCCGAGCACCGGCGGGGGTTCGTGTTGCCCCGGCGATCCTGGGGCGTGCTGTGGAAGTTCTGGATTACCAACAGCACCAACGGGCTGGCGATCGGCCTGTTCGGGCCCTTCGTGAGCTACTGGTTCCATCGGCGATTCGGCGCGAGCCCGGGCGAGATCGGCCTCCTCTTCGCCGTGATCAACGTCTCGACCCTCGCGTCGTCGATCTTCGCGGCGGACATCGGCCGGCGCTTCGGCACGGTCCGGGCGATCGTGGCGGTCCGGCTGTTCAGCGGGCTGCTGCTCATCCCTATGGCCCTCTCGCCGACCTTCCTCGTTGGTGGGGCCATCTATCTCGTGCGGATGATGGCCCAACGGGTGGGGCTCCCGCTCCGGCAGTCCTTCACCCAGAGCGTGGCGGACCCCGACGAACGGGCCAGCCTGGCCGCCCTTTCGAACCTGCCGGCCCAGGGCACCCAGGCGGGCAGCCAGGTCCTGGCCGGCTACCTCTTCGACGAGGTCAGCCTGAGCGCGCCCATGGTCCTGGCCGGCGCGCTGCAGGTCGTCAACGCCGCCGCCTACGCCAAGCTGTTCGGGGCGATGGCCTCGTCGGCCGACGGGGGCCAACCGGCTCCCGAGGCCGTCGAGGCGCCCGACGAGCTCCCGTCCTCGCCCTGACCGCTTGCGCGCCTTGGCACCGATTCGCACGGGCCGGCCGCGACCGCCCAGTGTGTCGGACGTTCAACACGACCAAGTCGGTCCCGGTGCCCGTGACCCCGACCACGTCCCCGCCGTGCTCGCCATCCAACAGGTCGCCGCCATCATCTCCGGGGGGACCGCCGGGCCCGCAGACCGGAGCCTCGGCGCACCCCCCGAGGTGCCGACGGGCGCCTCCAGCACCTTCCCGTGGCCCGATGAGCTCAAACGACCGAGCGGTTTCGACACGGGCCTCGCCGTCCACGGCGAATGCCCACGTGTGGGCAAACCCGGCCTCCACGGGTTGGTCAGCGTCAACGACGATGCGGCGGACCGGTCCGGGCCGGCAATCCTGCACCCATCGCCACGACGGTCTGGGTCTACTGGAGCGCCCGCGAGCGGTCCGGCTGTTCAGCGGGGTCGGAGTCGGGGGCGTCGGGGCCGACCGGCGGGGGCTGGCGCCCCTGCCGCAGCGCCGCCGCGACCGCCTCGGAGAGCCGGGCCAGTCGCTCCGAGACGACGACCTCGGGAGCGGACGGGGCGCGCAGATCGAGCGTCGTCGGCGACAGCCCCTCGAGGTCGCGGCGGAGCCGCTCTCGAGCGGCCGGGATCGTGTCGGATGGACCGAGCCTGGCGCCGGCCCGCATCACCGGCAAGAGGAGGGCCTCGGCCCCCGCCGGCCCTGGTGGCGAGCACGTCGTCGCCCGGCCGGTGCCGCCACACCTGCTTGGCGCCCGGGAGGGTGGCCTTGCCCGGCGAGAGCTTGCGCACCGGTCGACCCCCGAAGTCCACCAGCTTGTAGACACTGTCGAGGTAGGCGCATCGGCCGAAACCCCCATGCGCGTGCCCACCCCGGCCCCGTCGATGGGGGCACCACTCCCGTTGAGCCGCTCGAGGTCGTACTCGTCCAGGCCGCCGCTCACGACGATCCGGACGCCCGGCAGACCGGCCGCGTCGAGCCGCTCCCTGGTGGCCGAGGCCGGTGCGACCAGGTCCCCGCTGTCGAGGCGCACCGCGAGGCCCTCGGTCAGCTTCAGGGCGCGGATGACCTCGATCGCCGCGTCGACCCCGGCGAGTGTGTCGTAGGTGTCGACCAGGAAGGTCGTTTGGCCCGGGAGATCCCGGGCGAACGAGGAGAACGCCTCTTCCTCGTCCGCGAACGCCTCCACGTAGGAGTGGGCCATGGTGCCCGACGCCACGAGGCCGAATCGCCGGGCGCCTCCACGTTGCTCGTGGCAGCGAAGCCCGCAATGGCCGACACCCGGGCGACCGCCATGCCGGCCTCGGTGCCGTGGGTGCGGCGCAGTGCGAAGTCGATCAACTCGATGTCGCCGGCCGCCAGACGGCACCGGGCCGCCTTGGTCGCAAGGGCGCACTGGTAGGTGACCTGGTTGAGCAGGAAGGTCTCGACCAGCTGGGCCTCGGCGATCGGCGTCGTCACCTCGAGGATGGGCTCGTTGGCGAACACCACGCGGCCCTCGGGCACGGCTTCGACGTCGCCGGTGAACCGGAGCGTCTCGAATCGCTCGACGGTCTCGGCGGGGAATCCGGCCTGCGCGAGCCAGATCAGATCGTCGTCGGAGAACCAGATCAGATCGTCGTCGGAGAAGGCGAAGGATTCGAGATAGTCGAGGCAGTCCTCGAGGCCGGCGACCACGAGGAACCCCCGGGTCGGCGGGAATCGTCGGACGAAGAGGCTGTAGGTGGCGCGCTCGACCATGCCGCGGTGCAGGAAGCTGGCCGCCATGTTGAGCTCGTAGAGGTCGGTGACGAGCGCCTCACCCACGCCGACCCCAGTGGTCGGGGGACCGGGGCTCGACATCTTCGAAGTCCCTTCGGCCTTGGAACTTGGCATCCGGGCGTAACGACCGGCCTCGAGGAGTGCCACCGCGACCACTCCCGCCGCTAGGGCGTCCCCCAGAGGGACCGAGTTCCGAGGAGATGACCAACCCAGGTCAGGCTATTGCCGGCAACTTCGGCCGGCCCAAAGCCGAATTGGCCCCGGACGCAGCTCCCGGGAGGTCCCCCGCCGAGCGGCGGCACCGGTTGGATCGCAAGGCGTCCGATACCAGCACTCCGACAAGTGACCTTCGGCACTGCCCACAGGAGCTCGAATCGTCACCGTTTCGACGACGGTCCTCTCAGACGAGGTACGGCCGCTGCAATCCGCGTTGACGCGATTAGACGGAAGGAGGCGCAGCGGCGATGCGCTCTGCCCTCATCGTGGTCGACATGCTGAACGAGATCATGGACGGAATGCTCGGCAACCGCGCCGCCAAGGGGATCGTGGATCCGATCGCGCAGATCATCGAGCGGGCATGGGCGAGCGACGAATGGGTCGTCGTGTACGCAAACGATGCCCATTAGCCGGGCGACGTGGAGCTTCGCGTGATCCCGCCGCACGCCATGGCGGGGACGCCCCGGCGGGGAAGTGCTCGACGAGCTGCGTCCCGGGCGCAAGAACGTGATCGTCGAGAAGCGCTTCTACTCGGCGTTCACCCAGACGGACTTGGGCGCCGTGCTTCGATCGAACGATGTCGGTCGCCTAGCGCTTGTTGGCCAGCACACCGACTGCGGCCTTCACCACGCCGTCTACGACAGCTTTGTCGTGGGTACGAGCTGGTCGTCTGCCCCGCCACCACGGCATTCGAACCGTGATCCCGAGGAGGCGGTAGCCCTCTGGCAGGGGCGCGCGCTCGACTATCTGCGCACGTACTACGGGGCGCGTCTTCATGCGTCCCATGCCCTTGGGCGGTGAGTTCCGGCGGCACCTGAGCCCGCTTTGCCCCCCCAGCGGGATGGGGGCTGGTCGACTGGGTCAACGGCGGGTCCCGGGGCGTCGAAGTGGGGACATGGCGCCACGGTCCAGAACGGGGAGGTTGCAGAAAGTGTGCAGTTTTCCGACTTTTTGACTTCGTGTATCCGTGAATTCGCGGAACGTTCATCTCTCCTCGCTACGGTCCTGCTCGTGACTCCGGACGAACCCCCCACGCCTGCCCAGCGGGTTCATACCCGCCCAGGCTCGGAGATGGACCCCGTCCTCGAGGCCCAGCGGGATCAGACCCACTCAGCCTCGGAGATGGATCCCATCCTCGAGGCTTTGGACCCCGATCGGACGCGCCCCGCCGACGTCCTGCACTCGAACAGTCTCTCACTCGCCTTCGGGGAGAAAGCGGTGCTCTCCGACGTCAACATTTCATTCCGCCGGGGCACCATCACCGCACTCATCGGGCCGACCGGATGTGGTAAATCGACCTTTTTGCGGACGATTAACCGCATGAACGACAAGGTGAGCGGGTTTCGCCACGGGGGGGACGTCTCCTTGGAAGGGGAGAGCATCTGGGCTCCGACCCGGAATCTCCTCCTGCTCAGGAGGCGGGTCGGAATGCTCTTCCAACGACCCAACCCCTTCCCGATGTCGATCAAGGACAACGTGGTGGCCGGGGTGAAGGCGCACCAGATTGCCAAGGGAAAGCAGCTCGACGTCGTCGCCGAAGAGCGGCTTCGCCAGGTCGGACTGTGGGACGCCATCAAAGACCGGCTGAACGAGTCCCCATACCGCCTCTCGGGTGGACAACAGCAGCTCTTGTGTCTGGCCCGGGCGCTCGCTGTCGGCCCTGAGGTGCTCTTGCTCGACGAGCCGACGTCGTCACTTGACCCCATCTCGACCGAGGTGGTCGAAGCGTTGCTCCGCGAGCTCACCCCGGCCTTGACGTTGATCATCGTCACCCACAACCTCGGGCAGGCCAGACGGGTGTCCGACAACACGATGTTCCTTTACCAAGGTGAGCTGGTCGAGCATGGCCCGACCGCGCAACTGTTCGAACATCCTAAAGAGGCTCACACCGAGAACTACGTCACTGGACGTATCGGATGATGGCGATAGCGCCGAGCCGGGCCTCGTGGCGCGGGAGCCACTGACACCGATTTCAGCTCCGCAGTACCCATGTAGTCCAAACCGATGAGTGTCCAAAGGAGGACCCTTGATTAGATCAACGCGCCCTGCGCGCATGGTGGTAGCGCTGAGCGCCGTCTTCGCGGTGGGGCTGGGTAGCTCCCTGGTTGCGGCGACCGCGGCCAGTGCCAAAGCGAAGCCGAAGGCGGTGAGCACTGCGGTCGAGAAGCCCGGCTCTGCAACCGTGACCGAGACCGGCAGCACGCTCCTGTACCCCCTCTGGAACATCTGGGTGCCGGCGTACACCCAGAAGTACCCCTCGGTTTCCATCACAACCAACGGCACCGGGTCGGGGACCGGGATAGCGGACGCAACCAACGGAACGATCGACATCGGGTCCTCGGACGCATACCTGCCACCTTCCACCGTGCAGGCGACTCCGACCTTGGAGAACATTCCCTTGGCCATCTCGGTCCAAGTGATTGCGTACAACCTGCCCGGAGTGACCGCCCATCTCAATCTGAGCGGCAAGATGCTCTCTTCGATCTACCAGGGCAAGATCACCATGTGGAACGACCCAGCTATCGCGGCGGCCAATCCGAACGTGACGCTTCCGGCGACCCCGATCGTGGCCCTGCACCGATCCGACGGCAGCGGTGACACGTTCATTTTTTCCCAGTACCTGAGCGACAGCGACAAGAACGGCTGGGGAAAGACCGTCGGCTACGGCACTTCGGTCCAATGGCCAACGACGCCCGGCGGGCTCGGTGAGAACGGAAACGGCGGCATGGTCACGGGCTGCAGCAAGACCGTGGGTTGCATCGCCTACGTCGGCATCAGCTACCTCTCTCAGCTTCTCGGTGACGGTCTGTTCTACGCCGCCCTGCAGAACGGGAAGGGCCAGTACGAGCTGCCCACGTCGGCGGCCGTTGCAGCGGAGGCCAAATACTTCTTGAAGAAGACGCCGGCCGATGGGACGATCTCCTTGATCGACGGGCCCGTCAAGGGTGGGTACCCCATCATCAACTACGAGTACGCCATCGTGAACACCCAGCAGTCGAACGCTTCGACGGCGAAGGCAATGCGATCTCTGCTCGAGTGGGCGGTGAACCCGAAGTTCGGAAACAGCAGCCAGTACCTGAGCCAGGTGAGCTTCCAGCCATTGCCGACGAAGCTTCTCACGAACTCGCTCAAGCAGATCCACAAGATCAGCTAGATGTGCCCGGCCGGTAATGCCGCCACGGGGGTTCCCCCCGTGGCGGCACGGCCGCCGGTAGCGCCCGATCCCTTGGTTCGTCGGGTTCGGGCGAGCTTCCGACGGCACGAGCACCAACTGTGGCGGTGGGGCGGCGGCGTGTCGGCGTTCGTCCCATTTGTCGCGCTGGTGCTCACGGTTTTCGTCCTGGCTTTCAAGGCGTGGCCAGCGATCACGGTGAACGGCGTGCACTTTCTGGTCGGAAGTTCGTGGAAGCCGGGAAATGTCTATGGGGCCGTATCAACCACCGGGGGTGTGGCCCATCCGTTCGGGTCGTCGTACGGGGCTTGGCCGGCGATTGCCGGCACCCTGGAGTCCTCGGCAATCGCGATCGTCATCGCTGTGCCGGTCTCGATCGGCGCAGCGTTCGCGCTCACAGAAAGACTGCCCCGATGGCTGGCGGAAATCCTCCGATCCGCCATTGAAATCTTGGCAGGGGTACCGAGCGTCTTGCTCGGATTGTGGGGTGCCCTGACCCTGGGTCCGCTCCTCGCCAACGACGTGTACCCCATCGTTGCGAACCACATGCCCGATGTGCCGTTCTTCAGTTTCTTCCGCGGCCCTACCGGACATGGCGAGGGACTCCTCACCTCGGGCATTGTGCTTTCGCTAATGATCATTCCGATCGTCGCGTCGACTACGAGGAACCTGTTCGCACAGGTGCCAGCTCTGCCCAAGGAGGGCGGCGAAGCACTCGGCATGACGGACTGGGAGGTTGGACGAAAGATCACGATCCCATGGGTGCGCGCCGGCATCATTGGGGCCACCGTGCTCGGCCTCGGACGGGCGCTCGGCGAGACAATTGCCGTGGCCATGATCTCGGGTTCACTCCTCAACACGATCGCACCCAACATCTACGGGACGATGGGGACTGTGGCGGCGACACTCGTCACGCAGTTGGACTCAGCGTTTGCCGATGGGACGGGATTCGAGGTGAGGACCCTCGCCGAACTTGCGGTGGTCCTCGTCATCGTGGTGCTCATCGTCAACACCGTGGCAAGGATCATTGTGCGGCGTACCGGACATCTTGCTGCACCGGTCGGTGGGGTGATCTGAGTGGTCGTGGGAGGGGCTCGGGTTGCGAGCGACGGCTACCCGAGCACCCACCGGCGTCGGATCGCCGACCGCGTATTCCGCGCCTTCACACTGCTGGCGCTCTTGGTCATCGTCGCACCGGTGATCTGGGTCATCGCAGGGATCGTGGCGCGGGCCGTGCCTCATTGGCGGTGGTCGGTGCTCACCACGAACACAGTCGGTGCGGGTGGAGGGCTCGACAACGCCATCCTCGGCTCCCTCGCCATCATGCTGGGCGTCCTCATCGTCGCGGGCATTTTTGGGGTCCTTGGTGGCGTCTACCTGGCCGAGCTAGCCGGATTCAACCGGAACGGGAAACAGCGGGGGGCGGTGTTGCGCTCGGCCACCGAGGTGTTGGCCGGGGTGCCATCGATCGCGCTTGGCCTGGTCGGATACCTCGCTCTGGTGGTGGAATTCCACTGGGGCTTTTCGGTTCTTGCTGCGGTAATCGTTCTCTCGGTCATCGTGATTCCCTATATCGCCCGGGGCACAGAAGTCGCGCTCCGGCAAGTTCCGACCAACTACCGGGAGGGGGCTGAAGCCCTCGGGATGTCGACGGGGTATTCCCTTCGCAAGGTCGTGGTGAGGTCGGCCATCCCGGGGATCGCGACGAGCCTCTTGATTGCCCTAGCGATCAGCGTCGGTGAGACGGCTCCAATGTTGTACACGGCGGGCTGGTTCACGGGGACCCCTAAGGCGTCCCTCTTTCATCAGCCCATCGGCTATCTGACCTATCCCGTCTGGACGTTCTGGGATTATCCGTCGGATCAAGCGCACTATCTCGCGTTCGACGCGGCGCTCATACTGTTGGTGATGGTCCTCGTGCTCCTCGTGATCGCCCGTCTTGTGGTCGCCCGCTCTCAGCGCTTTGCGGAGAACCGCAGGAACTAGCACCACCGAGGATCGCACCGTCCGACCACCACCGAAACGGGTGGGCATAGAACGGAATCGTGATCGGCCGGCCGCCATCACCCGACGATTTCGGCCATGGCCGGTTATCCGATCAACGACCACTCTGATTCACCTCGGCCGGCACGTGAGATGGAGCCTCGGCCGCGTCGTCGCACGCAGCCGGCATCCGCATTACCGTCGAAGGAGACGCCGAGGAGGAGGATCCCATGGAGCACGCGGACGGCTTCGAGTTCCGGGGCATCAATCATTTGGCCCTGGTGTGCAGTGACATGGCAAAGACGGTGGACTTCTACAGCGGTGTCCTCGGAATGCCGTTGGTCAAGACCATCGAGCTGCCCGACGGGATCGGTCAGCACTTCTTCTTCGATTGCGGCGGCGGTGATTCGCTGGCCTTCTTTTGGTTCCCCGACGCGCCCCCGGCGCTGCCGGGCGTCTCCGCGCCGGCCTCGCGCCCCGACGGCGGGAACCTGACCAGCGCGATCTCGTCGATGAACCACGTCGCGTTCGCCGTACCGGCCGAGCAGATCGACGCCTATCGCGAGCGGCTGCTCGCCAAGGGGATCGACTGCAGCGAGGTCTGGAACCACGACGACAGCGAGTTGGGGGTCGCAAGGGAGCTCCACGACGGGGTCTTCGTCCGTTCGATCTACTTCCAGGACCCCGACGGCATCCTGCTGGAGTTCGCCTGCTGGACCCGGAGTCTGGATGCCCGAGACGTTCGTCATGCGCCGGCGCGGGCGGTGGGCGCGCCGTCGAGCGTCTGAACCGTGCCCCGACTGCGACAGGTGTCCCGGGCCGAGGCAGAGGCCCCCATCGTCCAGACGATGTACGAGCTGCTCTTCGATGACCGTGATCCGGTCGCCGAGCCAGGCACTTCGGACGGCACACCGGGGAACTGGTGGACGGTCTTCGCGCTCGTGCCCGACATCCTGGAGCACTCGGTCAGGGGGTTCCGGCTCTATCAGAGTCCAAGACGCCTGCTGCCCCCCGTCCTGCGGGAGTTTGCCCAAGCGAGGGTGGGTTGGGCAGCCGGGAGCCAGTTCGTCTTCTCCCAGCACTGCAAGTCCCTGCGCGGCATCGGCGTGTCCGAGGAGCGCATCGAGGCGATCCCGAACTGGGTGGTCGCCCCGTGCTTCGACGACGCCGAGCGGGCCGTGCTCGGCTACACCGACTGTCTAGCCCTCGACCATGGCCGGGTACCCGACCGGCTCTTCGACGCCCTTCGAGACCACCTGAGCGATGAGCAGATCCTCGAGTTGACGTACATCACGGCCCTGTATCTCCAACATGCAGTGATGTCGAGGGCGCTGAGGACCGAGTTCGACGACCGTCCCGAGCCGGTCGAGGAAGTGACGAACCCCTCGGGCGACAACGCGGCAGCCCGAAGGCCGGGCCGACTCTCAGCGACGTAAAGACCTTTGCGCAATACCGCGCGGATGTCCGCCTGTCATGAGCGGTTCTTGCTGGCAGCGTAATCGGCGAACACCTTAGCTTGTAGTTGAACCCTCAATGCCTATGAGGCGACTGCTCCCTCGAGGATGATCGCCTCGGACCCCGGTGCCCGCAGGCGGGATCGAAGGGACATCGTGGGCTCGGAACCGCCCGAAGGTGACGGCCCGCTCGATCGCCACCAATGCCGCGGTACCGTGCGCCGCCTCCGTAGCGCACAGCTCCTCGAGGTCAGTGGCGAGCCCGGTCATCCCCCGCGTCGCCGCCCCCTTGATGAAGTCCTCGGCCGCTGGGCCAAGGGCCACGAAGGCCTTCCGGTCGGCGTCTTCGGACGCACGGCGCGGGCCGGTGCGGGCATTGGACCGCCGTAGTGGTCATCGAGCACAGCCGTCGCACCAGGGTCGACAAGTGGATGCTCCGCGATTATCTCGCCCAAGAAGACCACCAGCACGGTGCCGTTGGTCACCTGGAGCCCGACCTGGCGCCCGATGTAGGCGTTGGGCACCGAGTAGCGAGCCGAATCGAAGCGGACGCAACTCAACCGGTCCACCTTGCGCACCACCACCTTGCCGATGTGCGCCCGCAAGGAGGGCAGCGCGCCCAGCAGCGGACGCTCGATCTCGAGCCGTTGCGCTGGGATCGCCGCGATCTCCGAGTGCACGTGGCCGTTCACTTCGGTGCACCACGCCTTGCCCTGGCGTTGCCACCGCGAGGTCGGTGACACTCAGCTCTTCTGGGATCATGAGGTCGGACTTCACGTAGCCGACCAGGTTCTCGACCAGGCCCTTGGACTCGGGGTCCGCACCCTCACAGAAGTCCGGCCGAGTGCTGTAGTGGGTGACGAAGCGCACGTAGTCCGGTGTCGGGAGGACCAGCCCGGCCACGGTCGCGCCCTTCAGGCAACCCATGCGATCGGTGAAAAGGGTCTTTGGGACCGCGCCGATGGTCTCCATGCACTCGGCCAGCGCGGCCATCGCGGCGTCTGCACCCAAGTTGTCGGCGAAGGACACGAAGCGGAAGCGGATCCAGGCCAGTACCGCGCAGAACACGAACAGCGGGCCAATCTG
>DAHUZK010000033.1 GCA_027306605.1 Acidimicrobiaceae bacterium
TTGGTCCCCGGATCTGGAGGTCTGTGGTACCTCTCGTATCCCGACAGCTCGAAGTTCCCCACCAAACCGGCAGCTCTGAAGGCGTACATCATCAGCGCCTTCAAGGTGACCGGTGGCCCCACGACCATCGTCCTCCTCGCCGGGGACACCCTGCAGGTGGGCGCCCGGCCCGCGCTACGTGCCGCACTCTTCGGGGTGATTCAAGACCTTCCAGGGATCAAGGATCTCGGTCCGACCAAGGACGAGGCGGGTCAGAGCGGTACGGGGGTCGCGATCGAGGGATTCGGGAACCAATACACCTTGGTGTTCAATCCGAAGACCTCGGCAGTGCTCGGTGAGACGGTCCGCTCGCTCAAGACAAGGAATACCGATGGTGATGTGATCCCAAAAGGCACGCTCGTGGGGTTCAAGAACTACGGACACACCGGCATTACAGGCTCGACCAGTGCTGTGCCACGCGCCACGCGGTCTGGTGCCTATGGCCACTAAGGCGTCCCCTATCACCGCCGGTTAGATCCGCTTGGGAACGAAGGAGTCAGGGAGAGTCGATCTCGATCTCGACATCTCGAGCCCGAAGCGCACCCAGCAGAGAATCGCGCAGCGCCGCGGACTCTTCGGCCGACGGTCTGCCGCCTTGTCCCCAGAGAACCCGCAGAAAGTCCAAGTCCTCCCAGATCGGTCCCCTTGGCCGGGGATCGGTGTCATGGCGAGGCGTGATCCACCAATGGAGGTGGGGCACGCCGTTTCCGAGGGACTCAATGTTCAACTTCCGAGGTTCAAATGCATCGTTGACTGCTGCAGCGACTTCGGCCATTTCTGCGAGGTGGCGATCACGGATGCTCTCGTCGAGATCGAAGACCTCCCGGACGCACCACCGGGCTACGAAGAACACACTTCCCCTGAAGTACTGGTTGGGTGCCAGTCGGACGTAACCGGTTTTGAGACGAGCAACGAACCAGGGATCCGTATCCTGGTCGGCTGCTTCATTTTCAGCGCAAATGGGGCAATCTGCCATGAGTCAAGTATGACTAATCAGCAACCCGGTGCCCCCGTTCGGTTACATGGGTGATCCGCCTGGGAGTCGCCCCGCCCGTCAATGCTTAGTTGTGCCCGTTGGGCGGGCAAGCACCTACCCAGGACCGCCTCGGCACAAGCTCGACGGTGTTCATGACGCGTGGATCACGTCGAACACCGGGTCACAGCGGAAGATCCTTCCGTAGTTTCCCCCTGTGATCTCGTGCAGCAAACCGTGACGCACGAGCCGATCCACCGCGCTGTTCGCAGCCGGGTAGCTCACGCCATAGAGGTTCTGCACGTCGGAGACAGCGAGCACCGGGTAGCCGATGAGATCGCCGGCAAGGTCGACGGCGACACCCCTGGCTCCCGCTTGGCGCACTCGGCCGATGAAGTCTTCTCGCATCTCCAACAGTGCGTCGATGGTGGCGGATGCCGCCCGAGCTCTCGCCCTCACTGCGTCGGCGAAGAACGCGACCCAGGGGTCGAAGTCGCCGGTCTCGCTCACCTGCGACAGCCGATCGATGTAGGCCTCACGCCGTGGCTCCAGCCAGGGGGAAAGGTTCAGGATGGGAAATCCGAGCACGTCTGCAGCAACAAGCTGGAGGGTGATGAGCAGCCGGCCGATGCGTCCGTTCCCGTCGCTGAAGGGATGCAGCGTCTCAAACCCATAGTGGCCGACCGCCACCTTCACCAGTAAAGGGATGTCGTCTTCGGCGTTGACCCACCTCTCCCAGTCGGTCAATCCGGCGTCGAGCGCGGCCCCAGGGGGCGGAGGTACGAATCGTGATTGCTCGATGCCGAGCCCCCGGTCGCCGATGCAGACCTGCCGATCGCGCACGCGACCGGCGTCGTAGTCGTCGCCGCGGGTTCCCTCGACGAGGATCCTTTGGAGCTTCGCGGCGAGCCTCATGCAGATCGGCAGCTCCTCGATCAGCTCGAGGCCCCGCTGTGCGGCTCGGACATAGTTCCGAACCTCGCGCACCTCGGCGGATTGCTTGCGGGAGTCGACGTACTCTCCTTCGAGCACGTCGATCAGCGGGGCGTACGTGCCCTCGAGGGCGGAGGTGGCGACCGCCTCCTTCGTGAGGGCGGGGCGGACGAGGAGGCTCGGACGCGGCAGCAGCCGGGTCATCGCCTGCAGGGCTCCGAGGGCCCGGTCCGCCTCGCCGAGGAGCTTCAGCGTCCGTTGGGTCAGGTCGACGGCGGCCGGCAGCGGGTCCGGGACGAACGCGAAGTGTCGATAGTCCCGTCCCAGGCGCGCATCGTGACCCTGGATGGGAACCAGGTGGCCGACGGGAGAGTCCTTGAAGCGGTCTATCTGCACTTTTAAAGTATATCTCGCTATCCCTACATTTGTTGCCAGGGATCACAAGCAACCGAGCGATCCTGGCTCCCAAATGTAGGGAATATCTGGTTTCCCTCTATTCCTGTCTCTTGATTTGAACCCGTGGAGCCCGGCGTACGGGACGGAGGGCAAGACATGGTTTCTTCGATCCTTAGCTTCGACAAGATGGCCCATGCCTCGTCGACCACGAGGAAGAATCGTCCGCGGTTCCGATCGGCCACGCCGGACGCACCGCCGGGGACACCGTCGACCCTCGCCGCGGCGGCCGCCCGAGCCAGGGCGGCCTGCAGCCACGCCGTGGCGCAGGCCATGAGGACGCCGAGCGCAGCCGACGAGTAGAGGGCGGAGAGGTCGAGGACGACGAGAGGTGCCGAGAGGTCGAGGCCCGCCGTCGTCGGCCCGTCGAACATGCCGCAGAGGTCGCCGTGCACCAGCCGGCGCAGCTCGAGGGCCACGTCACGCCCGTCCTCGAGCAGGTCGCGCCGTCCGGTGCGCAGATCCAGCGCGGCATCCTCGCTCGGCGCCAGCAGTGACTCGACGACCATGGGCACCGTGGGGACGGGTGCCACGCGGCAGGTGTCGTGCAGCGCCGCGCCGAGGGCGGCCCGCTCGCGCGGCAGCAGCGCCCGGCCGAGGCACGCGCTGGCCAGCGAGGCCAGCAGCTCGGTCCGGCGCCGTGCCGTGGCGTCGTTCCCCTGCTCCGCCCCGGTCCCAGTGATCCCGTCCGCCCCGGACTCGCCGTCGGGCCCCGGGTCGAGCGGGTTCAGCCGGATGGCACCTCCGGGCCGCAGGGCCACGGGCCGGACCCCCCAGGCGTCGGCCAGGTCGCCGTACTCTCCTTTGGGGTCGACCACCCAGGCCCGGCGGCCGAAGACGGCCTGGCGCCACAGGAACGTCTTGACGAACGCGCTCTTGCCCCGGCCGATCTGCCCGAAGACCACCATGTTCGGGTTCGACACGGCGCCGGCGGCGTAGAGCTCGAAGGGGTCGAACACGAAGGAGCCCCCGAGGAGGTCGTCCCCGATCATCACGCCGCGCCGCCCGAGCCCCGCCTCGGCGATGAAGGGGTAGGCCGCACCGAGGTTGCGCGTCGTCACCTGGTGGGCCGGCAGGCGGGGCATGCGCTGTCGCATCGCTCGAGAACGGTCGCCGTCCGCGCTCGAGGGTACGGGCGCTGGCAACCTTGGCGCTGGCCGCGGTCCACCTCACCCCCGGGGCCGTGGAGAAGGTCGAGCGCACATGAGCGAGCCCAGTCGTCACGGTCCTGCGAGTTCTCCCGACGCTCCGCGCCAGCCGCTGGTCGTGTCGTTGGCCGCCCTCACCTTGGTGAGCGGCTTTCTCGATGCGGTGAGCTTCCTCGGCCTCGGTCACGTCTTCGTCGCCAACATGACCGGGAACGTGGTCCTGCTCGGCTTCGCCCTGGCCGGCGCCGCCGGCTTCTCCACCGGAGCCGCGCTGTGCGCCCTCGGGGGGTTCCTCGTCGGCGGCGTCGTCGGAGGCCGCATCGCCCGCAGAATGCCGCCCCGCCGCTCCGTGATGATCGCCACGATGACCGCGGAGAGCGCGCTCACCGTCGTCGCCGCCGTCGTCGCGGCCTCGGTGCCGGCTGTCGGGTCGGGATGGCCCCGCTACAGCGTCGTGACCCTGCTCGCCCTCGGTGTCGGGGCCCGCAATGCCGCCGTGCGCCGGCTCCGCGTGCCCGACATGACGACGACCGTGCTGACGACGACCCTCACCGATCTGTCCTCCCAGTCGTCGCTGGCCGGCGGCACCAACCGCAACGCCCACCTCGGCCTCACGTCGGTCGTCTCCATGTTCGCCGGTGCCATCGTGGGGGCCGCGCTCACGCTGCACGTGCACCCCGCCGCCGCGCTGGGCGTGGCCTCGGTCGTCATGGTGGCGACGACGGGATTCTTCCTTCGCGAGGCGCCGGCCCGCCTCGGCCTCACGTGAGCGGGTGCCCGTCCTCGAGGTAGACGCAGGAGCCGCCGGCGCGCAGCGCCGCCCCCACGCGTCGGCGCAGGGGTCCGCTCAACAGCCGGAGCGCCTCCTCCGGCTCGGCCAGGCGGTGCTCGGAGAGCTCGTCCTCCTGCAGGACGATCGAGGCCAGCACGCCGTCCGAGAGGACACCGCAGTCGAAGAGGAACCGCATGCCGCCCGGCTTCCCCGGCTTCGGCCGCAGGAAGTCGACGACGACGAGGCGGCCGTCGTCGACCTCGAGGCCGACCTCCTCGCGCACCTCGCGCCGGCACGCCTCCCATGGCGTCTCCCCGTCGGCCTCCATGATCCCGCCGGGGATGGTCCAGTGCGCCTTGTAGGTCGGGTCGGCGATCAGGATCCGGCCCGCGCCGTCGAAGATCAGCGCGCCCGACGATGCCGGGATACGCGGCAGGACGAAGGGCAGGCCGCCCTCGTTCGCCTCCACATCTGCGTCGGCCCCGGTCACGCGATCCCCAATCGAGCCAGCTGCTCCTCCGGGGCCTCCACGCATTTCAGGGCGACGCGCAGCAGCTCGATCATCTCCGATTCGTCGGTCCCTCCCGCTCCCGCCCGGTTCTCGTCCTCGGCCGGGTCCACGTCGAGGTCGAAGAGGAAGTGCGCGTCGACGGCGTTGGCACCGACCCAGAAGGGGAGGCGGTCACCGGGCGCGAAGGGTTGGCGGATGACCGGGACGTCCGAACCGGGCATGTAGTCGAGACGGGCGCGCCGGTCGGGAGGAGGCAGCCGCACCAGGTCCTCCAGGCCGTGGATCGGCATGGTCGACCAGCGGTTCGACCACATGGAGAGGGGGAAGTTGGTCCCGACGGCGCCCCGGGCGTACTTGCGCCGCCCGTCCGTCACCTGCACCCAGTTGCCGTAGACCCCGCCGATCGCCCATTCGCGCCGGCCTGCGCCCGCACCGGCGTACACACCGGCGCCCGGACCGGCGAGCAACGGCGCCAGCGACATGCCGTGTGACGCCGTCCCACTGTCGGGCAGGCCGAAGACGTCGGCGATCGTGGCAGAGATGTCCACGTTCGTCGTCAATGCGCTGCAGGTCCCACCGCCGGGCGCCCCCGGCCACGACACCAGCAGCGGGATGTGCCCGAGCGGCTCGTACTGCATGACGCCGGGCTTGCCCCAGATGTCCTTCTCACCGAGGTAGTGGCCGTGGTCCGTGCACACGACGACCACGGTGGACTCCCAGAGCCCGCGCGCGTCGAGGGCGGCGAAGATCTCGCCCATCCAGCGGTCCGTCATGGAGAGCTTGGCGCCGTAGTTGGCGCGGATCTGGCGGCCCTCGCGCTCGCTCAGGCGGCCCTTGGCGACCGCGTCGATGTCGTAGGGCGGCCAGATCAAGAGGTCGCCCTCCCAGTCGGAGTCGTAGCGCCCGGCCCACGGGGCGGGCGTGTCGAAGGGCTCGTGCGGGTCGAACTCGTCGACGAAGAGGAGGAAGGGCGAATTGTCGGGCGCACCGCGTCGCAGCCAGTCCGCCGCCGTGCGCATCGTGCGCGGCCCGGGGAAGTCCTCCTCGGCGCGGAAGAAGGTGCGCGAGCGGTCGTAGGGTCGCTCGCCCGAATCCAGGCCGATGCGCTCGGTCCAGTACCAGCCGCCGTGACGCGCCGGCAACGCCGGGGCGCCGATGTAGGTCGGATCGCTGTAGGTGCGCCACGGGTCACCCTCGTGCCCGCGCACGTAGTCCCACGCGCTGAAGTCGGTGTGGTAGTTCTCGCCGCCCACTTCGAAGAGGTGCGGATGGTCCGAGACGAGCATCGTGGTCACGCCGGCCCGCCGGAGGCGCTGGGTGATCGGCTCCTCCCACAGCTCGATCGAGCCCCACGGCCGCCACAAGAAGTCCAAGACGCCGCACAAGATGTCGTGGCGCGCCGGCATGCACGGCAGCGATCCGGTGACGTGCGAGGTGAACCGCACCGCCCGCTCGCGGGCGAAGCGGTCGAGGACCGGCGTCTCGAATTCCGCGCCTCCGTAAGAGCCGAGCATGTGCCGGTTCAGGCTGTCGAGCAGTACCACCACCATGTTGCGAACCGCCCCGTTCTGGCCGGCACCACTCCGGCCTGCGCCGTTCTGGCCGGCGCCGCGTCCTTCTTCCGGACTGCTGGCTGCAGGGCTCCCGTCTGCGACACCGGACATGCGGGCCATGGTAGAGGCGTCGCAACGAGGACGACGTCGCAACGAGGACAACCAAGAACTAGGACAGCCCTCGGCACAGCGGCAGCGTGCACGTGTAGGCCGAGGCCTGGTCGCCGTAGAGCCGGCGCAGCGACAACCGGCTCTGCCCGGCCGCGTGCTGCACCGCGTCACAGGCCACCGCCAGCTCCTCCTCGCTCGGCGCCGAGATCGTGACGTAGCCGGAGTAGCGAAAGGGCGCGTGACCCTCTGCCAGCTCGGCCTCACGACGCGCCAGCACCTCGGACTCGCGGGCGTGACGCGCCGTCGACATGAAGCCGCCACGCCGCCGCAATTCTGCGTCGGCCAGGTCCGCTGTCCTCGATGCTTCGACCTTGCGCACGGCGGCGTCAGGACCGAGCGGCTCCATGACGACCGAGAACGTGGCGCGGGTCGAAGAGAGGAGGAGCGGTGCGAGGAAGTCGCTTCGCACCTCGATCCGCGGCCATTCGGCCACCCAGAACGTGGCGTGCACCATCCCGTCCACCCGGACCGTCGACCAGCTCTCGTGCATCGCCACCGGCCACGGGTCCTGCAACGGGCCCGCGACCCGCGCCACGCCGTGTGGTTCGTAGGTGCGCAGGAGCTGGTGCGCCAGGGCCTCGGCGTCGAGCACGGACTCCACCTCCACGTCGGCGTCGCCGAGCAGTCGGATCAGAGAGCCGACCTCGCGCGCCAGCGTGGCGCAGCCGACCTCGACCGATCTGGTCAAGCGCACCTGGAGCGCCAGGACGACGTCGTGGGCGCACGCGTGCGCGTCCATGTCGGCCAGCAGGGCCTCGTAGGACGCTGCGCTGGCCGAGCACGGGACCGGGGACGCGGCGGCCGACGGGGGATCGGGCGCGGCCGGCACGCCCTGTTCGGCGAGATACGCGTGGACCGCCTCTCCGTTGTCCGGGAACGACGCGGCCACCCACTGCAAGCGGTGCACCGGCGACCCTTCGCGCGCCAGCGAGGCCAGGACCGATGCCCACCCACCGACGCGGCGGTCCTGCTCGTCCACCCCGAGGAGGGCGAAGCTGCCGCCGCGCAGCGCCAGCGCCGCCGTCAGCGTCCGGCTGGACCGGTCGTGCACCACGCCCATGTCACGCCACTCCGCCTGCAACAGCCGGAGACCGCGGAGCGCTCCCATGCCGCGCCCGGCGCCCGTGCCCCCTCGACGGGAGCCGGCACCCCAGGCGGCCGATACCCGGTGATGCCGGACGGTCCAGCAGACGGCGACCGGGAGCCATTCGTCGCCGGTGCGGCCCGCCAGCGGGACCGTCGCCAGCGCGCCGAAGACGACGAGCACGCCGACGGCCGCGACCACGCCGGCGGCGTTGGGACCCAAGCGCAGCACCAGGACGGCGAAGGCCAGACCGACCGCCACCGTGACGATCTGCCCGGCGCGCCAACCGGCGAGCGCCCCGCCCCGCTCCCGTGGGCCGAAACGGTAGCGAGCGCCGCCTTCGCCGCTCATACCCCGCTCCCGTCGCCCTTCGCGACGCCCCCGCCGGCGCTCCCGACGCTCCCGCCGGTGTTCCCGCCGGCAGCCTCACCCGCACGCCCGTCGTGGGGCCCCTGCCCCGGTGGCCACGCCGGTGGAAGCCAGCAGATCTTGCTCCCCGACTCGTCCCGACCCTCGTAGTAGCGCATCTTGCCCGGCTCGACGATGCCGATCAGCGGGCGTCCCTCCGGAACGCCCTGCCACTTCCACGCGTCCTCCGGCCGGTCCGGACCGGTCCGGTACTGCTGGAAGCCAGGGACGTCGGCTTCGCCCACCCCGGCTTCGCCCACCCCGGCTTGACCTACCCCGGCTTCGCCGTCGTCTTCACGGCCGGGCATCCCGCCCGCGATCGGCTTGGGTCCCTTCGGTGGCGACTGGACACCCCGGGCCTTCGCCTCCTCGTAGGCCCGTTGCGAGTTGGGATCACCCTCGGCCATCGGAACGGCACCGATCCCCGTCTCGCCGTCCTCACCGCCGGGGGTCCCGGCGGCCCCGACTCCGGCCAGGAGTCGGGCGTCGCCCAGCGCGCCCAGCCCCTCGTTGAGGACATGGCTGGCCGCGCTGCGCGGCATCGCCCGCATGGCGGCCGTCCCGCGGGCACGCAGCCCGTCGAGATGCGACACCGCACCCGCCTCGACGACCGGGATCATCCGCAGGATGGCGAAGGGGACGAACGTAGCCATGACGAGCAGCGCCCCGCCCCCGAGCACGGCGGAGAACCCGGCGCCGTGCGTGCCCGACCCGGCCGTCCCGGAAGAGACGGCACCCGCGGCCAGGCTGAGCGTCGCCACGATGACGAACTTCGAGAGGATCAGGGCGGCAAGTGTCTCGACCAACCTTCGGCACCAGTGCGACACCGCTGGCCACACCAGGGTGGCGAGGGCGAGCGGCAGGAACAGGACGGCGACGTACACGGCGGCGGCCCGGATCAGCAGCTCCAGCCAGAGCACGAACGCGGCTACGGCGATCAGGAGGGAGATGAGGAGCAGCACGAAGCTCGCGATGGTCGGATCGGCCGAGGCCGCCACCAGGCCGGTGGTCACCCCTGAGAGCAGGTGGGTCACGTCCCCGCCCGTGCCACCCGCGATGGCGTTGCTCATCTCGTCGGTGGCGGACAGGCCCATGATCACGACTTGGATCGCCGCCACCGACAGCAGCAACGCGAGCGGCAACTGCAGGAGGAGGGTCCGCAGGAGCTGTCCCGGGTTCTGACGCAACACGGCCTGAAGGGTGGACACGAGCAGCAGGGGCAGGATCACCACGCCGGCCAGTGCCGTCATCTGCCCGTAGTGCGAGCGGAACCAGTGGGCGCCGACGTCGATGGTGGTGGTCGACACCAGGACGTCGCCGATCTGCCCGAGCAACCACTCGGCCCCGCTCGCCACCCACTGACTGATTCCGCTCAGGACCGATTCGAACCCTGAGGCCGCGATGGAGCCGCCGAGGCTGCCCACCTGGCAGACAGGGTTCAGGACATCGAGACCGGTGCAGCCTGCGGCAAGCATTCCGATGCTGCTCCGTCGCGCTCAGTGCAGGCCCGTTCCGGTGTGGAAGAAGAAGTTGATGATCGGCGGGGCCGCGCCGATCAGCAGCGCGGCAAGTCCCGACACGAGGACGGCTCGCCGGCCGACCAGTGACTGCTGGAAGTTCTGTGCATGCACTCCCAGCGCCCACGCCGCCGCACCGATCAGCATCCCGGCCAGCGACGCGATCAACGCCCAGGCGCCGAGCCCGTTGGTGAGCTGCTGCAGCGTTCCACCGCCGGGAAGTGCATTCACGCTGGGGTTCAGCGTGACGTCAGCCAGGTGCCACACGACCATTGAAGTCCTCCGTGATGACTGCCGGCGCCGGGATCTCCGGTCCGCCTCGTGCCGGAGAACGGTTGACCTGACGACGACGATGTCACGACATCGAATGGGGCGAGCCGATCGTGGCGACTCGACGCCAGACGGGCCGTGACCCCAGAAGGGCTGCTCAATGGCGCCCGGCTCAGTGCCTCCGGGGCACCGGGGTGGCAAGTCGGTCTCCCAGGCGATCCTCCACCCGGACGCCGACGTTCGCCCCACCCCGTTCAGCCCTGCCATATTGGGGGCGTGCCGCTGCTCGGGCCGGGGGAGGTCAATCTGAGCCAGACCCAGGAGATCGTCTACGTGGCGATCGCGGTCGGGGTCTGTGTTCTCGTCGGGCTCGTCGCGGCCCTGCTCGGACGACGCTCGGGACGCCGGGCCATCTCGCAGCGCCTCGCCGCTCTCGGCACACGCCTCGGGCTCGATCCGCCCGAGGACGAGAACAACATCGAGACCTCCCTGGCCTACCTCGAGCAGGTGACCGGTGGGGCCGCCCAGGCCGTGACCGAGTCGAGCTCGGACGCCATTCGCCTGCGCCGATCTCTCGACACGCTCACCCAGGGCGTCGTGCTCTGCGACGAGAACGGGACGGTCATCTATCGCAATGGCCGCGCAAATGCGTTGATGATCAGCCGCCACGGTGATGCCCTCGCCGCACAGGCGGTGACCGAGGTCCTGGAGGACGCCTGGCACGAGGGTTCCTCGGAACGCACCCTCGACCTGTACGGCCCGCCGCGGCGCACCCTCCAGGTCCGCGCCCATCAGATCGACGACGGCCGCCGCCCGCTCGGGGTCATCGCGCTCATCGAGGACATCTCGGAGCGCCGGCGCCTCGAGGAGATCAGGCGCGATTTCGTCGCCAACGTGAGCCACGAGCTGAAGACCCCGATGGGCGCGCTCGGGTTGTTGGCCGAGACGCTCGTCTCCGAGCCCGATCCCCAGGTGGCACAGCGCTTGGCCGGTCGCATCCACAACGAGGCGTTCCGGGTCAGCCGCATCATCGACGACCTCCTCGATCTCTCTCGCATCGAATCGGAGGAGGCGCCGCCGCGAGAGCCGGTCCTGGTCAACCTGGTCATGGCCGATGCCATCGAGCGGGTGCGGGCCACGGCCGACCAGCGGGGCATCGAGATCGTGCTCCACGAGCCGTCCCCGCCGGTCGCCGTCATGGGCGACCGGCGACAGCTGGTCTCGGCCATGCACGCCCTCCTCGAGAACGCCATCACCTACTCCTATGACAACTCCAAGGTCGTGGTGAGCGGGACCATCCAGCGGGCCAACGCGAGTACAGGCTCCGCGCTGAGTGGCTCCGTCCCGCTGGGCGAGAGCACCGGCGCCACTCGCGCCGGGTCCCCCGCTTCCACCTCGTGGGCGCCCACCCCCGGCGGTTCCGACGCCACGGGTGAGGTCCCCGCCGTCTCCACCGGCGAAGTGCCCGCTTCCGCTGCCGCCGACACGAGCGGCGTCGCAGGCAGTGGTGCCGGCGACGCCGGCGAGGGTACGGAAGAACCTGAACCCGCCGGAACCGCAGGAGACGCACCGGTCGAACCCGTCTTCACGCCGGAGATCCTCGAGCAGTACGCGCCGGAGAGCGAGGGCACTGTCGCCGCCCCCGCCACCGGCACCACACCCCCGCCACCGCTGGCGCCCGAGGGCGATGCCGCTGGCAACGGTCCGGCAGAGACCACGGCGGTCATCTCACCGAATTGGCGCACGGAGGAGCGCGACAACGTACGCCTGTCGGTGCAGGACCACGGCATCGGGATACCCGCTCGCGACCTCGACCGCATCTTCGAACGCTTCTACCGCGTCGACCATGGCCGCAGCCGTGACACCGGCGGTACGGGCCTCGGTCTCTCCATCGTCCGGCACGTGGCCAACAACCATCAGGGTTGGGTCGACGTCGAGTCGCGAGAGGGCGAAGGCTCGACTTTCACGCTCGTCTTGCCGATCCAAGCGGAGCGCTGACGTGAGCTCGGCCAGCTCGAGCGGGTCCTCCAAGAAGGGCGCCCGGGTGACGAGCACTGATGGACCGGTCAAGGTCCTACTGGCCGAGGACGAGGAGTCGTTCATTGAGGCGTTGGTGATCGGGCTGAGCAACGAGGGCTTCCGGGTCACCGTGGCGCGCGACGGCACCGAGGCATTGCAGCTCTTCGAGGAGACCGCCCCCGACATCGTCTTGTTGGACCTGATGCTGCCGAAGATGTCGGGCTTCGACGTCTGCCGCACCATTCGTACCCGCTCGCAGGTCCCGATCATTATGGTAACGGCCAAGGGCACCGAGATCGACACCGTCGTGGCGCTCGAAGTCGGAGCCGACGACTACGTCACCAAGCCCTACCGCCTCCGTGAGCTGGTGGCGCGAATGCGAGCCGTGCTCCGGCGGGCGCCCGGTGGCGCCGAGTCCAACGAGGCAGCCGGGACGGCCGAGCCCGGCAACGACGGCATCTGGGAGTCGAACGGGATCAAGGTCGACTTCGACCAGCGCCGCGTCTTCGTGCGCGGCGACGAGGTCCAGCTGCGGCGCAAAGAGTTCGAGCTGCTTCGCCTGCTCGTCGAGAACTCAGGGCGCGTGCTGACCCGGGACGTCCTTATCGACCGCGTCTGGGGCACCGACTACATCGGCGATACCAAAACCCTGGACGTGCACATCAAGCGACTGCGGTCTCGTATCGAGGCCGATCCGTCGACGCCGGTGCTCATCACCACGGTGCGCGGCGTCGGCTACCGGTTCGCGGCCGCGAGCGACTAGTCCACACCGCTCCAGGACCAGGGCCGCACCGCTCCAGCGGCGACCACGAGGATCCTCGCGCGTCACCGACTCAGCCGACCCGGGCTTTTCGTTGCGGGTGTATTCGCCGGCTCTCGGGAGTCGGTTCTCGCTGTATATGGACGGAGCGGCTGCCGCGTATACAGCGAGAACCGACTCCCCGCGCGGCGCAGATACACCTCGAACACGAGACCCCCACCGAGAGCCAGCAGCTGTGACACGGGCTGAGGATCAGCAGGTCGAAGCGGTCAGATGGTCAGACGGTCGAAGTCGTCCGGGACGGCCACACCCGACAGCGCCGTCAGGTCGACCTGCTCACCGAGGTGGGTCAGGACCAGACGGGTTTCCGGATACGCCACCTGGAGCTCGCGAATGGAATCTTCGTTCATGTGGGACGTGGGGACGCCCGGTGGGGTGTGGTGGCCGTTGCACTCGACGACCAAGACGTCCGACGCCCGAGCGAGCTCGCTCAATCCGTCGCAGGGCGTGGTGTCACCCGAGTAGCCGACGACGTGGTCGCCGCAATCGAACAGGTAACCGAAGCACCGAAGGTAGGGCACGTGCACGACCTCGACGGCCCGGAACCGGAGTGGACCGGCCACTTGCCAGGTGCCGTCCACCTCCACGTAGCGGACGTCGAGTCGCACATGGGCCAGGCGAGTGACCGATCCGACGGCACCGGCTTCGTTCAGCTCGGCCAGATGGGACTCGATCCCCGGTGGGCCCACCACGTGCACCGTCCGACCATCCTTGCGCTCGGCCGCCGCCTCGAGGAGAAACGGCCAACCGAAGCAGTGATCGGCGTGGAAGTGCGACACGACGACAACTTCGATCGAGTCGACCGAAAAGCCCGCCCGACGAAGGTGGGGCAGGGCAATGGGCGACGGCTCGACGAGCACCGACGCGTCCAGGACGAAACTGTTCCAGTAGCGCCCCGGGGGAGCCAGGAAGTTACCGGTTCCGAGGAACGTGAGCTCGGTCATGAGGTGTCGGCCAGCGCCAGTAGGGCCGCGACCAACATGGGATCCCCGACGACCGCCGAGTCGGGAACCGGCAAGCGGCGGTACAGCATGAGGACCAGCTCCGAGGCCGTCGCCCGCAGCTCCGAGGAACGGCCCGAACCAGCGGAGTCAGGGCGGCCCGTCACGCGCCAGCTCTCCGAGGTGTCGACAGCCGTCAGCGTCACGGATCCGGGGAGCGCATGTACATCCTCACCCACCATGATCTCGATGAACTCGGGCACTCCGTCGGCCGCCAGCCCCGGGGCCAGCGGCTGGGAAGAGCCGGCTTCCACTCCCTCGGCATCCCAACGGTGAACTGCCACCTCCTGAGCCTGGTGGCGCCCGACGGCGCCTGCCGTGCGCGGGGTGGGCCACCAGGCCCAGCACGGAGCGTCGGGTCCGGCCTCGCGCAGCGCACCGAGCAGCGTGTAGGTGCACCAGCCCAGCCAAGCCAGCAGGTCCGCGTCGTCGGGGAAGGCGGTCAGCTGGCCGCCGGACCGCTCCTCGGCCTTCTTGGCCAGCACGTTCTGGCCCCAGTACCACTGCACCTCGCCGATGTGGTGCGCCAGGTCGCGCACCGACCATGCCGGGCACGAGGGCACCGTTTCCTCGAGGTCGGAGCGCGCCACGGCAGTCAGCAGCTGCTGGCTCTCGCCGGCGATCGCGTCGAGCATCTCCTCGAAGCGAAAGGCGGTCGCGCCCTCTGACACCGTCACGGCGCCTTGATGAACAGCTCGCCGCCGAGATAGGGCGCCAGCGCCTCCGGCAGGATCACGGACCCGTCCTCTTGACGTCCGTTCTCCACCAGCGCGGCCCAGATTCGTGGCCAGGCCAGCGCCGAGCCGTTCACCGTATGCACCAGTCGAACGCCGCCGCCGGCCTCGGGGCGGAACCGCACGTTGCCCCGGCGCGCCTGGTAGTCCCGGAACCAGCTGACCGAGGAGACCTCGAGCCAGCGGTCGACTCCTGGCGCGTATGCCTCGAGATCGAAGGTGCGGGCGGATGACCCTGACAGGTCCCCGACGCAGAGGTCGAGGACGCGGTAGCGCAACTCGAGGTCCTGGAGCATGGATTCGGCCCGCCGCAAGATGTCGTCCTGCGCTTCCAACGCGGCCTCGGGTGTCGTGTACGCAAAGAGCTCGACCTTGTCGAACTCGTGCACCCGGAGCAGACCCCGGGTGTCGCGTCCCGCCGAGCCGGCTTCTCGGCGATAGCACGCGGTCGACGCGGTGAAGCGGAGGGGAAGCTGGCTCTCCTGGAGGATCTCACCCCGGTGCATGGAGGTCAGCGGCACTTCGGCCGTGGGGATCAACCAGAGGTCGTCGCGCTCGACGTGGTAGGCGTCGTCAGCGAACTTGGGCAAGTGACCCGTGGAGGTCATCGTCTCCGAGAGCACCACCGTCGGCGGCCTGATCTCCTCGTAGGCCGGGGCATGGCGGTCGATGGCGAAGGCGGTCAGGGCCCGCAGCAGTCGGGCACCCACGCCGCGGTAGAGAGGGAACATGGATCCAGCCAGGCGGGCCCCCCGCTCCATGTCGAGGATTCCCAGCGCCTCTCCGATCTCCCAGTGGGGCACTTGCTGGTGTTCCAGCCGCTCGGGCTCGGGCACCCCCGTGTCCTTGCCCGGCCACCAGCGGCGGACCTCGACGTTGTCCTCCTCGCCCGCCCCGTCCGGCGCGTCGTCCGCCGGGATGTTGGGAAGGTAGAGCAGCGCCGTGCGCGCCTTCTCCTCGGCGGCGTCGGCCTGGGCGCCCACGGTCCGCTCCTCCTCGCCGACCCTGAGGCTCTCGGCGCGCAGGCGCTCGGCCATGGCTTCGTCGCCCTCCTTCTTCGCCTGCCCGACCTGTCGCGAAAGGTCCTTGACCTGGCGTCGTAACTCGTCGAGTCGCCCTTGGCAGCGACGCCGCTCGGCGTCGGCTTCCACCACGGCGTCGACCTCGGCCGCGTCGACGCCCCGCCGGGCCAATGCCGCTTTCACGCCGGCGGGGTCGTCACGGAGGGCGCGGATATCGATCATTTGGAGCCAAAGTAGCCTGCGACGTCGTGCCAGCTGTCGAGGTCAGGGGCCTTACCGTGCGCTATGGGCCGCCCGGGACGCCACCCGCCGTCGACGACCTCCACCTCGCCGCCGAACCCGGCGAGGTACTCGTACTCCTCGGCCCGAACGGCGCCGGGAAGACGTCGACCGTCGAGACCCTCGAGGGCTACCGGCGCCCGGCCGCGGGTGACGTCCGGGTCCTCGGCCTCGACCCCGCCGTGGACCACGCCAGGTTGACCGGGCGTGTCGGGGTGATGCTCCAGCGCGGCGGCGTCTATCCGATGCTCGGCCCACGTCGGGTGCTCGACCTCTTCGCCGCCTACTACGCGGATCCGGTCCCCACCGATGAACTGCTCGATCTGGTCGGGCTACGCGCCGTGGCGGGCACCCCCTGGCGCCACCTCTCGGGCGGCGAGCAGCAACGTCTCTCGCTGGGTCTCGCCCTCATCGGGCGGCCCGAGGTGGCTTTCCTCGACGAACCGACCGCAGGCGTCGACCCTGAGGGCCGCATCGCCATCCGCCGCACCGTGGCGGACATGAAGGAGGGCGGCGTGTGCATCCTCCTCACCACGCACGAGCTGGGTGAGGCGGAGAAGCTGGCTGACCGCATCGCCATCATCTCGCACGGCCGGCTCGCCCGCGCCGGCACGCCGCGCCAGTTGCTCGCGGGCGGTCCGGACACCGCGCCAGGCCATCCGGACGCCGCCGGGAGTGGCCCGTCCGCCACGCCCGTCGTCACGTTCGGTGGGCCTCCGGGTATCGACGCCGCGGCACTGGCCGGCGCCGTGGGACCCGACACCTCCGTGGTCGAATCCACGCCCGGCCGCTACCGGGTCGACGCCGGCCCCGGGATCGCCGCGCCCGCCGTCACCGCCGCCGTGGCCACCTTCCTGGCTGACCGCGGGGCGACGCTGACCGACCTCGCCGTGGGGAAATCCCTCGAGGAGATCTACTTCGAGACGGTCGGTGTCTCGGCCGGGCGAAATGACGAGCCGCCGGCCGGCGCACCTGTGCCGACGGGGACCCGTGCGCGGGTGGGACGAGGCCGGCCGGGCCGGCGCGCTCGACGAGGGTCGGCACGGTGAGCGCGACGCAGGCTCTTCGCGAGCGCGCTCCCACCCCTCCCTTGCGGCCCCTGCTCGCCCAGACCGGCGCCGAGCTGTACATGACGCTCCGGCGGGGCGAGACCTTGCTGCTCACGCTCGGGATCCCCGTGGTGTTTCTGCTCTTCTTCTCGAAGGTGAACGTGGTCTCGACACCCGGCACCACGCCGGCGGACTTCTTCGTCCCGGGGATCCTCGCCCTGGCGGTGATGTCGACCGCCATGGTCTCGCTGGGGATCGCCACCGGCTTCGAGCGCGGCTACGGCGTCTTGAAGAGGCTGGGCTCCACGCCTCTCGGCCGCCCGCGGCTCCTCGGAGCGAAGATCGTCACCATCGTCGCCGTGGAGCTCGTCCAGGCCGCCGTGCTGCTTCCGGTCGGGATCGGCTTGGGCTGGAGCCCCGGTGGTGGCGGAATGCCGGCCGTCGCCGCTGCCGTGGGGGCCGTCCTCCTCGGCTCCACCGCGTTCGCCGGGGTCGGCCTCCTCATGGCCGGCACACTGCGGGCGGAGGTCAACCTGGCCGCAGCCAACGGGCTCTACCTGATCCTCCTCCTGCTCGGCGGCATGATCGTGCCCATCTCGAAACTGCCGGCAGCGGTACAGGACGTCGCCAAGCTGCTTCCGGCCGAGGCCCTGTCCGCCGCGCTGCACGCCACGTTGGGCCACGGCAGCGCGCCACCGGTCGAGTCGTGGATCGTGCTGGCCGTCTGGGCCGTGGCGGCGCCCGTGGCCGCAGCGCTCACGTTCCGCTGGGAATGAGCGCCCGCTCGTCGGCGGTGAACGACGACGGTGTCAAGACGGCCCCTCGCACGATCTTGTCGATCGTCCCGTCGCCTTTGATGAAGACCGCGTAGGGGTTCCCGTTGAAGCCGTACTTCTGCTGGGTGATGACGGTGTCGGGGTCGTAGGCGACGGGGAAGGTCACGCCGGCTTCGCGAATGAACGATCGCGCGCTCGCGGTCGAGTCCAGGTCGTCGACACCGATGACCTGGACGGTGGCCAGCTTGCCGCCGGCGCGGTCCTGGGTCTGGACGGCACGAGCCAGAGGAGGAAGTTCCTCGTGGCAGCTCGGACACCAGGCGCCGAAGAAGAGCAACACCACCGGCCGGCCGGCGTGGCTGCCTTTCAGTGGGAAGGCGACCTCGCGGCCTCCGGTCGGACCGACGTTGGTGGCCGTGAACGTGGGGGCCGGGCCACCGTCGTAGGGCTGTCCCGAAGTGTTCTGACTGGTGCCGACGCCCGTGAACAGCCCGATGCCCAATGCCACGGCAAGGGCCGTTCCGACCAGGAGGAAGATCTTGCGCGGCTTGCGGGGAGCGGGAGCCGCAGGAGGTGATGCCGACGCCCCAGGTGACGCCGGGGGCGACGGCGGTGAGGCCGGGGGCGGTGATGGTGTGGCTGATGCGTCCGCCATTGACGCCGGACGTTAGTGAAGGTGAGTGCTGATGAGGATGTCGCCCGCCATCGCGACGAACAGCACGGTGAGGTACGTGATGGAGTAACCGAAGACCCGCATCGCGTCACGACCGGTCACCTGCCCGTTTTGGGCCAGCCCCCACAACCTCGTCACCAGGTACAGGAAGCAGGCCCCGGCGACGGCAGCGGTGATCATGTAGATCCAGCCCATGTGGGCCACCGGTCCCAGGACGAAGGACACGGCCACCAGCGCCACCGTGTAGTACACGATCTCCGTCGTGGTCCGCTTCATGGAGGCGACGACGGGCAACATCGGCACTTCCGCCGCCTCGTAGTCGTCCCTGTACTTGACCGCCAGCGACCAGAAGTGCGGCGGGGTCCAGATGAAGATGATGGCGAACATGACCACTGGCGCCCAAGCCAGGCTGTCGGTCACCGCGGCCCATCCGACGAGCACGGGAACCGCACCCGCTGCACCCCCGATGACGATGTTCTGCGCGGACCGCCGCTTGAGCCACAGCGTGTACACGAACACGTAGAACAAAGTCGCCGCGATGGCCAGCACGGCCGAGAGGAGGTTGACGGCCAGCCACAGCTCGACGAAGGCCGCCACCTCGAGGGTCAGGGCGAAGACCAGCGCCGCCATCGGGGTCATGGCCCCCGTCACGAGGGGGCGGTTCTTGGTCCGGTTCATCAACCGGTCGATGTCCCGGTCCACCACCATGTTCGTGGCGTTGGCCCCGCCGGCCGCCAGTGCCCCGCCCGCCACCGTCGCCGCCATCAACCACACGGGCGGGAGGCCGCGCTGCGCCACCACCATGGTGGGGAGCGTCGTGACCAGCAGGAGCTCGATGATGCGCGGCTTGGTCAGGGCGACATAGGCCCCCACCGTCGACCACGACCACCCAGCGCGCCGTTCCGGCAGGGCGGCTGCCTCGATTGACATTGTGGTGCCAGCCTACGGCCGGCCCCCGCCAATGACCAAGCGGCAGGTCCCGGTAGCCTTGACCTGCGTGTCGCGACGCCGCCTCCCTTCGATCTCGCCTTCGTTGAGCCATCGGCTCAATATCCTCGCTCTCGTCCTGACCGCCCTCATCGTGGTCACCGGGGCTGCCGTCCGCCTGACCGGCTCGGGTCTGGGCTGCAGCAACTGGCCTGAGTGCTCGGCCGGGCACATCACACCTCCGCTGCACTTCCACGGTCTCGTCGAATTCGGAAATCGCCTGGTCACGGTGGTCCTCACCGTCGCCGTGGCGGCTGCATTCCTCGGTTCGATCTTCCGCTCGCCGCGCCGCCGCGACCTGGTTTGGCTGAGCGGCGGGCTCGTCGGCGGCGTACTGGCACAGGCCGTGCTGGGCGGGATCGTCGTCTACACCAAGCTCAACCCATACGTGGTCATGGTGCACTTCCTCGCCACCATGCTGCTGCTCGTCGACGCGGTGGTGCTCGTCCACCGCTCGACACGTGACTACGGCGCGGGCTCCGCCCGCCTGCTGGTGCCGCGCCCGTTGATCCGTCTCTACTACGGGCTCCTCGCCCTGCTGACGTTGGTGATCACGGTCGGCACGGCCACCACCGGAGCGGGACCGCACGCTGGAGACGCCTCGGGACAGCAGGTGGCCAAGCGGGTTCCGGTCGCCCTGCGGGACATTGCCGAGCTGCACTCGACCCTCGCACTGCTTCTGATCGGCCTCACCATCGGCTTCGTCGTGGCCGTGCACGTCGGCGACATCCCCGAGCGCGTGCGGCGCGCCGCGCGCGTCTTGTTGGCCGTCATGGTGGCTCAGGCCGCAGTGGGCTACACGCAGTACTTCACACACCTCCCGGCGTTGCTGGTGGAGGTCCACATGATCGGCGTCACCCTGCTCGTGATCGGCGCCACGCAGACCTTCCTCACCTGCACCTACCACGCGCCTGAGACGGTTCCCGCTCCGCTGGTCCGGGACACGCCGAGGTCGGAGGTGCCCGTCGGTGCCCATTAGGCTCGGCGGCCGGTGCCGGCGGCACCAGCCCTGCCCCCATCGTCTAGCGGCCTAGGACACCGCCCTTTCACGGCGGCAGCACGGGTTCGAATCCCGTTGGGGGTGCTCTCCGCGGCGCGGAGCCGGTGAACCCAGGTCTCCGCCTCGGGGCCGTGCCGGCGCGAGACTCTCTCACGTGGACCCTGGGCTCGAGCAGGCGGCTCGCCCCTCCTGGCGCGACCAGGAGGGGCCCGCGATCCCGGCTCCTCGAGAAATCTGATGGCGGCCGGTCCCCACAATCGTCGGCCGGTGCCGAAGAGCGTCTATCGCGTTCGACGCCTCGTCGTCGGTAGCGGCATCGCGGCCGTCGTCGTGGTGGCGATCTGGCTGGTCGGCTCGGGCTCACCCCCGCAAGGACGGGCATCGAGCGTCGCCGACCAGTCCCGCAGCCACCAGCACGGGAGGTCGCAACCAGCTGTGAACGCTCCGGCCAATGGGACCTCCAACCGGACCTCCAACCGAGCTGCCGCATGGCTTCCGCCGCTGCCCCGCGGAGCCCCGAGCTACTTGGCCCCGGGCTCCGATCCAAGTGTCCTGCCGGGCCCGATCCTGATCGCCGACAAGCTCAACAACCGCTTGATCATCGTCGACCCCCAGGGCCACGTTCGCTGGATCTGGCCCCAACCCGGTGATCTCGCACCGGGCCAGAGCTTCCTCATCCCAGATGACGCCTTCTTCACTCCCGATGGTCGTTACATCATCGCCACCGAAGAGGACGATTTCGTCATCACCGTGATCGATATCGCAACCGGCAAGATCGTCTGGCGTTACGGCCATCCCGGCGTCCCCGGGTCGGCGCCGGGCTATCTCTGGAATCCGGACGACGCCATGATGCTCCGCAACGGGACGGTGATCTCGGCGGACATCAAGAACTGTCGACTCATCCAGGTGCCCGACGGCGGGACGGCCGTCTCCTGGCAGGAGGGGATCGTGGGATCGTGCATCCACAACCCCCCGCTCCAATACGGAAGCCCGAACGGCGTCTTCCCCATGCCCAACGGCCATTTCCTGGTCACCGAGATCAACGGAGACTGGGTGGACGAGATCAACACCTCGGGACAGGTCTACTGGAGCACGCACCCGCCCTCGGTGAACTACCCGTCCGATTCCAACCGGATCGGTCCCGATCGATACCTCACCGTCGACTACTCGTCTCCCGGTCAGGTGGTGATCTTCAACCGAGCCGGCCAAACGCTCTGGCGCTACGCGCCACCCAGCGGGCCGGGGGAGCTCAACCACCCATCGCTCGCCGTTGCGCTCCCGAACGGCGACATCCTTCTGAACGACGACCACAACCACCGGATCATCGTGATCGACCCGACCACGAACCAGATCGTCTGGCAGTACGGACACGATGGCGTCGCCGGGAGCGCCCCCGGCTATCTCGACAATCCCGACGGACTCGATCTCCTGCCGCCCTATTCCTACGCAGATCGCTTCCAAGCCCCGTAGACACGCGAGCCCCGTAGACACGCGTCGATACGTGTGCTCTTGGTCCGACTGCCCGTCAGTCTGGCGGACGGTCCGTCGGCTGATCCGCCCCGCCGGCGACGAGACCGAGCTCGACCAGCTTCCGGATCGTCTGGCGCACGTCGTCCGCGATCTCGTCCGGTGGTCCCAGGTGGGCATCGGTGAGAACCTGCAGCATCTCGTCCACGGTGGTGGTGCCATCGCACAATTCCCACACCGTGGCCGCGCTCCGGTTGAGCAGAATGAGCAACTGGCCCGCTTCGTCGTAGAGCGCGACATTGTCGTCCAGCTCGACCGCGGAGAAGCCGGGGCGCCGCAGCGGCCGCGTGCTTCCCCGCAGCCACTCAGACGGCACGCGCCACTTCAGCCGACACGCGCTGCGTGCTCCTCCACCAGTCCCACGACGAGCGCGCACGCCTCGTCGAGGTCCGACATCGTCAGCGCGACGCAGTGGCAATCCGAGACCAGGCGCCCGACCGCCGCCACGCCTGGACCGGCATGGGGCAGGAGGTTCACCGCGTTCAGCGCCAGGTAGAGGAAGGCCTCGGTGTCCGAGAGCGAGGTCAGCGCGGTGGCGGCATCCGGGTCGTAGCGGGGCACCACGACGATGCGCGGCGGACAGGCGCGGCCGATCCGCCCGCGCTCGTGCGAGCCGACGGCCACCTGCCACTCGTCGCACGACCGGCGGTCCGCGCCCTTTGCCGCCCCGGATGTTCTGGTGGCCGTGGCCGCGGCGCCGGCAGCGGCTGCGGCGGGTCGCATGCCGGGCAGCACGTCGAAGCTGCCGCGCTTGATCGTGATGGGCTTCGGGTACGGCAGCAGATGCCCACTCGAGAGGTCGAGGGCGACGAGTTCGTCGGTCAGATATCCCAGACCGGCTCGGGTCAGGCCCGCCACCAGGGTCGACTTGCCCGAGCCCGAGGTGCCGGGCACCAGCACGCCGATGCCGCCCGCATCGAGTGCGCCGGAGTGGAAGAGGAGGTGCTCGCCGCTCGCCTCGGCGGCGGCGCGGTTGACGTCGCAGACCACCCAGCCCACAGCGTCCGCTGGCTGCTGGGCCGGCGCCACGACCGATCCGTGTCGGAGCACGTCGATCAGGCCATCGCCGCGGCCCGAGGACGCCAATGAGTACCGGTGCTCCATCGGTGGCCTCGCTTCGGTCTCGCGCAAGCCGGCGAAGGCCTCGTCGAGGTGCTGTGCGAGCGCGGGGATCTCGCTGTGCAGCGAGAACACATAGGAAAGCGCGCGGAAGCACGACGGTGGATGCGCTCGGAGCGCCGCTGTCACCATCGACTACTCGGTCGGCGTCCCGGCTGCCGCGCCGGGCGGCGACCCTGCGACGCCCTTCGCCGCCGCTCGGAGCGGGCGGCTGGCCCAGTGATGCATCGCCCAGCCGCCGGCCAGCAGCGCCACCGCGATCTCCGTGTCGCGCTGCAGCTCGAAACCCGTGAAGGCCAGTGACGTGGCCGTGTTCCCCGACGGTCCCGAGGTGGATGCCGAGGCGGTCGTGGCGGGGAACGTGCTCGGGTTCGACGTGCTCGGGTTCAACGTGCTCGGGTTGGTCGTCCCCGACAGCACCGCACCGCTTGCCGGCTTCGCCGTCAGGATCTCGGGGGTCACCCAGGCCGCGGCCCCCGCGGCGGCAAAGGCAGAAAGGCGGCCGATCGCCTGGCGGCGGGACATGCGCTGGGTCTCGGATGCCGAGGTCCCCGTTCCGCCTTCGCCCGCCTCCGACGCGGCGACCTCGTCGCGCCTTCCTTCATCTGCCATCTCCACCGCCTGACCGGACTCCTCGAAGGAGTCGTCTTCAGCTCGCCAATACGAAGGGGTACTGCCCCTTCGATTTCGCCAATTCGGGAGCCGTGCCACCGGCCCCCGGATCACCCCCTACGCCTCGGGTACGACTCTCACGACCTCCTCGATCTCCTCGCTCACACCGCGTTTGTTTCCTTGGAAGAGAATTATCCCTTCTGCATCTCTATTCCCGCAATTGACCAGGAGTTGAAACAATTGGCCGACAAATTTCGTCCCCGGGCGGCCGCCCCGGCGCCGCGGACGGGTCCCGACGAACCGGAGCATGATTGAGGCCCATGCGTGGCGAGGCAGCGGCCGCCGAGGCCACGGAGCAGACGTCCCGGCTCCTCTGGGAGTCCTGCCGCCGCGACCCCGACCCGGTGGCCGTCCGCCGGTCGCTGGCAGAGGGTGCCGACGTCGCCGTGGCCGTGTCGGCCGCGTCCCGACATCGCATCGACGCTCTCCTCTGGCGTGCGCTCGGGGCGGCGGGGCGGCGGGGCGCCCTGGGCGCCGATGCCGCCACTCTCCACGCCGTGGTCGAGGCACGCCGCATGGAGGCTGTCCTGCTCATCCCTCGGGCGGTGGCCCGCTCCGTCGGTCCGCTGACCGAGGGAGGTCTCCAGCCGGTGGTCTACAAGGGTCCGGCCGTGGCCGCCCGCTACCCCGAACCCGGGCTGCGGCCGATGGAGGACATCGACATCCTCCTGCCCGCAGCCGACCACGGCCGGGCGCTCGAACTGCTGCAAGGAGCCGGGTGGCGGGTGGCCCGAGCGGGCGGATCCGGGCACTACGACACCGTCCTGCTTCACGACCGGGTGCCCTCGGTCTCCCTCGAAGTGCACTACGGGCTCGAACACGGATCGGAGCGGGTGACCGCGCTCGATCCCGCGGCGTTGTGGGCCCGACGTGTGCCCATGGACTGCGCGGGCACGCCGGCGTACGGGCTGGCGCCCGCCGACGAGTTGGTGGTCTTGGCCGCTCATGCCGGAAAGCCGTTCCACGGCTTCATGCGTCTCGTCTGGATCGCCGACCTGGCGATGATCGTCGGCGAGACGACGGGGCGCGGCGTGCCCGTGGACTGGGACGAGGTGCGAGCCGTCGCCACCAGGGCACAGTGTCTGACGGTCGTCGGCGCTGCGTTGGCGCTGGCACGTCACGCAGGAGTGGAGGCCCCCCTCGAGCTGTTCCCGCTGCCCTCGCGGGGGTTTCGCGGCCGGGCACTGCGCCAGCTCCTGTCGGTCACCTGGCCACTCACCGGTTCGCAGCTCCACCGGTATCGCCTCAACTATGCCCTGACCGACGCCCCCGCTCGTCGGGTACGAAGCCTCGTCGCGCTGGTGGGGAATTGGCACGGCCTGCGTGTCCGCGTCCGCGCCAGGGCGGATGCCTTCCTCCGTCCCGGCGCCGGCAGGCGCCGCGACGCCTCCGAGCACCTGCTGCCCTGAACCGGTGACGGAGCGGCCGCCCCGTCTCCTTCAGCCCGTCGACGGGCAGGTGCCGGCCGTGACCGTGACGTAGACCTGATTCGGCTTGCCCTCGGTGGCGATGGTCAGGCGGATCGATCCCGGTGCGGACGTGATGCGGCCGCCGCGTACGGCGACGCACCAGCCGTGCGGATAGTGCTGCTGCGCCGCCACCGCGATCACCGTGTCACCGCTGGCGGCCACACTCGGCGTGTAGTTCAACCCATAGGAGCCCGTGAAGGGATTGAAGAGACCCGAGCTCGGGACGCCGGCCACCTCCTGTGCGTAGGTTCGCGACAGTTCGGCCACGATGGGGCTGTAGGTCCCGTTGGCACGAACGAGGCCTTCGGCCGACGAACCCGTGGGGTCGTTGTAGTACTTCCAGGCCCAGTAGGCCCAACCCAAGTCGTCGAGGCCTGCCCACTCGGTGTCGAAGCCGGCCAGGGCCTGGCTCGTGGTGGCCCCGAACTCGCTCATGAAGATGGCGGGTCCGCTCGGCTGGTACTTCGAGCTCATCGACAGGCGTGTCACGTCCTGTTCCGCCGCCGTCGTTTCCTCCGACTGGAGGCAGCGCAGCAGATCGGTCGGGTTGCCGGTCACGGGGCTGCGCGAGCCGCAGTAGACGTGGAAGTTGAAGACAACGCGCTGGAACGGCATCGGTCCGAGCTGTGAGGGGATGTTGCCGCCCGTCACCCAGTAGATGTCGGGCTCCGTGAAGATCAGGTGGTGTGCGTCGACCGATTCGATGGTCGGCACCACCCCGTCGACCGGGTCGCCCGGAGGGCAGCTGAGCGGCGTCTGGCCGTCGGCCAGGAACCCGGTGTGGGCCCTGCCGGTGTAGAAGCATTGCAGCTGTCCGGTGAAGGTGGACTGCGACGCGACCTGGGTCTCGGTGGAGAAGGGCTCGTTGTAGGGGTCGTAGCCCACCACCCACGGGTTGTCCTTGAAGTAGGTGGCGACCGTCTTCCAGACCAGGTCGAACTGGCCCTGGAGGTTGCCGACCACGTCGTTGGCCCAGAAGTGGCCGGCGGCGATCTGCAGCGTCGGGTTGGAGTAGTTGTTCGACCAGCGACCCGCCGATGGAACGATCGGCAGGCCGTTGGTGCACACCGCCCAGTCCGGTGCTCCCTCGCCCCGGAAGAGGTGGTTGTAGACGTCCTGGTGCATGTCGAGGAGCGTGTAGATGCCGTAGTGGGCGAGGAGCTTGACCGTGGCCGCGACGTGCTTGAGGTAGGCGTCCGCCACGGCCTGACTGAACTCGTGCGGGTCGCCGGGCGGACCGGGGGTGCAGATCTTCGGCTGGTTTGCCCCGCCGGACCCCGGTTCGAGGCCCTGCCACTCGATTCCGAGGCGCACGATGTTGAAGCCGAGCTCCTGCATCATCTGCGCGTCCTGGGCGCTGAAGTTCCAGGGCTGGCCCGGATCGGGGTAGGCGATGTAGGGGGCGTGCTTGTAGACGACGTTGGTGCCGTGCATCAGCACGACACGGCCTTTCTTGTCGTACAGGTAAGGCCCGCCGGGTGAGCTCAGATAGCTGGGCACGCCCTCGACCCCACCCGTCGCCTTCACCGCGTTGCTGTACTGGTACTCGACTCCCCGGCCGGTGAGTGGAACGACGTGCGGGCTGAGGGTGTCGAGGCTGGGCTGGTTCGCCACGTGGCGAGGCGTCGTGGTGGTGGTCGTCCCGATCGGCGCGGGGGCGGGGAGCACCGGGGCCGTCGTCGGCGTCAACGTCGGTGCCGTCGTGGTGGTGGCAGAGAACGGGTGCACCGTGGTCGTCGTCGGAGGGCGCGTCGTCGTGGTCGTCGACGGGCGCGGTGCCGTCGTCGTGGTCCCTGCCGACGCCGCCCGAGCGGCCGGCACGACACCCAGGCCGAGCGCGCCGACCACCACGACCACCACGACCACCACCATCAGCGCGATCCCGCACGCACCGCACGCACCGCACGCACCGGAGCGCCGCCGCGCCCCGTCCCGGACCGAGATCCGCTGTACCCCCCTGACACGCATCGCCCCGGACCTTTCTGCAGTCTGCACTCGACGCCGGCGCGCCAACTGTATCGAGGGAGACCGCTCGGAACGCGCTGGGTGCAACCTCGGGAGGACCGAACCGCTCCTAAATCAAGACACGTCCCCGGTGGCGGACGAACAGGTCGGCCGACGCCAGGAGGTCCGCCTGCATCTGGTTCTGGTTCTCGAGGAGCTCGTCACACCACAGCATCTGCAGCGCGGTCTGGACCCGGTCACCGCGTTGCTCCGTCCCGACCTCCTCGAAGGCCTTGCGCAACGTGTCGTGCAGGATCTCGTCGTGCGGCGGCTGCAAAGGCAGCGACGTGCGGCCGTCGGCCAGGAGCTGCGCGAACTGCTCGTACCAGCGATGGCTCTGGGCGTACGAATCACGCAACACGGCCTCGGCGATCCGGATCGATTCGAGCTCGTCGAGACCGGGTGCGGGTGGGTGCACGGACAACGTCGCCAACGTGTACGCCGCGATGCGCAGCCGGTTCGATCCGGTGAAGAGCCGCGCCATCGTGTCCACCGGCACGACCTTGGCCCCACGCTCCGCGAAGAATTGACGGAAGGCGTCATCGAGCAGCAGGTAGGCCTGATTCGACTCTTGCTGGCCCTGCGAGGTGTCGAGCCGCCGACGAGTCATCGTCAGCCGGTCCACCGCGTCGGCCATGTAGGCCGAACTGGCCACGAATGCGTGCGAGAGCGCGCGGCCCAGCGCGGCCGTCGCCCCCCGCGGCCAGAAGAGAAATCCGACGACGACGCTGACGCCACAGCCCATGGCCACGTCCTCGATACGCGTCAGCCCGACCCGCCAGCCGATGGGCTGGATGATGTTGAACAGGATCACGACCATGACGGTGAAGGCCGCCTGGCCGGCCGCGAAGGACACGAGGAAGGGCGCCGTCCCCGCGATGAGCACGGCGACGGGGAGCAGCACCCACAGCAGGGAGATGTGATTGGCGATGCCGACCATGAGGAGCGAGCCGACCACGAAACCCAGTGCAGTGCCGCCGACTGCCCGTGCTGCCGTTGCCCCGGTGCCGAGCGCGTTGGAACGAAGGACCGACATGGTGCCGAGGACCACCCAGAAGCCGTGCTGGACGTTGGTGACCTCGATCACCGCCACTGCCAGCGCCAGCCCGATCGCGCCCCGCAGCGCGTTGCGGAACCAGACCGAACGGAAGGAGAGATGTGACAGCAGGCGGTGGCCGAACACGGATGTCGTGCTGTCGCCGGCCACACCGAGATGCTGCTCCCACACCGGTTGGGCACCGGCAGCCTCGAGGGCGGCGTCGGCCACCATCTCGGTCGCGATACCGATGGCGCGGGCGTGGAACCCGGGATCGAGATCCCCGGCCAGGTCCACTTCGCCACCTGCCGATGCGCCGCCGGCCCCGGCTCCGCCGGTCCCAGCACCGCCGGCCTCGATGACCGAGGACACATCTGCGTCGAGCGCCTCGGCGATCAACCCGTCGAGCTGGCGCGCCGACTCCCGGAGACCGGCAACCAGCTCCGGGTCGTCCACCGGGTGTGCATCGTGATCGCAGATGACGGCGGCGGCGCGGTGCAACGTCTCGGCGACCTTTTCCGTCACGGCCCGCGCCGGTGCGCGCTCGGTCGTCCAGTGTTCGTGATCCACCATGGCCGTGTTGCCCGCCACCCATTCGACGCGACCGACCAGCTTGGAGAGGGCGACGGCTCCCGCCGCCGCACCCGTCGGCGGGTAGGGGGTGGCGGCGAACTGCCTGCGGAGACCGTCGAGCTCCGCCGTCACCGTGGCGCGGGCCGCCGGTTCGTCGCCCCCGCCGGACCGCGCGTCGGCCAGGCGGGCCAGTGCGGACACGGCGGCCGCCAGCCGGCGGCGCAGGTCGTCGTGCCAGGGCGGTGGCCACACCAGCATGGTGGCGGCGATGCAGCAGACGGCGGCGAGGGTCCATCCGAGCAGGCGCCAGCCGATGGCCGACGCCGGTTGGGCGACCGAGACCGGCAGGACGAAGGTCAGGAGTGCCGCAGTGGAAGCCGTCGCCACCTGCGGTGACACGATGCCGGTGAAGAGGACGGCGAAGCCCACCACGCCCATCACGACCACGGCCGCGACCTTGTCCGTGGACACCACCGTGCCGATCGCGATCAGGACACAGCCCACCACGTAGAGCCCTGCGTACGAGACCAGTCGGGTCCTCGGCCGGCCGGTGAACTCGACCAGGAGGAGCAGCGCGAAGGACCCGAACGCGGCGAAGAGCCCGACCTGAGGGTCCGAGAAGGCGAAATGGGTGACGGCGAAGATCGACGGCATCACGAGCGTGGCCCGCACGGCACGCTTCACGATCAGGAGGCCTGGGTCTCTCTTCTGGAGCCAGGCCGTCGGACCCGTCATGGCACCCGCTCCCCCATGCGTGGCGCCGGTCTAGCCCTTCGGGGGGAGTCCGCGGGCGAAGGCGGTGCCGAGCTCGACCCACCGGGCCAGCTGACGCGTGGTCCGCAGGTCGTCGGAACCGACCCGGAGCCAACCGGCCATGGGGCGTCCTCGCATGATCGCGACGCTCGCCTTCGTCCTCGCCGCCAGTCCGTCCGACCGGGCCGGGTCGACGCGGACCAAGATGCCGCCCTGACCGCTGGCCGCTACGGCCAGGTTGCCGCCGACGAGGAAGGCGAGGCCGCCGAACATCTTCTTCTCGCTCAGGCCCCGCTCGCTCGCGACCAGTGCCCGGATGCGGTCGGCGAGGTCCTCGTCGTACGCCACGTGGCCAAGCGTAGACAACCGACTCGGCGCGCACGACGGGTCCGTCGGTCCGGCCTGCGCGGGTCCGGTCGGTACTATCGGAGCTCGTCGAGCAATTCTCTGCAGCGCTGCGCGTCGTGCAGGAGCCGGCCCCGGAATCCGTCCATCCGCTCGAGCTTCGTGCTGATCTGGTGCGCCAGGGATTCGTTGAGCACCAGTGCCTCCTCGAGGGTCGCCCGCTGCTCGGCCAGCGCCTTCTTGCTCGTGGCACCCTTCGCGGCGCGATACGAGGCGCGCAGTTCGTCGAGGCGCGTCTCGAGCGAGAGGAACTCCCGGATCTCCTCCAGGTTCATCCCCAGCACCTCGCGCAGCTCGAGGATCCGGTTGAGGTGCTCCAAGTCGTCGGAGGTGTACCGCCGTTCGCCTCCCGCCGTGTAGAGGGAGGGCGTGAGCAGCCCGAGCTCCTCGTAGTACCGCAGGGTGCGCGCCGACACGCCGGCGCGGGCGGCGGCGTCGCTGATGCGGAGGCCGGCGTCGCCGTCGGTGCGCTCGGCCACCGGTTCGGGCGGGGTCTCGGAGCGGGTCGGGGACACGGGCGCCTCAGTCCACCAGCAGCGGTTCGGTCTCCGCCACCGCCTCCTGGGCCGGGATCTTGCCGTCGTCACCACGGGCCGTGCCCGAGCGGTCGGCCCCGGGCGGCTCGTCCTCGACGTAGTGGTATTTGCCGCCACGCAACAACGAGGCCACGGCTCCGAGGACGCAGACCGCCGCCGCGAACGAGAAGGCCTCGGTCAGGCCCTGGGAGAAGGCGGGTGCGATCAGGTGCGGGAAGAACGACCGGCTCGTCAGGTAGTGCGCCGTGGCCGGCGAGAGGTGGGCCAGCTCCGCCGGACCCAGCAGGGTCTGCATCGGGTTGTAGCCGAGGAAGGCGGCGAAGAGGCTCCCCACCGGCGGCAGGTGCGAGACGCGGGTGGCGACGGCCGGGCTGACACCCTGTGCGGTGAGCCCGTGGAAGAGCGCCGAGGGCAGGGTGGCAGCGAGCCCCAGGATCATCAGCGTGAAGAAGATCCCGATGGAGAGCACCTGGGCCGACGAGTTGAAGGTGCCCGCCATGCCGGCGCCCGCGCCGCGCTGGCTCGCCGGGAGGCTGTTCATGATGCCGGTCTGGTTGGGCGCGATGAACATCCCCATGCCGATGGAGTTGAAGAAGATCAGGGCGGCGAAGCCGAAGTAGGGGAAGTCGACCGGCAGCAGGATCAGCGCCACGAAGGTGGCGGCGACGAGGAGCAACCCGCCGGTGGCGAAGGGCCGGGCGCCGTAGCGGTCGGCCAGCACGCCGCTCACCGGACCGGCCAGCAGCAGCCCGACGGTCAGGGGGATCATGTAGATGCCCGCCCACAGGGGTGTCTGCTCGAAGCTGTAGCCGTGCAGCGGGAGCCAGATGCCCTGCAGCCAGATGACGAGCATGAACATCAGTCCGCCCCGGCTGAGGGAGGCCAGGAAGCTGGCTCCGTTGCCGGCACTGAAAGCGCGGATGCGGAAGAGGGACAGCCGGAACATGGGATGGGAGACCTTCGTCTCGATGATCCCGAAGGCGACCAGGATGGCGATCCCCCCGAAGATCTCGGCCATGACGACCGGGCTCGTCCAGCCCATGGTGTGCCCCCCGTAGGGCAGAAGCCCGTACGTGATGCCGATCAGCACCAGGATGAGCCCGATGGCGAAGGTGACGTTGCCCAGCCAGTCGATCCGCGCCGGCGTCCGCACGCCCCGGTCCTCCAGCTTGACGTAGGCCCACATGGTCCCGAGCACGCCGACGGGTACCGAGATGAGGAAGACGAGGTGCCATTCGACCGGGGCCAGCAGCCCGCCCAGGACGAGGCCGACGAAGGAGCCGGCGACCGCGGCCACGTTGTTGATGCCGAGGCCGAGCCCGCGCTTGTCGGGCGGGAAGGCATCGGTGATGATCGCCGACGAGTTGGCGAAGAGCATGGCCCCTCCGACTCCCTGGCCGACGCGCATCACGATCAGCCAGATGGCCCCGGCGGCGCCGGTCAGCCAGGTGACGGCGAGCAGGATCGAGAAGACGGTGAAGACGGCGAAGCCGAGGTTGAAGATCCGCACCCGGCCGAACATGTCCCCCACCCGGCCCAGGGTCACGACCAGGACGGCCAGGACGACCATGAAGCCCATCAACATCCAGAGCATGTAGCCGGTGTTGCCCGGCGTCAGCGGGTTGAGACGGATGCCACGGAAGATGTCCGGCAGCGAGATGAGGACGATCGACTGGTTGATGAACACCATCAACGTGCCGAGCGTGACGGTCGACAGCGCGATCCAGCGGTAGTTCGAGTGGTCGGCCACGCCGGCGGCGCGCCCGGGCTCGGGAGCGTGGCCGTCCGTCCGAGGAGGGGATGTGGCGCTCACGTCCCAGAAGTTTAACGTTAACGTCAGGGTCATGAATCAGGGTGGCCTTGCACCTAAAGGCGCATTTCGCTTCGACTTTTGGTGCAAACGAGATTCCTGCACCAAAAGGACCATCGTCCCTAACGGCGCAAGATTTGCTGGGCGTAGCCTGAGAGGCGTGGCGGATGACGGACGGCGCGCGGTTCTGCCCCCTGGCGAAACGACCTGGCATTTGGTGACGGATCCGCTGGCGCCGCGCGCCCTGTGCGGACTGATCATCAAGTACGGCTCTCGATTGCGCCAGTGGGCCGAGACCCCAGAGGTGGATCGCTGCCACTACTGCGTCCGCGTGGCTGGCAGCGAGTAAGTCCGGCCCCAGGCGGCTAGGGCCGGACCACTCACCCCCAAACAACCCCAGGGCTTGGCGATCCCCCCCGAGGTGTGGCTGAGTATTGAGGGCGCGGGAATCCCCTGCAAAACAGGTGGCATTGTGCGGAAATAGACCGACGGTCCACGTCCCACCTTTCGGGTTTACAACGTCGCGAGATGATCGCGATGGCTCCGGTCCCGGAGGGCAGAGGCTTGGCCGCTCTCGCAACCCTCCGGGACCGGGCACCCCGTCCCACAAGGAGACAGGAGATGTGAGGAACGCTACCGGCCCTTCTGGGCCTTGTCTGCCTTTGGTCGTTGCCGCGGTCTGTTCCAGTACGGACTCTTGCACTTGGGACAGACACGCGGACCGTCCTGTTCGGCTGCGAAGTCGCGGGGCACCCACTGGTGACCGCATCGCTCGCACTCCCAGCCCCAAAGCTGGATCTTCACTGGTCGCCTCCTCGGGGGCGCCTTCGGCGTCCGTACCGCCATTTATATACCTCCTAGGTATTGACTTCAAGGTACACCCGTTGTATATTCCTAGCAGGGATATACCAAGGGGTACACAATGGAGACCAGGGAACTCAAGGCCATGCAGATCGCAGCGACGACCAAGCTGCGTCGGACCGCCGAAGCGTGGATCGTCCCGTCGCAGTCCTTCGCGGGTACGGCGTACCGAGTTGTCCAGACCAAGTGGGTGGGCGAGTACGCCAGAGCCGACCGCCCCAACGGCTACCAGTGCGACTGCCCCGACTTCGAGCTGCGCCAGCAACCGTGCAAGCACATCCTCGCCGTCGAGTTCACGACCCGCCGCGAGATCACGCCCGAGGGCGAAGTGATCACCCAAACCGCAACGGTGACCTACTCGCAGGAGTGGGGCGCCTACAACGCTGCCCAGTGCTCCGAGAAGGACCGGTTCATGCCGATGCTGGCGGACCTGTGCTCCACCGTTCCCAACCCGCCACAGAGCAAAGGAAGGCCCCGTCTGCCCCGTTCGGACATGGCCTTCAACTGCGTTGCCCGTATCTACTCGGGACTGTCCGCCCGCCGCGCCGACTCTGACGTTCGCGAAGCGGAGGCCAGGGGCCTGACTGACTCGGACCCGCACTTCAACTCGGTCCTGCGCTACCTGCGCGATCCCGAGATGACGCCGGTTCTTCGCGGTCTTGTGGAGCTGTCGGCCCTGCCCCTCAAGGGTGTCGAAACGGACTTCGCCGTTGACGCCACCGGATTCAGCACCAGCCGCTTTGAGCGTTGGTACGACCACAAATGGGGTCAGGTCAAGAGCAAGCGGGAGTGGAAGAAGCTCCACGCCATGACCGGCGTTCGCACCAACATCGTGACCGCTGTTGACGTGACCAGTTCGCGGGTCAACGACACCACCCGCCTCAAGCCGCTGCTCAGCACTACGGGTGAGAACTTCGACGTGGACGAGGTGAGCGCCGACAAGGCGTACATCTCCAAGTCCAACCTGGACCACGTTGAGAAGTTCGGCGGTACGGCTTACATCCCCTTCAAGGCGAACACGGTTGGCGTGCCGTGGCTGCCCGAGCCGACTCTGCCTGGCTTTGAGGCTCCGGCATGGGAGCGGATGTTCCACATGTTCGCCTACCAAAAGGACGAGTTCCTCGCCCACTATCACAAGCGGTCGAATGTGGAGACGACGTTCTCCATGATCAAGGCCAAGTTCGGTGACTCGCTGCGGAGCAAGTCCGAAGTCGGTCAGATCAATGAAGTGCTGTGCAAGGTCATCGCTCATAACCTGTGCGTGCTGATCGCGTGCGTTCATGAAATCGGGTTGTCGATTCCGGAGTTTGTTCCGAACATGGCTAGCTAGATGCTCCCGAGTCACTCGGTTCACGTCCACAGGCGTGGTGTACCGAGTTGGCGCCGGTGAGCTCGTGACGAGCTAACCAGCCGCCTGACGCGACGACCACCGCATCAATCTTCAAGTTCCGTCCAAAGAACGCGAAGGAGAAGATGCGGTGGAAGTCACCAACACGATGGGCGCGGCCGAGGTGCTGCGCAAGTACCTGCTCGAGGCCGACCCCGACCTGG
>DAHUZK010000037.1 GCA_027306605.1 Acidimicrobiaceae bacterium
CTGGTCAACAACGCCGGGATGTCGCCCCTCTACCCCAGCCTGGCCGGGATCACCGAGGACCTGTTCGACAAGACCATCGGGGTCAACCTCAAGGGCCCGTTCCGCCTGTCGTCTCTGATCGGCGAGCGGATGAAGGCCGCCGGTTCGGGCTCGATCATCAACATAAGCAGCATCGCCGCCGTCCGCCCCACCCCCAGGGAACTGCCCTACGCGGCGGCCAAGTCCGGTCTCAACGTGCTGACCACCGGCTTCGCCATGGCCTACGGGCCCGAGGTGCGGGTCAACACCATCATGGCCGGGCCGTTCCTGACCGACATCGCCGAGAACTCGTGGGGACCGGCGGCTCGCCAGCACGGCATGCCACGGCACGCCCTCGGCCGCGCCGGAGAGCCCCGCGAGATCGTTGGCGCCGCCCTCTACTTCGCCGACGGAACCGCCTCATCGTTCACCACGGGCGCCATCCTGCGCGTCGACGGAGGGATCCCGTGACGGGATCCGCTGACCCCGTGTCCGCTGACCCCGTGAAGGACACGGCCGACTTCTGGTTCGATCCGCTGTGCCCGTGGGCCTGGATCACCTCTCGCTGGATGCTCGAGGTCGAGAAGGTGCGCGACGTCCATACGCGCTGGCACGTCATGTCCCTCGCCATCCTGAACGCCGACCGCCAGGGCCTCAGCGACGAGTACCGGCAGCGGATGATCAGAGCCAAGGGACCGGTGCGCGTCTGCATCGCCGCCCGGCAACTCGAGGGTGACGCCATCCTGCTTCCCCTCTACACCGCCCTCGGGACCCGCATCCACGTCGAGCGGCGCGGGCGCGAGGAGGGCGAGGCCGAGAAGATCGTGGCCGAGGCGATCGACGAGCTCGGGCTGCCCGTCTCGCTGGCCGACGCCGCACACTCCGAGGAGTTCGACGATGCGCTGGCCGCCTCCCACCGGGCCGGCATGGAACCGGTGGGCGACGACGTGGGCACGCCTGTCATCCACTACAACGGCACGGCCATCTTCGGCCCGGTCGTCACCCCGGCCCCGAAGGGCGAGGCGGCGGGGCGGCTGTGGGACGGCGTCCTCCTCTGCACGGGCACGGACGGCTTCTTCGAGCTCAAGCGCACCCGGGACCGCCGGCCCAGCTTCGACTGAGCGGGCTCGTCGCCGGCGCGCTCACTGGGCGGCCAGGATGGCCGCCACCTCGGCCACGGGGTCGCGCACGACCGGGCCGGTCGCCGAGACCTCGGCCCGCAGGATGCGGCCGTTGAAGGCGAAGGGAGCCCGGTAGTCGCCGCCCACGGCGGGTCCCCACTCGTAGCCGCAGGTCAACCCGATCATCACCTCGTTGAAGGCAACGGGCGTGAAGCGCTCGACCTTGCCGCTGCCCACCGTCTCGCCGTCCTGGACGAGCCTGGCCGAGCCGCCGAGGAGCTCGTCCCAATCGAAACGGAATTCGAGGTCGTGGCGGCCCGAACCGACCTCCCGCTCCGCGCTGACCTGGTAGAGCCGCTGCCCGTGGAGGTTGTGCACGTAGCGCAGTCGTCCTGCCAAGACGTGCAGGGACCACCCACCGAGTGCACAACCCAACGCGAGGAGGGTGCCATCGGGGACGGTGCCGTCGGGCACGTCGACGCGCACGGTGATGGCATGTGAGCGGTTGCGGACGTCGACGGCGACCCATTCGGGCACCGGCGCGCCGCCTTGGAAGTAGCGGTACGTGTCCTGCGGCCGCCGCCGGTCGTGCTTGTGCACGATCGCATCGAGGACCCGGTTGTCGAGAGGCAGGACGTCGTTGCGGCGTGCCTCTTCCCACCACAGCGCGACCAGTTCGGACACCTTCTCGGGGAACTCGGCGGCGCGGTCGCGCGCTTCGGAGACGTCCTCGGCGACGTGGTACAGCTCCCACACGTCGTCGTCGAAGGGCGCGCTGGCGCTCAGCCCGTCGTCGTAGAGCGGGCCGACCGGGTGATAGGTCACCGCTTTCCACCCGTCGTGGTAGATGGCCCGCGATCCCAGCATCTCGAAGTGCTGGGTCAGGTGCCGGTCGGGAGCCTCCTCTCCGCCCTCGGCGAGCAGGTAGGCGAAGCTGGTGCCGTCGAGGTGCGACTGCTCGATCCCGTCGATCTCCTCGGGAGGGACGACACCGGCCAGATCGAGCACGGTGGGCACGATGTCGATGGCGTGGGCGTACTGGCGGCGCAGGCCGACGGCTCGGCCGCGCCGGGTCGGCGGGCGAACGATGCACGGGTCGGCGACGCCGCCTTCGTGCACCTCGCGCTTCCAGCGCTTGAACGGCGTGTTGCCGGCCATGGTCCAGCCCCAGGGATAGTTGTTGTGACTGAGCGGGCCACCGATCTCGTCGAGCCGGCCGTACATCTCCTCGATTCCGGCCCCCTCGAAGTTGGAGAGCCGGCCCTCGTTGATGGTGCCGTCCCTTCCCCCCTCCGAACTGGCCCCGTTGTCGGACACCACGATCACGAGGGTGTCCTCGGTGTCTCCCAGCTCATCGACGAAGTCGAGCACGCGCCCGATCTGCTGGTCGGTGTAGGAGAGGAAGGCCGCGAAGCACTCCATGAAGCGCTCGGCCAGCGCGCGCTCGTGCTCGGGCAGGCTGTCCCAGCTGGGCACCCACGGCGGGCGCGGGGTGAGCACGGTACCGCGCGGCACGATCCCCAGGGCCAGCTGTCGGGCGAACGTCTCCTCGCGCCAACGGTCCCAGCCCATGGCGAAACGGCCTCGGTAGTGCTCGATCCATGCCGCCGGCGCGTGGTGCGGCGAGTGGCAGGCCCCGGTCGCGAAGTAGAGGAAGAAGGGCAGCCCGTCGTCGACGGCGCGCAGGTCGGCCAGGAACTCGATGGCGCGGTCGGCCAGGTCCGCGCTGAGGTGGTAGCCCTCCTCGAGCGGTCGGGGCGGGCGCACGGCGTGGTTGTCGTGGTACAGCGCCGGAACGAACTGGTGGGTCTCACCCCCGTGGAAGCCGTACCAGCGGTCGAAGCCGCGGCCGAGCGGCCACGTCGCCCTGGAGTTGGCCATGTTGGTCTCTCCTTCGGGGCTGAGATGCCACTTGCCCACCGCATAGGTGGCGTAGCCGTTCATGCGCAGGATCTCGGAGAGGAAGCCGTTCTCCCTGGGGGGACGCCCCCAGTAGCCCGGGAAACCCGTGGCCAGATCGGCCACCCGGCCCATGCCGCTGCGGTGATGGTTCCGGCCCGTGAGGAGGCAGGCCCGGGTCGGCGAGCACAGCGCGGTGGTGTGGAAGTTGGTGAGCCGGACCCCCTCGGCGGCCACGCCGTCGATCACCGGGGTCTCGATGTCGGAGCCGTAACAGCCGAGCTGGGCGAACCCGACGTCGTCGAGGACGATGACCACGACGTTCGGCGCCCCCTCCGGTGGCGTGGGAACAGGCGGCCACCAGGGCTCCGAGTCCCGCCAGTCGTCGCCGATCCTCCCCTGGAACTGAACCCGTGCCACGCGCATCGACCCCCGATTCTCTGCCCGAGCCCCGATTCTCTGCCCGGGTTCCCTGCCCGAGCCCCGAGCATCGCATCCCGTGACCGCGGGGCTCCAACGCGATCTCGGCAAGCGACGCTAACTTCTGCCCCGTGCGGGGAGGTCGTCAGCACCAGGAGCACAGCGACTGATCGGGACCGTCACGCTCAACGAGCTGCGCCGCCGGATCCGCGACCGCTCGGCCATCATCACCTGCCTGATCGCACCCCTCGCCATCGCGACCATCCTGGGGTTCGCGTTCGCCGGGAACCGCTCCCCGGGCACGATCAGCATCGGTGTCACCGGGGCACCGCCTTCGCTCGTGCGGGCCGCCGTCCACGCCAGCCAGCTGCCCTCCAACGTCCGCGTGCACCTGTTTCCCGACGGGCGGAGCCTGCGCCGGGCGGTCGACAGCGGGACCCTCGAAGGCGGGGTCGCCGTCTCCCATGCCCATCAGACCCTCTCGCACCTGCTCATCCCGATGGTGGCGCCCGGCGCCACGCCCTCGCCCGGCTTCAGCGTGGTCGAGCGCCCCGACGCGCTGCTCGGGCAGGAGACGGCGGAGTCCCTGGCAGCCGGGCTGGCCAGCAGGATCTACGCCGGCCGCCTCTCCCGCGGCACGGCGACCGACCCCGCCGCCATCTCCGTCTCGACCAGCACGCTGGGCAACGGGGGCAAGGCCGTGCTCGACTACTTCGCCCCCTCAATCGCCGTCGTCTTCCTTTTCATCGGGAGCGGGCTCGGCATCCGCTCGCTCCTCATGGAGCGCGCCACCGGGACGCTGGCGCGCCTGGCCGCATCGCCGGTCCGGCCGAGCGCCATCGTGTGGGGGAAGCTGCTGGCCATCGGTCTCACCGGCCTGTTCTCCATCCTCGTCGTCTGGGGGGTGACCGTCGGCCTGTTCGGCGCGGACTGGGGCGATCCCGCCGGCGTCCTGTTGCTCTGCGTCGGCGCCACCGCGTCGATGTGCGGCCTCGGCGTGTTGGTCACGTCCTTCGCCCGCACGCCCCAGGAGGCGTTCGCCGCCTCGCTCGTCGTCGGGCTCGTCCTGGCGCTGCTCGGGGGCAACCTGCTCCCCCCCGGGGCACTGCCCGAGCCGCTCCAGGTGCTGAGCCTGGGCACGCCCAACGGGTGGTCACTGGTCGGCTTCGGTCGGCTCGCCCTCCTGGGCGATCCGGCGACATCGGTGCTCGGGCCGTTCCTCGTCCTGTGCCTCATCGCCCTCGTCACCGGAGGCCTCGCCATGACACGGGTCCGCCGGATGGTGGCGCCGTGATCCCGATCGTCCGGGTCAACCTGCGCCGCGCCGTCGGCGACCGCCGTTACCTCTTCGTGGCCACCGTGTTCCCGGTCCTTTTCATCCTGGTGACCGGCCTCCTGGCCGGAAGCCCGAAGGAACCCATCGGGCTGGTGCACCCCTCGGCGCGGCTCCTCCGATTGGCCGACCAGGCCGGTGATCTCAAGATCCGCATCGAGCCCGACCGGGCGCAGCTGAGCGACGACATCCTGCGCGGCCGGGTCGTGGCCGGACTGGTCACACTGCCGTCGCCGCCGGGCGCCCAGCGGGTCGACTTCGTCAGCGAATCGGCCAACACCAGCGCCGTCCAGGCGCGCACCGACGTGGTGTCGCTGCTGGACCTGATCGCCGCCGAGGGACCGCGAACCCGGGTCACCGACGTCACGCTGGCGCACACCGACGTGCCGGCCGCGCTCAGCCCCTTCTCCTACGTCGCCCCGGCCGACACCGTGCTCTTCCTGGGCATCTCGGTGCTGCTGCTGGCCTCGGGGGTGGTCGAGTCGCGCCGCCTGGGCATGATGCTCCGGCTCGCCGCTGCTCCGGTACGCCGGCGCTCGGTCATCGCCGGCATGGTGGGCACCAGCCTGTGCGTCGCCGCGGCACAGAGCGCCGGGCTCCTCGTCGTCGGTCGCCTCGTCTTCGGGGTGCACTGGGGCGATCCCGCCGGCGTCTTCCTGGTCCTGGCCGCGCTCTCGCTCGCCTACGCCGGGGCCGCCGCGCTGGTGAGCGTGCGCTCACGCAGCGAGGAACAGGCCATCTCGATCGGGGTGGTCCTGGGCATCGTGTGCGGGCTGCTCGGCGGCTGCATGTACCCGCTCGACGTCGTGAGCCCGGTGGTGCGCGCCGTCGGGCACGTCGTACCCCAGGCCTGGGCCATGGACGCCTTCGTCAAGCTGGTCTACGACCACGTCGGACTGGTGGCGGTGCTGCCCGAGATCGGGGTTCTCACGCTCTTCGCCCTGGCGCTGCTGGGGTTGGCGCTGCGAGCCTATGCCCGGACGGTGTACTCGCCGGGGTGAAAGCGCCGCGTGAGCCGGCGGAATTTCCAGGTGTGATCGGGCCACAGCGTCGTGTTGCGGCCCCGGTGGTCCAGGTACCAGCTCGAACAGCCGCCCTCCACCCAGACCGAGTGTTGGAGCCTGCTCTGCAGCCATTCGTTGTACCTGCGCTGGACGCTGGGCTTCACGTCCACCGAACGCACGCCCGGTCGGCGCAGGAATGCGATGGCGCCGGCGACGTAATTGATGTGCGACTCGATCATGAAGATCATGGAGTTGTGGGCCAGCGTCGAATTGGGCCCGATGATCAAGAAGAGGTTGGGGAAGCCGGCGACGGTGGACCCGGCGTAGGCCTCGACGCCGTCGGCCTTCCACACCTCCGAGAGCCGCTTCCCCTCGCGGCCCACGATGTGCTCGGCATAGGGCGGTTCGGCCGCGTCGAATCCGGTCCCCATGATGACCACGTCGACGGGACGGGCGATGCCGTCCTGCCCCACCACCTCGTGGGCGGTGAAGGACGCGACGGCGGAATCCACGACCTCGACGTTGGGCCGGGTGAGCGAGGGGTAGTAGTCGTCGGAGAGGAGGAGGCGCTTGCAGCCGGGCTCGTAGTGCGGCGTCAGCTTCTGCCGCAGCGCTTCGTCGGGAACCTGGTGCGCCAGATGGTCGAGCGCCAGCTTGCGCACGGCCGCCTTGCGGCGTTCGCCGCCGCCGACGAAGACCCGCAGGAGCGACTCGAAGACGAGGTAGACACGGAGCCTGGAGAGGCGCTGCAGGGCGGGAACGGCCCGATAGGCGGCGCGGCGCAGGGAGGACACGGCTCGGTCCCGGCGCGGCACGATCCACGGGGGCGTGCGCTGGTGCAGGTAGAGGTGCTCGACCACCGGAGCGATCTGCGGCACGAACTGCACGGCCGAGGCACCCGTGCCGACGACGCAGACGCGCTTGCCCGTAAGGTCGAACCCGTGTTCCCACTGCGCCGAGTGGAAGACCTTGCCCCGGAAGTCCCCCAGACCGGGGAGATCCGGGATCGACGGCTCGCTCAGCGAACCGGTGGCCCAGACGAGCACGCGGGCCCGGTACTCGTCTCCCCCGGACGTGCGGAGGTGCCAGCACCCCGTCGCCTCGTGCCAGCGAGCCTCGTCGACCGCGTGCCCGAAGCGCAGCTTGCCGGCGACGTCGAACCGGTCGGCGCAGTCGCGCATGTAGTCCCAGATCTCGGCCTGCGAGGGAAAGGCTCGGGACCAGTCGGGATTGAGGGCGAAGGAGAACGAGTACAGGTTCGACGGCACGTCGCAGCAGCACCCCGGATAGGTGTTGTCCCGCCAAGTCCCGCCGAGGTCGTTGCCCCGGTCCAGCACCACGAAGTCGTCCAGGCCCATGGCCATCAGCCGGGCGGCCATCCCGACACCGGAGAACCCGGCTCCGACGACCAGGACCTCGTGCTCGTGGATCACGAGGTGGAAGCGACGAAGTCCGCCACCACCTTGGCCAGGTCCTCCCCGCAGTCCTCCTGGAGGAAGTGCCCGCCTCCGACGATGGTGGTGTGGGGCTGACCCTGCGCCCCGGCGATGCGCTCCTTCAGCGTCCGGTCGGCCCCCTTGGTGATGGGATCGCTGTCGCTGAAGGCGCAGAGGAACGGGCGGTCGAAGGCGGCCAGCCCCACCCAGGCCGCGACGTTGTCGTCGTGGGCGGGGTCGTCGGGCCGCGACGGAACCAACATGGGGAACTGCCGCGCACCCGCCTTGTAGGACTCGTCGGGGAAGGGCGCGTCGTAGGCCGCCTCGACCTCGGGCGAAATCGGCTTGGCGCAGCCACCGCGCACGATGCCACCCGTCGGGAACACGTCCACCTCCTGCGAGAAGCGCTGCCAGGCGAAGAATGCTTCGCCCGGGTCGGTGTCGCCGGTGGGGAGGAACGTGTTGGCCGCCACCACGCGGGCGAAACGTTCGGGGTGCTCCCCCACCAGGCGGAGGCCAATGAGGCCGCCCCAGTCCTGGCCCACGAGCGTGACGTCGTGGAGATCGAGGTGGTCGAAGAGGAGCGCGCGCATCCACTCGACGTGGCGGGCGAACGTGTAGTCCGACCGCTCGGTCGGCTTGTCTGACCGTCCGAATCCGACCAGGTCGGGTGCGACGATGCGCAGGCCGGCACCGGTCAGCACCGGGATCATCTTGCGGTACAGGAAGGACCAGGACGGCTCGCCGTGCATGAGGAGCACGACGGGGGCATCCCTCTCCCCTTCGTCGAGGTAGTGCACCCGCAGGGTGCCGCCGTCACCGTCGTCGATCTCGGCGTAGTGCGGGTCGAACGGGTAACCGGGCAGGCCGGCGAAGCGGTCGTCGGGGGTGCGCAGCGTCTCCATGCCGCCGGAGCCTACGCCGCGCCGGGACTCGTGCCGGCGCCCCGGCGACCGGGCTCCGGACCTGCACCCCGCCGGGCACCGGCTCAGCTGCGGGGTACGTCCTTCCAGGGCAGGTCCTTGTCGGCGCGGACGTCGCCCGGGAGGCCGAGCACCCGCTCGCCGAGGATGTTGCGCATGACCTCCGAAGTGCCGCCCTCGATGGAGTTGGCCCGGACGCGCAGGAACATCTTGCGGACGTCCGGGGAGTTCATACCGACCAGGTCCGGGCGGACCATCGGGTAGCCGGAGGGGAAGAGCATGCCCTCGCTCCCGAGCAGGTCGAGGCACAGCTCGTAGGCCTTCTTGTTCTCCTCGGCGAACGCCAGCTTGGCCACGGATCCTTCAGGGCCCGGTGTGCCCGCCTGACGCGTGGCCGCGGCGCGGGCGTTCGTCATGGAGAGCGCCTCGAGCCGCACATAGCTCGACACCAGGCGGTCCCGCAGGGCCAGCGCATGGGCCGACGTGTCGCCCTGCCAGCGCTCCTTCCAGAGCCGGATCGCCTCGGTCATCGGACCGCTGTTCCGACGGGTGACGGCGCCTCCGATCGAGACCCGCTCGTTCATGAGCGTGGTGACCGCCACGCGCCACCCGTCCCCCTCGCCCCCGAGGCGAGCGGTGTCGGGCATGCGGACGTCGGTGAAGAACACCTCGTTGAATTCCGCCTCGCCGGTGATCTGGAAGAGTGGCCGGACCTCGACCCCCGGTGCCTTCATGTCGACCAGGAAGGCCGTCATCCCCTTGTGCTTGGGAACCTCGGGGTTCGTACGAGCCACCAACAGGCCGAACGAGGAGATGTGGGCGAGCGTCGTCCAGACCTTCTGGCCGTTGAGGACCCACTCGTCGCCGTCCCGCTCGGCTCGAGTAGCCAGGCCGGCCACGTCCGAGCCCGCGCCGGGCTCGCTGAAGAGCTGGCACCAGATCTCCTCGTTGGTGAAGAGCGGCCGCAGGTACCGAGCCTGTTGCTCGGGCGTCCCGTGCGTGGCGATCGTCGGCGCGCACATGCCGTAGCCGATCGGATTGCGGACACCGGGTGCCGGCGCCCCGGCTGCGCCCAGCCGGGCGGCCGCCCGCTGATGGTCCCTCGGGGCCAACCCCAGGCCACCACAGCCCAGCGGGTAGTGGACCCAGGCCAGCCCCCGGTCGAACTGCGCACCGAAGAACTCCTGGGCCGGTGTGGTGGTGGGCGGGAAGTCGGCCAGCAGGCCGTCCACCAGTTCGTCGACGTTCGCGCTCATCTCCGCACCCTATAGCGTGCTCTCGTGGCGGCACCTGCTCAGACACCTCGGCCCGGTGGCGTCCGGTGACGGCGTTCCTCCGACTGCCCGACGGACGGCACCTGGCCTACGAGGAGTACGGCGATCCCGCCGGGTTCCCCGTGCTCAGCTTCCACGGTGGCCTGAGCTCCCGGCTCGACGTGGCTCCCGCCGATCGTGCCGCCCGTACCGCCGGAGTCCGTCTGTTGGCCCCCGACCGCCCCGGCATGGGCCTGTCCACCTATCAACCGCGCCGCCGCCTGCTCGACTGGCCCGACGACGTGGCCCATCTCGCCACGGCCCTGGGACACGAGCGCTTCGCGGTCATGGGCTGGTCCGCCGGAGGCGCCTATGCCGCGGTGTGCGCCGCCAAACTCGGCCATCGAGTCACCGCGGCGGCCCTGTTGTCGAGCGCCGTCCCGCTCGACGAGTACGGCACGTCCCGCGGCCTGAGCCTCGAGGACCGCGTGTTGACCACGCTGGCGCGGCGCGCGCCATGGCTGGCGTCGGCCATCATGAAGGCCAGCGTCGTGCACGCGAGCAACAAGCGGCTGCTGCGGGCGGTGATGCGTGTTTTCCCGCCGGTGGACCGGTCCGTGCTCACCGAGTGGGGGCCGCCCGACGTCGCCCTCGCCTTCGTCCGAGAAGCGGTCCGCCAGGGGACGGCGGGGTGCGTGCAGGACTACCGGATCTTCGGCGAGCCCTGGGGCTTCTCGCTCGGGGAGATCGCCGTCCCCGTCCAGATCTGGGAGGGCTCCGACGACCCGACCGGGCCGCCCGACTACCGCGACTTCCTGCACCGGCGCATCGCCGGCTCGACGGTGACGGTCGTGCCCGGCGAGGGCCACCTGTCGCTCCTACCCCATCAGGCCCCCGCGATCTTCGCCGCGCTGCTCGGGCGGGACCACAACGCGGAGTCGACGGCGCGGTGGAACGTGGGGTAGGCGAAGATCATGGAGCGCAGCGTCTCGACCGGCACCCGGGCGTGCACCGCCAGCGCCAGGAGACCCAACACCTCGCCACCGGCCGGGCCCATCGATGTCGCGCCGACCAGCGCGCCATCCCGCCCGACGAGCTTGACGAACCCCTCGGCACGGTGGATCCATCCACGTGCGGACTCCTCGATGCGCTCGTGCCATACCGTCACGTCGCCACCGCCCTGGCCACGTGCCTCGGCCTCGGTCAGACCGACCGAGCCGATCTCGGGGTCGGTGAAGGTCACCCGAGGCACGGCGCGGTAGTCGGCGTCGGGCCCGGGCCCTCCCAGGATGTCGGCCACGCACAGGCGGGCCTGGTACACCGCCATGTGCGTGAAGGCGCCGTGCCCGGTGACGTCGCCGACGGCCCAGACGCCCGGGGCCACCCGCATGCGGCCGTCCACGGGGATGGCGCGGGCGCCCTCGTCGAGCCCCAGGATCCCGATGCCGAGAGACGCGAGGTCACTGCGGCGCCCCGTCGCCACGAGCATCCGCTCCCCCCGTGCCACCGTCCCGTCGGCGAGATGGACCGCGGCACCGGTGTCCCCCCACCGCTCGACCCGCTCCACGGCGGCACCGGTGCGGACGTCCACGCCCTCGCGGCGCAGGACCTCGGTGATCAGCGCGGACGCCTCGGGCTCTTCGGGCACGACCAGGCGCTCAGCCGCTTCGACGATGGTGACCTGTGACCCGAAGCGCGCCATGGCCTGCCCGATCTCGAGGCCGATGGCACCGCCGCCGATCACCAGCAACGACGAGGGAACGGATTCGGCCGCGACCGCATCGCGGTTCGTCCAATGGGGTGCTCCGGCGAACAGCGGAGGCACGAAGGCGCGCTGACCCGTGGCCAGGACCAGGGCCCGCCGGGCGGTGAACGACTCGCCGCCGACCGAGACGGACGCCGGACCGCTCAACCGCCCCCAGCCGCGCACGAAGTGCCCTCCCTTGTCCTCGAAGCGCGTGACGGCCACCCTGTCGTCCCACGTGTCGGTGGCCTCGTCACGGATGCGACGCGCCACCGGCGACCAGTCCGGCGTCACCGTCGAGACACCTGCCATGCCCGGGATGCGCGTGCCCTCGGCGAGGAGGTCCGAGGCGCGGACCATCATCTTGGAAGGGATGCATCCCCAGTAGGGGCACTCCCCGCCGACCAGTTCCGCCTCGATGCCGACGACCTCCAGACCGGCGTCGGCCAGGTCCTCCGCCACCTGCTCACCACCGGGGCCGAGGCCGACGACGACCGCATCGGCCTCCACCGTCTACAGACCGCCCCAGTTGGTCACCTTGACCGGCGCCACGATCGGTGTCCCGACGTCGAGCTGGATCTCGTAGTGGTCACCCAACGGCAGATTGCGCGGGTCGCCGGTGTAGATCCCGGTCGTGGAGCCGGGTGACGTGAAGAGCACCGTGACCGGACCCTTCGCCGGGCCGACCTGGGTCTTGCTCAGGGGGATGCCCCATTCGTCGAAGAACTGCCCGAGCGTGAAGGTCTGCGTCGTGCTGGGCGACTCGATGTGGATGATCCCGTCGTTGGCGTGGGCGTGCAGCCAGTAGAAGCAGCTGCCGCTCTCGACGAAGGGTCCCGAGGACGTGCTGACGGCGGACGCCCCGGGGATCCCGATCCCATAGGGAATGACACGGGCCTGTCCGTTCACGAAGACGGTCAGGTGGGTGTGCACGTGGACCTTCGTCTGCTCGTTGGTCTGGCACTGGATCCCGTCGACGGGCTGCCCCGTGGCCGCGTTCAGCAGGGTGGCGAGCTTCGGTCCGCTGGGCACGCCGACCTTCTCGGGCCCGGGTGTCGTCGACGGCGGCTGGACCCACGAGGACGACATCGAGGCCGGGACCGGCTCCAGTGCGACGTGCGGGTCCTTGAACTGCGGAGGTACCCCACTCGAGCCTCCACTGCCGGTCAGCTGGGTGACGAGCACGACGACGAGGACGACGATGACGACGACTCCACCCACTTGGAGGCCGATGCGCGTCCGCTTCCGGCGCAGCTCCGCCGCCCGCTGTTCGGCGGCGCGCCGCTGGGTCTCCGCCCTGCGCTGGGCCTTCGATTGCTTGCCGCTGGTCATTGGGGCGTCAGCGTAGCGAACCAGTCCCAGCGAAAGGCATCAACGCGCTCGAGAGGGCCCGCCCATTCGCGCCCAGCGCCGAGCCCGGCGGTGGCGGAAGCCAGAACCTCCGACGCCCGCCACAGATCGCCGTCCACGAAGGCCACCGTCACCACGCGTCCCTGCTCCGAGTCCGCGAACTGCCAGACACCGGCCACGCCCGGACAGTCGACGAGTGTGGCGCCGTCCACCGCCGGGCCCACGACCGTGTAGACGCCGTTGGAGGGGCGGTAGGGCACGGCGGCGGCGGAGACGGCGACGCGTGGAGCGGCCCATCGCCCGACGACGGCGTAGGGTCCCGAGAGGAGGGCACGCCGCTCGCTGAAGAACCGGTCCGCCGCCCGCAGCCTCTGGGCCAGGGCGAAGAACTCGGGGAGGCTGCCGTCGTCGCGCATCAGGTACAGCGTCATGTAATGGAAGGCGTCGAGGGGACCGCCGCTGACCGCTTCGGCGTCGCGGCAACGCGGTGAGCGGACCCAGCGCTGCCCGAAGGTGATGCCCTCGACGGTGAACTGCTCGGGGAGGTGATCGAGCTGATGCCAGGCGTTGTACGCCTCGTGGGCCGACGGATCGGTGACCTCGGTGAACGAGAAGAACCCGAGCACCTCGTCAGGCTATCCCGAGTACCTCGTCAGGCCCTACGGCCGAGGGTGCAAGACTCGGCCTGCGATGGCACGACCACCTCGTCCTTTCCTGGCCGGCGTGCGGGTGCTCGACGTCAGCATCTGGCGACCCGGCCCCTACGCGACCTCGCTGCTGACCGCGCTCGGCGCGGACGTGGTGAAGGTGGAGCCGCCGGGCGGCGATCCCATGCGCCACTACGACGGCCTCTTCGGGCCGATCAACGCCGGCAAGCACAGCCTCGTGCTCGACCTCAAGGACCGTGGAGACCGGGAGCGAGCACTGGAGCTGGCGGCGGACGCCGATGTGCTGGTGGAAGGCTTCCGTCCGGGGGTGATGGCCCGGCTCGGCCTCGGCTACAAGACGGTACGGGCGCTGAACCCGGGCATCGTCTACTGCTCCATCACGGGGTACGGCCAGGAGGACCCGCGGGCCTCGGTCCCCGGTCACGACGTGAACTACCAGGCGTGGGCGGGCGCGCTCGCACCGGAGGGCGGCCCGGCGCGCATGCCGCCGCTCCCCACCGCCGACCTCGCCTCGGGCCTGAGCGCCGCCTTCGGGATCTGCGCCGCCCTCCTGGGCCGGCGCTCGACGGGAGCGGGCGTCCATCTCGACGTCTCGATGACCGACGTGATGGCGACATGGACGGGCTCGGCGCCACCCGAGGCCTCCCGCGCCGCCGAAGACCGCACCGCCGGTCTTGCGCCGACCGTCCCCGGCTACGGCCTGTTCGCCACCGCCGAGGGCAAGCAGGTCGCGCTCGGGGTCGTGAACGAGCCAGACTTCTGGGAGGGGCTCTGTGGCGTCCTCGGCCTCGAGGCACTCGGCGGCCTCGCCTTCGACGAGCGGACCCGACGCGGACCCGAGCTGCAGCACGCCGTGGCGGGTGCGGTCGCCATCCGAGGCCGCGACGAGCTCGTGGCCGCGTTGACCGCAGTCGACGTGCCGGTTTCACCCGTGCTCGACCGCGCCGAGATGGTGGCGACCACGCCCTTTCCGCCCTTCCCCATCCGCCTGCCGCTTCCGCCCTCGGGCCGTGTGCCCGAGCCCGACGAGCACCGCGGAAGGGGGTTCTCAGGATGAACCGCATCGACGACCTCCTCGAGGCCAACCGGGCCTACGCTGCCGGTCACGATCGCTCCGGCACCGACGATCCTCGCCCGCGTCGGCGCCTGGCCGTGGTGACCTGCATGGACGCCCGCATCGACGTCTTCGCCGCGCTCGGCCTGCACCTGGGCGAGGCCCACGTGATCCGGAACGCCGGCGGCCGGGTCACCGAGGACGTGCTGCGGAGCCTGGCGCTCTCGAGCACCGTCCTCGGCGTCGACACGGCAGTCGTGATGCAGCACACCCGCTGCGGCCTGGCCGGTGTCAGCGAGGCGGAGCTGCGCGCCAGGACGGGCGCCGACCTCGACTTCCTGCCCATCGACGACCACGCCGCAGCCCTGCGGACCGACGTCGCGCAGCTGACGGGCGCGCCGTACCTGAGGGGGATCGAGCGCGTCGCCGGTCTCGTCTACGACGTCGAGACCGGTGAGCTCGAGGACGTCGTCCGTTGGGAACGGCCGGCGTGAGCCTGCGGTACGAGAAGGGCCTGTCCGAGCTGGCCGAGGACGTCTGGGCCTACCTCCAGCCCGACGGCGGCTGGGGATGGTCCAACGCCGGCCTCGTCGGCGCGGACGACCGGTCACTCCTGGTCGACACCCTCTTCGACCTCCGCCTCACCGGCGAGATGCTCGAGGCAATGCGCATGGCCACGCCGGCCGCGGCGCGCATCGACACCGTCGTCAACACCCATGCCAACGGGGATCATTGCTACGGCAACGCGCTGGTGTCCGATGCGGTGATCGTGTCCTCGGCACGCTGCGCGGAGGAGATGGGAGCGCTGCCACCGCAGGCGATGGCCTCCATGCTGCGCCGCGCGCCCGCGCTCGGCCCCGCCGGCGCCTTCCTCGCTCGCATCTTCGCCCCCTTCTCGTTCGAAGACGTGCCGCTGACCCTCCCCAGCGCGACGTTCGAGGGACGGCTCGAGCTCCAGGTGGGCGAACGGGCGGTCACGCTGCTCGAGGTGGGGCCGGCGCACACCTCCGGTGATGTCGTGGCCTTCCTACCCGCGGAAGGCATCGTGTTCACCGGCGACATCCTCTTCCACGGAGCGCATCCGATCGTGTGGGCCGGGCCCATCTCCAACTGGATCGAGGCCTGCCAGCGCGTCCTGGCTCTCGAGCCGAGCCTGCTCGTGCCGGGCCACGGCCCGTTGGCCACACCGTCCGCCCTGCAGGACCTGATGGGGTACTTCGAGCTCCTCAGCCGCGAAGCCCGGACTCGTTTCGACGCCGGGATGACACCCCTCGACACCGCACGCGACATCGACCTGGGACCCTACGCAGGCTGGGGCGAGGCGGAACGCGTCGTGGCCAACGTCCATGCCCTCTATCGCGACTTCGGAGACGACGGGCCCCACGACGCCCTCACCCTCGTGGCGGACATGGCCTCGCTGGCCGACGGGGTGTCCTGAGTCCTGCGGCGCTGACCTGCCCGTTGACTGCCGCGGCTCCGATCGGGTACGCACACGGGGTGCACTCCCGCACGGCCGCCCAGGTGATCGGAGGGCGTTACCGGATCGACGGGCTGCTCGGCCAGGGTGGGATGGCCCGGGTCTTCGACGCCGTCGACGAGCGACTCGAGCGTCGCGTCGCGGTGAAGATCCTGCACACCGAGACGGAGGGCCTCCCGGGCATGCGACGGCGCTTCGAACACGAGGCTCGCATCGCGGCACGCCTGGCACACCCCAACATCGTGGCCGTCCTCGACTACGGAGAAGACGGCGCGTCGTCGTACCTGGTGATGGAGCGGCTCCCCGGCGCCACGCTCCGCGACGAGATCGATCGCGGCCCGCTCGCGCCGCCGCGGCTCACAGCGGTGGTCTCCGAGGTCCTCGCCGCGCTCGAGCTGGCACACCGGTCCGGGGTGCTCCACCGTGACGTCAAGCCGAGCAACGTGCTGTTGCAAGACGACGGGCACGTCAAGCTGGCCGACTTCGGCATCGCGAAGAGCGTCGAGACGCGAGCTGGGTCCGGGGAGCCCCCCGACGACGTGACGATCACGGGCATGGTGCTCGGCACCCCGGGCTACCTCGCCCCCGAGCGCCGTTGGGGTGGCGCGGCCACGGTGCAATCCGACCTCTTCGCGGTCGGCGCCGTCATCGTGGAGTCAGCGCTCGGGCAGCCTCCGCTTCCCGACGACCCGACCGCACCAGAATCGTTGGCCGCGCCCTTCGGGGAGGTGGCCCGACGGGCGTTGGCAATCGATCCGGCCGAGCGCTTCCCGTCGGCCGGCGACATGCGACGGGCCCTGGGCGCCACGCAACCGGTCCCTACCGCCACGGCGCTCCTCCCGCGCCAAGGTGACCGCGGTGCACCGGGGCGGACGCGGCGGCTCCCGGTAGCCGCCCTGGCCGCGCTGTCCGTGGTCGTCCTCGTCGCCGCTCTCGTGGCCGCCCTGGCCCCCGGCGACCGGTCGAGCGGACCTGCGGCCACCCCAGCCTCCGCGGCGGCCCACGCCCCCGCGGCACCCCACGTGACCGGCGCCACCGCGACCCGGCCGAGCACGACCACGACGACGCAGGATCCGGACGTCACGGCGATCGACACTCTGGCGGCCTCCCTCGCCGGCGACGGAGGGGCCGGTGACGCCGCACTGGCTGCCGCGCTCGAGACGACGGCGACCCAGCCCGCCGGCCCGGCGAGACAGGCTTCGGCTCAACGCACGCTCGATCTGGCCAGTCTCCTCCTCGACGCAGGAGCCCTGACGCGCAGCCAGTACGACGACGTGGTGACCGCGCTGGCGCCGGCGGGCGCCAGCGCGGTCGGTGTCGCCGGCACCCCGCCGTCGGCACCCGCGCCTGCCGGCTCCCCCGGGCCGGCGGGGGGCGGGCCGGCTCCGGGTCACCTCCACGGCCACGACAGCGGCCCCGGATCGGGCGACCAGAGCTAGGCGGCGGAACCGTCACGTTCCTCGATCTGTGCAGCGTGACGGTTCCATGACTCCGACGTTGCGGTCGCGCGATACTCCAGTGGCGATCCACGGACGCCGGCACCCGCCGGCCAACGGGCGAAAGAAGGCTGAGCATGTCCCTCGGCTTCGACCATCTGACCCTGGCGGTGACCGACCTCGACGAGGCGAAACGGTTCCTCTCCGTGCTCGGCTTCGAGGAGGAGAAGGCGGTCGTGGTGTCGGGTGAAGCCATGGCCTCCTACATGGGGATAGCCGACGTGGAGGCCGACCACGTCACCCTGGTGCTCCAACGCGTCCCCTTCCGCCAGGAGATCCAGCTTCTGCGCTTCCACCAGCCACCGGTGGAGATCGACGACCGGGCCGGCTTCCTGGCCCGGACCGGCTTCAACCACGTCTGCTTCCGGATCGAGGATCTCGACGCCACGCTCGAGGCGTTCGCGGCGATCGGCGTCGCGCCGCGCAACGACATCATGGATTTTCACGACCGGAGGCTCGTCTTCTTGCGCGGACCTTCGGGCGTCGTGGTCGAGCTGGCCGAATGGAAGGTCATGCCGCCGCTCCCGAGACGACCGGCATAGCGAGCCGCTTCGCGTTGGGTTCACCGGCGTCACCGGGTCACCGGGTCACCGGCGTCACCGGGTCACCGGGTCACCGGCGTCACCGGCGTCGGTTGGTGCGGTTCCAGGCGAGGACTTGCGCCCGACCAGATGGAACACGCGGCTGAGTTGACGGTACGGATCCTTCTTGCTGGCCTCGAGCTCCACTGCGGCCAACGCCTCGACCTGCTCCGTGTCGGTGGGATCCAATCGGACACCGCTGAACTCGAGCCAATCGACGAAGAGCCAGACCCCGTACCAGCACACAGGCTCCACCCCGTGGCTCCTCACGAGCTCGCTCAGGTCCTCGACCGTGTCCGCCCGGTCCGGCACACCGAGTACCCCGATCTCCCGCCTGGCGTCGAAGGAGGCCAACGCGTCCTTCCATCGCCGTTCCAATGCCGGGCGCACCGCCCCTGCCCTGGCATTGCTTGTCATGATCGAGACCAAGCCGCCCACGGCGGCACAGCGGCACAACTGCTCGACCATGGATTCGGAGCTCTCGAGGTACCCGAGCACACCGTGGGAGAGCACGGCTGTGAAGCGCACGTCGCCGACGGCGTCGGCAGCCTGCAACCCGTCGGCTTCGAGGAGCGTCACCCGTCGCCGTGCCGCCTCGGGGAGGCGCCCGAGCCGCTGCCGAGCCTTGTCCAGCATCGCCGGCGACGAGTCGAGAAGCGTCACGTCGTACCCGGCCTCGGCGAGGGGAAACGACTGGTGGCCCGCGCCACCCCCGACATCGAGCACGGAAGCCGGCGGCGGAGGCAGATGGTCGAGCAGGTGCCGGTGCATCACGAAGGTGCGCACGTAGCCCTTCACCGAGGCATAGGCCTCGTCGGCGAACCGATGGGCCAGGCCACCCCAGGGGTCATCGGCCACGACGCCACGATACGGGGAGTACGCCAGTGTGCCACCGTGGCCGGAAACGGCGTCGTGCGCTCGCCCCCACCAACGTCCTCGCGGAGCGCTACGGCCTTCACCGGTCAGGGCTCGGCCGCTAGATTGTGCCTACCGGTTCAGCCACGAGCCAAACGGCCTGTCGGCCTGCCCCCGTAGGGCCAGGTACCAGTGACCAGCACACGCAACCCGCTGTGCGCAATCAAACGGGCAGGGGAGGCAAAATGGATCGCGTCGACGCAGACACAGCGGATCTCGACTGTTCAGTCACCTCCACGTCATGACAGAGCAAGGACTCGACGAAAGAGCCTGGGAAGCCGACAAACGAGAGTTCGTCGCTGATCGTCGCGATGATGTCGCTGATGCACGTGCTCGCGCCGCCGACCAGCGGGACACCATTGCAAACACGCGTGAACGGCTCGCCGATGAACGAGAAGCCAAGCTCGACGATCGACAACGGAGTCTGGATGTTCGCGCTGCAGCATTGGGAGCCCGTCCAGAGCGGAACCGGGATGAAGTCGAAACCGCTGGAATGCAACAGCGTGAAGCACGTACCGAGCGCGACCGCGCTCGTGCAGACCGAGAGGCTCGCCGAAGCGAGCGCGACAATGCCGATGCGGATCGAGAGGAAGCCCGTAAGCGGCGACAGGCAGGCGCGCCGACAACGGGACTTGCTCTTGCCTTCGCCGAAATCGCGCATTATCTCTACGAGTCGGATGACTTTGAAGAGGTCCTGACGCGAATCGCCGAGACTGCCGTATCGACTGTCGCCGGATGTGAAATGGCGAGCATCACCATCCGAGAGGACGGGGCTGAGTTGAATACCCACGCCTCGACAAAGCCGACGGCACTCGATGTCGATGCAGCACAATATGACGCGAATGAGGGGCCCTGTCTCGACGCCATCGAGGAAACCGTCGTCTATGCAGCTTCGTTCCCCGATCCACGATGGCCCACCTTGGCGTCTCGTCCGGCTGAATCCGGTGTCGAGTCCGCTGTGTCGTTCCGCCTGAGGGCGCCCGGGCGCACGGATGACATTCTCCTCGCCGGATCCCTCAACGCGTACGCCCCGCTACCCAACGCCTTCGACGATGAGGCGCGGGAAATTGGCCTCATCCTGGCTGCCCATGCCTCCGTGGCCGCACGGGCGGTCGGTGAACGGGAGGCGCTCGAACACCTGGGCCAAAACCTGCACCAGGCGCTCTCGTCGAGGGACGTCATCGGTCAGGCAAAGGGCATCTTGATGGAGCGACTTCGGATCACCCCGGAGGACGCCTTCGATGCGTTGCGGCGCTCCTCACAGGAACTGAACGTCAAGCTCCGTCAGGTCGCAGAGCGGCTCGCCACAACAGGAGAGTTCACGTGAGCAAGGGGCTGAGGCCGGGGGGCCTTCGATGTCGACGGCACCCTGTGCGATACCTATCATCCCCATGCGCTGGCCTTGAGGGTCGCGCGCTCTCAGGGACATCGGACAGTGGGCACCCATGAATGCGATCCACCGCGGTGGTCGGTCAGGACCCAGCTCCTCTTGGCGCAGCGACGGTTCGCACAGCGCATCCGGTGCTTCTTCCAGCACAGCCGCTAGGCGAGCCGTTGACCGGCAGGCCGATGTAGCGCACGAGAGGACGATCCTTGACCTGGGCCAGCACCCCGCAGGTCGGATAGCGGACCTCGCGCACCAGCTGCTCGATGGCCAGCGCGATGTCGGGACCTCGGCGTTCGAGGTGCAGAACCTTGATGTCTTTGAGGCCCACGAGGGCAGCGAGGATCTGGGTAGGGTCAGTGATGACGTAGGTGCTTCGGCTTTGTTGGCTCACACCTCAAGCTTGAAGCACCTTCGTCGCGTCCGAGGGGATCCTGGTCACGGGCGCGACCCCACCAGAATCCGATGAGCCCGATGTGTGGGCCGTAGAGGACTCGAACCTCTGACCCCTTGCGCGTCATGCAAGTGCGCTACCAGCTGCGCCAACGGCCCGTACAAAGATGCTACCACCGGCAACTTTCTGCCCTGGAGCGAACCCGCCGGGGCTCGACCCCAGCGGGCATTGTCCGATACGTACAATTGCCGGCATGACGACGGCAGCGCCGGTGGGAGGCATCAGTCCCCTGCCGGACCTGGAGCACCATCTCGCCCGTATCGCCGACGAGGGGTACACGATCCTCCCGGATGCGATCGACCCCACCTTCGTCGACGAGATCTGCGATGCC
>DAHUZK010000041.1 GCA_027306605.1 Acidimicrobiaceae bacterium
ACGTGGTTCTCGTCCCAGAGCTTGATGCCGCCCAGGATCCCTGCCGTGTTGGGCACCACCGTGATGCGCTCGAGCACCTGGCCCAGGTCGTCGCGGACGATGCGCGGCGCGTTGCCGCCGCCGATGAAGAGGTGGTCGAACTCGGTCAGCCCGTCGAGGTACTCGATGGCGTGGCGCACCCGACGGTTCCACTTCTTGTCGCCGATCTTCTTGCGCACCGGCTCGCCCAGCTGCTCGTTGAAGGTTTCGCCCTTGCGGAACTCGACGTGGGCGAACTCCATGTGCGGCAGCAGGCGGCCGTCCATGAAGAAGGCCGTGCCGAAGCCCGTCCCGAGCGTGATCACGGCCTCGAAACCCTGGCCCGAGACGACGGCGGCCCCCTGCACGTCGGCGTCGTTGGCCACCCGGCACGGCTTGCCGATGGCCCGCGACAGTGCGGTGGCCAGGTCGAAGCGCTCCCACTCCTTCTCGAGCTCGGGGTCGACCGCGGTGCCCGGCCCCTTCTTGGTGACGAAGTGCGGCGCGGTGAGCACGCGGCCGCGGCGCACCATGCCGGGGAAACCGGCCGAGACGCGGTCGGCCTCGGGCAGGCGCTTGGCCAGCCCGGTCAGCTTCTCGACCATGAGGTCGGGCGGCATCGGATAGGTCGTGGGCGTGCGCACCCGGTCGGCCACGATGGCGCCGTCCCTGTCGAGCACGTTGGCCTTGAGACCCGTCCCGCCGATGTCGATGGCCAGGGTGAAGGGGTGCTGCTGTGCGGCTGGGGCGGGGATGTCCGTCACCGGAGCAAGGCTAGCCAACCGGGGTCGGCCGGGACCTCGGCAGGGACCGTGTCGGTCGAGTCGGAAACCAGCGAGTCCGGCGGGTCCCGGTCCGTCATCCGAAGAGGACGTTGTGGATGACCAGGCGGAGCTGCTCCCCCAACTCCTCGTGGTCCTCCTCGGCGAAGGCGTCGCCCGAGAGGAAGAGCCCCGAGAACACGACGCCCACCGAGGCCGCCATGCGCACCCGGTCGGCGAAGGGGACCGACCGGTCGCCCAGCAGCTGGCGCAACTGGTTCTGGAAGTCCTCGTGTTCGGCGTCGTGCTCCTCGCGGTGCAGCTTCTCGAGGGCGGCCTGGTTCCGCTCGTGCAGGAGGAAGATCTTGCGCTGGGCCAGCATCTGGCCCACGAGGCCGTCGAGGAGCTCGCCCCACAGCTCGAGCGTGACCGGTCCCCCCTGCATACGCAGCAGGGTCTCGCGGCCGAAGGCGTGCAGGCGCATGTGCAGGGCGAGGAGGATGTCGTCCTTCGACTCGAAGTGGTAGTAGAGCGCCGCCTTGGTGACGCCCAACTTCTCTGCGATCTGCCGCAGGCTGGTGCCGTCGAAGCCCTGCTCGATGAAGAGGTCGAGCGCCGCATCGAGGATGCGCTCCCGCGTGTTGGCGTGGTCGCCCGCGTCGGGCGGTCCCGGCGGTGCCTGTCCGGGAGCTGTGCTTTCGTTCGTTCGTACGGTCTGTGCCATTCCAGCGCTCTGGTCGATGTCCGTCACGAATTCTACTTGACGGCCGGTTAGGAAGCCTTTACCCTGACCCTTGCACTGATTTTACTGACCGACAGGTAAGGAAGTCGAGAGGTTCGGAGAGCAGAGCATGGCGGACGAGCTGATGATCCAGGCCGAGGGCCTGACCAAGCGCTACGGCGAGACCCAGGCCCTGGCCGGCGTGTCCTTCGGGGTGCCCGCCGGGACGATCCTCGGTCTGCTCGGCCCCAACGGCGCCGGCAAGACCACCGCGGTGCGGGTCCTGACCACGCTGGCGGTGCCCGACGCCGGGTCGGCCACGGTGGCCGGCATCGACGTAGTGAAGCACCCGGGCGAGGTGCGGCGCCACATCGGCGTGGCCGCCCAGGACGCCACGCTCGACCCGCTGCTGACCGGGCGTCAGAACCTGGTGCTGGTGGGCGAGCTGTCCGACATGGGCAAGACGGCGGCCCGGGAGCGGGCCGCCGAGCTGCTCGGCCAGTTCGAGCTCGACTTCGCCGCCGACCGCGTGCTCAAGGGCTACTCGGGCGGCATGCGGCGCCGCCTCGACCTGGCGGCATCGCTCATGACCCGCCCGCCGGTCCTCTTCCTCGACGAGCCCACGACCGGGCTGGACCCCGTCAGCCGCCAGCGGGTGTGGGAGGCGGTGCGCGAGCTCCTCGACGACGGCGTGACCGTGTTGTTGACGACGCAGTATCTCGAGGAGGCCGACGCACTGGCGCACCGGATCGTCGTGGTCAACCACGGGACGGTGATCGCCGACGGGACGCCGACGGAGCTGAAGGAGGCGTCGCGCAGTGCCCGGATAGAGGTGACGCTGTCGGTGCCGCACCCGGGCGCCGTGGCGGCGATGGCGCCGCTGGTGGCCGGCGAGATCTCGGTCGGCGACGACGGGCGGCGCCTGAGCGCCGGCGTCGATGCCTCGAGCGGCCTGGCCACCGCCGTCGTGCGCGCCCTGGACGCGGCCGGGGTCACGGTCGACAACATCGAGGTGCGCCAGCCCTCGCTCGACGACGTGTTCTTCTCGCTCACCGGCGAGCACGTCGACGAGGAGGACGGCGGGGAGGCCGAGGACCCCGACCATGACGCTCGGGACGGGGGTGCCGGGCGTGCCGATGGCGGCGACGGCGGCAGCAGCAGCAGCAGCGACGGCGGCAGCAGCAGCGGCGGCAGCGGCGGCGGCGGCGGCGGACAGGGTCCGTCGGCGGAGACCGACAGGAGGGCAGCGGGCGGGAATCCACCCCACGAGCTGGAAGGAGCGAGGACGTGAGCACCACGACGCTCGCACCCACCCGGGCCGGAGTCCGGCCACCGCGCACGTCGAACGTCCTGACGCGGGGGCTCAACGACGTGTGGTCGATGACGCGGCGGAACCTGGTGCACATCTCGCGCGAGCCCATGCAGCTCTCGGACGTGACGATCCAGCCGGTGCTCTTCACTGTGCTCTTCGTCTACATCTTCGGGGGAGCCATCCCGATCCCCGGCGGCGGCAACTACGTCGACTACCTGCTGGCGGGTCTGCTGTCCTTGAACCTGGTGACCTCGACCATGGGGACGGCGGTCGGGCTCAGCACCGACCTGCACGAGGGCATGATCGACCGCTTCCGGGCGCTGCCCATGTGGCGTCCGTCCGTCCTCGTCGGCCGCTCGGTGGCCGACCTGTTGACGTCCTGCCTGTGCGCCCTCATCGTCGGTCTGACCGGGCTGGCCGTGGGCTGGCGGCCCGGGTCCGCCTTCATCTCGATCGTGGGCGGCTTCGCCCTCGTGCTGCTCTTCTCCTACGCGCTGACGTGGATCGCCGCCTGCGTCGGCATGAACTCCAAGAGCCCCGAGTCGGCCGCCTCGTTCGGCTTCATCGTGCTGTTCCCCCTCTCCTTCGTCTCCAACGCCATGGTGCCGACCCAGCACATGCCCGGATGGCTCCAGGCCGTCGCCAACTGGAACCCGGTGAGCGCGGTGACCGCCGGTGCCCGGGTGCTGTGGGACAACCCCAATCCGGCCTCGACGATCAGCGCCTGGCCGATGCAGCATCCGGTCGAGGCCTCGCTGATCTGGTCGGTCGTGATCATGGTGGTCGCCGCCCCGCTGGCCGCCCACTTCTTCAAGCGACGCACAACGGAATAGCCCGGGGCGGGTCGAGGGCGGGTCGAGGGCGGGTCGGGGGCGGGTCGAGGGCCCGTCCGGGACCGTCCAGGACGCGAAATCGGTCCGAATAGGTTCGAAAGCACCTGTTCGCGGTGGAGCACGTCGCGGTACCGTGCCAACGGCGAACAAGGAGGCGGCATGGACGAGTTCCGGGCGGAGAACTCTTCCGGCAGTGACGGGGACGCGGGCGGGCGCTCAGGCGGGGCGCCCGCCGGCGTGCCGCCACGGAGCGACGGGTCGACCAGCGGTCCGGCGCCGATCGGCGGAGCGCACGGAGACCGGTCGCGGTCACTCGATTCGTACTGGTATCGACCACCGGACGAGCCGGCACCACCGCGTTCGGTGGGTGGCCGATGGGTCGATCCGATCCGACTGGCGAAATCGATGATCCAGATCGGTCCATCAGGACGCAAGCGCCGGACGACGGTGCGCACGAGCCCACCGGACTGAGACCGCCGCACAGGATGTCCGAGAGCTGGGGGTTGAGGGTCGAGGGGGTTTCGCTAACCTCGTGATCCGTGACGGGAGAACCGTGGCTGGGTGACGCGTGCTCGCTCGTCGACGCCTTCCGGGCCGGGGCGATCTCCCCCACCGAGGCGCTCGAGGGCTCGTTGGCGGCGATCGAGACCTCCTCCATGAACGCCGTGTGCTTCGTCGACGAGGAGCGGGCGCGGGACACTGCGGCGAAGGCGGACGTGAACCGCCCCTTCGGCGGCGTGCCGATGGGCGTGAAGGAGCTCGACCCGGTGCAGGGATGGCCACTCACCGAGGCCTCGCTCGTCTTCAAGGACCGCACCTCCGACCACGACGGCACGATGACCGCCCGGCTGCGCGATGCCGGCGCCGTGCTCGTCGCCCAGACCACTGCGTCGGAGTTCGGCGGGATCAACTGCACCTACACCCGTCTGCACGGTGCCACCTCCAACCCCTACGACCCCGAGCGCACGCCCGGTGGATCGTCGGGCGGCTCGGCCTCGTCGGTGGCCGGCGGCCTGCTCCCCATCGCCACCGGCGGAGACGGCGGCGGCTCCATCCGCATCCCGGCCGGGTTCACCGGGCTCTTCGGCCTCAAGTCGACCTTCGGGCGCATCCCCAAGGGACCGCATACCGAGATCGAGCCGCTGACGGCCGTGATCGGCTGCCTGTCGCGCTCGGTGCGCGACACCGCACGCTGGTACGACGTCTGCAACGGAGCCGACGAGTACGACCCCTTCTCGCTACCCCGCGTCGAGGGCTGGGAGGCCGGGCTCGGTTGCCAGGACCTGCGCGGCCGCCGGGTAGCCGTCTCGGTCGACCTCGGCGCAGCCGTCGTGGCTTCGGCCGTGCGCGACAAGGTCGAGGAGGCGGCCGACCTGCTGATCAGGGACGCCGGGCTCGAGCGCGTCGACGTCCCCCTCGCCCTGCCCCGCGGTGGTCTCGAGTGGGCCCTGGCCGGCACGGCCAGCCTGCTCGTCGGGCTCGGAGACCTCTATCCGGCGTGCGAGTCCGAGCTGACACCCGAGATCATGCTGGCCGCCAACGTCGCCACCAATCACTACGACGTGGAGACCGCCAAGAACATCGAGGCCTTCCGTCGTGACGTCATCGTGCGGATGGCTCGGATCTTCGAACAGGTCGACTTCGTCGTCTGCGCCACCAACCCCGACGTGGCCTTCGGAGCGCAGGGCCCGATGCCCACGACGATCGACGGGGTCGACCTCATCGCCGAACACGGGTTCGAGACCGCCGTCGGCAACAACGGCGCGCTCACCATCCCCGCCAACACCACCGGGCATCCGGCCGTCGCCGTCCCCATCGGAACGGTCGACGGTCTCCCTGTCTCCATGCAGGTCATCGGCCGGCGCCATGCCGAGCAGCTGCTGCTCGACCTCGCTCGTGTCGTCGAGTTCGAGCGCCCGTGGCCACTGGTGGCGCCCGGCGCACCCTTCTGAGCGCACGCGCGTTCGTTTCTCGAGCGACCGCGCCACTCTCTCCGAGCGAACGCACTCCCGACGCGTGGCGTGCCACGCGTCGCGTGCCATGTGCCACGTGCCCGCGCGCCACGTGCCACGCGCAACCGTTCTGCAACCTTCCTGCCCCTCGCGTTCCAACACTGGTACGGCGCGCGCGTAGTAAGCACAACACAGCGACAAAAGACCCGTTCAACGGCATCGAAGATTGGTCCTCCATTGAGAACGCGAGTGACTTTCGACATCTGCTCGTGAAGCACCGCTTGCCATACCCTGAGATCGCCTGATGGCGGACGAAATGCTCTTCACCGTTGCCGGCGCTGTGGCGATGCCGGCACAGACGATCTCGCTCGAGGAGGCGGGTCTCGAAGCGCGCGCCGATCTTCAGGAGTGGGTCCTGGCCAACCCGGGCATCCTCGGCCCGGCCGTCAAGGTCGTCACGTTCGAATTCGACGGCATGGCCACTGCCGTTTCCGCCTCGCCCGACCGCGTCAACGTGCTCGGCCTGGGCGCCGACGGTCGCCTCGTCGTGGCCGAGGTGAAGAGCAGCCGCGCCCCCGACACCGACGTTGTCGCCGCCAAGTACGCCGCCATGGTCAGCCGTCTCATGCCCGAGTCGCTGGCCGAGCACTACGCCCGCTTCCGGGCACGCCAGCAAGCACCCCTGACGCCCGACGAGGCGCTGGCCGAGCTACAGGCGCACGCTCCCGACCTCTCGCTCGAGACGCTGCGGCGTCCCCGTGTCGTCCTGCTGGCACCCGACTTCTCGCCAGCGCTGACCGCCAGCGTCGTCTGGCTCAACGAGATGGGGCTCGATGTGTCCCTCATCCAGATCACGGCCTTCCGCTCCTTTGTCTACGGGCAGCTGGGGAGCACCAGCGTCCCGATGATCTCGGTCAGCCAGATCTATCCGGTACGTCAGGTCGAGGAGTTCGTCATCAGCCCCGAGCGCCAACGGGCCAAGGAAATAGCCGACGCCAAGCGGCGCGTGCAGGACGCCAGCACGGTGCGGCGCCTCGTCAACGCCGAGCTGGTGGCCGACGGCACCATGTTCACCATCAGCCCGCCCGGTGACCTCGGCCTCGAGATCCGCAGCGAGCTCGAGGAGTGGCTGAACGCCGACCCTGCCCGCCGCACGGCCTACTGGCAGAACGAGCTCAATGGTCCCCTCGTGTGGGACGTCGACAAAGCCGCCTACACGCCCGCCGCGCTCGTCCGGCACATCGTCGAGCAGGCGACCGGCCTGAGCCAGGATCACTTCGGCACGCAGTGGTGGCGCGACCCGACCGGCTGGACGCTCGTCGAGCTGGCCGGCCCCTCGAGCGGCGGCCGCGGGGCCCTCTACCGCGAGTTCTGGTCGCGCTGGCTTCAGACCGTGCGCGCCCAACACCCGGACTGGACGCAGATGACGGTGCTCCCGGCGCAGAACTTCGTCACCCTGCCCTCCCCCGTGCGCGGCACGCACTTCACGCTGGCCTTCGTGGCCGGCGGCCGGCTGCGCTCCGACCTGTTCATCGACTTCGGGACGACCGAAAGAAGCACGGCACAGTTCGACATGCTCCAGTCGCAACAGGCCGACGTCGAGGCGCTCTACGGCCGCCCGCTCTCGTGGGAGCGCCTGCCCGACCGCGGCGCCTACCGCGTCGCCGACTACGGCGAGGGCGAGATCACGAACCAGGCGGACTACCCCTTCTACATCGATTGGATGGTCGACGCCCAGGAGCGCCTTCGCCGCGCCTTGGCCGACATCTTGCACGGAGGCGGACCCGGGAGCTTCGGCTTCGAGCGCCGCTGACCGCCCGGAAGAGTCCTCTCAGCGTGAAGGACGGCTCACGGCTCGGCAACCAACAGGACGCCTCAGGTGGCGAGGGACGGCATCCCCAGCATCTCGCGGAACTCGTCGGTGGTGTTGGTCTTCGGGAAGGACTCGTTCGGCACGGGCAGCCCCAGCCGTTCGCAGATGGGTTCCCAGCCGTCGGAGGCCGTCCATTCCAAGAGCCGCTCCTCGGGGACACCGGCACGCACCGCCTCGTTGTGCTTCTCGAAGGCGGCGATCATGGCGGCCCGGTCGGTCAGCTGATCGCTGAAGCGCTCCCGCATCAGCGTCCGCATGGCGTCCATCCACTCGTTGCCCTGCTGTTGCATGGCGACCATGCCCTCGAAGATCGTGTTGCTGCAGCTGGTGAACCAGGCATCGGGGTCACGAACGGAGAGGAGCACGAGGGCGTCCGGGTTGGCCGTCGCGAGCTCGGGCCAGAAGCTGGCGCCGGGCCAGTCGACCAGGGCCGTGTAGCCCTTCATCATTTGCTCCCAGTTCACGGGACGTCCGTTGGCGGCGTCGATCCACGCCGGTAGCTCCTCGGGATGACTGAACACCTCCGTCATGTGATGGCACGTCCCGCCGAGCAATTGCTCGAGTGCGATCTTCAGCGAGTGCGTTCCGGTGCGGCCCACCCCGGCTCCTACGACCTGCAACATGTCGGCCTCCCGATCTCAGCGTCCTGGCGGCCGCAGGGTAGCCCGAGGAAACGGCCGATGCCCCGGCCGATGAGGCGCCCGGTGTCGGGGGTCTTTGTTCGGCCTGTATACGGCCGCCTGCGGGAATCAGGCCCGCCTGTATCTGGCTGCACCCCCCGATGCAGATCTGCGCGCGTATACAGCTCCAGGCAACATCGCCGAGGTCGCATATGCAGGGCGAACAGACATGCCCCGCTCCGACGTCAGCCGACGGGTCGTCAGGGGACGGAAGCCGACCCAGGCTCGAGGACCCTCGGCGGGACGGTCAGAACGGGGTCGGGATCTCGCGCAGGGGCGGTGTCGCCTCGTGCCAGTCCTCGGGCCGCTTCTGCCGCTTCGGCAACTCCACGTCGCGACGGTCCAGCGGTTCGTAGGGGATCTGGCTGAGCAGGTGGCTGATGATGTTGAGCCGCCCCCGCTTCTTGTCGTCCGTGTGGGCGACGTACCAGGGCGCCCAGGCCGAGTCGGTGGCCCGGAACATGTCGTCGCGGGCCCGCTCGTAGTCCCACCAGCGGCTGTAGGACTTGAGGTCCATGTCAGAGAGCTTCCACACCTTGCGGGGGTCGTTGATTCGACTCTCCAGCCGCCGTGTCTGCTCGTCGGGGCTGACTTCGAGCCAGTACTTGATCAGGGTGATCCCCGACTCGACCATCGTCCGCTCGAAGAGCGGTGCCCCCTCGAGGAACCGCAGCGTCTCCTCCGGGGTGCAGAAGCCCATGACCCGCTCGATGCCCGCCCGGTTGTACCAACTCCGGTCGAAGATGACGACCTCGCCTCCGGCGGGAAAGTGCGGGACGTAGCGCTGCAGGAACATCTGGGATCGCTCCCGCTCGCTGGGTGCCGGCAACGCGACGACACGAAAGACGCGGGGACTCACCCGCTCGGTGATGGCTTTGATCGTGCCGCCCTTGCCGGCGGTGTCACGGCCCTCGAAGACGAGGCAGATCTTGGCCTTGGACGCCTTGACCCATTCCTGCATCGCGACGAGCTCGCCGTGAAGGAGCCGGAGCTCCTGCTCGTACTCCTTTCGCTTCATGCGCGGCACCGGGGTGCCGGCGATCGGATCCGACGACTCCTGCTTCGACGACCCCTTTCCCGCACCTTTGTTGGCGTCCTTGTCGTGGCTCACGCTTCCTCCTCCGTCCTGGCTCCCTCGGCCCGCTCCGACCCCGTCACGGCCGCCATCACGCTGATCGGTCCGGGCCCCGGCATCCGCCGGCGATGCAGCCACTTGTTCCCCTCGACGACGATCGGCAACAGCAGCGACAGACCGATGCAGGCCAGCCATTCGCGTCCGCTCAGCGAGACGGTGAGCAGCCCGCTCTGCAGTGACGGCAGCTGCGTCGCCAGCACCAGCATCACGATGGGGAACAAAGAGACGACGACCGCCTTGAAGATCGGCGCGTCGAGGCCGCTCGCCGGCGCACGCCGGTTGGTGAGCGCGTTCCAGACCGTCCCGAGTCCCATCACGACGAAGGTCATCGTCACCGAGGCGCTGGGCGTGGAGGGCTGGGCCGTGTCCGGTCCGGCGACCAGGGGAATGAAGGCGGCGACGAAGAGCACGGTGGCATAGAGGAGCCACGACAGCAGCGCGGCCGGGTTCGTGATCGGCACCTTGGGGTCCCGCGGCGGGCGGCCCATGATCTCGGGATCGCCCGGGTCCATCGAGATGACCACCACGCCCGCCACCGTCACGAAGAACAGCAGGTACAGCACCATCGAGGGCGTCAGCGCCACGCCGCTGTTCACGTTGAAGGCGGAAGCCACGACGAAGAGGATGACGAGCGCCAGCAATTGGGTCATCTGGAAGCGGACGTAGGAGACGATCTTCTCGTAGACGCGACGGCCGATCTCCACCGCGTGCACCAAGGTGCCGAAGTTGTCGTCGGTCAGGATCATGCGACCGGCCTGCTTGGTCACCTCGCTGCCGCTGCCCATGGCCACCCCGATGTCGGCCTGCTTGAGCGCCGCGGCGTCGTTGACCGCGTCGCCCGTCATGGCCACGATCAGGCCCTCACGCTGCATGGCCCGAGCCAGCCGGAGCTTGTCCTCGGGGGCGACCCGACCGAACACGTGCAGCGCGGGCAACCGCCGCACCAGCTCGTCGTCGGTCATCGCCTCGAGCTCGGGCCCGCTGATGGAACCAGGACCGAGCCCGAGCTGCTCGCCGATGGCCTGGGCCGTCACGGCGTGGTCGCCGGTGATCATGCGCACGTCGATACCCGCACCGAGAGCGACCTGCACCGCCCCCTTGGCCTCGGCGCGCAGCGGGTCGATGATGCCCACCATCCCGACGAAGGAGAGCTCCCGGGTCAGCGACATCGGGTCCGACGCCATGGCCGGCCGGTCCCCCTCACCCAGCAGCCGGGCGGCGAAGGCCAGCACCCGCAGGCCCTGCGACCCCATGCGGGCATTGGCGGCGTCGATGTCCGCCCGCATGGCCGAGATCGGCGCGACGTTGGCCTGCAAGGGTCCGCCCGCCTGCGAGCATCGGGCCAGCACCACGTCGGGTGCACCCTTCACCAACTCGACCAACCGCTTCTCACCGTCGATCACGGCCTCGTGGAAGGTCGCCATGAACTTGTACTCCGAGTCGAACGGGACCTCGGCCAGCCGTGGATACGCGTGCCGCGTCTCCTCCGCGTCCACCCCCAGCTTGGCCGCCAGCACGACCAGAGCCGCCTCGGTCGGGTCACCCACGACGTTGCCGGCGTCGTCGACGGTGGCGTCGCTATCGAGGCACAACCCGAGCGCCAGCCGGGTGAAGTCGGGCACCGGCGCGCCGGCCACCGCCCGGACGACCCCTTCCTTGCGATAACCCTCGCCCTCGACGCTGAACCACGACCCGCCGACGTAGAGATCCGAGACCATCATCTCGTTCATGGTCAGCGTGCCGGTCTTGTCGGTGTTGATGGCACTCGTGGCGCCGAGCGTCTCGACGTCGGTCAGATTCTTGACCACGGCCTTGGCGTCGGCCAGCTGCTTGGCCCCCTGCGACAGCAGTCCCGACACGAAGGCGGGCAGGCCGGTCGGAATGGCCGAGATCGCCATCGCCGTGCCCAACAGAAGCAGCTGCTTGGCCGGCTCGCCCCGCGCCAGCCCTACCACGAAGATGAACGCCACCGCCGACCAGGCGATGACTGCGAGCACCTTGGTCAGCGAATCGAGCTCGCGCTGCAAGGGGGAGCGCGTGCGGGTGACCGAGGTCAGCATGGTGGCGATCTGGCCCATCTGCGTCTGCATGCCCGTCGCCGTGACGACCACGGTGGCGGTGCCCCGAGTGACCGACGTGTTCTGGAACGCCATGTTGGAGCGATCGCCCAAGGCCACGTCGCCCCCGCCGACGTCGAGGGTCGCCGCCTCCTTGGACACCGGCGCCGACTCCCCCGTCAAGGCGGCCTCCTGCGTCTCGAGTGTGGCAGCGCGCACGATCCGCCCGTCGGCCGGCACGATGTCCCCCGCCTCGAGCTGCACGAGGTCACCGGGAACGAGCTCGACGGCCGGCACGAGCGACACCTGGCCGTCACGCACCACCCGTGCCTGGGGCACCTGCATCTTGGAGAGGGCGTCGACGCTGGCGCGTGCCTTGAGCTCCTGGCGCGACCCCAGCACGACGTTGAGCAACACCAAGAACGCCACGAGCACTGCCGTCGAGAACTGGCTGATGAACGCGCTGACCACGATGACGCCGATCAACATGATGTTCATCGGGTCGCGCAGCTGCCCGAGCGCGACCTCGACGAGTGACGGCGGCTTCTCCCGGGCGATCTCGTTGGGGCCGTAGCGGCCGAGCCGGGTGGCGGCGTCGCCCGACGTGAGACCCCGGGCCAGGTCGCTGCCGACGGCTGCGGCGACGGCGTCCACGTCGAGGGCGTGCCAGGCCGCCGAGCCCGGGGAGGGTGTCACCGGTGACGGCGCCGATGTCGTCGCTCTCGTCGTCGCTGTCGCAGGGTCCACGCCGGCCATGCCGACATCTTGATCCTTCGCGGCCCGGTTGCCTACGGGCGTTGCCGGGCCGGTGGGCCGGGCCGGGTCGCGGCGGTGACCGGGCCCCCTACGCCGCCTAACCTCGTGTGACGTGTCGCCCACCCTCGTGCATGTGGCCCCGCATCCCGACGACGAGGCCGTGGGCTGCCCCGGCGCGCTGCTCCACCTGCTCGACCGGGGCTGGACCGTCGTCAGCGTCGTCACCAGCCTCGGCTTCAGCGGGCAGTGGGAACGGCGGCGGGCCGAGGCCGAGGAGGCGTCGGCCCGGGCCGGCTTCGTACCCGCCTTCCTCGATCCACCGCTGAACCTCGACCTCGACGGGGACCTGGACGCCGCCACCCGACGCCTGGGCGCCGAGCTCCCCGCCATCGTGGAGGAGCACGACGGCTCCATCGTCGTCTCCCCGTCGCCGCACGACGTGCACCACGGCCACGAGGCGGTCGGGCGCGGCGTGCAACGCGCCATGGCCGCGCTGCCCCCGGACGTGCGCTGGTGGATGTGGGGGGTCTGGGGCGAGCTCCCGGCACCAAACGTCTTCTACGGGTTCGACCAGACCGTGCTGGACCGTGCCCTGCACATCCTCGACGCCTACGCCGGCGAGCTCGAGCGCAACGACTACCGGCCCTTCCTCACGGGCCGGGCCATGGCCAACGCGGTCACGGGGTCGGAGCGAGTGTTCGGCTTCGGCTCGCCGTCGGCCACCACGCAGCCCTACGCCGACCTGGTGACCGAGGTCCGCCTGGTCGACGGGCGCTTCATGGCGTCCGATCCGCACTACCTCGACCAGGGCCCCGAGCCCGACGCCGAGTACAGCGTCGACCTGACCCCCTGGCTCGATGCGCCCAGCATGCACGAGCTCGTGGGATACATCCGCGAGGTCCGCGAGGCCGGCGCCACCGGCCGAGCGCGCCCTCCGTCGTGACCGCGGTGGCCACGCTGACGCCGCAACTGGTGGAGGACTTCCGTCAGGACGGTTTCGTCGTGGTCCCCGACCTCCTCGCCCCCGACGAGCTCGCTCGATACGGCCGAGCCGTCGACGCCGCCGTCGCCCGCCGCAGTGCCCACGACACCCGCCCCCTGGTCCAGAAGTCCCGCTACGAGCAGAGCTTCGTGCAGTGCCAGAACCTCTGGGAGGACAGCCCCGACGTCCGGCCGCTCACCTTCCATGCCCGCCTGGGCGAGACCGCCGCCCGCCTGCTCGGGGTGGGCGCCGTGCGTCTCTGGCACGACCAGGCGCTCTACAAGGAGTCCGGCGGCCGCGAGACCGACCCGCACCAGGACCACCCCTACTGGCCCATCGTCGAGACCGACACCATCACCGCCTGGATCCCCTTCGGCGGCTCCACGCTGGCGGGAGGAGCCATGGGGTACCTGCCCGGCAGCCACCGGCGCGGCCTGCGCGAGTTCGTCGACATCTTCACCGGCCCGGCGCCCGCCGACGGCGGTCACGACCCGCTGGCCCGGCCCGAGCTGGCCGGCCTCGCACCGGTCTGGGTCGAGGTGCCGCCCGGTGCCGTCGCCTTCCATCACGGCCTCACCTTCCACTTGGCCCGGCCCAACTCGACCGGTACCGTCCGGCGGGTGCACACGGTCATCTACTTCGCCGACGGGTCGACCCGCGGCGAGGGCCGCTTCCCGCACCCTGCCGTCGAACGCGCCGGCATCCCCGTGGGCGCGGTGATCGCCAGCGACGTCACGCCGCTCGCCTGGCCCCGCCCCGACGGCGACCTGCCCGATCCACCCGGTCAGCCCCCCGCATGAGCGCC
>DAHUZK010000042.1 GCA_027306605.1 Acidimicrobiaceae bacterium
CTCCATGTCGAAGACGTCGAGGGCGAGCGCCAGTGGGTGATCGAGGGCACGCCGGTCGGCAAGGCCGGCGGCGGCAGCACCATCGACCGCGAAGGGGTGAAGCACCCCTTCCTCGAATCGATGATCGAGTGGGACTTCGAACGGGCCCACGTGGCGGCGTGGGACGTCGAGGCCCGCCTGGCCGTACTCGATGACATGGGCATCCGGCACCAGGTCCTCTACCCGAACGCGCTGGGGCTGGGGGGCCAGACCCTGGGCGAGGTCAAGGACCCGGTGCTGCGCCGGCTGTGCGTGGAGATCTTCAACGACTCCCGGGCCGAAATCCAGGAGCGCACCGACAACCGCCTCCTTCCCATGCCGATCCTGCCGGCCTGGGACGTCGAGGAGTCCGTGCGCGAGGCCGAGCGCATCGGCGGCCTCGGGCTGCGCGGCATCAACATGACCTCGGATCCCCAGGACCTCGGCGCTCCTGACCTGGCGAACACGGCGTGGGACCCCCTGTGGGAGGTGTGCCAGGACCTCCAGCTCCCGGTCCACTTCCACATCGGGGCCAGCCTCACGGCGATGAACTTCTACGGCCAGTACTACTGGGAGTCCCAGGACGAGTACGTGAAGCCCGCCATCGGCGGTTCGATGCTCTTCATCGGCAACGCCCGCGTGGTCATCAACACCATCTTCTCGGGGCTCTTCGACCGCTTTCCCGAGCTCAAGATGGTCTCCGTCGAGAGCGGCATCGGCTGGATGCCCTTCATCCTCGAGACCATGGATTGGGAGCTGCCCGAGAACGCGCCGGTCCAGGCGGCCCAACTGGCGCGGCCCCCGTCGGCCTATTTCCGGTCGAACTGGTACGGCACCACATGGTTCGAATCCGGGCACGGACGCTTCCAGGATCTGGTCGACATCGTGGGCGAGGACAACATCCTCTTCGAGACGGACTTCCCCCACCCCACGGCGCTGTGGCCCAAGCCCCTCGAGCACGCACGCGAGGCCATGGCCACGCTGCGGCCCGAGTCGCGCCGCAAGATCCTCGGCGAGAACGGGACGAAGCTCTACCGCCTCGACTGACTCACGGCGTGAGCAGCGCCCGGTGCGGGCCCGGTGCGGCGTCCACGCCGCCCGGCCCCTCCGGTGGTCCGCCCACAGCGGGTCGCAGGCCCGATGATGCCGGGGTCGTCGGTACACCGTGGGCGCGACAAGATCGCTGATCGGAGGAGGAGTCTCAGCCTCGCCCGCGGGCCGGTTCGTACTCGTAGATCGTCGTCTTGAGGATGCAGCTGCCCGGTTGAATGACCTCCACCCGCAAGACATGGGTGGAGGTATCGAAGTCGACTCCCTCCGCTTCGAAGGTGCCCGAGCAGCTGCTCACTTGCGGGATCGATCCCAGATCGACGACGTGCCCCTTCACGCTGGTGCCGTGGAGCGATTTCGCCAGGTCGACCTCCAACAGCGGCTTCTCGTTGGGGAAGAGGGTTCGTGAGTCGTCGTCAGAGGCACAGATCAGTCTGACGGGGTTCACGAAGTCACACCCTTGGACGTCGTTCACCTTGTGATCAAGCCTGATGAAGCCCGCCAGATCGAGCGCGCCGCCGTGACGGGGGGTCCTGTGGTCGAGGAGGGGCGTCGGGTAGATCTGCAGATGGTTCATCGTGTTCCACTCGCCGGCGACCATCCACTGCGTGTCCGGCGAGATGGCGGCGAAGGAGTTGTTGTACTCCTCGCCCCGCACGAGCGTGTGGACGTATTCGAGGCTCTTTCCCGATGGAGTGGTGACGAGGAACATCTTGGAGTTGCCGGAGCTGGGTCCCTGAAAGGCATCGAACACGTAGCCGCGGATGGAGTCGGGGTCCCCGATGTGGCCCCAGCCCTGGGCCTTCAGATTGCTCGGTACTGACTCAATCCCTCGGTACAGCACGGAGCTGCGATGAGGAGATTCGAAGAGCGTCGTCACGCCTTCCCCGGCGGTGAGCGTGTTCTCGTCGTAGCTCCCGACCGGAGTCCAGCCGGCGATGCCGCTGTGCGCATTCGCTGTGGCCTGTGAGAGAGCCCCGGTGGGAGCGGACCCGGCTGTCGCGGCTCCGGCCGGTGTCTGAGCCCCCCAGCCTGCACCCGAGAACGCGGCCAGCGATGCCGTCAGCAGCGTCAGCAGGATGAGCCAGTCGATCCTCCAAGCTCCCGACCTGTGCTGCATGTGCGCTTTCCTGCTCCACCCCGTCGGAGGGCCTACCTCCGTGCGCCGGATCTGCTCGACGGCTGCATTCGTAACACATCCCGGCGGCGAGAGTCCGATGGCAATGTCGGTAGGCGGCGCGAGGATGGAGCCATGTCCACGAGCGTGCTGCAACAGCTTCGCGAGATCGTCGGATCCGAGCACCTCGTCGACGAGCCCGAGATCACGGCCTCGTACGCCGTCGACTTCACTGGCCGCTTCGTGGGCCATTCCTCCGCCGTCGTCCGACCGGGTGACGCCGGTGAGGTCGCGGCCGTCGTCGCCGTGTGCAAAGAAGGCGGCGTTGCCCTCGTGCCCCAGGGGGGCAACACTGGACTCGTGGGCGGAGGCGTCCCCCTCGGCGGCGAGGTCGTCCTCAGCCTCCGCCGGCTGGCCGGCGTCACCGACGTCGACCCATTGGCGGGCCAGCTCTCCGCCGGGGCGGGAACCACGGTCGCCGACATCCGGGCCGCCGCGGCCGGCGCCGGCTGGGCCTACGGCGTCGATCTGGCCAGCCGTGACACCGCCACCATCGGCGGCACCGTGGCCACCAACGCTGGTGGGCTCCAGGTGCTCCGCCATGGTCCGACCAGGGCGCAGCTGGTGGGCTTCGAAGCGGTCCTCGGGACGGGCGACATCGTCTCGCACATGGGCGGTCTGACCAAGGACAACACCGGGTACGACTTGGGCGGATTGCTCTGCGGCAGCGAAGGGACGCTCGGGGTGCTGACCGCCGCCAGGGTGCGCCTGGTGCCGGTCAGCCCGGAGCGGGTCACCGCCGTCCTCGCCTTCTCCTCCACGACCGCCGCCGTCGACGCGGCCTCGCTCCTGCGGCGCTCACTGCCCGAACTGCAGTCCCTCGAGCTGTTCCTCCAGTCCGGCCTCGATCTCGTCTGTCGCTCGACCGGCGCGTCACCGCCGTTCGGGGCAGCGCACCGGGCCTACCTCCTGGCCGAGGCGGCCGCGCAACATGACCCCGCTCCCACCATGGCCGCCGTGTTCGATTCGATCGGCGCCATCGAGGATGTCGCCGTGGCCACCGAGCCCGCCCAGAGGGCACGGCTCTGGCGCTACCGCGAGGACCACACCGTGGCGATCAACGCACTCGGAGCACCCCACAAACTGGACGTGACGTTGCCGGCGCCAGCGTTGGCCACCTTCGTCGACCGGGTGCCCGACGTTGTCGGGGATGCCGATCCGGACGCGGTGACGTGGTTGTTCGGCCACGTCGGCGACGGCAACGTCCACGTCAACGTGACCGGCATCGAGCCGGACGCCCTGACCGTCGACGACAGCGTCATGCGCTACGTGGCCGAGCTCGGTGGCAGCATCAGTGCTGAGCATGGCATCGGCACGGCCAAGCGGCCTTGGCTCCACCTCAACCGCAGCGACGCGGAGCTGGAGGCGTTTCGGCGAGTCAAGGCGGCGCTCGATCCGGCCGGGATCTTGAATCCCAACGTCCTCCTTCCGCCGGAAGGCTGATCAGACCCGCTTGACCAGGGGGATGTCGTAGAGGGCGGACCAGTTGGCGCTGACGATCTTGGCCTTGCTCTCGTCGGAGAGCGCGAGCTTGTCGAAGCTGTCGACGGCGTGGGGGTACTTGGAGTCCCCGTGTGGATAATCGGTCGAGAAGATCAGCCTGTCGTCGCCGAAGGTCTCGACGAAGTGCGGCACCGTGACCTCGTCGGCCTCGACCGAGATCCAGCAGTTCCGCTTGAAGTACGCCGAGGGCGGCATGGTGAGCTCGGGCGCCTCGTACCAGCCCGTCCACTCGTAATGCTCGTCGAGGCGGTAGAGGAACCACGGTGCCCACGAGCAGTTGCCCTCGAGGAGTGCGACCTTGAGGTCAGGGAAACGCTCGAGCACGCCGCCGCCGCAGAGACACGCCGTGACGAACTGGATGCCCAGCGGCTGGCTGAACGTGTGCCACAGCATCAACCGGTCCAGCACCTCGAGCCCGAAGTCCGGTGTCAGGTAGGTCTGGCCGCCGCCGTGGAAGGCCAGTGGCACGCCGAGGCGCTCGATCTCGGCCCACAGCGGGTCGTAGGCCCGGTCGTGCCAGGGCCGACGGTTGACGGCGGCCGGCGGCAGGAAGATCGCCTTGAACCCGAGCTCCTCGACGCAGCGCCGCGCTTCGGCGACGGCGCCGGGGACGTCGTGCGCCGCCACCATGCCCGCTCCGAACATGCGGTCCGGCGCATGGTCGCAGAAGTCCTTCAACCAGTCGTTGTAGGCGCGGGCGATCGCCGTGGCGAACTCGGGCTCCAGCCCGTCGGCGCCGATCTGCTCGGACGAGTCGAGGCCGAGGACGAAGAGCCCGCGGGAGGGGAACAGCACGGCCAGGTCGAGCCCTTCGGCGTCCATGGCGTCGACCTGTGACTGTGCATCCCAGCCGCGGGCCTCCGATGCGGCGTAGACGTTGTCGTGGTGTTTCTGCCACCCCGTCTTGCGACCCTCCACGCGCATGGGGCGTGTCGGGCCCATGCGGAGCATCACGTGGTTCTTGACCCGCACGCGCATGTCGCGCGTGATCTCGGAGAGCCCGCGTGGCGCGGCGTGGGCATAGGCCGGGTCGATGTAGCGCTCCCACAGGTCGGGCGGCTCCATGACGTGCAGGTCGCTGTCGCAGATGACGTGGTCGCGCAGCCCCATGACCGGTCCACCCCCAAGGTTGTCCGACGCCGTGTCCCTGACGCTCGAGTCAGGCTCACTATACGCTCTCCTCCGGTGCGGCTTCCGGGGCCTCGTGGGCCCGCGTGCAGGGGGCATGGAGGGATCGATGGCGACGGGTGTGATCGGGCTGGGGAACATCGGGGGTGGCATCGCGCGCAATCTCGTGGCCGACGGGAACGAGGTCGTGGTGCACGACGTCGTTCCCGCGGCGATGGAGGCGGTCGGAGGGGCGGCCGCGGCGCCGGACGTCGAGTCGGTGGCCCGCGCCGCCGATGTGACGCTGCTCTCGCTACCCACGCCCGACGTGGTGGCGAGCGTGGCGACGGCGTGGGCGGCGGCCGCACCGCGGGGTGCGGTGCTGGTCGACCTCTCCACCAACAGCCCGACTTCCGTGCGCGAGCTGGGCGAGCGACTGGCGGCCTCGGGGCACCATCTCGTCGAGGCGCCGCTCACCGGCGGGGCCATCGGCGCCGAGAAGCGGATGCTCGTGTTCATGGTGGGTGGCGACGACGAGCCGGTGGCGCGCGTCCTCCCGGTGCTCGAGCCGCTCGGCCGCGCCACCTTCCACGTCGGCGGGCTCGGGCTGGGCAACACCATGAAGCTGCTCAACAGCCTCATCGCCTTCACGACGACCTGGGTCAGCCTCGAGGGGCTGGCCATGGCCACCAAGGCGGGCATCGAAGTGCAGAAGGCCGTCGAGATCCTGCGCACGGCCGGGGCGTCGAACTTCTTCGTCGACCGTCAGGTCGAGACGATCGACGGGCGGGGCCGGCCGACCCAGTTCGCTCTGGAGCTGGCGGCGAAGGACGCCGGTCTCATCGTGGACTGGGGTGACACGCTCGGCGCGCCGACGCCCGTGGCCGCCGCCGTCAAGAACGTCCTCGACGGCGCCGTGGCGAACGGGCTGGGCGGGGCGGACTGGAGCGAGCTGGTCGCCGTGGCCGAGCAGCAGGCGGGGGTGGCGTTGCGCTGGAACCCCGAGTCCTAGGCGACGAGGATGTTCGCCGTGACGAGGATTTCGCCGTGACGAGGAACCGTTTTGCCGGGGAGCCGTTCGATGACTGCGACGAGGCCATCGCCGCCGCCCTCGAGGAGGTCAGCGTCCCGGCGCTGCTGTGCTCGCTCGTGCACATGAGCGGAGATCCCTCGTGGATCCGCGGGGACATCCAGCCCAACGTCGGCATCTCGCTCGACATCCAAGGTGCCATGTCGGACGAGGACATGGCCGAGGTGCGCCGCCGCGCCCTTCCGGTGATCGCGGCCTATCGCGACAACGGCTGCGTTCCCGTCGAGCTCTCAACGGACCTGTTGCAGGAGATGATGGGCTTTCTCGGCCGGCGTCCCGTCGAGGGCCGGCTGGCCGGCCTCTTCTTCGACGACCTCCAATTCGAGGGCGGCGACCGCGGGGAGATCCGCTGGGGTGACGAGATCTCCGAGCAGCAGAAGGCCGCGACCCCCGTCGTCGTCATCGGCTGCGGCATGGGCGGGATCCTGGCCGGCATCCGCCTCGCGCAGGCCGGGCTGCCCTTCACAATCGTCGACCAGAACGCCGGGCCGGGTGGTACCTGGTGGGAGAACCGCTACCCCGGGGCCCGGGTGGACGTCGGCAGCCACCAGTACTGCTTCTCGTTCGAGCCGGCCGAGCTGTGGAGCGAGTACTACTGCCGCCAGCCCGAGCTGTGCGCCTACTTCGCCACGATCGTCGACACGTTCGGCCTCCGGCCGCACTGCCGCTTCGAGACCAGCGTCACCGAGCTGGTGTGGCAGGAGGACGATGCCACGTGGCACGTCGGCCTGCGAGGGCCCGACGGTGCCGAGAGCACGCTCGAGGCCCGCTTCGTCGTCAGCGCGGTGGGTTCGCTCAACCTGCCCCGCTTGCCCGAGATCCCCGGCATGGAGTCCTTCGCCGGCCCGTCGTTCCACTCGGCGCGCTGGCCCGAGGACCTCGACATCGAAGGGACGAAGTTCGCGCTGGTGGGCGCCGGCGCCAGCGGGTTCCAGATCGGCCCCGCCGTCGCGGGCGACGTCGAGCGGCTCACGATCTTCCAGCGCACGGCGCAGTGGATCCTGCCCAACCGCATCTACCACACGGCCGTGCCGCCGGGTGATGCCTGGGCGCTGCGCCACCTGCCCTTCTACGGGCGGTGGTACCGGTTCATCATGACGTATGCCGGCATCGCGGCGGGGATGGAGATGTACCGCATCGATCCCGCCCACGACGATCCGACCCAGCAGTCGATCAACGCCCTCAACGCCAAGCGGGCGTCCGCCCTGGTGGCGTGGATGCGCTCGATCGTGGGCGAGGATCCCGAACTGCTCGACAAGGTCGTGCCCGACTACCCGGCCACGGGCAAGCGCATCCTCCAGGACGACGGGACCTGGCTGCGCACCCTGCAACGGCCGAACGTCGAGCTGGTCCGTACCGGCATCGAGCGCGTCGTCCCCGACGGCGTCGTCACCACCGACGGGCGCCACTATCCCGCCGACGTCATCTGCTACGCCACCGGGTTCCGCCACAACGACTTCCTGGCGTCGATGAAGGTGATCGGTCGGAACGGGGTCTCGCTGCACGAGCAGTGGGGCGACGAGCCCACGGCGTACCTCGGCATCACCATGCCGAACTTCCCCAACCTCTTCTGCGTCTACGGTCCGGGGACGAACCTCGCCTTCGGGGCCAGCCTCTTCTACCACGCCGAGTTCCAGGTGCACTACGCGTTGGAGGCCATCCACGAGACCTTGGCCTCGGGCGCGCTGTGGAGCGAGGTACGGGTGGAGGCGCACGACGACTACGCCGATCGCTACCGGGGCGAGATCGACCAGCTGGTGTGGTCGCATCCCTCCATCACCCACAGCCACTACAAGAACCGCGACGGCAAGGTCTTCACCCTGTCCCCGTGGCCGCTCGACCTGTACTGGGACTGGACGCGCCGCGTCGAGCGCGCCGACTACGAGTTCGGCGGCGTGCCGGCCCAGGAGGGCGGCCGTGCGCGGGCCTGAGCCCACCTTCCGGCACCTCGACGACCCCGACGTGCCCTGGCAGGCGGTCAAGGCCCAGCGCAACGCGGACGGCTCGGTGGCCTACGTCTGGGAGAAGTGGCTGGCGTTCTCGCCCGACCCCCAGTACCTGACCATCTACGCCCGCTACGACCCGGGGATGGTGGTGCGCCGCCACGGGCACTTCTCCCCCCACGTCGTCTTCGTCCTCGAGGGAGAGGTCAGCTTCGGCGACCGGCGCTGTCCGGCCGGGACCCACGTCGAGCTGCCGCTCGGGGCCGCGTTCGGCCCGATCGTCGCCGGGCAGGACGGCGCCGTGCTCTTCGAGGTGATGATGGGCGACCCGCGCAGCTGGGGCGACGACCCCGACGCCTTCGAGGCGGCGTTGGCGGCGCAGGGGGCCCGGCCGCTGCCGGACCCGCCGCTCGAGTTTCCCGGCTGGCTGGACGACCTGCGGGCCCACTGGGCCGGGACCCGGTCCGTGCCGCAGTCTCAGTCGGTGCCGAGCACCTCGGCGGCCACCCGGAGGGCCGACCCAGCCGCGGGAACGCCCGCATAGATCGAGACGTGCATGATGACCTCGACGATCTCCTGGCGCGAGATCCCCACGTTCAAGGCGCCGGCGAGGTGGGCGCGCAGCTCGTCGGGCTGACCGAGCGCGGCCAGGAGGGCGACGGTGATCATGGAGCGGTCCCGCACCTCGAGGCCGGGACGCGACCAGATGTCGCCGAACGCGCTCTGCTGCACGTGGTCGAAGTAGTCCGGCGCCAGCTTGGCCGCGGGGAACTGGCCCGTCGGGCCCTCGAGGATGGCCGGCCAAAGCTGCCCCTGGATGGCGCGCCCGGCGGCGCGGCGCTCGTCACTCGTCGTCATGCTCGGCTCCTCATGCTCGGCTCCTCATGCTCGGCTCGGCTCGACGCCCAGCAGGTTGACGGTGGCCACGCTGCCCCCGCCCACGAGGTGCGCCAGCGCCACCCGGGCGTCCTCGACCTGGCGCCCCTCGGCCGTGCCGCGTAGCTGCAGCACCGCCTCGTGCAGCATGGCCACGCCCGTCGGACCGCCCGGGTGTCCCCGTGCCAGCAACCCGCCGTCGGTGTTGAACGGGATGCGGCCACCCGGTCCCGTCTCGCCGTCGGCGACGAGCTTCTCCGCCTCGCCCTCGGCGCAGAACCCGAGCAGCTCGTAGTACTCGAGCTCCTCGTTGACGAAGGCGTCGTGGCAGTAGGCGACGCTCACGTCCTCGGGCCCGAGGCCGGCCGCCTCGTAGCACTCCATGGCGGTGTCGCGCGTCATGGTCGAGGGCCCGACGACCGGACCGACGAAGGTGTGGCCCGGCGAGTAGGTCTCCGACGTGAGGGCCGAGGCGATGGCCCGGACGAGGGGCCGGCCGGGCTGGCGATGCCGCACGATGTCCTCGCGGGCCAAGATGATGCAGGCGGCGCCGTCGTCGGGCGGGCAGCACATCATGGTGGTGAGGGGCTCGGCCACCATCTTGGCCGCCAGGACCTCCTCGGCCGTGACGTGGTGGTCGGAGCGGCGGTGCGCCGTGGGGCAGAGGGCGCCGTAGTTCCAGTTCTTGGCCGCGATGGTGGCGAACTGCTCCGGGGTGGTGCCGCGGTCGTGCATGCGGCGCTGTGCCCACAGGGCGAAGTAGGCGGCGGGCAGGATCGGCGCGTCGATCTGGTCCCGGCCGGCGCCGCGGCCGCCGCCCCCGCCGCCGATCATGTCGGTGAACTTGTCGAAGCACAGCGCCATGGCCACGTCGGCCCGGCCCGAGGAGACGGCCCACGCCGCGTCGCGAAAAGCGATGAGCCCGGTGGCCGACGCGTTCTCGATATGGGTGACCGGCAGCCCGGTCAGCCCGAACTCCTTCATGGCCTTGATGCCCAGCATGGGCGCCGGCTGGATGTAGCCCACGAAGGCCTCGTCGATGTCGTGGAGGGTCATGCCCGCATCGTGCAGCGCGAGCAACCCAGCGTCCCGGGCCAGGTGCGCACCGGGTATCTCCTTGAACATCCCGAAGCGCACCATGCCGATGCCGGCGACGGCGACGCCCTCGAAGCGGAGGCCGTGCTTCATCGGGCACCTCCCTTGGGTTCGGCGCTCCGGTCGCTGTCCGGGGTGGCGGTCGAGGTGGCGGTGGAGGTGGCGGTCGAGGTGGCGGTGGAGGTGGCACCGGCGCCGTCTCGGACCGGGCGGAAGCGGTAGATCACCACGTCGTCCCCCTCCCTGTTCTGGCGCAGGGTCTCGAGATCGATCTCGACCTCCATCCCGATGGCGAAGTCGTCGGGGCCGCCGGAGAGGATCGACTGCACCCGCGGCCCGTCGGGCAGGTCGACCTGGGCCACGCCGTAGCCGGCCACGTCGGCGTCCTTCTTCCCGATCATCGGCACGTGGCAGTAGGTCCAGGTCCAGATCGTCCCCCGGGTCGAGAGCTCGACGTCTTCGGTGCCCTCGTGCAGGCACTTGGCGCACACGAGCCGGCGGGGGAAGAACACCTCGCCGCAGGCCGGGCAGCGGCTGCCGAGCAGGCG
>DAHUZK010000044.1 GCA_027306605.1 Acidimicrobiaceae bacterium
AAGGCTCAGGACTTTGTCCCCTTGTCCGGGGACCTGGCCGGGCGCACCTTGGGCATGAGCCGATCCAGAAGACGACGGGAGGGTACGCCGCGATGTCGAAGGAGCTCGTCGAACGGTTCCTGCCCGTCTACGACGTGTCAGACGGGGTCGCGACCACTGTAGAAGCCGACATCGGGACCTCCTGGGAGGCGCTTCTCGGTGTCGATCTCCTGGAACTCGGACGCGAGGCCCCGTTGGTCGGTGTCCTCGGTGCGGTCCGGGCCTTGCCCGAGCTGTTCGCCCACCTCCTGCACGGGGAGCGTCCAGCCGAGCCTCCCGCATCGATGCGCCTGCGCGACCTTCCTTCGATCCCCATGTCAGCGGGCGGCTGGATCATGCTCGGCGAGCGACCGGGCAAAGAGCTGGCCCTCGGGCTCGTTGGCAAGTTCTGGCGGCCCGTCATCGAGTATGCGGCGATCTCCAGCGCCGACGAGTTCGTGGCCTTCGACGAGCCGGGGTTCGGCAAGACCGTCTACGACCTCTCTGCCCGCCCGCTCGACGAGACGCACACCCTGTTGACGGGTCTCATGCGCACGGCGACGACCGACGAACACGCCCGCCGTTGGTTCCGCCGCTATTGGGCCCTCGGAGTGGGTTCGGGAGCACACATCCTCGTCGGCTCCCTCCTCGACTCGGCACGTCGAGCGTCTGAGCAGCAGAGGGCTTCCTAGTCAGAAATGCAGGGCAGGGTTGCAGGCCCCGGCGGTGCGATGGCACTACTCAGGCATTGTGCTGCCGGGGCTCAGCTCTCGTTCAGAGTCAGTGGCGGATGTGCTTCTCGTTGTATGGCCGATGCCGTTGCTGCAGACTCTGATGGAGCACCAAAAAGGAGGACGTGCCATGGACTATGTGATGTTGCTCCGCTGGAAGCAGGGGCTGACTCGTGACCAGCGAGACGGTGCCCTCATGCATCGTGCCGGTTGGAAATACCCCAGCGGCGTGAAGCTCATCGCCGAATATTGGCCATCGGCCGAGGACCCAGCCGTTGTTTCCATCTTCCAGGCCGAGGACTACGGCGCGTTGATGGAGATCGGCTTCACCTGGGGAGACATCTTCGACGTCACGGTGCTCCCCGCCATCAGCGCCGATGACGGGCTCGCGATTGGATCGGACGTTATGGGTCGTCGGCAGTTCTGAGTTCAGGAGCGACGTCGAACTTCGGTCCTGACAGGAGCGTCCCGAGATCGATTGGGGCACCACGGGGCGAAGTGTCGCGGCGAAGCAGAGCCGGAAGGCTGCCACAGGGTCGAGTGAGCCGAGAGCACCGTGTCCTGCGGGCGGACGAGCCGCCAACGCCCACAGTGCTCGTCGTCGCCGCCGCGCTCGCCGTCCTCGGCCTCGTCGTGTTCGTGCTCTTGGCGGAGGACCTCCTCGACGGCGGCGGCCTCATCTCCCACGATCAAGCGATTCTCTCCTGGTTCGTCGGCCTTCGGACCGCCGCCCTGGTGTTCGGGGCCGAGGTCGTCAGTGCGCTCGGCAGCTTCGTCGCCCTGGCGATGCTCTCGGGGTGTTTGGCGGTGTTCGTTCGCGCTCGGGGCTGGCACCTCGCCCTCGCCGTTGCTCCGCTGACGGGACTGCTCGTCGCCGGCCTGGCCTCGACCGGCGCAAAGGCGGTGTTCGGCAGGGACCGCCCGCCTCGCTTGCTCCACTCCACCTCGGTGACTCTGGCTTCGTTTCCCTCCGGTCACGCGACCGATGCCGCCGCATGCTTCCTGGCCGGATCGCTCGTCTTGGCCCTGACCGTCTCGGATTGCCGACGCTCACAAGCACTCTGCGTCGGTGCGGGGTTTGCCGGGGCAGGTCTCGTCGGTCTGAGCCGGCCGGTACTGGGGGTGCACTGGCTCTCGGACGTCGTTGCCGGGTGGGCCCTCGGGATGGCCATCGCCATCGCCGTCGTGGTGGCTTCGTGGTACTGGGCAACGCGTCGGATGCGGCGCCCCGTGCCTCGGCCTTCGCCCGATCACGTCGGTCTGCGGGCCATTCTCGTGGGGTTCTTCGGCGGGCTTTCGTCACGGGACGGGTTCCGAGAGAATGGAGAGGTGGCCGACCGCGACGAGGAGCGAGCCCGGGAGAGGGACGGGGAGCGTTACGACCAGGACCCCGAGGCGCTCGGGCGACTCTCCCCCCGGCAGTACGCCGTGACGCAGGAGAGCGCCACCGAGCCTGCTTTCGCCAACGAGTTCTGGGACAAGAAGGACGCCGGGATCTACGTGGACATCGTCTCGGGGGAACCGCTGTTCGCCTCCCTGCAGAAGTTCGACAGCGGGTGCGGCTGGCCCAGCTTCACGATCCCGCTCGAGCCGGCCAACGTGGTCGAGCGGTCCGACACCAGCCATGGGATGGTCAGGACGGAGGTCCGGTCCGCGCACGGGGACAGTCACCTCGGACACGTCTTCGAGGACGGGCCGCCCGAGCAGGGCGGGCTGCGCTACTGCATCAACTCGGCGGCCCTACGCTTCGTGCCCTACGAGGAGCTCGAAGCAGAAGGCTACGGGCGCTACCGGCGGCTCTTCGACGGGGCCGCTCTCGACGCGGAGGTGGACGGATGAGCGAGGGAACGGCGAAGGCGATCCTGGCCGGCGGGTGCTTCTGGGGCATGCAGGACCTGATCAGGAAGCGTCCCGGTGTGCTCGCGACCAGGGTCGGCTACACCGGGGGAAACGTCGAGAACGCCACCTATCGCAACCACGGCACCCATGCCGAGGCGATCGAGATCGTGTTCGATCCAGTCCAGACGTCCTATCGCGAATTGCTGGAATTCTTCTTCCAGATCCACGACCCCACCACGCGCAACCGTCAGGGCAACGACGTCGGCAGCAGCTACCGCTCGGCCATCTTCTACCTCGACGACGAGCAGCGCCGGATCGCCGAGGACACCATCGCCGACGTGGAGGCGTCGGGCCTGTGGCCCGGGAAGGTGGTCACCGAGGTGACACCGGCCGGCCCCTTCTGGGAGGCCGAGCCGGAGCACCAGGACTATCTCGAGCGCTTTCCCAGCGGCTACACCTGTCACTTCCCGCGTCCCGGCTGGGTCCTGCCGCGACGCGGCGACGCCGTGGCCTGAGCTCGACGCCAGCGGGTGGCCACGCCCGTGCGGCTGTTGGGACCTTGGTCCCTGGCCACTCTGCGCCGGCGGGCGTACAAGTGGAGAGCGCGCGCACCGTCGCCACGCTGAGACCGCACAGAGGCACGGAGGAGAGGTCCATGATCGCCGACGACTACCCGCTGAGCGGGGTGTTCCTGTCGATGTTGTACTTCTTCTTGTTCTTCATCTGGATCTGGATTCTCTTCACCGTCCTCGTCGACCTCTTCCGGAGCGCGGATCTGAGCGGTTGGACCAAGGCGCTGTGGTGCATCTTCGTGATCCTTCTTCCGTTCCTCGGCGTCTTGGTCTACCTGGTGGCGCGGGGCGGCACGATGCAGGAGCGCAAGGTGAACGACGTCGCCGCACAGCAGCGCGCCTTCGACGACTCCATCCGAGAGGCGGTCGGGACGGACGGCGGCGATGTCGCATCCAGGCTCGGTCAGCTCGCCACCTTGAAGTCCGAGGGTGTGCTGACCGATGCCGAGTTCGAGGCCGAGAAGGAGAAGGTGCTGGCAGGACGCTGAGGGTCCGAACGGGCCATCGCACGCGAGCGGAGGGAGCCGGAGATGGCAGAAGAGGACGGGTCGCTGGGACCGATCAGCTACCTGATGGTGGAGTTCCCGGGAAGCAAGATGACGGGGGAGGGTCTGCCCATCCTGGTCGACCTCGTCGAACGGGGTGTGATCAGGATCCTGGACCTGGTCTTCGTGGCGAAGGGCCAGGACGACACCCTGAACGTCATCGAGCTGGCGGACCTGGACCGGGACGGGACCATGGATCTGGCCGTCTTCGAAGGCGTGTCGTCGGGTCTCGTGGGCCAGGACGACCTGGCCGAGGCGGCGCCGGTGATCGCGCCCGGCTCTTCGGCCGCCATCTTGGTCTTCGAGAACCGCTGGGCCACGAGCTTCGTGCAGGCCCTTCGCCGTGGCGGGGCCCAACTCGTCGCGGCCGGCTACATCCCACAGGACGACCTCGTGGCCGCGCTCGATGCGGCAGGGGGCTGAAAGGAGAGTGACGTGCCACTTCTGAGAGGGATGGCCCGCACGGCTGTCGTCGCAGGGACCGCGACCGCGGTCTCCAACCGCGTGTCACGCCGCCAGGCGAACCGTTGGGCCCAACAGGACGAGCAGCAGGACGAGCAACAGCAGTACGCGCAGCAGCAGCAGTACACCGCACCGCCGGCGTCGCCTGCTCCCCAGGCTGCGGCAGCACCGAGGGATCAGGTGGCGCAGTTGAAGGATCTGGCCGAGCTCAAGGCACAAGGGGTCCTCACCGACGCCGAGTTCGAGGCCCAGAAGGCCCGTATCCTGGCCGGCGGCTGACGCCGGCGGCTGACTCCGGCGGCTGACTCCGGCAGCGGACGGGACGGCCCCCACCGGCCTCGGCCGACCCGCCGGCCGGCCGGGTTCAGCCGCTCTTGGTCTGGAACTGGTACGTGAACGGGGCCGACGGCGGGGTCAGCGTGGTCGAGCGGTGGTTCGAGGTGACGGTGATCTTGGTGCCACCGGCTCCCACGTCCACCTGGGCGGGCCCGAGCAGGATCTGTTTCCGCGAGCTGTTCGGTGGCACGATGCCGGCGAAGGCGGGCGTCTGTCCGGGTGCACCGATGCTCACCCACGACCTCCCGGTCGACGTGCTGACGGTCACCGCGTAGGCCGTGACGGGGACGCTGTAGGTCGCCGAGCCGTTCCCTGTGGAGACCTGCGTCGCCAGCGGTGCCTTCGGTGTGGTCGCAGGGGTGATGTCGTGCGCCTGTGCCAGCGTCGTGGAGGTGCCGGCGGCGCTCCCTCCCGTCGAGGTGCCTTTCAGTACCCCCGCCTTGACGAGGCCCAGCGCCACGCCGGCGCCGACCACGGCGACCGCCACGACGACGACGGCGACGCGGAGCAGGCGCGAGGTGCGGGGACGTCGGTGCACATGGGTACTTCTCGAGACGGCAGGGATCTCGTCCGTCCGGGCATAGGTCGGGTAGCCGTCGGCGAACAACTGGCCTTGCATGGCGTGCGTGCCCGTCCCGGCCTGACCGGGCCCGGGGTGATCGTCGAGAGGGGGGCGCGCGAAAACGGCCGTGGCATAGGGATCGTGTCCGAACCCTGCGTCATCGGCTTGCAAGTCCATGGCCGTTTCTTCGACCTCCCACGCCCCGTCCTTGATGCCTGTCATCCCAATTATGCAGGTCCGAGCAGCCTTTCGTGCGTCGGGGCTGCCCAGACCAGGCAGCTCGGGCCGTGCCCCGCCCGGTGAGCGGGAAACCTCCTCCTCGTCCCTGATGGATCTCACCTGGCCCGGGCACCGTGAGAGGCTCGGACGGTGACGTTCTCCCGGGCCGAGGAGGCCCTCCCCGCACCAGGCGAACCCCTCGGCCCCGAATCGCTGGTCTGGCGGCTGGGCTCGCCCCGGGCCGGTCTCCTCGTGGCCGGCCGGGCCCTCGTCCTCCAGACGTCGCACCCGGTCGTCGGCGCGGGCGTGCGCGACCACTCGGTCTTCACCGAGGACCCCTGGGGGCGGCTCGACCGAACGCTGCGGTCGCTCCAGCTGCAACTGTTCGGGGGCGATGCCGCCTCGGCAGAGGCACGGCGGCTGCGAAGGCTGCACCGCTCCATGACCGGCATCGGCTTCGACGGTCGGCCCTATCGCGCGCTCGACCCCGAGGCGTACGCCTGGGTCCACCTCACGAACTTCGACAGCACCCTGGCCTACCACCGCTGGTTCGGACCCTCGCTGGACCGGACCCAACAGGAGCAGCTCTACGCCGAGTGGCGGCGCGTCGGGCTCGTCCTCGGGGTACGCGGCCACCGGATGCCGAGCGACCTCGACGGCTGCCGCACCTACGTGGCGGACATGGTGTCCTCGACGCTCGTCGACAACGAGACGGTGCGCACGCTCCTGGCCGGCCTGAGCCTGTCGGGCGTGTCGCCCCCGCCCGGATGGTTGCCCGCCCCCGTCTGGCACGCGCTGCGCCCGCTGGGCGGCGGGTTCTTGCGCGACGTCACCGTCGGCACGCTGCCTACGGCGTTGCGCCAGCGCCTTGGCCTGCGCTGGGGCACTCTGGACCGGCGCCGGTTGCAGGCCGCCGCCGCGCTGATCCGGGCCGTCACGGCACCGTTGCCCGATTGGCTGGCGCAGTACCCGGAGGGGGCGCGGGCCCGGGCGGCGGCGCGCGCGTGCGCGGCAGGCGGCGGACCGGGCCGGGCCGCCGCCTGAGGTCGGGCACCGGGGTTATGGTGGGCGGCTGACGGGGCGTCAGATTCGGGGGACGAGCGTGGACGATCTGAACGGCAAGGTCGCCGTGGTCACCGGTGGAGCGGCCGGAATCGGCCGCGGCATCGTCGAGGCACTCCTCGGGGAAGGGGCGCGTGTCGTCGTGGCCGACATCGAGCAACCGGTCCTCGACGTGGCCGTCAAGGAGCTCGGGGAGATCGGATCGGTCCGGGGCGTCCTGACCGACGTCTCGTCGGCCGAGTCGGTCGAGGCCTTGGCCGCCGACGTCTTCGCCAACGACGGCGGCTGTCACCTCCTGTTCAACAACGCCGGCGTCACCTCGGGTGGCGGTGGCCGGCCCTGGGAACAGGAAGCAAACGACTGGGCGTGGTGCTTCTCGGTCAACGTCTTCGGGGTGGCCCACGGGATGTTGTCCTTCGTCCCCCGGATGATCGAGTCCGGCGAGGAGGGAATCGTGGTGAACACGTCCTCCATGGACGGGGGGATCGCCCCGGTGCCGTACGCATCGGTCTATGCCTCGAGCAAGGCGGCCATCTCGTGCCTGACCGAGGCGCTGGCCCACCAGCTGGCTGCGGCGGGAACGGCACTGCGCGCCGCAGTGTTCTACCCGTCCGGCGGGCTGCTCGACACCGGGCTCTGGACCGCGCAACGCAACCGTCCCGCCTCGCTGGCCCGTCGCAAGCCCCGGCCCCCGGCCCCGGGCACGACCTTCGAGGAGTTCAGGGCGCAGCTGGAAGCGGCGGGCCGCCCCGCCGATGTCGTGGACCTGCGCGAGCTCGGGCGCTTCTGTCTCGAGGGCGTGAAGCGGGGCGATTTCGTCATCGGGCACGGGCTGGACGAGGCTGCAGCCATGCTGCACCGGCGGGCCGACGCCATTGCGGCCGGCCGGCTCCCGCCGGCGGCGTTGTCCTGATGGCGCCAGCCGCCGTCTCCGAGCGCTACACGGTGGTCTCGGCCGACGGCCACGCCGGGGGTGACGTCGGGGACTACAAGGCGTACCTGGCCAGCCGCTGGCACGAGGAGTTCGACGCCTGGGCGGCCTCCTACGTCAACCCCTACGCCGACCTCATCGCACCGATCGCCTACCGCTCGTGGGACAGCGCCCGCCGCCTGGCCGAGACGGAGTCCGACGGCGTTGCCGCCGAGGTGCTCTACCCCAACACGGTGCCGCCCTTCTTCGCCGAGGGGAACCTCGTCGCCCTCCCGCCGACCCCAGAGGACTACGAGCGGCGCTGGGCGGGGGTGCAGGCGCACAACCGGTGGATGGCCGATTTCTGCGCCGCCACCCCGGGCCGGCGGGCGGGCATCGTGCAGGTCTTCGCCAACGACATGGACGACGCCGTGGCCGAGGTCCGCTGGGCCGCCGCGACGTTCGGGCAGCCCTTCGGCGGGATCCTCCTGCCGTCCATCCCGCCCAACTCGCACCTGCCACCTCTGTGGGAGGACCACTACGAACCGCTCTGGCGGGTCTGCGCCGAGCTCGACGTGCCCATCAACATCCATGGCGGCAGCGCGCTGCCCGACTACGGGGAGCACGAGGCGGCGCGGGCGATGATGCTGATCGAGATCCCCTGGTTCAGCCACCGCTCGGTCTGGCACCTCATCTTCTCCGGCGTGCTGGAGCGCTACCCGACCCTGCGTTTCGCCGTCACCGAGCAGGGCGTCGCCTGGTTGCCCCGGGGGCTGGAGACCCTCGACTGGTTCTACGGCCGCATGACGACCGCCAACGCGGCGGAGGCGAACTTCTTCGGTGCGGCCGCGGCCAAGATGACGATGACGCCGAGCGAGTACTTCGCCCGCAACTTCTGGATCGGTGCCAGCTTCTTGCGGCCGAGCGAGGCGCCTCTCTGCCGTGATCTGGGCATCGGGCACGTCATGTGGGGGTCGGATTACCCGCACTCGGAGGGGAGCTACCCCTACACGACCGAGGCTCTGCGGGTGGCCTTCGCCGATTTCGACGAGCCCGACGTGCGGTCCATGGTCGAGTCGACGGCCGCGTCCTTCTACGGCTTCGACCTCCATGCGCTTCGGGCGGTCGGCGACCGCGTCGGCCCTCGGGTGGCCGACGTGGCGCGCCCGCTCCCGGCGGCGGACTGGCCGACGCAGACGACCTGCAACGCCTTCGACCCCACGCAGATCCTGCGGGCCTGGTGAGCAGAGCAGTGAGCACAGAGCAGTGAGCACAGAGCAGTGAGCACAGGGGAGGAACCATGACGACAGTCCGCTACGGCGCCCGCGCCGTGCAGGTGAACCGCGAGATCGAGGCCAAGAAGGCCGACATCTGGTCCCAGGCGGTGACCGCACTCTACGAGACGGATCCCGAGATCGTGGCGGCGATCCTGCCCAAGCCCCTCGAGCCCGGGCCCGAGCCCCTGGTGCGCATCACCATCACCCGCGTCGAGATGCCGGGCCTGCCGGTGTTCGGTGCCGGGTGGATCGGCGTGCAGGCTCGCCACGAGGACCGGGTGGGGGAGTACCCGATCTTCATGCCGATGACGACGGAGCAATCGCTCACCGGTGGTCGCGAGATCAACGGCGAACCGAAGAAGCTGGCCGAGGTCGAGGTGACCCGCGACGGCGACAGCGTCTCGGCGCGGGTGGCACGCATGGGATCGGTCGTGTGCGAGATCACCGGCCGCGTCCGCGAGACCCGCGAGAACTACGAGCTGGCGAAGACCGACTTCTGGTTCAAGCTGTCGCCGTCCTGCGAGGAGGCCGGTGTCCTCGACCAGGATCCTCTTCTCGTCTACGGCGAGAAGACCGAGAAGACGCGGGTGCACGAGGGCATCGACGGTGAGCTGATCCTCAAGGAGGCGCCGCTCGACCCGGTGGCCGATCTCGTGGTGCGCCGGATGGTCGACCTCAACTGGACCGAGCGGGCCTCGACCCAGGTCGGCCGTGTGATCGGACCGGTGCCCCGGGCGCATCTCGAGCCGTTCATCCACCAGCGTTACGACGACCTCTCGGTGCTGGGGGCGAAGCGATGAGCGACCGGTACGTCATCATCTCGGCCGATGCCCATGCCGGCCTGCCGGCCGAGCAGTACCGCCCCTACCTCGACGCGGCCTACCACGCACAGTTCGACGAGTACCTGGCCGAGCGACAGGCCCACCGCGACCAGGCCCTGCGGATGAACTACGACTACATCATGGGTTGGGAGACCGAGAACGAGGAGGGCCTGCGCGGCGCCTGGGACATGGAGCAGCGCGACAAGGAGCTCGATGCGGACGGCGTCACGGCCGAGGTCATGTTCGCCGACGCCGACGCCATCACCGGTATGGCGTCGCCCCCGTTCGGCGCCGGGCTCTCCGCCGGGGCGATCACCGACCCCGAGCTCGCCTTCGCCGGCGCCCGGGCCCACAACCGCTTCCTGGCCGAGATGTGTGCCCGCAGCCCGGAACGCCACGGTGGCATCGCGCTGGTGCCGATCACCCACGGGATCGAGCGTTCGGTGGCCGAGATCGAGTGGCTCGCCGCCCAGCCGGGGATACGCGGGGTCATGGTTCCCACGATGTGGCACGACCGGCTGCCCTACAACCACCCCGACTACGACCCGGTGTGGGCTGCGTGCCAGGCCGCCGGCTTCCCGGTGCACACCCATTCGGGCGAGGCGCCGCAGGACGAGTACAACGAGAACATCGGCATCTACCTGGCCGAGGTGGTGTGGTGGGCCGCCCGGCCGGCGTGGCACCTCCTCTTCTCGGGTGCCTTCGAGCGCTTTCCCGGCCTGAAGTTCGTGGTGACCGAGGCGGCGGCCTACTGGGCCGCCGACATGATGTGGAAGTGGGACCAGTACATGGGTGGCGGCCACACCACCAAGAAGATGGCAGCGCTCTTGCAGGGCAAGATCTCCAAGCTGCCCTCGGACTACTTCGGCGAGAACATCTTCATCGGCGCCTCGACGATGTCGAAGGAGGAGATCCGGCGTCGCCACGTGCTCGGGTGCGACGTCGTCATGTGGGGCACCGACTACCCCCACCCCGAGGGCACCTGGCCGCACACCCAGGAGCGCCTGCGCAGCGACTTCGGACCCGTCCCGGTCGAGGACGCCCGCAAACTGCTCGGCGAGACGGCGGCCCGCTGCTACGGCTTCGACCTCGAGGCGCTGCGCCCGGTGGCCGAGCGCGTCGGGCCCACGCCGGCGGACCTGGGGCAGGACCCCGCCGCGCGCACCGACCCCGAAGAGGTCCGGGCGGCCCGCTGGTGGAAGGACGAGTACGAGCTGCAGGCGCCGGGCTGAGCACCGGCGCCTGAGTCCCGGGGCCTGAGTCCCGGGGCCTGAGTGCCGGGTCCTGAGCATCACCGTCCGAGGTCCGGCGCCTGAGGCACGGATCCGCTGTTGGAGCACAATGTCGGTCGTGCCGATCGTGTTCGCGCTGCTGACGGCGCTCTGCAACGCGCTGAACGTGGTCACCCAGCACCTGGCCAGCATCGGCGATCCCGCGCACTCCAAGGGCTGGCAGTTCGTGCGCTACCTGGTGGCCAACCCGCTCTGGCTGTTCGGCTGGCTGGCCCTGGCCGGCTCGTTCGTCTTCCAGGCGCTGGCCCTGCACAACGGGCTCCTCTCGGTGGTGCAGCCGCTCCTCGTCACCGAGTTGGTCTTCGCGCTGGTGCTGCGGCGTCTCTGGCTCCGCCAGCGCATCCGCGCCGTCACCTGGTGGTCGGCCGCGGTGACCTGCGTGTCGCTGGCCCTCTTCCTCGCCGTATCCGAACCGACCGGTTCGAGCACGGCTCCCGCCGGCGGCGAATGGGTCGGTGCCACGCTCGCCAGCATCACCGCTGCGGGACTGCTGTGCCTCCTCGCCGTGCGGGGAACGCCCGGGCGGCGTGCCGCGCTCCTCGGCGCGGCGACGGCGGTGCTCTGGGCGCTGGTGGCGACGTACATCAAGGCGGCCACCGACTCGCTGACCCGGTACGGCGTGGGTGGCATGTTCGGGCACTGGCCCGTCTACGCGCTGATCCTGGGCGGCCTCACGGCCGAGCTCCTGGATCAGACGACGCTGCACGTCGGGCCGCTCAGCATGTCGCAACCCTTCCTCGTGGTGGTCGATCCCATCGTCAGCATCGCGTTGAGCGTCTGGGTCTTCGACGAGAGCTTCACCGAGAACGTGCCACGACTGGCGATCGGGTCGCTCTCGTTCACCCTCATGTGCGCGTCGGTGATGGCGCTGGCCCGCACCGCGCCGGCGACCATGGATGCGGCGGTGCCGCGAGGACGCGGCTTCTCGGTGCCGTCGAGCTAGAAGCGGTTGCGGTCCAGTGTGTCGTCGAGGCCGTCACGGAACACGAGCTTCTCGAGCCGGGCACGCAGCTCGACGAAGGCCATGTGGACTCCCTTGTCGTTGAGCTCACGGTCCAACTGCTCGAGCATCCGACGGTCCTGGTCGCGGAACCCGGCACAGTTGGCGAAGAGGAGGGCGCCTCCCAGCGCATCACCACCACGCCCGGGACTTCGCGTGCATCGGGGGCCGGTCACCGGGTCCACGCCCCTTGTCTCGTACCGCCGCCTCGTCCGGGTGCGAACTTACAATGCCCGTGTAGGCGACGACAGGGAGCCGACATTGGTCGAGGGACGCCCGCCGGGATCGGGCAAGGAGGGGCGTGACCCCAGGGCGCGCGCCTGGGCCGTCGTGTCGCTGGGCGCCGGCCTGGCGCTGGCGGCCGTGCTCGTCGTGTTCCTGGCCCGCAACGGCATCTACCTCGTGGTCGGGCTGATCGGCCTCGTGCTGAGCGTCGTGGGCGGCTGGTGGGTGGTCACCGAGCACATGCCGCGGCGCGCCGTCGGGGTCCTGGGCCTCGTCCTGGGTGCCGCCGTGCAGGTGGTGGCGCTGCTCCGGGCGGGCAACGAGGACCGGCGCTCCTTCGTCCTGCTCGGCGTCGCCCTGGCGCTCCTCGCCGTCGCCGTCCTGACGGCGCAGGCCGCCCTCGGCACCTCTCTGCGCCGCACGCCCGTGGCCGCCGTTCGCCGGTTGCCACCGCCACGCCATGGCGTGTTGCTGTGCAACCCGTGGTCGGGCGGCGGCAAGGTCGAGACGTTCGGCCTGGTGCCGCTGGCCCATTCGCTCGGCGTGCGGACGCTCCTGCTCGACCACGGGCTCGACCTCGAGGAGCTGGCACGCGGCGCCGTGGCCGACGGTGCCGACTGCCTCGGCATGGCGGGCGGTGACGGCTCCCAGGCGCTGGTGGCGTCGATCGCGGTGGAGCACGACCTCCCCTTTGTGTGCGTGCCGGCCGGGACGCGCAACCACTTCGCGCTGGACCTCGGACTCGACCGGCGAGACCCGCGCCAGGGCGTGCACGCCTTCACCGACGCCGTCGAGCGCCGCGTGGACTACGCCACGGTCAACGAACGCTTCTTCGTGAACAACGTGTCGCTCGGCGTCTACGCCACCATCGTGCAGCAGGAGGGCTACCGCGACGCCAAGGCGGAGACGACGCGGCGGCTCCTGCCAGACCTGCTGGGCCAGCAGGAAGAACCCTTCGACCTCCAATTCACCACCCCCGACGGTGAGGAGGTCGACGGGTGCTTCCTGATCATGGTCTCGAACAATCCCTACGTCCTCGGCCCCTCGCTCGACGTGTCGCAGCGGCGCCGGCTCGACAGCGGCCGCCTGGGCGTGTTCGCCGTCAGCGCCGGCACCGGCGCGCAGGCGGCCGAGGTCGTCACCTTGGCCCTGGCCGGCCGGGGCTCGGCCAGCGGGTCGGCGCACCAGTTCGAGTGCGACACCTTCGAGGTGCGCTCTCGCTCGGGGAAGGCCTACGCGGGGATCGACGGCGAGGCGCTCGAGCTCGAGACACCCCTGGTCTTCGGTGCCCATCCCGGTGGTCTGCGCCTGCTCGTCCCGGAGGGCAACATCGAGGCGGCGCTCCGCCGGCAGGCCCGGGACGTGCACGTGCGCGACCTGCTCTCCCTGGCCGCGTCCGGCCGGATCGGCACCGCCGAACGGGCCGGGTAGCGCTCGAGCGGCTACATCTGCGACTCGGGGAAGAGGCTCACCCAGTTCGTCTGCATCGAGGCCCCGTCGGCGATGATCGTCGACCCGCAGACGTAGCGTCCGGCCGGGGAGCACAGGTAGAGGATCATGGCCGCCATCTCGTCGACCGTGCCGAGACGGACGGTGGTCCCCTCGGCGATCAGCTCGTCGGTGAAGCCCGCCTCGGTGCGCCCGACCTCGGCCAGCTCGGACTCGACCAGGCCCGGCGTGGCGAAGACGCCCGGCGCGAAGGCGTTGATCGTCACCCCGCGCCGCATGAGGTACGGGGCCAGGGTCTTGACCATGTTCACCACGCCGGCGCGCGCCGCCCCCGAGTGGGCGAACATCGGCGCCCCGCGCTCGAAGGAGAAGGTGTGCACGACGTTGACGATGGCACCGCTGCCCGCCGCGGCCATCGGCCCCATGAAGCGGTTCGTCATGGTCCAGGTCCCGTTGAGGTTGAGGTCCACCACCGCCCGCCAACCGTTGTCCGAGATGGCGCTGGGGAGTGCCGGGAACTGGCCGCCGGCGTTGTTCACCAGCGCGTCGACCCGGCCGAAGCGCGCATAGGCCGCGGCGCGCAGGGCGTCGACCTGGTCCGGCTCCCTGATGTTGGTCGGCACCGCCAGGCAGCGACCACCGGCCGCCTCGATGGACGCCGACGTCTCTTCCAGCCGCGCCGCCGTGCGCCCGGCCACCACGACCTGCCCACCCAGGTGGGCGTAGGCGTGGGCGACTTCGCGCCCGAGCCCGGTGCCTCCGCCGGACACCACCGCCACGCGGCCGTCGAAGAGCCCGGCGGCGAAGACGGACACCGCCGGTCCGGGGCGCCACGTCACGGCGCGGCCGTCACCCTGCGAAGTCCCAGCTCTCGCCCTTCTCGTAGTGGTGCAGCACGTTCTTGGCGATGAGGATGCGGTGCACCTCGTCGGGCCCGTCGGCCAGGCGCAGCGTGCGGGCGCCGAGGTACATCTGGGCCAGGGGCAGGTCGTTCGTCACCCCGGCCGCCCCCCAGACCTGGATCGCCCGGTCGACCACCCTGGTGTAGGCGGCGGGGACGAAGATCTTGATGGCGCTGATCTCCGTGCGGGCCTGCGGGTCGCCGGCGTCGACCTTCTCGGCGGCGTGGATCGTCATGAGCCGGGCGGCCTGCAGATCCATGTAGCTGTCGGCCACGAAGCCCTGCATGAACTGCTTGTCCTTGAGCAGTCCGCCGTGGACCTCGCGGGTGAGCAGGCGTTCGACCATGAGATCGAAGGCGCGCCACATCTGTCCGACCGAGTTCATGCAGTGGAAGATGCGTCCGGCGCCGAGACGGTCCTGGGCGGCGCGGTGCCCCTCGCCGACGCGGCCCAGCGCGTTGTCCAGCGGCACCCGCACGTGGTCGTAGCGCACCTCGCAGTGGTCGGACACCGGCACGCCCCAGATCCCGATGCCGCGCTCGATGATCACGCCCGGTGTCGACGTAGGCACGATGATCTGCACCATGCTTCCCGGGCCCTCGTCGTCCTTGGAGTCCTTGGCCCGGCACATCACGATGAAGAAGTCGGCGGCCAGGCCGTTCGAGGTGAACCACTTGTGCCCGTTGATCACCCACTCGTCGCCGTCGCGCACAGCGGTCGTCTGGATGGAACGCGGGTCGGAGCCGGCGTGCTCGGGCTCGGTCATGGAGAAACCGGACTGCATGGTCCCCTCGACGAGCGGGAGGAGCCACTTCTGCTTCTGCTCCTCGGTCCCGTACTTGACGAGGATGGTCTGGTTGCCCGAGTTCGGCGCCACCACGCCGAAGAGCGAGGCCGCGCCGACGGCGTAGGCGAGGATCTCGTTCATGTAGGCGTGGGCCATGAAGTCGATGCCCATGCCGCCGTACTCGGGCGGGAGGTGCGGCGCCCACAGGCCCTCGGACTTGACCTTCTCCTCGACCTGGCGCCGCAGGGCCCTGGACTCCGCCCGCTCCTCCTCGCTGGCGCCGGATCGGCGCCCGCGCCACAGGACGCCTTCGTTGGGAAGGATCTTCTCGTTCACGATGCGCGCCGTGCGCAGACGGATGTCGTTGATGTGGTCGCTCAGCCCGGGGATCGGGGTCACGTTGATAGGCATGCCCGAACCTTAGGCAGCTCGGGACCCTCGCTCCTTGCGGGAGACCCAACGCCCGGTCAGGGCCCGCTCGTAGCGGCCCCGACCCACGAAGCTGACCGTCCAGCGCGCCAGGGCGCCCAGCCGGTTCTTGAAGCCGGTGAGGAACGTGATGTGCACCACGAGCCAGAGGCACCACCCCACGAACCCGCCCACCCGGAGGGGGCCGATCCTGGCCACGGCCCGGAAGCGGGAGATGGCAGCCAGCGTGCCGAGGTCCCGGTAGCGGAAGGGCCGGGCCGGCTTGCCCTCCAGGCGGCGCACGATCGTGCGCGCGGCGTGGATGCCCGACTGCAGCGCCACCTCGGCCACCCCGGGCAGGTCGCCCAGCGCCATCAGGTCGCCCACCACGAAGACCTCGGGATGCCCCGGCAGCGAGCAGTCGGGGAGCACCCGCACCCTCCCGGCCCGGTCGGTCTCGGCGCCGGCCGCGCCGGCGATGCCCGCCCCGAGCCCGGCGGCCCTCGTCCCGGCCGCCCAGATCTTGACGGCAGCCTCGATGCGCTGGCTCGAGCCGTCGTGCATCGTGACGTCGACGCCGTCGTCGTCCATCCCGGTCACCATGGCGTTCAGGTGGATCTCGACGCCGAGGTGACGCAGATCGCGCTCGGTCATCTCGGAGAGGCGCCGTCCCATGGAGCCGACGAGGTGCCCGGTCCCCTCGACGAGGACCACGCGGGCCCGGCGCGGGTCGATGCGGCGGTAGTTGCGCCGCAGGGCCCGGTGCGCCAGCTCTTCGAGCTGGCCCGCCATCTCGACGCCGGTCGGGCCGCCGCCGACCACCACGAAGGTCATCAGGCGCCGGCGCAGCGCCGGATCGAGCTCGGCCTCGGCCAGCTCGAACGAGCCGAAGATGTCCCCGCGCAGGTCGAGCGCGTCGTCCATGGTCTTCAACCCGCGGGAGTACCGGCGGAACTCGTCGTGCCCGAAGTAGGACGTGTCGGCACCGCCGGCGACGATCAGGCTGTCGTAGGGCACGGCGAGCGGCAGCCCGAACTCGTCGGCGTGGACCACCCGACCCTCGACGTCGACCCGCTCCACCTCGGCCAGGACGACGTCGAGCCGCGGATGGTTGCGCAGGACGTCGCGGACCGGCGGCGCGATCTGGCCCGAGGAGAGGATGCCGGTGGCCACCTGGTAGAGCAAGGGCTGGAACAGGTGGTGGTTCGTGCGGTCGATCAGCGTCACGCGCACCGGTGCATGCTTGAGAGCGCGGGCGGCGAAGAGGCCGCCGAAGCCCGACCCGACGATGACGACGTGATGGTCCTCGCTCACCGGTGATGGTCCTCGCTCACAGCCCCCGGGCCATCACCTTCTCGACGTAGTGCGCCAGCGGCAGCGAGCGCAGCTCCTCGGGGGTGAACCACTCGACGGCGTCGGTCGTGCCGTCGATCTCGGCCCGCAGCTCGCCCTCCCAGCCCTCGATGCGGTAGACGAGGCGCACGGTGTGGAGCCTCGTGTTGCCCGGGACGCGCCGCACGTCCGAGAGGACGTCGAGGAGCGGCCCGACCTTGACGAGGAGCCCGGTCTCCTCCTCCATCTCGCGGCGCAGCGAGTCGGGTGGGTCCTCGCCGTGCTGGACACCGCCACCGGGGAGGAACCAGCGGCCACGCAGGGTCAGATAGGGCGCGGCGCGGCACAGCAGCAGCCGCCCGGCGCCGTCGCGGCAGACGCCGTAGGCGGCGATGCGCTGGCGTTCCTCCTCCACGGGCACGACCCCGATGCTGCTCCGCTCCGGGGGGGGACCGCCAAGTCCCGCGGAACTACCCTGGCGGCGGCCGCCGGCGGACCGTGCCGGGCAACGGGGCCGAAAGGGGTGCGGGGTGGACAGGGACAGCGCGATCGAGCTCGAGGCCATCCGGCAGCTCAAGTACGCCTACTTCCGGACCCTCGACCTCAAGCAGTTCGACGCCCTGGGGGAGCTGCTGACCGAGGACGCCACCTCCTCGTACGAGGACGGCAAGACGGTGCTGGCGGGCCGGGCGGCCATCGTGGAGTGGCTGGCCTCCGTCCTGGCCGATCCGGGCATGGTCACCGAGCATCACGGCCACCATCCCGAGATCGCCATCACCGGCGACACCACCGCAGAGGGCACCTGGTACCTCCAGGACCGGGTGATCATCCCGGCCGCCGACCTCGAGATCGGCGGGACCGCCTTCTACGAGGACCGCTACCGGCTGACGCCCGGGGGGTGGCGCATCGCCCACACCGGCTACACCCGCGTCTTCGAGGAACACCGCAGGCATTCCACGCTGGCGGTGCGCTCGTTCACATCTCGTTTCGGCTCGCCGGGCTGAAGGTGAACGCCGGGTCGAACAGCGTGGCCGGCGCCAGCACCTTCTCCACGGCCTCCACGAAGTCCGGCTCGAGCGCGACGTCGAGCGCCTTGACGTTCTCGAGGATCTGCTCGGGCCGGCTGGCGCCGACGATGGCGCTGCTCACGTTCTGGTTGCGCAGCACCCAGGCCAGTGCCACGGCGGCCGGTGTGTGGCCCGCCTCGCGGCACAGCGCGGCGTAGGCCTGGACGGGCTCGAGGACCTCGTCGCGCAACAGCCAGCCCATCTCGCCGCCTTCGGGTCCCTTGGCGCGCGAGCCGCCCGGCGGTTCGGCGCCTCCGGGCGCGTACTTCCCCGTGAGGACTCCCTGGGCCAGCGGTGACCACACGATCTGGCCGACGCCCTCCTTCTCGCAGAGCGGGACCACCTCGGCCTCGATCACCCGCCAGATCAGCGAGTACTGCGGCTGGTTGCTGACGAGGCGGTCGAAACCCATCTCGTCGGCGATGCGCAGGGCCTCGGCGATCTGCGGCGCCGACCACTCCGACACCCCGACGTAGTGCACCTTGCCATGGCGCACCAGGTCGTCGAAAGCCTGCATCGTCTCCTCGACCGGGGCCTCGTAGTCGAAGCGGTGCGCCTGGAGCAGATCGACGTGGTCCGTCTGCAGGCGCTCGAGGGACGCGTGCAACGACTCCATGATGTGCTTGCGCGACAGCCCGCGGTTGTTGGGATTGGGACCCGTCGGCCAGTACACCTTGGTGAAGATCTCGATCGAATCGCGCCGGACGCCGCGCAACGCCCGGCCGAGCACCGTCTCGGCCGCTCCCTGGGCGTAGACGTCCGCTGTGTCGAAGGTCGTGATGCCGTTGTCGAGGGCGGCCCGGACGCACGCCACGGCCGCCTCCTCTTCGATCTGGCTCCCGTGCGTGATCCAGTTGCCGTAGGCGAGAGCGGAGACCAGCATGCCGGAGCGGCCGAGGTGTCGGTAGTCCATGGACCCGGAGCGTACCCCGCTGCCTCTACGCTCGTTCCCGTGCCCGGCGACGAGACGCTGCACGTGCGCCGCGGGCTCGACCTGCCGCTGTCCGAGGTGTCCTGGCGCTCGACGACGGCGGGTGGTCCGGGCGGGCAGCACGCCAACCGCACACGGAGCCGGGTGGAGGTGCGATTCGACGTCGAGGCCTCGGCGTCCCTCGGGCCGCGCCAGCGGGCACGTCTGCTCGAGCGGCTGGGCCCGGTCGTCCGGGCCGGCGCGTCGGAGTCGCGCTCGCAGGCACGCAACCGCGAGCTCGCGCTCGGACGGCTGGCCACCAAGCTCGACCGCGCCCTGCGGGTGCAGCCGACGCGCACGCCGACCCGGCCCTCGAAGGGCTCGCAGCTGCGCCGGGTCGAGGCGAAACGGCGGCGCTCCCGCACGAAGCAGCAGCGCCGCGCCCCCGGGCCCGACGACTGACTGTCGGGGGAGGTTCAGCCGCCGAGGGAGGTTCAGCCGTCGAAGGAGGTTCAGCCGCCGAGGGAGGCTCAGCCGCCGAGGGAGGTTCAGCCGCCGAGGGAGGCTCAGCCGTCGAAGGCGAACGAGGCGAGTGCAGGCCCCAACCCGGTGTCGAGCTGCTCGAGGAGGCCCGGGTCCTCCTCCGCCCGTGGTCCCCGCAGCGCGGTGAGCGAGGCGAAACCCTGTGCCACGAGGGTGGCGTCCTCCGTGCCGGCGTCGGCCAGGCCCAGGTCCCCCGAGTGGGGGAACGGCGAGCCGACGGTGAGGACGATCTCGCCCTTCTCGTCCGGCTCACCCTCCATGACGGCGCGAGCCGCCTCGGCGGAGGCCGGCCCCTCGATCTCCTGCTCGGTGGGCGCCTCCCACGCCCCCACGCCGAGGGCGCCCTGGGCCGCCTTGATCAGGCCCGCCCCGCTCACCCGCGCCCATCGGACCCCCCGGATCTCGTCCAGCGGGAGATGCGGGACATTGAGGTTGAGCACCGTGCGGGCCGGTGCGGCCGCCAGCACGGGGACGAGCGCCACGGCCAGGTGGGCGGCCGACTCCCACGGGGCGGGTTCGTCGCCGGCCCGGAGCGAAACGGCCAGCGCGCTGATCCCGAGCTGGCTGGCGGTGAGCGCCGCGCCCACGGTGCCCGAGTGGAGCACCGAGCGGCCGACGTTCACGCCGTGGTTGATGCCCGAGACCACGAGTCCGGGTCTGGCGCCGACCGCTCCGAGCGCGCCGGCGATGACCGACAGGGCCGGCGACGCATCGAGCCCGTAGGCCTCGACCTGCTCGGCGCCTTCCACGTACGCCCGCTGATAGCCGATGGCGGTGCCGTCGGTCACCGAGCCCACGGCCGCGCCGGCGCCGCTGTAGTTGGAGCTGGGGGCCACGACGACGACCTCGTGCTCGTCGCCGGCCCAGGCCACCAGCGCTCGTGTCAGCGCCGCCAGACCGGGCGCGCCCACGCCGTCGTCGTTGGTGACCAGGATCCTCACGCGCCGCCACCCTACCGGGCGCCCCCGAGGTGTCCCGAGAAACCCCTGAGGGTTCACCGGGCATCCCCGGAGGGTTCACCGGGCATCCCCGGAGGGTTCACCGATCCCCGGAGGGTTCACCGGGCAACCCCGAGGTCTCACCGAGGGCGTGGCGGGCCCGGACGCTCGCCCGCCCCCGCGCCTGTCCCTGGTCTGCTTCAATTCTCGCCGATGCCGTCCCAGACCCCCCGCATCTCCGTCGCGTCGCCCACGGGGCAGCAGTGGCGGATCGGCCACGGCCGGCACGAAGTGGTGGTCTGCGAGGTCGGCGCGACCCTGCGCCACTACGCCGTCGGGGACAGGGCGGTCATCGACGGGTTCGGGCCCGACGAGTGGTCCCACTCGGGGCGGGGCCAGGTCCTGGCGCCCTGGCCGAACCGGCTGGCCGACGGTCGCTACGAGTTCGACGGGGTCCGTGCCCAGGCCGCGCTGGACGAGCCGGAGCGGCGCAACGCCATCCACGGTCTCGTGCGTTGGCTGCCCTGGACGCTGCAGACCCGCCATCAGAACCAGCTGTCGCTGCGCCTGCAGCTGCACCCGTCGCCGGGGTACCCCTTCTCGTTGCTGCTCGAGCTCGAGTACCACGTGGGCCGCGACGGCCTCACGGTGGCGACGACGGCCCAGTCGCTCGAGGAGGGTTCGGTACCCTTCGGGCTGGGGTTCCACCCTTATCTCGCCGCCGGGACGGAGACGGTCGACGGTGCGATCCTGCACGTGCCGGCCCACCACACCCTCGACCTCGACGACCGGGGGCTCCCGACGGGCGCGCTCACGCCCGTCGAAGGCACCGACCGCGACTTCACCGGATCACGCTTCATCGGCCCCGCCGTGCTCGACACGGCGTACACGAGCCTGGTGAGGGACGCCGACGGCATGGTCCGGGTCGGCCTCGACGCGCCCGGCGGCGCCACGGGGGCCACGCTGTGGGCCGACGCCGGCTTCCCGTACGTGATGGTCTACACGGGCGACACGCTGCCCGAGGTGGCACGCCGACGGCGTGCCGTCGCGATAGAGCCGATGACGTGCCCGCCCAATGCCCTGCGCAGCGGCAAGGACGTGATCGAGCTGCAGCCCGGCCAGCCATGGACGGGCCGGTGGGGGATCACCCCGCGATGAGCGACTCCCCGCTCGCCGGTCGCGTCGTCGCCGTCACCGGGTCCTCCAGCGGGATCGGGGCGGCCACGGCTCGGGCCTTCGCCGCGCTGGGCGCGTCCGTCCTGGTGAACTCCTCGCGTTCGGTCGGCGAGGGTGAGGCGGTGGCGGCGTCCCTCGATGATGCGCGCTACGTGCAGGGCGACATCACCGATCCCGACGTGCCGGGGCGCATCGTCGACGCCGCACTGGACCGGTGGGGACGGCTCGACGTGCTCGTCATCAACGCGGGCACCACCGTCGTGATCCCGCACCACGACCTCGAGGCGGCCTCGCTCGATGTGTGGCGCCGGATCTTCGAGGTGAACGTCTTCGGCACGTGGGCCATGTCCGTGGCGGCGCTGCCCGCCTTGCGCCAGGCGGGTGGAGCCATCGTCAACGTGGCGTCGCTGGCCGGCGTGCGCCCCACGGGCTCGTCCATTCCCTACGCGTCGAGCAAAGCGGCGCTCAACCACATGACGGTGCTCCTGGCCAAGGTCGTCGGCCCCGAGGTCCGGGTCAACGCCGTCGCGCCGGGCCTCGTCGACACCCCGTGGACCGCGGACTGGGACGCCGTCCGCGCCGTCGTCCAGCAGGTGGCCCCGCTCAAGCGGTCGGGCCGCCCCGAGGAGGTGGCCGAGGTCATCGTGGCCCTGGCGCGGGCCGAGTACGTCACCGGTCAGGTCGTGGGGGTGGACGGCGGCATGTCCATCGCCACCTGACCGCGCCGGCCTAAGGCCTAGGGCGCAGGGCGTAGGGCCTAGGGCGTAGGGCCTAGGGCCTCGTCGGGCGGCGGGCCCACCAGCCAGCGCAGGGCGGCCGTCATGCCACGGGTGAGGGGCGCCACCGCTCCCACGTCGACGAGGAGGTCGATCGGCGCCGCGGCCGACAGACCCAGCTCGCGGCGGGCCCAGCCCGGCAACACCCCCACCGCAGCGGCGACCACCAGCGCGTACACGGCGCGCTCACCCGGGCGGCGGGCCACGCCGCGCAGGAGCCAGTCCCGGGCCGCCCTGGCCTGGGGGCCCATGTAGAGGCCGGGGCGCATGCGCAGGAGGTAGCTCTCGACCTCGTCGACCGAGCGCGGCACCCAGTCCGCCCCGAGCGCCAGGGCGACCGGTGCCACCTCGTCGTAGTAGCGGTCGCACTCGTGGCGTGTGAGCGGCTGCGCTCCGTAGCGCTGGGAAGATCTCAGGAAGCTCGACATCTCGGCCACGTGGATGAAGGTCACGAGCTCCGGGTCGTCAGCCGAGTAGGGCCGGCCGTCCGGTGCGACGCCATGAACGCGCCGGTGGACACGCCGCACCTGGGCCACGGCTGCCTCCGCCTCGGCCACGGTGCCGAACGTCGTCGTGCCGACGAAGGCCGCCGTCCGGCGCAGCCGCCCCAAGGGATCCTCTTGGTAGCTCGAGTGCTCGGCCACCCCGGCCATGGCCAGGGGGTGCAGCGCCTGCAGCAGCAGGGCACTCACCCCGCCGATCAGCATCGTCGGCAGGTCGGCATGGACCCGACGGGCGATTCCACCGGGGGGCAGGTAGGCCTCCAGCGGGTCGGTGGCCATCGGAGCCCGCTTGCCGGTGATGCCGATGGCGCGCCGAACGTTGCGCGCCACGTCCCCACGCGCGGGCGCGGCCAGCCCGCCCACCAGGCGGAGAGGCGCCGCCGCCACGGCACCGCCGAGTGCCGTGGCGCGCTCCACGGGGTTCAGGGTCGCCACGACGAGAGCTTTGCATGCCGCACATGGCAGAGTGCAGTCGTGCGCTTCGTCGTCATGGGTGCCGGGGCCATCGGAGGGGCCGTCGGGGGCCGTCTGTTCCAGCAGGGGTTCGACGTCACCCTCGTGGCGCGGGGCGCGCACGGAGAGGCCCTCCGGGCGGGCCTGGTCCTCGAGGCGCCCGACGAGACGGCCACGGTGCCGGTGCCGGTCGTGACGGATCCGGCCCAGGTGGCGTGGGATGCCGACGGCGACGGGGCGCCGGTGGTGCTGCTGGCGGTGAAGGGGCAGCACACGGACCAGGCGCTGGCCCAGCTTCGGGTGGCCCCGGAGCGGACCGCCGTCGTCTGCATGCAGAACGGTGTCGAGAACGAACGCCGTGTCCTTCGCCACTTCGCGCAGACCTATGGCATGTGTGTGATGTGTCCGGCCAGCCAGTTGCGGCCGGGTGTCGTCCAGATCCATTCCGCCCCGGTCTCGGGGCTGCTCGATCTCGGCCGGTATCCCGCCGGCCTGGGTGAGCGCGGGCAGCAGATCGCCGATGCGATCGCCACGACCACCTTCCAGTCGACGGCTCGAGCTGACATCATGCGGTGGAAGTACCGCAAGCTCCTTATGAACCTGGCCAACGCGGTTGAGGCGCTCGCCGGTCCCGAGGGGCGATTCGGCCCGCTGGCCCGCGCCGCGCGGCAAGAGGGCGAGGAGGCACTGGCCGCGGCCGGCATCGACGTGGCGAGCTCGGACGAGGACCGCGCCCGCCGCGGCGATCACCTGCAGATGTCGCCCACGTCGTCGGGGGAGTGGCGGGGCGGGTCGAGCTGGCAGAGCCTGGCCCGGGGCACCGGGTCCATCGAGGCGGAATTCCTCAACGGTGAGATCGTCCTGCTCGGTGCCCTGCACGGGGTGCCGACGCCGGTGAACGCCCTCTTGCAGCGGCTGTCCCTGGCCGCCGCCGCTGACGGCGCGCCGCCGGCCTCGTGGCGCATCGAGGATCTCAGCGCGCTGGCCGGGATCGACCACGGCGGCTGACCGGCGGCTGACCGGCGGCTGACCGGCGGGACGGTGACGGCGGGACGGTGAGCGGCGGGACGGTGAGCGGCAGAATGCCTCAGTCGGCGTGCAGAGCGGCGCGGATCTCGTCCGCCGGGTCCGCCTGCAGCATCCCGGGCGCGTCGAACCGGACCTGGTGCACGGTGCCGTCGAACGGCGCCGGCGGCGCGTACCGTGGCGAGACCGGGAAGCCGGTGTCGTAGCCCAGCCTGAGGCCGGCTCCGCCGTGCTGCAGCGCCAGGGGCAGGGTCCCCTCCACGCCGCACGCGTCGACCTCGTCCCCGTCGACGAGCAGGACCATGCGACCCGGATCCTCGCCCGCACCCGGCCCGTAGAAGACGGCGAGCTCGTGCGTGCCGGCCACAACGGCGTCGGCCGCGGCCAGCTCGATCACATCGTGGGCCCGGGCGAACGAGAAGTGCGGCCGGGCCTCGACGAGGTAGAGGGCGTAGCCGCCGAACCGGTCGCCCAGCGCGCAGACCACGCCGGACGCGCCGGCGCCGGCGGTCTCCACGTCTGCGCTGATCCTGAAGCCGCCCCAGAGCATCGGCACGGACTCGTCGTGCACCGGGCCGCCGCCCGGGTGGAAGGTCCGTGACGAGCCGGCCGGCCAGAGCGGCGGGATGAAGCTGGCGAGACGATCGACCAAACCGTCGGAGATCGGCAGCACGTTGTTGCGGGCCGCCTCTTCCGCCCACAGCGTCGTCAGCTGAGCCAGTCGCCGGGGTTCGTCGGCGGCCACGTCGACGGCCTCGGAGAAGTCGCGCGAGAGATCGAAGAGCTCCCATCGGTCCTCAGCGAAACTGCGGCTGCCGCTGACGAGCTCCTCCTCGTCGAGGACGCCCGTCCCCACGTGGTTGGTGGTGGCTTTCCACCCCTGGTGATAGATCGAACGGGAACCGACCATCTCGAAGTACTGCGTCTCGTGCACCTCGGACGCGGCGGGGTCGTCGAGCAGCGGCAGCAGGCTGACGCCGTCCATCGGGAGCTGCGTGGTGCCGTCGACCTCCCGCGGGGCCTCGAGACCTATGGCGTCGAGGATGGTGGGCATGAGATCGGTGACATGGGTGAACTGCGATCGCACGGCGCCGCGCCGAGCCACGCGGTCGCCCCAGTGCACCACGAGCGGCGTGCGCGTGCCGCCCAACCACGTGTAGCGCTTCCACAGCCTGAGCGGCGTGTTGCCCGCCCAGGCCCACCCCCACGAATAGTGGTTGTAGGTGCTGAAGCCTCCCCAGTCGTCGTAGTGGGCCAGGTTGTCCGTCGTCGACTCGCGCCGGTGGGCGGTGAAGCGGTGCTCGTTCACGCTGCCAGCCGCTCCACCTTCGGCGCTGGCGCCGTTGTCCGAGAAGACCAGCACCATGGTGTTGTCCAGCGCACCGAGCACGCGGAGGGATGCGAGCAGGCGCCCGAGCTGCGCGTCGGTGTGGGTCAAGAAGCCCGCGAACACCTCCTGCTGGCGGGCGAGGATGCGCCGCTCTTCGGCGGAGTGGTCGCTCCAGGCGCGGACCCATGGGGGCCGCGGGGTCAGGACGGTGCCTGCCGGGACCACACCCGATGCCACCTGCCGAGCGAACAGCTCGTGGCGCCATTCGTCCCATCCCTTGTCGAAGGCACCCCGGTACGGCTCGACCCACTGCGGGCTCACGTGGTGCGGTGCGTGAACGGCGCCCGGCGCGAAGTACAGGAAGAAGGGCTTGCCCGGCGCACCCTGTTGTTGGTCCTGGACCATGCCGACGGCTTGGTCCACCAGGTCCTCGGTCAGGTGGTACCCCTCCTCGGGCCGTCGCGGCGGGTCGATGTAGTGGTTGTCGCAGACGAGGTTCGGCGTCCAGTGGTTGGTGTCCCCCTGGAGGAAGCCGTAGTAGCGCTCGAAGCCGAGTCCGAGCGGCCACAGGTCGAAGGGCCCGGCCGCGGAGCGCTGCCAGCGAGGTGCGAGGTGCCACTTGCCGACCGCCAGCGTGGAGTACCCCGCGTCCCGCAGCAGGCGCGGCAGGGTGGCCGCGGTCTTGGGGAGGCGGGCGGTGTAGCCGGGAAACCCGAGTGGGATGTCGGCCAGGAAGCCCATCCCGACGGCGTGGTGGTTGCGCCCGGTGAGGAAGCTCGCCCTGGTGGGGGAGCACAGCGCCGTGACGTGGTAGCGCGTGAAGGGAGCGCCGCCCGCCGCCAGGCCGTCGATGTGCGGCGTGGCGATGTCCGAGCCGAACGCCCCGAGCTGACCGAACCCGGTGTCGTCGAGCACGACCACGACGATGTTGGGGGCAGCGGGATCCGGCCTGGCCTCGGCGGGGAACCGAGGGCTCGAATCGGCGACGGTCAGGCCGATCTGGTGGCGCTGGTCCATGGTGCGAGGGTAGACGGTGACCCGACCGCGAGGCCGGGGACGGCGGTAACGTTGTCGCCGATGCAGGGCCATGTCCCGGGACCACCCTCGCCGCACTTTCCGGAGGGGCTGGGCCCTTTCATCGGCTATCTGGCCACACGTGAACCGCGCCCCCTCGGCGAGCGACCCCCGGGTGAGCCGGCCTGGGACGAGCTCGACGGCACCGCGCCGGACGAGCTCGACGACGTGGGTGAGTGGGAGCCGATGCACCGGCCGCTGATCAAGGCCATTGCCGTGGTCGTGTCCATCTCGCTCGTCGTCGCCGGCGTCGGGACCGTCCTCGAGGTCCTCCTGGCATCACGCTGAGCGCCGATCCCCCTGATTGGTGCGGCGCCGGCGCAGCACCCACCAAAGCGACGCGCCGATGAGGAGGACCGCGGCCGCGCCGAGGAGGACCGGGCCGGCCACACCGCCTCCGCCGCCTGACCCGGACCCCGCCGCGTGCACCGGCCGGGGCCGGGTCGTGGTCGTCGCGGGCAGTGTCGTCGTGGTGGACCGAACCCCGGCGCCGCCCGTGGCCGCAAAGGCCACGACCCGGTTCGCCGTGGCCGCCAGCAGCAATCCCGCCCCGACCGACGGGGTCGGGAAGTGGTTCACGGGTTTGCCGATCGGCGTCTTGGCCCGGATGGCACCGGTGACGGGGTTGAGACCGTAGAGGATCCCGTCGCTGCCGATCGTCCAGACCAGCCCGGCGGCGAGGATCGGGGGGCCGCCGGGTTCGGAGCCGCTCCAGAGGAGGTGGAGGGCGGGCGGTGCCGCCGAGGTGGACACGGCCACGACGCCGCTCGTGCAGGGGAGGTAGACCGTGGTACCCGACAGGGCCACGCCTCCGTCGATGGCCGAGGAGCAGGCCGATCCCAGTGCGACCTTCTGCTTGCCGATGCCGCCGAGTGCGGCACCGTCGAGCAGGTACGCGATGCCGGACTTGCCTCCCGCGACGACCTGGCCGTCGGGGAGCAGCGCCGGAGCCGCCGACATGTCGAGATCGCCCGCGTTGTCGCTCGCCCAGCTCGCCGGGGCGAAGTACTGCTCGAGGGTCAGCGACGGCGACAGTTCGAGCACCCCGTCGCTGTGGTCGTAGGCGTGGTTGGCCGACGTCACCGACCCGTTGCCGGTGGTGACCCAGACGTTGCCCTGCGCATCGACCACCGGTGCGGCCCCGCCCATCCAGACGGCACCCTGGCTCTCGCCGGGCGCGGCGTCGACGGTGAAGGTGGCAGGCGGGCCCCCGGTCTCGGGTACGGAGATCACGCGCCCTCGGTAGGTCGAGCAGTCGCCGTAGTTGCCGCCCATGCCGAAGACGACTCGGCCGGCGTCGAGCGTCAGCCCGGTCCGTTGGAGTAGCGCCGCCGGGGAGGCGCCGGCGGGGTCCACGTCCTGGGAGAGCTCCACCCTGCCCGTCGCCGTGTCGAGGCCGACCAGCATGTGGGCGGGAGTGCCCTTCACCAGTGCTTCGGCCACGACGAAGATCTCCGAGCGCGCCGGGTCGACCACCGGGGTGCCCGTCACCCCGACCGTCGGTGCGATGTCGCCACAGGGCAGATCGGAGGCGGGGACTGGGTTCCCCACGTGGCTCGACCAGATCAGGCGCCCCGTCGCCGCCGAGAGCGCGTACACGGTGTCGTTCTCGGTGGCGACGAAGACGTCGTTGCCCGCCACGAGGGGCTCGCCGTACAAGGTGCCGTCGAGCACGGGGGAGGTCCAGGCGCGCGCGGAGAGGTCGACCGAAGAGACGTCCGAGGCGACGCCGGTGCCCGCCGCGTCCCCGTGGTAGACGGTCCAGTCCCCGGCGGCCGTCCCGACGCCGGGAGCGGCCACGGCCACGGACGCTCCGAGGGCCGGGACGACGCATGCTCCGAGGGCCAGGGCGACGACGGCCAGCGCCGCCGCGCACGGGCGCCGCGAGGTCAGACCGCTCCCGAGCGACCCCGCCGTCGCAGGGTCGAGTCGACGGCGACCGCGACCAGCAGGACGACCGCGGTGGCGATGTCCGTGCCGGCCGTGCTGATGTTCAGCAGCGCGAGGCCGTTGGTCAACGTGGCGATGACCAGGCCCCCCAGCAACGGGTGGATGGGCTTGCCGTGGCCCCCGAAGAGGCTGGCGCCACCGATGACGGCCGCCGCCACGGCATAGAGCACGTAGGTGCCGCCGTCGAACCCGACGGAGATCGACCCGAGGCGCGAGGCGTAGACGATGGCGGCGAGGCCCGCAGTGAAGCTGCACAGGGCGAAGGCGATCGTCCTGACGAGCGACACGTTGATGCCGGCCCGCCGGGCCGCCTCGGGGCTCGCTCCGATGGCGTAGGTGTAGCGCCCGAGCTTCGTCCGGCCGAGGAGGACCGTCTGCAGCACCAGGATCACGAGGAGGAAGGGGATCACCCACGGCACGCCCTCGACCGGGGTCAGTGCGCCCCGGTTGAGGTTGCAGATGTAGACGAGGACGACACCCGCCACTGCCACCGCACCGACGGTGAGCAGCGTGATGCTCAGCGGCGGGGCGCTCAGCCCCTGGGCCCGGCGGCGCGTCGTCTTGAGCACGGACGTGATCCCGAACAGGGCGACCAGCACGACCAGGAGGATCCAACCCGCCCAAGGGGTCATGTTCCCGCTCACGAGGTCGGAGATCACGTTGTTGGAGATCGTGATGACACCGCCGACCGCGCCCTTGTCCACGTCGAAGACGTAGATCAGGACGCCCTGCCAGCCCAGCAATCCAGCCAGGGTCACCACGAAGGACGGGATCTTGAGCCTGGTGATGATCGTGCCTTGGAAGGCGCCGATCACGGCACAGGCGGCGAGGCCGACGATGACCCCGGCCCACCAGGGCCAGTTCTGCGGCGCTTCGATGAGAGCCATGGCGATGGCGGCACCGACGGCGCCGACGAAGCCGACGGACAGGTCGATCTCGCTCAGGATGAGCGCGTAGAGCTCCGCCATGCCGAGCAGCACGATGAAGGCCGCCTGGACGAAGAGGTTGACGATGTTCGTGGCGGTCAGGAACGCGCTGGACTGCACCTCGAAGAAGATGCAGATGACGACGAGCCCGATGATGATCGGCAGTGCCCCGCTCTCGCCGCTCCTGATCCGCTTCCACCAGGCGCGCGTGTAGTCGCCGATGGAGTCGGCCAGGACGTCGGGCACGAGCACGACCAGCTCGTCGGGAGCGAGCGCGTTGGCCGGCGTGCTCTCGTCGGCCGGATGGAGCTCGACCCCCGCCGGGTCCTCGCCCGAGGCCGTGGGCTCGTCGATGGTGTCGGTCATCGCCCGCTCACCCCGCCGCTGCCCGCGAGGACTCGCCGGTGGTCATGTAGTCGACGACGACCTGGCGGTCGAAATCGGCCAGGGGGCCTTCGGCCACCATCTGGCCCAGATAGAGGATGGAGATCCGGTCGGCGACCTCGAAGACGTCGTTGAGGTTGTGCGAAATGAGGATCACGGCCGTGCCCTGGTGGGAGAGGCGCCGGATCAGGTCGAGCACCATGCGCGTCTGGGCCACACCGAGGGCGGCGGTGGGCTCGTCCATGATGACGAGCTTGGCCGCCTGCATGACCGCCTTGGCGACCGCCACCGACTGGCGTTGGCCTCCCGAGAGGGAGGCGACCGGTTGCCGGATCGACCTGACCGTGGTCACGTGCAGATCGGACAGCGTCTTGCGCGCCGCCAACTCCATGGTCGTCTCGTCCAGGAGGTGGTGGCGCATCCGCTCGTGCCCCAAGAACATGTTCTGGACGATGTCCAGGTTGTCGCACAAGGCGAGGTCCTGGTAGATCGTGGTGATCCCGAGCGCTTCCGCATCGTTCGGAGAGCGCAGGTGGACTGGCCTTCCCTCCCAGAGGATCTGCCCTTCGGTCGGCTCCCACAGGCCCGAGATGGTCTTGATGGTGACCGACTTGCCGGCACCGTTGTCGCCGGCGAGCGCCGTCACCTGCCCCGGGTACGCCGTGAAGTCGACCCCGTTCAGCGCCCGGACGGCCCCGAACACCTTGCTCACGCCCCGTAGCTCGAGCAGCGGTCCACCATCTGTCATGTCGGTCCCCCTGATGTCGTGGCGCTGGGCCCGAGATGTCGCGGCGCTGGAACCGACGAATCTCGCTCAACCGCTGTCGTTCAACCGCTGTCGTTCAACCGCTCTCGTTCAGGCGCCCCCGTTCGCCGACCCCCGCCCGCCGGGGACGGGGATCGGCGTGGGAACGATGTCGTGCGGAGTCGACATTACCCAGCCGGGCACGTCGATCCAACGGTTGCTACGGGGTGATGCCCGCCGCGGTGCAGGCGCTCTGGTACGAGCCCGCGCACAGCTGGGAGGCCGGCACGAAGTTGTCCTTGATGACCGTGGAGTTCATGTTCGCCGTGGTCACCCACTTCGGCGTCATGAGCACCGACGGCACGCTCGTGTTGGACGCGGTGTCCTTCGTCGTGCCGTTCACCAGCGACTTCGGCGGCGTCTTCCCCGCCCGCAGGTACAGGGCCAATGCGACCGCTGCCTGAGCCTCGAGGTAGATGGGCTTGTAGACGGTGCCGCATTGGTAGCCCGAGAGCACGTTCTGCAGCCCGGTCAGGGTCGCGTCCTGCCCCGTGGTGGGGAAGGTCTTGGGCTTCACGTGAAGTGACTGCAGGTACGTGATGATCGGTGCCCCGGTCTCGTCGTTGGGGATCAACGCGGCATTCACGTTGTGGTGAGCCGTGTAGACCGCCTGGAACTCGGTCTCCGCCGTCGGCGGGTCCCACGTGCCGGCAGTGTGCGCGACGGCCTTCCACTTCCCGGACTTGAACAGCGGGTTCAGCACGGAGTCGTAGCCCTGTGCGAAGAGGGTGGCGTTGTTGTCGGTGACGGCACCGTGCATCACGACGACCTGCGGCTTCTTGACGTGCCACGCCGCCACGCAGCTGACGAGGCCCTTGCCCATGGTCTTGCCGACGGTGACGTTGTTGAAGCTGACGTAGTACTGCCGGCTGCCGCCGAGCGTGAGGCGGTCGTAGTCGATCACCTTGACGCCGTGGGACTTGGCGTAGGTCTCGATCTGCTTGCCCACGCCCGAGTCCAGCGGGTCGACCAGCAGCACGGTGGCCCCGTTGGAGATGTCGGTCTGCGCATCGGTCAGCTGCGTGGTGTCACTGCCCAGAGCGTTCTGCACCACGAACTGGGACGAGCTGAGCCCAGCCGTGGTCAGCGCCTTGGTGATGTCGGGCTGGTCGAACTCGACGTAGCGAGTCGAGCTGACGGTGTCCGGCAGGATCGCCGCCACCTTGCCCTTGCCCGAGGCGGCCAGCCCCTTGAACTGCTTCATGACGGTGAAGCTGTTGTTGAACGAGCTCGTCGAGACATTGGACGGCGCGCTGGCGCGGACCGAGGCAGCCGCCCCTCCGCACAAGGTGCCGACCATGGCCGCCGACAGCGCGAGGGACAGCCCCCCGAACACGCCTGCTTTCCTGAAGCGCATGATGCCTCCTCCTCTCGCGGTCACCCCCCCGGGGCGCCCTCTCGCTGCAGTGGCCTCGCACCACCGGTCCCCCCAACAGGGGTTTGCGCGTTGCAGTTTCGTTGCAGCTTCTTGAACTCTACAGAGACCAAGGTCCCTTTGCTCGGAATTTTCTCCCGGTGGGAGACCGGTGTCCTTGCGAACGTGTGACAGCGGTGTCAGGCGCCGGTGATCGCCGCCGCCCACGCCGCCGCCCCGGCCAGTCCCGCCTCGTCGCCGAGGGCGGACACGACGAGGCAGAGATCGTCAGGGTGGTGCGCCGGCCGCCGCAGCACCTGCTCGCGGACGAGGCGGAAGAAGTCGGGGCGCCGGCCGATGCCGCCGCCGAGGACGACCACGCTCGGAGAGAAGGTCATGACGAGATTGCACACGCCGGCGGCACAGGCGAGAACGGCCCGGTCCATGATGGCGCGCGCTCGTTCGTCGCCCTCGGCCGCCGCGCCCTCGACCGCTCTGGCGTCGATCTCCCCGAGTCCGGCTCGGCGCGCCTGTTCGGCGATGCCGCTTCCGGACGCCAGCTCTTCGAGGGTGCTGGGCAGACCCGCCGCCCAGGCGTCGAGGTCGATCACGGTGTGGCCGACCTCGGCCATCGAGCGCCGGCCTTGCAGAAGGCGACCACGCAGGAGGACGCCCGCGCCGATGCCGGTCGAGACGGTGAGGTACGCCACGTCCGCCGCGCCGGCGCCCGCGCCGAACACCGCTTCGCCCACCGCGGCCAGGTCGGCGTCGTTGGCGACGTACACCGGCAGGCCCAGGTGCTGCGACAGTTCGTGCTGCGAGAGGAGATGGACCCAGGTGTCGGGCAGATGGGGCGCCCACAGGAGCCGACCCTGGGTGCAGTCGACCGCACCGGGGAGACCGACGACGGCATGGGTCGCCTGGCCGTGCCCCTCCGTGGCGGCCACCGAGCGGACCAGGTCGATCAGGGCCGCCGGCGCCACGTCGTGGGCTGGGGTGGGGACGACCTTGAGCGCGAGCACCGAGCCGCGCCCGTCGACCAGCGCAGCGCGCATGGAGGTGCCGCCGATGTCGGCTGCCAGCACCGGCCGCGACGTCATGTGGGCCGTTGCACGGGCGCCCGCAGGTCGCCGTCGTTCACCATTCGGTCACGGCGTACCAGTCAGGAGCGGACTTCACGTGCCGCACGAGCCCATCCTCGTCGAGGAGCCCGGCCTGCGCACCCACGTCCTGCACGACGCTCATGGCGTTGACGGGGGCCCAGGCCAGGGCTTCCGCCAGGGTGCGCCCCTTCACCAGCGCGGCCACGAGCGTCGACGAGAAGGCGTCGCCCGCTCCGGTGCGTTCGACGGGCGGCGCCGGATCGGGGTACGAGGGCACGCGGAAGCGGCGGGACCCGTCCGAGGCGTAGGCGCCGTCCGGGCCGTCGGTGACGACGGCCAGGTCCGGTCCGAGAGCGTGGAGCGACTCGAGGATGGCCGCCAGGTCGCCGTGGTCGGCTCCGCCGATCTCGACGGCCTCTTCGCGGTTGCAGATGAGCACGTCGGCTCTACGGTACAGGCCGCTCAAGGCGTCGGTGCCCTCCTGGATCTGGAACGTGCCGGGCTGGAACACGAGGCGCACCGACGGCTCGGCGTCGAGCCACTGCACGACCTGACGGAGGTAGCCGGCGCCGTCGCACCCGACCGAGCTGAGGTACATCCAGCCCGGAACCTCGCGGGGGCTCAGGTGGGCCCAGTGGTAGTCGTAGAGTTCGTGGTGCACCAAGATGGTCCGGTCCTGGCCGTACCAGAGCACGAAGTTCCGATTGCTCGGGTGGCTCGGATCGAGGCGGACGAGGTGGGTGTCGATGCCCTCGCGGTGCAGCGCCACCTGCATGTCGCGACCGATGGAGTCGTCGCCCAGATGCGAGGCCAGGGCTGTCGCCACCCCGAGCCGCGCCAGGCCGACCGCCGCGTTGGCGGCGTTGCCTCCGGCGTCGACCGTGCGCGCGTAGTCGAAGGGGACCTTGCTGCCGAACGGCAGGGCCAGCCAATGGCCCGCGGTGTCGGTCAGGGCCCGGATGTGCTCGTCGGACAGCCGGATGAAGACGTCGGTGGCCGCGTCGCCCACACAGAGCACGTCGTAGTGCGCCATGGTTCCATGACACCCGATCCGGCCCGTCGGGGGCCAGAGACCTTCGTCAGGACCCCGGAGGGGACCAAAGTCCCTACCCTGGACCCTCCGACCCGAACCCGGCGTGGCGCAGGAGGCGCCGCAGGACGGCCAGTTGCTCGACGTCGACGCTCTTGTGGTGCATCGGCTCGAGGGTCTCGGTCTCGTCGCCGACGACCACCTCGAAGTGCCCCTTGTGGGTCTCTCTGACCGTGCCCACGACGTGCAGGAGCGACAGGACGTCGTGCCACTCGATGTTGCGGCTCGTCGGGTGGGCGAAGATCTGGTCCAGGGTGTCACGTTGGTGGCTGTTCACGTGTGGCGGTGATTCCACGTCCGCTCCTTTCGTTGCATGGGTCAGTCGAAGTCGCGCCGCAGGCCCAGCCGGCCGGCGGCCTTGCGCAGCGAGTCCCGCGCTCTCGGGTCAGCCACCTCCTCGATCAGCAGCTGAGCCTGGGCGTGCTGGGATCGACCGAAGAGCTCGGCGCACCCGTGTTCGCTGACGACCGCCGTGTGCTGGAACGACGTCACCGGGTTGTTGAGCACGGGGACGATCCTGGACGTGTCGGACTTGTCGTGCCAGGCGTGCAGGGCGACCACGGCGTGGCCTCCGGCCGAATGCACCGCGCCGCTCACGAAGTCGGGCTGTCCACCGAAGCCCGAGTAGATGCGCTCGTGGATGTAGCTCGCGTTGGCCTGGGCGAAGAGGTCGACTTCCATGGCGGCGTTCACGGAGAGCATCGACGGGTGCGCCGCAATGCGTGCGGGGTCGTTGGTCGTCTCGGTGCGCCGCATGTGCACGCGCTCGTTCCCGTCCACCCAGTCGTAGAGCTGGCGCGATCCGATGAGGAAGGACGTGGTGATCGGCACGGCGGGATCGAGAGCGCCGGCCTGCTCGAGATCGACGACGCAGTCGCTGATCATCTCGGTCCAGATGCGCAATCCCCGACGGTCCGTCATCTCGAGAGCGGCCAGGGACGGAATGGCTCCGATCCCGAGCTGGAGCGTGGTCCCGTCGGTGGCGAAGCGCGCGATGCGCTCGCCGATGGCCTGTGCCGAATCGGGCGGCGCCGGTGGGCCGGGGTTCGCGTCCCGCTCCTGTGGAGCGCCTGACGCGAGCGGCTCAGGTGAGTGCACCGGCTCGTCGACTTCGAGGATCCCGTCGAGATCGTCGAGCGGGATCTCGCCGTCGCCGAAGGTGTAGGGCATGTGCGGGTTCACCTGTGCCAGCACCGGTGCGCCGCGGGCACGCGCCTGTTCGATGGCAGCGGGAAGGATGTTGACCTCGATCCCCAGTGAGACCTTGCCGTTGCGTGGGAGCGACGTGTGGAGGAGGACGGCGTCGGGGGGACGCACCGTGTCGAAGAGTCGGGGGACCAGCGACAATCGCATGGGCAGGTAATCGAGCATCGGGTTGTGCCGCATGCCGGGACCCACGAAGGGCGTCTCGCAGATCACCGACGGGTACTCCGCGAAGTCGCACATGGAGTTGAGCTGGAAGACCCGGCAGGTCTCGAGCGCTGTGGTCAGAGCCTCGACGAGCGTACGGGGCGTGGCGGCGTTGCCCGAGAGCACGACCCGGGGCTCGCGGCCCCCGAGGCGTTCGAGTCGGCGCACCATCCCTTCCAGGGTCAGATGGTCCATGGAGCCAGTGTCACAGACGTTCGGCTCCGCAGACAGGGACGTTGTTCCCTATCGCTCCCCGGGGGGATGCGAGACCATCGGATCAGAGAGGCTCGGCGGACGGGCCGGCTCGGCGGACGAGCCCGGCTCGTCCGACGACGTGGTCCGGGCAGAGGAGTTGGACGTGACGGCAATCCGGTGGTTCCAGGAGATCAGGTTGACGGACACGGGTTCGGTCGGGGGGAAGGGTGCGAACCTGGGCGAGATGACGGCGGCGGGTCTCCCTGTCCCGCCCGGCTTCGTCATCACGTCGGAGGCCTACCTCGATGCGGTCGGGCGTGCAGGCGGGCGGGACCGCCTGAAGGACATCTTGCTCGCCGCACGTGGTGCGGCTCCCGAGCGTCTCGACGAGCTGGCCGCCGAGGCCAGGGCCCTCGTGCAGGGAACGCCGATGCCCGAGGATCTCGCCGCGGAGATCACCGACGCCTACCGCAAGCTGGGCGACGGCACCAGGGTCGCCGTGCGTTCGTCCGGCATCGGCGAGGACGCCGAAGGCGTGTCCTTCGCCGGGATGAACGAGACCTTCACCAATGTGGCGGGGACGGACCAGGTCCTGGCTCGCGTTTCCGAGTGCTGGGCGTCGCTCTGGCGGGCGCGCTCGATCTTCTACCGCGGGGACAAGGGCATCACCGTGGAGCCGTCGATCGCCGTCGTGGTGCAGCAGATGGTCCCCTCCGAGCAATCAGGCGTGATGTTCACCTTGGACCCCTCGACGGGGGAGCGCGAGCACATCGTGATCGAGGCCGCGGTCGGCCAGGGCGAGGTGGTCGTGAGCGGGCAGGTCGAACCGGACACCTACGTCGTGGACAAGAGCGGCCCACGGGTCCTGCAGGTCCGGGTGGGCAACCAGCGCGTCAAGATCGTGCGCGGACCCGACGGGCAGGATCGAAGGGTCGACCTCGATCCGTCCGAAGGTGGTCAGCGGGTGCTGAACGACGCTCAGATCGTGGAGCTGGCGCGTCTCGGGATGGCCGCCGAGGCCCACTACGGCTCGCCCCAGGACACCGAATGGGCGATCGCCCACGGGACGATCTACCTCGTGCAGTCGCGGCCGGTCACCAGCGTCGGAGGCGGCGCGACCACGCGGGCCACTGCACCCGCCGGAGCGGCCACGGGCGGCGGCGCGCTCCTCGTCCGGGGTCTGGCGGCCTCGGCGGGCCGCGCCTCGGGGCCGGTGCGGGTCCTCGAGTCCCCGGAGCAGGGGGAGTCGCTTCTCGACGGCGAGGTCCTGGTGGCGCCGATGACCAGTCCCGATTGGGTGCCCACCATGCGCCGGGCGGCCGCCATCGTCACCGACGGCGGGGGCATGACCTGCCACGCCGCAATCGTCTCGCGTGAGCTGGGCGTGCCCGCGGTCGTGGGGGCGCGCCAGGCGACCGCCGTTTTGCGCGACGGCGAGATCGTGACCGTCGACGGTGCCGAGGGCACGGTGACCGAGGGCGCCACGGTCGAAGCTGCCTCGGCGGCGACCGTCCGGGTGCGGCCCGCTGCCGGCGTGCCCGAGGCGCCTGCTGCGCCGGGGGCGCTGGCCACGCGGATCTATGCCAATCTCGCCTTTGCCGAGCATGCCGAGGAGGTGGCGAGCCTCCCGGTGGACGGCGTCGGGCTGCTGCGCGCCGAGTTCATGGTGACGGACGCCCTCAAGGGCGTGCACCCGCGTGCCCTCCTCCGGCGAGGGGAGGAGCAGACGTTCGTCGACGCGATGGCCAAGTCCCTCCTGCGGATCGCGCACGCATTCGAGCCTCGTCCTGTCGTGTACCGCAGCATCGACTTCCGCTCGAACGAGTTCTCTCTCCTCGAGGGCGGGACCGACTTCGAGCCGCACGAGGACAACCCGATGATCGGGTACCGAGGCTGCTACCGCTACGTCCGTGAACCCGATCTGTTCCGGCTCGAGCTCGACGTCCTGGCCAAGGTGCACGAGGAGACCTCGAACCTCGTCCTCATGATCCCGTTCGTCCGCACCGCCTGGGAACTCGAGGCGTGCCTCGAGATCGTGGGGGCGAGCCCGGTCGGTGGCCAGATACCCGTGTGGGTGATGGCCGAGGTGCCCTCGGTGGCCTACTGGATACCGACCTACGCGTCGATGGGGATCGAGGGCGTGTCCATCGGGAGCAACGACCTCACGCAGCTCGTGCTCGGCGTCGATCGCGATTCACAGATCTGCGCCGAGGTCTTCGACGAGGCCGACCCCGCCGTCCTCGACACGATCGCGCGTATCGTCGGCGAGTGCCAGGAGGCGGGGATCACGTCCTCGTTGTGTGGACAGGCGCCGTCGAACCGGCCGGCATTCGCCGAGCACCTGGTCAGGCTGGGCATCACGTCGGTCTCGGTCAACCCCGACGCCGTGGCCGCGGTGCGTGCGTCGGTGGCGTCGGCCGAGTGGCGGCTGCTGCTCGAGTCTGCGGTACCCGATCGTGCCGTCGTGTCCGCAGGCGTCGCACCACGCCACCGGCTGGCGCATCGCTCCGGCCGGACCTGACCCTCGTCAGATCTCCTCGGGCACCATCTCGATCGCGCCGCACGGGCACTCCTGGACGCAGAGGCCGCATCCCTTGCAGAAGTCGTAGTCGAAGGAGTAGCCGTGCCCTTCTTCGACCTTCAGCACGGCGTTGTCCGGGCAGACGCCGAAGCAGTTGTCGCACTGGAAGCAATTGCCACAGGACAGGCAGCGGCGCGCCTCGAAGAGCGCGGTCGACTCGTCCAGACCCGCCACGACCTCGTCGAAGGTCGACGCGCGCCGGGCCGCGTCGAGACGGGGCCGTTGGGCCTGGGGCGCGTCGGCGTAGTACCACGTGTTCAGCCGGTCGAACCCTGCCAACGCATGGCGCGCCCCCGAGGCCGGAGCCTCGCCGCGGAGCCAGGCATCGATCGCCCGCGCTGCCTTCTTGCCGTGGCCGACGGCGTCCGTCAGCGTGCGGGCGCCCGCCACGACGTCACCGCCGGCGAAGACGCCGGGCCGAGCGGTCATCATGTCGGGACCCACCTCGATGACCTCGCCGTGGACGGCGATCTCGGGCAGGCTCCGCACCAGCGTGAGATCGGCCGCCTGCCCGACGGCCAGGACCAGTGCGTCGGCTTCGAGCGTTTCGAATTCCCCCGTCGGCTGTGGGAAGCCGTGATCGTCGAGCGCCATCCGCTCTATGGTCAACGAGCCGTCCTCGTCACCGACGATGGTCGAGAGCCACTTGAGACGCACCCCCTCCTCGACGGCGTCGCGCAGCTCTTCCTCGTGGGCGGGCATGCGGTCACGTGTGCGGCGGTAGACGACGACGGCATCGGCCGCGCCGAGTCGTCTGGCGGTGCGTGCTGCATCCATGGCGGTGTCGCCGCCTCCGTACACCACCACCCGCCGTCCGATCGAAGGCCGGTCGGGCTCCTGGGCCCGATGCAGCAGATCCAGGGCGCTGACCATGCGTGCCGAGTCTCCGGCCGGGATGTCGATGTGCTTGCTCCGCTGGGCACCGATGGCCAGGAACGCCGCGTCGAAGTGGCCGTCCTCCATGGCGGCGTCGAGGTCGTCGACCCGACGGCCGCACTCGATCGTCACGCCCAGGGCTTGGATCCGTCGGATCTCGCCGTGGACGATGTGGCGCGGGAGCCGGTACGTGGGAATGCCGTACCGCATCATTCCTCCGGGCTCGGGTGAGGATTCCGCCACGACGACGTCGTGCCCGAGGAGCCTCAGGTGGTAGGCCGCGGACAGGCCACCGGGCCCGGAGCCCACCACGAGCACCCGAGAACCGCTCGCCGGCTCCGGCGCCGCCACGGCCCACCCCTCGGCGAGGGCGCGGTCTCCGAGGAAGCGCTCGAGCTCGTTGATGCCGACCGCCTCGTCCACCTGAGCGCGGTTGCATGCAGTCTCGCAGGGGTGGAAGCAGGCACGGCCCATGACCGCCGGCAGCGGGTTCTCCGCCATGATCCGGCGCCAGGCGGCCTCGTAGGACCCGTCCTCGGCCAGGTAGAGCCACTGCTGGATGTTCTCGCCCGCCGGACAGGCGTCGTTGCACGGCGGCAGCCGGTCGACGTAGACGGGACGCTCCACCCGCCACGAGCCGGTCCGGTTGGCGAGGCTCGAGCCGACCTCGAGGGTGATGGCGAAGGGGAGCTCCTTCACGACGCGGCCTCGGTGCCGGTCCCGGTGCCTTGGCGCGGCTCGGCTTCCGCTCCCGCCAGCAGGCCGTAGCGGGCGATGGTGGCATCCGCCATCGACTGGAGGGCGGCGACGACTCCGGGCTGGGCCACGGCACCCTCCGGGTCGAAGAGGTGACGGAACCGCCCCTGGATCCGCAGGTAGTCCTCGACCGGTGCCAATCGCCGGATCGGTGTCACCCGCACGACGCGGCCTCGTTCGGCCTCGAAGACGGGAAAGAGGCCGGTCTGGGTGGCCAGCCGGGCCACGCGCACGGTGTCGCTCGACGCGGAGCCCCAGCCCAGCGGGCAGGGGACCAGGATGTGCAGGTAGCGCGACCCGTGGACCGCCATGGCACGGCTCACCTTGTCCTCGAGGTCGTGCAGGTCGGCCACCGTGGCGGTGGCGACGTAGGGGATCCGGTGGGCCATGGCGATCTCCGGCAGGTTCTTCCCCTGTCCGAAGACATTGCCGGGATGGGGGCCGACCGCCTCGGTGGTCGCGGTGCGTGCTGCCGGCGGTGTTGCACCCGACCGCTGCACGCCGGTGTTCATGTAGGCCTCGTTGTCGTAACAGATGAAGAGGACGTCGTCGTTGCGCTCGAACATCCCCGACAGGCAGCCGAATCCGATGTCGACGGCACCGCCGTCGCCCGCCTGGCTGACGACGCGGATGTCGGACCGCCCCTTGACCCGCAGAGCGGCGGCCACGCCCGTCGCCACCGCCGGCGCGTTGGCGAAGAGCGAATGGAGCCACGCGATCTGCCACGAGGTCTCGGGGTAGGGCGTGGAGAAGACCTCGAGGCATCCGGTGGCGTTGACCGCGACGAGGCGGCCACCGGTGGCCCGCATGGCCGCGTCGAGGGCGTACCGCGCGCCCAGTGCCTCCCCGCAACCCTGGCAGGCCCGGTGCCCCGAGGTGAGCGAGTTGCTCCGCCCGGCGTCGGACTGGACCGTGCGCTCGGAGCGGTCCACGAGCCGGTTGCCGACGGCGAAGCTGCCGACCTGGTAGAAGCGCACCGGAGCCACGTCAACCCCCCGCGCCCACGATGCCCAGGTCACGCAGCATGTTCTCGGCGCTCGGGCCCGAGCGCCGTCGCGCGGCCATCCGCTCGAGCTCGCGTGCGACCAGCTCGTGCTTGAGGTCGAGGAAGGTGAGCTTTTCGAGGCGACCGCCCTGCGCCGCCTCCAGCACGCTCCGCAGGGCGGACTCGGTGATGGGTCGGCCCCCCAGGCCCGCCACGACCGTGGAGACGGGGACAGCCAGGCCGTTCAACGCCAGGGCGACGTCGGTCGAAAGGACGCCGCCGAAGCCCACGCTGACCGACTTCTCGAGCACGACCACCCGCCGGGCACCACCGAGTGCCTGGCGGACGGCGTCGAGCGGGAAGGGACGGAACGACGTCACCCCGAGCGCTCCGATGCGGGCGCCGCCGGCGCGCTGCGCGTCCACGACCTCCTTGATCGTTCCGAGCACCGAACCCATGGCGACGACGACGACCTCGGCATCTGCGCTGCGGTACGAGTGGACGAGTCCGCCCGAATCACGCCCGAACGCCTCGGCGAATTCCGACCCGATCTCCGCGATGCGCTCGACAGCGGCGAGCTGACGCGCGTGAGCGAGATAGCGGACCTCTTCGAAGGCCTCGGGGCCGACCATCGCGCCGATGGAGTACGGCGCGTCGGGGTCGAGCACCTGGCGCGGTTCGTAGGGAGGCAAAAAGGCATCGACCGCTTGCTGGGACGGGAGGTCCACGCGCTCGGTGGCGTGGGTGAGGACGAACCCGTCCATGCACACCATGACCGGTCCCGACAGCTCCTCCGCCAGCCGGAAGGCCTGGAGGTGCAGATCGGCGGCCTCTTGCACGCTCTGCGCGAAGAGTTGCACCCAACCCGCGTCCCGGGCCGCCATGGCGTCACTGTGGTCGTTCCAGATGTTGATGGGCGCACCGACGGCCCGGTTGGCCAATGTCATGACGACGGGGAAACCCAGACCGCTGGCGTTGTACACCGCCTCCATCATGAAGAGCAGACCCTGGCTGGCCGTGGCCGTGAACGCGCGCGCCCCTGCGGCGGAGGCTCCGATGGCCACGGACATCGCGGCGAACTCGGACTCCGCGTTGACGAACTCGCAGGGCGCCAGTGCTCCGCGCTTCACGAACTCACTCAGTGCCTCGATGATGTGGGTCTGCGGCGAGATGGGATAGGCGCAGATGACCTCGGGACGGCACAGCGCCACGGCCTCCGCCACGGCCCGGGAACCCTCAAGCTGTCGGAGCACCGAGCATCGCCCTTCCGCCCGACAAGGCACGCACCGTCGTGTCGAAGAGCTCGGCCGCGGCAGCCGAATTCCGTTGGGCCAACTCGGCATTGCGCCCGAAGCGCTCCCGAACGGCTTGGCGAACGGCATCCAGGGAGACCTGAGCGGTGAGCGCGGCAAAAGCACCGAGGATCGCCGCGTTCGGAAGCGCTCTCCCCAGATGGCGCAGTGCGACGTCGGTGGCGGGCACCGTGAGAGCACGCTCCGGCCGGAGAACCGCTCCGACCGACGCCAAGCCGAGCTGCTCCAAGGTACGGGACGTGTTGATCACCAGGTAGCCGTCGGGCCCGAGCCCTGCGAGCAGGTCCACCTGGTGCACCAAGGTCGGATCGAGGACGATCACGCAGTCCGGCGTCACCACCGGTTCCCTGGTGCGGATCTCGCGGTCGGCCAGGCGGCAGAAGGAGACCACGGGGGCCCCGGTGCGCTCCGAACCGAAGCTCGGGAAGGACTGGGCGAAGCGGCCTTCCTCGAAGGCGGCGAGGGCGAGCAGGTCGGCAGCGGTCACGGCGCCCTGACCGCCCCGGCCGTGGAACCGAACCTCGAACACCCTCCCACAATGGCGGGCGCCTCAGCGCATGGCTAGGGACCAATGTCCCCGGCCAGGGGGGCAAGTGACCCGAAGCCGCGCCCGCCTCGGCTCCGGGCTTGAATTGCGACCACCGCGACCCCTGGGGAACGGTGCACGTCGGCGCCGGATGGACAAAATGGCGACCGATACCGGCGATGGAGACCGGCGATGAGAGAAAGGAAGCGAATGACGATGCACCTGGACCTGACGGACGAGCAGGTGAGCGACCTCCGAGACCTCCTGCGCTCCTCGTTGAGCGACCTCAGCACCGAGATCGCCGGCACGGACAACGCGGCCTACCGTGATGGTCTTCGATCGAAGCGGAAGTCGCTCGAGGCGGTGCTGGCGCTGCTCGAACCCCCAAAGGCCTGAGAGGCCACAGCGGCCCTGGAACGTCTGCGGCTCGACTCGGCATGTCCCCGGACGCGAGAGCGCCCGCCACTTCGAATCCCCACCGAAGGACGGGCGCTTGCTTCTGTTTCTTTTCTTATCGTCCGAAAGCGATCACACCCGGGAGCCGAACCCAGTGAGCCTTACGGGCCGTATGCCGTTGCAGCGCCCTCCTGGGGCCGTCCTGCCTGCCTTGTGTGGCCTGGGTTTCGTGCCGGACCTTCCGGCTCGCTCCACGTGCTCACACCCCGGACTGGAGGTTGTCGTCTGGTCTCGCCATTCCCTACCTCCTTTCGGATCGACCCTCGCGATCCAACTAGTACAACAGCGGGGGTTTCCCGTTTATTCCCAGACGGTGGCTCGTTCCCCGGAGGCGGCTCGTTCCCCGGAGGTGCCGCCGCCGTGAGCGGCGGGGACCCGGCGACGGACCCCGGCGGCCCCCTCGGGCTCCACCGTTGGTCGGAGCCGACCATCGTTGTGCTCGCCCTTCTCGCACTGGCGTCCGGGTTCGGTCAGTTCGGAGTCGTCGCGGCACTGGGCGACGTCTCGCGCCAGCTGGGCCGTGTCGCGGCGGGTGGCACCATCGCCGACAAGGTCGGCCTGTCGGCCACCGACCTCGGGATCGGCCTCGCCGTGATCCGGCTGGCCTCGTTGGGCAGCCTCCCGATCATCGGGGCCGCCGATCGCCTGGGCCGCCGGCGGGTGATCCTGGTGGTGACCATCGGCGGGCTGGCGGCGACGGGGGCGGCCGCGGCCAGCCCGGCCTACTGGTGGTTCGTCGTCATCTTCGCCCTGGGTCGACCCCTCCTGAGCGCGACCAACGCGCTGGCAGGGGTGATGGCCGCCGAGGAGACCGGTGCGCACGATCGGGCAGCCGCCGTCGCGCTCATCGCCGCCGGCTACGGGGTGGGGGCCGGCGTCTCCGCTGTGGTGCACAGCCTGGCCGCAGCGGCGCTCGGTTTTCGCGGCATCTTCGCACTGGCGGTCGTCCCCTTGGTGGCCGTCGTCCTGCTCCAGAACCGCGTCGAGGAGCCCAGCCGGTTCATGGTCGCCGAGGCGGCCTCGGAACATCCCACGCCCGTGCTCGGCGCCATCGGGTCTGCTTACCGCTCTCGGGTGGTCGTGGTGTGCCTCGTCACCTTCGCCATCGCCGTGGTGAGCGGCCCGGCGAACAGCTTCGTCTTCCTCTACGCGCAGGACGTGCGCCACCAGGCGGGATGGGTCACCGCGCTGATGGTCGTGGCGGCCGGGGCGTTGGGGCTCGTCGGGCTCCTCGGCGGACGATGGCTGTCCGACCACGTCGGCCGCCGGGCCACCGGCACCCTGGCGGTCGTCGCGATCGCTCTCACCGCCACGCTGGCCTACACGGGCTCCTCGGCAGCCCTCGTCGTCGGGTACGTCCTCGGGGTCATGGCCGGGTCCCTCCTGGCACCGGCGCTGGGCTCGCTCCTCACCGAACTGTTTCCGACGTCGGTCCGTGCCTCGGCCACGGGCTGGTCGGTGACCGCAAGCGTCGTGGGCGCCGTCGTCGGCCTCGTCGCCTTCGGAGCCGTGGCCGACGTGAACAACCGGTTCGCCAGCGCAGCCGAGGTCACGTTCCTGCCGGTCGCCTGCGCCGGCGCCCTGTTCTGGCTCCTGCCCGAGACGAAGGGGAGAGAACCAGAATCCCTCTGGCCCGACCGCGCCGAGCCCTCCGGTGCACCGGGTTAGCCGTATGTGAACGTCGCCGGGTTCGACGGACCGGCGGACGTCGTGATCACCACTTGTGCGGAGTTGACACCCGGCAGGGTCGGCACCGTGACCGTGCACGTGCTCTGGGCGGGACAGCTCGTCGGAACGACGTGTCCGTTGAACGTGGCGACGATCTGTCCACTCGAGCTGAGAAAGTTGGCGCCCGCGATCTCGATGCCCTGTCCGGCCACGCCGTTGGCCGGGGTCAGCGCGGCGATCACCGGCGCGCCTCCGGGGGCAATGGCCCCGGCGGTCGACGGAGCGGTCGGAGCGGGTGACCGGCTGCCCGGCGCCGCACCGGCAGCGCCCGGGCCGGCAGCGCCCTGGCCGGCAGCGCCCGAGCCTGAACTGATCCCACCGCCCGCGGCGCCGCCCGGACCCGTGGCGTGCTCGGGCGCCTGGAACGGGCTCGCGGCCGTGGACGGCAGGGAGGCGGGGGAACCCTGGTCGCTCAGCGAGGCACCGAGTGCGGCGGCACCGACCAGGACGAGCATGGCCAGGACCACGACCGACGCCACCAGCCAGCGCTCGTTGGTGGCGCCGCGTGCCGTGGCACCGGCGTGGACCGACGCCGGCTGAGCCGGGACCACTGGTTGCTCGGGCCAACGCGGCTGAGTGACAGAGCCAGGCGGGACGGGAAGGGACGGGACGGGAAGAGGCGGGACGGGAAGGGACGGGACGGGAAGAGGCGATGGCGGCGGAGGGGCTGGAGGAGCCGGACCGGCACGCCTGTCCCGGGGCGGCTGGCCCGTGGCCTCGCGAGCGCGGCGGACCGCGCTCTCCATCGCACCCAGGGCTCGCCGCCCGGGGGTTCCCTGGGGTGGCTCGGCTGCCTGCCCGTCCGTCATCGGCGCTCTCCGGATCCGTTCCCCGATCGTGCCGTGTTCATGCTCGCGCCGTTCGCGCCTGCGGCGGGCATCGGCCCGCCTCCAGGTCCGGTCCCGGCGGCACGGCGGAGCGACCCGGCAGGGATCCGGCGGGCCCTCCACCCGTAGGATTGTCCGGGTCGGGATCGCCGCGTCGAGGGGACGGGAGGCAACCATGCGATCGGACCTCGAGCCGGGCGGACGCGCCGGACGCCGCGCCCGCGTGACGAGTCCGCACGTCGGAAGTGCCGGCGAGACGGCTGCCGGCGCGCTCGAACCGCTTCTGACGCACTTCTTCGGGGAGGAACCGCCCGTTCGGTTCGAATTCTGGGACGGCTCGAGCCTTGGCGGGCCCGGACCCGGACCCGGGTCCGGCACGGTCCTCGTCCGCTCGCCCGACGCGGTACGACGGCTCCTGTGGGCTCCCGGGGAGCTCGGCCTGGCCCGGTCGTTCGTGACGGGCGACATCGCGCTGGCAGGCGACGTCTTCGAAACCCTGCGCCGCTTGCACGCTGCCGCGCCGGCTCGCATCCGGGCCGGCGCGCGCCTGACGCTCCAGACGCTGCAGGTGGCGCGCCGACTCGGTGCGATCGGGCCGCCGTTGCCCCCGCCACCCGAGGAGGCGGCACCGAAGGGTCGGCGCCACTCGCGGAGCCGCGACGCTCGGTCCGTGCAGCACCACTACGACGTCAGCAACGACTTCTACGCACTGGTTCTCGGCCCGAGCATGACCTACTCGTGCGCCCGCTTCTCGCCGGGCGTCGAGACCCTCGAGGATGCGCAGGCGTCCAAGCACGAGCTGGTCTGCCGCAAACTCGGGCTGCCGGGTCGACCTGGCATGCGGGTGCTCGACGTCGGGTGCGGCTGGGGAACGTTCGCGCTGCATGCCGCCAGGAACCACGGCGCCCGGGTGGTCGGCGTGACGTTGAGCCCCGCCCAGGCGGTCCTGGCCCGAGACAGGGTGGCGGCCGCCGGGTTGGGCGACCTGGTGGAGATACGGCTGCAGGACTACCGGGACGTGCAGGACGTCCCGTTCGACGCCATCGCGTCCGTCGGCATGTTCGAACACGTGGGTTCGGCCAATGGCGCGGCGTACTTCGCTGCGATGCGCCGCCTGCTCCGCCCTGGGGGTCGGCTGCTCAACCACGCCATCTCGAGCGTGGGGGGCTCGCGCATCGGCGGGCGCTCGTTCATCGGACGCTACGTGTTCCCCGACGGAGAGCTCATCGACGTGGGGCGGGCGATCGCGCTCATGCAGGATGCCGGTTTCGAGGTGCGGGACCTGGAATCGCTGCGCGAGCACTATTCCAAGACGCTCCATGCCTGGGTCCGCAACCTCGACCAGCACTGGGAGGCGGCGGTCGGTGAGGTCGGCGAGCGCCGGGCCCGGGTCTGGCAGCTGTACATGGCGGCGTCGGCCAACGGTTTCGACGACGGAGGCCTTTCGGTGCACCAGGTACTGGGCGTGGTGCCGGGCGCGCGCGCGGACAGCGGCATGCCGGCGACGCGGGCGGGGTGGCACTGAGGTGGCGATGCGGCGCATCATCGTCTGCGACGGCGACGAGACGGGCCAGGAACTGCTCGACGAGGCTCTGCGTGTTCTCGCCCCCGACGTTGTCGGGTTCCCGCTCGAGTTGGAGCACTTCGATCTCTCGCTCCAGAACCGCCGGGACACCGGTAACGAGGTCGTCCACGCCGCGGCGGCGGCCATGCGCGAGAGCGGGCTCGGCCTGAAGGCGGCAACGATCACGCCGGAGGCCACGGGTGACGTGGGGAGCCCCAACCGGATCTTGCGCGAGGGGGTGGGCGGTTCCGTGATCGTCAGGACGGGCCGGCGCATCCCCGGGGTCGTGCCGCCCGCATCGGTGGTCCACCCGATCGTGATCGTGCGCATGGCCGTGGGGGACGCCTACGGCGCAGAGGAGAGTCGATCGGGTGTGCCGGGGAGCCCGGCAGAGGAGGCGTTCCGCACCGAACGCATCGACCGTTCCGTGTGCCGCTCGGTCGCCGAGTACTCGTTTCGTGCCGCAGCGCAGCTGGGGGCGTGCGTCTACGGCGGGCCCAAGTGGACGGTGTCCACCGTCTACGAGGGGATGTTGAAGGAGGAGATGGACGCGGCTGCTGCCCGCTACCCCGACGTGGCGTACCGGCCGACCCTCATCGACGCGGCCTATGCCGGGCTGCTCTCGGAGTCGAACGCGAGCTCGTTGGTCGTCCCGGCGCTCAACCGGGACGGGGACTGCCTCTCGGACCTGGTGCTCGCGCTCTTCGGCTCGATCGCCGGAGCGGAGTCGGTGTTGCTCGCGCTGGACGACGAGCTCCGCCCGGTGGTCGCCATGGCGGAGGCTCCGCACGGGACGGCGCCCTCCCTCGCCGGCAAGAACGTGGCGAACCCGATGGCCATGCTCCTCGCCTGCGCCGCCGTTCTCGACCACGCCGCTCGCGGCGACGATGCGATGGCCGCTGCCGCCACCATGATCCGCCAGTCCACGCTGGGGGTGGCGGCCGACGGCATACGCACGTTCGACCTGGGCGGGGATGCGTCCACCTCGGAGGTGGTGGACGCGGTCGTGGCGCGGGTTCGCCGGGTGGGCCCCAGCGCGATGGAACCCGGGAGTGCGTGAAATCCTGACCCGGCCAGGGCGGCCCGTACCCCGCCCGGGGGTGGCCCAAACGGAGTGAGCGTCACCGCGGCTCCTCCACAGCATTTCCTCGCATGTGGATTGTTGCGCGCGAACACGGTGTGAACACCCCGGCTCCGGCAGGTAGCCGGCTGTCAGCTTCGGGAACGGGCGGTGACGGAATCGTGCCGGGTGCGCGTTCGCGTCACACGGCGACGGTGGAGCCGATTGTCAATCACCCGCCAGCGGAGCGAACAGATCGCCCTGCCTGTCCACGCGACGCAGCACCTCATCGGTCGTGAAACGCAGAATGCGGGGATCACCCTTCTTGAGGCACGAAGCCACTTCTGCCGACGAGACCGGAGTCGAGACGGTCGGTTCCTCCATCGCCCGGACGGAGTACACGCACACCGTCGTCTTCGCCATGTGGTTCTGGCTCCAGTCGATGAGCACGCGGCACCGCCGGAGCGAGCGTCGCATGTTCGAGACGACGAGGTCGCGGTGCTCCGCCTCGATCTTCCGAGCGATCTCGTGCGCCTGCTCGCGTTGCGCGTCCCAGGTGGTGTGGGGTTTCGCCGCGGTGTAGACCTGGAGACCCTTGGACCCGCTCGTCTTCGTGAACGCCTCCATGCCTTCGCTTTCGAGCTCGTCGATCACGTACTGGGCAACGACGCAGCACTCGACGATGCTCGCGCCCTCGCCCGGATCGAGGTCGAAGACCATCAGATCGGGATCGGCGGGTCGCTTGCGGCGTCGTCCCGCCCGCCAAAGCGGCACGTGAAGTTCGATGGCGCCGAGGTTGGCGGCCCATGCCAGCGTTGGCAGGTCGTTCACCATGGCGTACGCGATGTCCTCGTGACCGTCCGTCGAGGGGACCGTGACCGAGGCAACCCAGTCCGGTGCGTGAGACGGGATCCGCTTCTCGAAGAAGGACTTCTCCTCCACGCCGTTGGGGAACCGCTTCATGGTCAGCGGTCGGTCGTGCAGGTGGGGAAGCATGGAGTCGGCCACGCGCACGTAGTAGTCGACCAGTTGACCCTTGGTGAACCCACAGGACGGGAAGAGAACCTTGTCGAGATTCGACACGATCAGCTCGCGCCCGGCAATCGTCGTGCGTGTCGGGCTCACTCCTCGACAACCTCGTTCGGGTCCTTGTCGGGACGACGTCCCCGCCAGGTCGGTTGGCGAAGACGCCTGGCCGTGGTCCACTCGCTGAACCGGACCTCACCCACCAATGCAGGCTGCACGTAGCGGGCGCCGGTCGCCTCCGGCGCCGACAACGGCGGGGTGAACGGGCAGGTCTTGCGGGCCAATGGGCGCAGCTCGGCCAGCAGCGCCCGGCGATCGGAGGCATTGAACCCGGTCCCGACCTTGCCGACGTAGCGCAACGCCCCATCGTCGGGCACGCCGAGGAGCAGCGCGCCCAGCTCTCCTTCCCGCTCGCCGCGGCCTTCGGTCCAGCCACCGATGACGACCTCCTGCGAGCGGAACGTCTTGACCTTGACCCAATCCGTGCTGCGTCGCCCTGGCCTGTAGACCGAGCCACGGCGCTTGGCAACGACCCCTTCGAGTCCGTTGGCGGCGGTGGCGGCCAGGATCTCCTCTCCGGAGACGTCGCGGAACGACTCCGTCGTGGTGAAGGTCGGACCGGAGAGGCTGAGCGACTCGAGGCGAGCGCGACGCTCGTCGTAGCCCGAGTCGAGCAGGGAGTGCCCATCGATGTAGAGGAGGTCGAATGCCACGAAGCTGACGGGGTCGACACCGGCGCGGCGGCGCGCCTCGCGCTGGTTCGAGACGTGCATGCGGCGTTGGAGCCGGGCGAAGTCCGGCCGACCGTCCTCCCCGAGGGCGACGACCTCGCCGTCGAGGACGCAGGTCGTCATGCCGAGGAACTCGCCGACGTCGGACAGCTCGGGGAAGGACGCCGTCACGTCGAGGTCGTTGCGGCTCACGGCCCGTACCCGACCTCCCTCCACGAAGAGGATGACGCGAATGCCGTCCCACTTGATCTCGAACGCCCACGACCCGTGTTCGACCGGCAGGCTCCCGGCGGTGGCCAGCATCGGCTTGAGTGAGCTCGGGAGAGGATCGGTTCGCGTCGAAGCACCATGACGGTGGATCATCCAGTTGCGGTCCTTGGTTCGGAACAGCACGTAGGAGCCGGTGGCGCGTGCTCCGTACAGGTCGAACTTGACCTCGGTCTCGGTCCACTTCTCGACCTCGTAGTGACCGGCGTCCCAGATCGCCACCGTGCCGCCGCCATACTCGCCTCGGGGGATGTCGCCCTCGAACGTGGCGTATTCGAGCGGATGATCCTCGGTGTGGACGGCGAGGTGGTTCTTCTCGGGGGACTCGGGAAGGCCCTTGGGCAACGCCCAGGACACGAGGACACCCCCGCGTTCGAGGCGCAGGTCCCAGTGCAGGCTGCGTGCGTGGTGCTCCTGGATGACGAACGTCTGCCGTCCTGTACGCGCTCCGGCGCGTCTCCCCGGCGGCTCGGGCGTCCTCGCCGGGTCCCGCTTGGCGCGGTAGGTCCGCAGCGCGTCGGTCTTCGTCCTCGGCTCCGTCTTGCCGGTCTCTGTCTTGCCGGTCTCTGTCTTGCCGGTCTCTGTCTTGCCGGTCTCTGTCTTGCCGGTCTCTGTCTTGCCGGTCTCTGTCTTGCCGGTCTTTGGTTCGTTCCGGCCGGAGCGGCTCCTCTTCGAGGTCGCCTTGCTCGGCTTGGAGGTCGCCTTGCTCGGCTTGGAGGTCGCCTTGCCGCTCCTGGTCGTGTCCGCCGGCATCGACTCCACCGTACCCAGCCCTGCCGCAACCCGGCGCCACGGGGGCCTCGACGCAATGCTCGGGGCTGACGCACCACTCTGGCATCGGCGCAACGAATTCGTCGACGCAATGAACGTGCAGTCCCTCGGTTCGAGGAATCTCGTTCGTCGAGGTTGGGTAATTCCAGGGGTGCTGTTACTCGCGACCGGAGGTCACCATGACAAGCACTGTTGCAAGCACCAGTCCTACGGACACAGGACCCACGCGCTCGCGGTCACGTCGGAGCCGGATGTTCGGGCATCACGGCCGCGAACATGAGGCGGTCGCCCGGGTCCGGGTGGGACGTTTCGGGCTTGGCATCGCCGGCCTCGTCGCCATCCTCGTTTCCGCGTGGGGTGGCATCGTCCCTTACGTGGGGCCTCTCTTCGGCTACAGCGGAGATGGGGCGGGGGCGTGGCACTGGAGCCTCGCGCACGGCGTCCTGGCGCTGGTGCCCGGCGTCGCCGGGGTGCTGCTCGGGCTCTTCGTCCTTGCCGAGTCACGCGGGATAACGGTAGGCAGAGGCCGGTTGAGCCTGGCGACGACCGGGACTCTGCTCATGCTGTGTGGCGCCTGGTTCGCCATAGGCCCTCTGGCGTGGCCGGTCATCTCGAACGGCAGTGCCTACTTCGTCTCCGGTTCGCATCTGCGGATCCTGGCGGACGTGGTCGGCTACAGCATCGGGACCGGAATCGTGCTGGTCGTGTGCGGCGCCTTCGTGGACGGTTGGGCCTCACGGCACCAGCGGAAGGCCACGGTCGTCACTGCTCCGGCGGAAGGCGTCGACGCGACGTCGGGCCGTGTCGAGTCCGGGATCTGAGTCCGCGGTGAGAAGCGAAGCCGGCAGTGGAGGACCGAGACGATGAGCGCTGGCGGTTCTGAGTCCCATGACAATGCGTCCGATGGCAATGCCCTCGATCTGTTGGAACGGGAGGACCGCGAACTGCAGCGGATCTTCACGACGATGCAGCAGAAGCGCGGTCTCACGGTCGAGGAGCGGGTCGACTACGGGGACCTGGCCAAGCAGTCCATCCGCCATCTTGCCGTACGAGAGGCAGCCCTCGTCGACATCACGAGAGTTCTCGCCGACCCGTCGCAGCTCGGAGGTGTGGCGGGGCGCTTGGAGTCCAACATGCTCGAAGGGCGGCCCCATATCGATCGAGTCGAGAAGATGTCACGGGGGATCCAGGGCATGAACCTGCGGATCGGCCAGGACTTCGATGACGCGATGCTCGAACTGATCGACGTCGTGAGCCCCCAGATCGAGTGGGAACTCAACGAAGGGCTGCCCGAGCTGAACGGCTCCCTGGCCCACTCGGATCGCGCTGAGCAGTTGAAGAGTGCAACGCATCTCGAGAGCCATGCGCCGACCAACCTGCATCCCGATGGCCCCCGTTGGTGGGAATCGGCCCCGGTCCTCTCGAGGATCCTCACCGTTTACGACCATCTCCGGGATTTCCCAAGGGCTTCGAAGCGTCGCCTCTGAGTTCTTGCACGTCCTTGCGTCGAGACGGAAGGCGAGCGGGAAGGCGTGACGAGTAGATCGAGTATCCGTCGAGATACCGGGCGGTCATCGTGGCCAGCGCGATGGCAAGGAGGAGCGGCAGCACGAGGCCCAGGGTCGAATCGGTGAGCTCGATGATGAGCACGATCGCGGCAAGGGGGGCCTGCAGGCCGGCGCCGAGCATGGCTCCTGCCCCGATCACGGCGTATGCGGCGATCGGACCACCAGGAACGGCAAAGCTCCAGAGCCCGCCGAGGACTCCGCCGAGCATTGCCCCGGTGCTGAGGGTGGGTGTGAACAGACCGCCGACGGCACCACTCCCGAGGCACAGTGCAGTCACGATCGGTTTCAACGCGAAGAGTGCGAGAAGCAGGAGAATCCCGAACTGTGCGAGAAACGCCGAATGCGCCATGTCCTTGCCGTTCCCGAGCAGCTCGGGGTAGCCGATTCCGGCCAGGGCGAGCGCGCCAAAGGCGAGGAGTGGTGCCAGCAGCTGTACTCGGCCGGAGACGGTGCGTGCGCTCGTCCAACCGATGAGCCGCGTCCAGGCGACCGATGCGACGCCGATGAGCGGTCCGACGGCAACGGACCAGAAAGCCTCGGTCGGAGCGAAGTGGAATGAGGTGAGGCCGAGATAGGTGGGTTGGTTGGGGAGGTAGATCCACGAGACGGACGTTGCAACAGCCGAGCAGACGAGGGCGGGGAGAACGACGGTGAGGGTGATGGTGCCGTACAGGAGCTCGGTGATCACGAGAGCCCCGCCGATCGGGACGTTGTACACCGCGGCGAGCCCGGCGCCACTGCCACACGCCACGAGGAGGCGGCGTTGGGCAGGCGTCAGGCGCGCTCTCTTCCCGAGGGCGCTTCCGGACACCGCGCCCAACAGTTGTGGAGCCTGTTCGCGACCGAGGGACACGCCCATGCCGATGACGATCTCCGAGAGAACGGAGGACGGAAGGCTCCGCCGGATCGACAGGTCGCTCCTTCCCTCCCACACGGTGTCATGGACTTCGGAGACGCCAGACGTGAACGTGCGCACCACGTACCACCCGATGCCCGCCACGAGACCGGCGAGGGCGAGCACAACGAGCCGTCTGATCCAAGAGGAGCGCTCCACTGCGGCTTGGAACCCTCCCGTGGTGTAGGAGAACGCAAGGTGTTGGGTCGTGTGGAGGACGAACATCGTCGCTGCACCCAACAGACCCGTCGCGACCCCCGTTGCGAGAAGGAGGAGCCAGAAGCGAACGGACAGCGACTCTGGTGCGTCACTGACGGCGTTTGGTTGCTCGGTCGCGCCGCGTCCCGTGGAGATCCGGCGGCGCAGAAGGGGCTGTGGTGCCCGTACTCGTTCCGAGTCCAGCTGCACGGCACGCCAATACCCCAACCTCACCACGGTCAGTGCCGTGCGGTGTGAACACGTCCGGACATGTCGGTTGCGCCTCCGAGAGAGCTCGCCAGGGCACGGGAGGGCGCTGCTGAGGCCTCTCGTGCACACGTGGATCTCGCCCGCAACCGCGGTGGCGTCTCACGCCTTGTGTCTGTGGGGTGGACTAACCGATGGCTGGCGTGGCTGATGGCGTGACGGCGGCGGCTTGGTGCTCACCTGACCCCTGAATCCGAGGCGCCGCAGGACCCAGAGGCCCAGTCGGCTCGGCGGCCGGCGCAGTTGCTCCTTCTTCGCCCGGTCCTCGTGGAGGTTGGTGATCCACACTCCGTCATGGCCGCTACGCCATCGCCTCGGCCTCTTCGGCACTGAAGGAGCGTACCGAAGAGGACTCAGTCATGGCGTTCGAAGGCTGGGTCCGTGTTCCGGCCGGCCCGAAGCGGCCCCCAGCGCTCGACCAGCCCACACGGGTCGGCCCAGTGCTCGACCGGCCCGGTACTTGACCAGTCCATGACGATGGGAGCAACCTGCTCGAGGACTCTCGTCCCCTCCGACGAAGGACGGACATGAGCACGCCCGAAATGCTCGGTGCACGATGAGTGCCGCCGGTTTTGTCGCAGCCCGCTATCTGCAGGCGCTGGCCTGCCAGGATTGGGACCGGGTAGCAGCCTGCCTGGCCACAGATGTGCGAAGGTCCGGACCATTCGGCGATGACGTCGAAGGCGCCACTGACTACCTGTCCTTCCTCAAGCGCACGATGCCGTCCCTGCCCGGCTACCGGATGCAGATAGACCGGGTCACGGATCTGGACGAAGAACGGGCGATGGTCGAGCTTCGCGAGACGATCGAGTTGGACACCGGACCACTCGTTACCCACGAGTGCCTGGTGTTCGATGTGGACGTGACTGGACGCGTGAAGGAGATCTCCGTCTACATTCGTCAAGCACCGCGACGTTGAGGAGTCGCAGGCCCACTTCGATCGTCATGAGAGCGCTTTCACGATCGTGAGTGCTCCGGTGGCGAGCAGAAGCAGGTCCACCGACCAGACGAAGTGGGACGGCTCCATCTTGGTGCCCACCCACCCGCCGATGGCGATCCCCACCACACAGGCCAAGAGCGTGGTCGCGGCCAGAGCCACGTCGATTCCGGTGATCAGTCCCGATGTCGCCAGCAGCGGCAGACCGATGACGTTCGACACCACGAAGATGGCTGAAAGTGTCGCCCTGAACCGGTCGTCGCTGAAGCCGGTCCGGCGAAGCTCGTAGACGAGCGGCGGGCCACCGGTCGCGAGGGAGGTGTTGATGATGCCGCTCGCCATGCCGATTGCGAAGGTGCTCGTACGACCCGGCCCGATCGCCCCTGAACTGGTCGCCTCTGTACTGAACAGGTGCGACGACACCAGAATCCACACCGCTGCAGCACATGTGGCGAACCCGACCAAGAGGCGGAGTGTCCCAGCCGAGGTCACGGCGAGCACCACCACTCCGACGGGTGCGCCGACGACAACTCCCGCACCCAGCCGCCGGGTACTCCGCCAATCGATCCAGGACCAGAGGCGAAGCGCGACCCAGACGCTCGTGATGCTCCCGATCAAGAAGACCACGACCACCGCACTCTTGGTGGGGAGCACGAAGGTCGTCAGCGGCACGGCGAAGAGCGCGAAGCCGAAGCCCACAGCACGTTGCACGACTGTCGCAGCCAGAACGATGGCGGACAGCGCAGCGACGACGCCGAAGCTGAGCATCGGCCAACCCTACCGGTACCGCTCACACGAGGACCGTCGCTGACCTGCGGCGGATCGATGCAACGCCGCCGACGCTTGACGACATGCCGTCGACATCGGACACTAAGCCCGTGCCATTCCGTTAGGTCTGACTCGCTCATCACGCCCGAGGGCCTCCTCGCGGCTCGGTCCCCAGTCCGGTCCGAGCTCATGGAGGTCTCCTCGTGTCATCTTCTCGTCGAGCGCGGTTCGTCGCGCTCCATTCTCTCCTCGCGCGCCTCGAGGTCGCCTCACCTGCGGACGTCATTGCAGGTAGACGTGTCCTCGTGGACGGGCGGGTCATCAGCAACCCGGCGGCGATGGTGCGGTCCGACGCTGCCGTTCGTCTCGTACCCGAACGACGCCTCCGTGGGGAGGTCAAGCTCTCCGGAGCCCTCGACCAACTCCACGTTCCGGTCTTCGGACGCGTGGCCGTCGATCTGGGAGCGAGCGCAGGTGGTTTCACGACGGCGCTCCTTGCTCGGGGTGCTCGGCGGGTCTACGCCGTCGATGTCGGGATCGGCCAGCTACTCGGCCGACTCCGTCACGACGAACGCGTCGTGAACCTCGAGGGTCACAATCTCGGTTCTGTCGATGCCGGGACGATTCCCGACGTGGTGGAGCTGATGACGATCGATGTGGGCTATCTGTCCCTGCGGGAGACGTTCCCCCAGGTCGAGAGGCTCCGGATCGACCCGGAGGCCCACCTGGTCGCGCTCGTCAAGCCGACGTTCGAACTCCGGCGCGCCAGGTTGGTCACGTCCGCCGCGGAGGTGAGTGGAGCGGTGCGCGCCACCGTGGAGGCACTCCGAGAACATGCCTGGACCTTCCTGGCGTCCTGTCCTGCCGCCAGACTCGGTCGCGGCGGAGCTCCAGAAGTGTTCGTCCATGCAAGCCGCCGAAAGGACGAGGGAGCTCCGGAGAGGCGGTGATCTACACGGACTCGAGCTGACCGCGGAGGACATTGAAGACCTCTCCGCCCATGTGGAGCGAGGTGTCGGTGTCGTAACGCCTGCGGAGTTCCTCGAATCGTGCATCCGGATCGACGCACAGCTCCGCGACGAGGTCGAAGAGCTCGAGCTGATCGGTTGTCGGCTGTTCGCCGACGTGCCAGCGCGCACCCCAGCTGTCCCATGGGAGCATCTCGACCTTGTTCAGGGATGCGAGGTCGAGTCGCAAGTTCCCTGCGATCCAATGGGCGCCGTGCTCCTCGATCCCCGAGAGGCCGCACCGCGATGCCTCGAGCTCGCCTCGTCGCCAGGCCTGCCATGCGGAACCGGCGGCCACGAACTCCGTCGGCGTGATCTCGAAAGGGTCTCCTTCGAATCCGATCATCTCCCGCCACGTCTCGTCGAGCTGCGCGTCCACCGTCTGCCATCTGCCCTCGGAGGAGTTCCACCATTGCGCCACCCAATGATCCTCGAGCCAGCCCGGGCGAAAGTAGGAACCGAACCCGCAACGTGCGCGCGCCGGGATCCCCGCCGCTCGAAGCATGGCCACGGTGACCCGGCTGAAGGCATGGCAGCGCGCTCCGACACGGCGGGCAGGAGGCCGTGCCTGTTGGAGTGGAGCGGCGTCGAGCGAACGGGCCGTCGCGAGCAGTCGGGCGGTGTCGCGCTCGTGAATGGCCTCGCTCTGGATCCGGTCGAGCGCGACGCCATAGAACGGCAGGGCAACGACGTCATAGATGAGCAGCCCCTGCACGACCTCGACGACCCTGCGAACGTCGTCGGAGGCGAAGTCGCCCTTTTCGAGCGAAGTGAAGCGACCGGGTGCGGAGTAGAAGGCGAGCGCCTCCTCGTGCATGCCGACATTCTCTCACCCGTGAGATTTGCGCAGCTCGACGAGACCCCAGCCCGAACTCTTGTTCGGTTCATGCATCAAATCTGAAAACTGGGAGGCAGGGCTACGCTCAGGTGATGCAGAGCGTCGCTGGTGAACGCAATGTTTCACAGCAACGCAGGCAATGAAAGGCGCACCGTATACCAAAACGTTGTGCTGGGGTTGTTCGACCTCCACGCTGACTGGCAGTCTGGGTCCATGTCCCCAGCCGAAGTGAAACAACTGTCTCTCTTTCGTGCGTACGACTACGAGGTTCATTCGCCGGGTCATGCGGACTGGCTCTTCGCTCTTCTCGGAATCCGACGGCCGGTCTGTCGTTGCGGCGATCCCTATGAGTCGCATCAGCACTATCGCCGCGGTTCAAACTGCTCCTTCTGCCGATGCGAGCGTTATGGGCCGGTCCTGTTGAAATCGAGTCCCTACGGGGAGCGATCCGCTCGGTTTCTGAGGCAATTGCACCTCTCCTGAACAACCGAGGGTCCTGAACAACCGAGGGCCGGGCGGGCATCGCGCGCTGCGCTGGGCGAGATCGTCCGCGCACCCGGAGTGGACCGGCCGGACCGGCCGGCCGTTACGTGCGCCCCTCGGGATTTGAACCCGAAACCTGCGGATTAAGAGTCCGTTGCTCTGCCGTTGAGCTAGAGGCGCACCGCAGAGTGTAGCGACGCTCGATTGGTGCTCTGGTGCGGCCGCGTCGTCGCTTCGCCCTCTGAGCCTGACAGGCATGTCAGGTACACTCGCCCGGGCTGCGTCCGCACGGCTCGGCCCGGATCGATCGACAAGGGCGGCCTCGTCCGGGAAGGGACTGCGGTGGAGCTCGACTTCACGGACGATCAGGAGGAGCTGCGAGCCTCGGTTCGTTCCTTCCTCGACAAGGAGTGCAGCCTCGAGCTGGTACGCGCCGTCGTCGAGTCGGGGGAGGCACCCGAGAAGCTCTGGGGGTCGATGGTCGCTCTGGACTGGCCGGCGCTGGCCATCCCCGAGGAGAACGGCGGGATCGGCCTGTCCATCGTGGAGACAGCGGTCGTGGTCGAGGAGCTCGGTCGCTCCATCGCGCCCGGGCCGCTCGTCCCTACGGTCACCCAGTTCGCTCCCGTGGTCCGCGAAGTCGGCACGCCCGGACAACGCCAGCGCTTCTTGTCGGGCGTGGCCTCGGGTTCGATCACCGGGACGGTCGCGGTGGCCGACCATCCGCGTCGCTGGTTCCTCGACGAGGTGGGCATGACCGCCTGGCGCGACGGTGATCGCTGGGTCCTCGACGGGACCAAGGTCGGGGTCATGGCTCCGGGCGAGGTCGACGAGATCGCCGTTGTGGCGAGGGTGGGCGACGGTTTCGGTGCCTTCGTCGTGCCGGCTGCCGACACCCGCGTCAGTCCGATGCACTCCCTCGATGCGACCCGCCCGCTGGCGACGGTCGACCTCGACCGTGTCAAGGTGCCCGACGACCGAGCCCTGGGTGAGCCCGGGGGTGCTGCGTCGGGTGCGGGCATCCGCCGGGCTCTCGAGGAATCCACCCTGGCATTGGCGCTCGAGACGGTCGGCGCCGTCGACGCCCTCTTCCAATTGGTGCTCGCCTACATCAAGGAACGACAACAATTCGGTGTGGTGGTCGGGTCCTTCCAGGCGATGAAGCACAAGATGAGCAACATGTTCATCGCCATCGAACGAGCGCGTGCGCTCTGTTACTACGCGGTCGCCGCGGTCGAGGAAGACGACGAGCGCAGGGCCGCCGCCGTCGCCATGGCCAAGGCGGCCAGTGACGAGTGCCAGCATCTGGTGTGCCAGGAGAGCATCCAGTCGTTCGGTGGCATCGGGTTCACGTGGGAGCACGACTGCCACCTCTTCGTGAAACGGGCTGCGACCAACGCCGCACTCTTCGGCCGCTCGGCCGATCACTCGCTGGCGGTGGCCGCGTCGATCGGTGTCGTCGCATCGTGAATCCCAGTCGCGTCGCGAATCCCAGCGGACACGGGGTTCCGCGGTCCGCGAGGGCTGAGGCTCGTGCGGCCCGGTGAGGAGCTGATCGCCCGGCTCCGGCTCGAACCGCACCCCGAGGGGGGTTGGTACCGCCGGACCTGGGTGGCGCCGACGGACTCCGAGGCCCCGGGCGCCCGCCCGGCCGGGAGCGCGATCTACTACCTCCTGCTCGAAGGCGAGGTCTCCGCGGCCCATCGCATCGACGCCACCGAGTTGTGGCACTTCTACGCCGGTGACCCTCTCGAGCTCACCTGCGAGCAGCGCGAGGGATCCCCGATGCGCACGGTCCTCGGCCCGGACTTCGCAGCCGGACAGGTACCCCAGTTCGTGGTCGAGGCCGGCGTATGGCAATCGGCCCGACCGCTCGGGCGCTTCTCGCTGGTGGGGGCGACGGTGACGCCCGCCTTCCGGTTCGACGGATTCGAAATGCGCCGACCGGATCCGGACCCGCCGCAGGCCCGTTGACGCTCACGGCGTCGGCCAAGTAATGATCGAGGGACGAAGGGTCGACCACCGACGACCAGGAGCGAAGGGAGCCACAGTGTCGGACGCGCACGAGGAGAGCCTGTCGGCGCTGCTCCACGAGACCAGGACCTTCCCCCCGCCCCCCGAGCTGGCCGAGCAGGCGAACGCACAACCCGGCATCTATGCCGAGGCGGAAGCCGATCCGCTGGCGTTCTGGGAGGACCAGGCCCGTCGGCTGCAGTGGGACGCACCGTGGACCGACGTGCTCCAGTGGGAGCTGCCGTTCTCCAAATGGTTCGTGGGAGGCAAGCTCAACGTCTCGGTCAATTGCGTGGACCGCCACGTCGCGTCGGGACTCGGCGATCGGGTTGCCTTTCACTGGGAGGGCGAACCGGGGGACACCCGGACCATCACCTACGCCGAATTGTCGGCCTCGGTGTGCCAGGCGGCCAACGCGTTGACCGAGCTCGGTGTCGAGGCGGGGGAGAAGGTCGCCATCTACATGCCCATGATCCCCGAGGCGGTGGTGGCCATGCTGGCCTGCGCTCGGCTGGGTGCCCCCCACACGGTGGTCTTCGGAGGGTTCTCGTCCGACGCGCTGCAGAGCCGCATCCTCGACTGTGACGCGCAGTACGTGATCACCGCCGACGGCGGATACCGGCGGGGAGCTCCCAGCTCGCTCAAGCCGGCCGTCGACGATGCGGTGAAGGAGTGTCCGGGGGTCCGGCGCGTCCTCGTGGTGCGGCGGACGGGCCAGGACGTGGCGTGGGACGAGGCCCGCGACGTCTGGTGGCACGATGTCGTCGACCGCCAGGCGACGACGCACGAGCCCCGGTCCTTCGATGCCGAGCACCCGCTCTACATCATGTACACCAGCGGCACGACCGCGAAGCCCAAGGGGATCCTGCACACGAGCGGCGGATACCTGACGCACGTCTCGGCGACGCACCGTCTGATCTTCGACCTCAAGCCCGAGTCCGATGTCTTCTGGACCGCAGCGGACATCGGATGGGTCACCGGCCACAGCTACATCGTCTACGGACCGCTGGCCAATGCCGCCACGTCGGTCATGTACGAAGGCACCCCCGACACCCCCGAGCGAGATCGTTGGTGGCAGATCGTGGAGCGGTACAAGGTCAACATCCTCTACACCGCTCCCACCACGATCCGAACCTTCATGAAGTGGGGGGAGGACCTCCCCGCCAAACACGACCTCTCGAGCCTTCGCCTGCTCGGATCGGTGGGAGAACCGATCAACCCCGAGGCGTGGATCTGGTACCGCACCCACATCGGGGGCGGGCGCTGCCCCATCGTCGACACGTGGTGGCAGACCGAGACGGGCGGCATCATGATCTCGCCGCTGCCGGGGGTCACCTCGACCAAGCCAGGCGCCGCCATGACCCCCTTTCCCGGCATCGCGGCAGACGTCATCGACAACGACGGCGTCTCCGTCGGCGACGGCGAAGGGGGCTACCTGGTACTGACGAAGCCGTGGCCCGGGATGCTGCGCGGGATCTATGGCGACGACGAGCGCTACAAGGAGACGTACTGGTCGCGCTTCCCCGGGTCCTACTTCGCCGGCGACGGTGCCAAGCGGGACGAGGACGGCGACCTGTGGCTCCTCGGCCGGGTCGACGACGTGATGAACATCTCGGGGCACCGCATCTCGACGACAGAGGTCGAGCACGCGCTGGTCGGCCACCCCGCTGTCGCCGAGGCGGCAGTGGTCGGTGCCAACGACGCCACGACCGGACAGGCGATCGTCGCCTTCGTCACCGTCAAGGGGGCGGGCGAGGCGCAAGGTGAGGAGGGCGAGAGGCTGGTGGCCGAGCTGCGCGATCACGTGGCGAGGGAGATCGGTCCCATCGCCAAGCCTCGCCAGATCCTGCTGACCCCGGAGCTGCCCAAGACCCGGAGCGGCAAGATCATGCGCCGGCTGCTGCGCGACGTGGCCGACGACAGGCCCCTCGGCGACGTGACCACCCTGCTCGACCCCACGGTCGTGAACGCCATCAAGGACCACATGGCAGAGGGCGGCGAGAAGGAGTAGCTGCGGGACGGCGGGACGGCGGGACGGCGGGACGGGAAGCTCCACGAAGACGAGCAGCCCGAGCAGCGCGAGCAGCCAGAGCGGGGCGACGCCTCGGCCGGCCGTCCCTGAGGCGGGATTGACCCCCCGGAGCGCCATCGGCCAAGCTGCAACGAAGCTGACACGGGCGTCAACTTCCTGGCGCTCACCCGCCTCCCGAGGGGACCTGCATCCGTGTTGATGGACGAGCACCTGGCCCGCATGGCCACCGAATTCGGCGACCGCACCGCCTTCGAGGTCGTCGACGTGGGATCGATGACCTTCGCCGAGTGGGACGGTGCGGCCAACGCCATGGCCCGGCGCCTGCTCGAGTTCGGGCTCGAGCCGGGTGCCCGGGTGGGCATCCACCTGCACCCGGAGCTCGCCCTGCGCTGGCTGGTCTCCTACTCGGCGGCGCACCGGGCCGGTGGCGTGGCCGTCCCCATGAATCCCCGCCTCGCCCCGGCCGAGGTCGCGCACGTGCTGGCCCATTCGGGGGCCACGGCGGTCGTAGCCGACGGCGACCTGGTCGCCAGCGACCTCGACAGCGGGCGGGGTCGTCTGCTCGTCGCCGTCGACGCCGGGAACGCCGGGAACGCCGGGAACGCCGGGAACGCCGGGAACGCCGGGAACGCCGGGAACGCCGGGTCGGGACCCGCGCCCCTCTTGGATTGGCCGGCGGCTGTCTCCGGTGACCGCTCTCCCTTCCAGGCGCCGCGACACGACGACGACCTGGCGGACATCCTCTACACGTCCGGCACCACCGGGCGACCCAAGGGCGTGGCGGTCCGCCACTCCAACGGGGCCCTGGTCGGAGCCGTCGAGCCGAATTGGAGCGGCGGGGGCTGGCTGCACGCCAGCCCCCTGTTCACGTTCGCCGGCATCGCGCTGGTCTATACGCCCATGAAGATGGGACTGGAGGTCATCTACCAGCCGCGCTTCGACGCCGACCGCTGGTTGCGGGTCGTCGAGGAGCAGCGACCGGTGGCCGTCTTCCTCGTACCGGCGATGGCGCATCTCCTCATCGACCATCCGCGCTTCGACGAGGCCGATCTCTCCTCGGTCACGATGTGCTCGGTGGGCAGCGCCCCGCTGGCACCGTTCGTCCTGGAGAAGCTGCAGGCCAAGATGCCGAGCGCCCTCGTCTCGAACAACTACGGGATGACCGAGGCGGGCTCCGCCTACTGCGTCATGCCGCAGGGGGAGGCCGTGAAGCGTCCCGGCTCGGTGGGGAAGATCGCCCCGCCCGCCGTGGTGAAGATCGTCGACGAGCACGACGAGCCGCTGCCGGCAGACGTGGTGGGCGAGGTTCGTCTCCAGATGCCGGGGCGACAGCGCGAGTACTACAACGATGCCGAGGCCACCGCCGAGACCTGGAAGGACGGTTGGGTGATCACGGGTGATCTCGGCAAGCTCGACGAGGACGGCTACCTCTACATCGTCGGCCGTTCCAAGGACGTGATCATCCGCGGCGGGAACAACGTGCACGCCACCGACGTGGAGCACGCGCTGGTCCAGCACCCTGCCGTGAAGGAGGTCGCGGTGGTCGGAGCCCCCCATCCTGTCCTCGGTGAGGACGTCGTGGCCTTCGTCGTCCTGCAGCCCGATGCCCGGGTGGATGGCGAGGACCTGCGTTCGTTCGGGCTCGAGCGGCTCGCCGACTACAAGGTGCCTCGGCAATTCGTCTTCGTCGACGCGCTGCCGCGCAATGCCACGGGCAAGGTGGTCAAGCCCCAGCTCAAGGCCCGCCTCGCCGAGGCACCTGCCTGACGTCTCGTCAGACGCTGACCGTCTTCGACTGGGCGAGCACCGCGCCGGAGGCGTCGAGCGCCGCCACCGCGATGTGGGTGACGCCCTTGGGCACCGGCATCGCCGTCTCGAAGCCGTCGCGTGGCACGGCGCTGACTTGTTGGAGGTTGCGCTCCCCCGACCCTGCCAGCAGCTCCCAGCTGGCCGTCTCGGTCGAGCCGTTCCACGAGGCGAAGGCGAAGAGGCGGCCCGAGTTCGACGTCGCGGTGGCGACCGCCGGCCGCCCGTCCGGGTGGCCGGCCCACGCGAAGCGGAGGGCGCGGTACGAGGTGCCCGAGGCCAGCTTGGCGTCGATGACCATGGTGCCGTCGGCCTGGAGCTCCGTGAAAGAGGGCTTGGCGCCCCAGCCGATCAGCACGTCCCCGTTCGACAGGTGTTGGACACTGCCCTGGCTTCCCGCCAGCAGAGCCTGTCCCGGATGGAGGTACTGCGTCTTCACGGTGGCGGTGTGGGTGCTTTCGTCCACGTTGAGCACGAGCCCCCGCGACTGCTTGGCCTCGGGTGGATCGGCCTGGTTGTCGAAGAGCGAGATGGCCCCGCCGGCCTGGGTCCGCGCGTCGTGTTGCCAGGCGAAGCGGGCGTCCGGACCGAGGTCGAAGTCGCTCCGCTTGCCACCGAGTTGCCAGATGATGGCTCCCGAGGCAGGGTCCACCTTGTAGACCGCCCACGTGTTGCGCGCCGAGACGAGCAGCTTGCCATCGGGGGTGAAGTCGATGGAGTTGAGGTGCACGGGGTCGTACGGGGCGTCGCTCGAGTACGCCTGGTGCGAGTCCGAGAAGGGGATGTGGGCCGAGCTGCTCCAGTCGAAGACCAGGCTCCCGGTGCCGAGATCGATGCCCTGGATGGTGGCGTCGAGGGCGTCGCCCTCTTTCGGCCCGCCCACCCTCGTGAGGTCCGTCGTGTAGTGCCGATAGGCGGTGAAGTAGGCGATACCCGCACCGTCGATGATGAACTCGTGGAGGTCCGCAGCCAGGCCCTTCTTGGCTCGCACGGTCTTCAGCTGTCGGTACGAGTCGTCCAGGATCACGTACTCGCCGCTCGTGCCGACGCCGTAGTCGGAGATCTCGCCCTGCCAGAACGTGAGCACCTGCCGGCCGCCCCAGCTCTGGACGCGGAGGTTCGCCGAAGACTGGGCCACCGGATGCACCCAGACGGGGTTTCCCGCGCTGTCGGCCAGGAGCGGCCCTCCGGGGGTCAGGCAGACGAGCCCGTTGGCCGGTGCGCCCGCTCCCGTGACGACCTCGATCAGCGGCGGCTCGAGGCCCGGCGCCGAGTGGTAGCGCGCCGTCGTCGGTTTCGAACCGGAAGAACCGGAGCTCGGGCCCGATCCACAGGCGGCCAGCGTGGCGGCACCGGCCGCGACGCCACCCGCCAGGAGCAGGAAGTCCCGTCGGGAGTGCCGGGTCGAGTCACGGGCTCCGCGGCCGCTCCCTGCCATGGCGTGCAAGGTAGTCCGCGTGACGGGCCGATGAACTCTTCGCGAGGTGCGGCGGGTGTGCTCCGGACCCCGACGCCCTCTCGTATACTCGGCGTCATCATGCGACACGACGTGGCGACCACGCGGCAGCCGGCTTCCGACGGGGCGACCTCTCTCGCGGGGTCCCGCGCGTCCCTCTCCGAGGTACAGGTGTGTGGGATCCCGAAGCTGAGCGCTCGGGGGGTGGCCCCGACTTAACGGACCGAGAGTCCCGAAGGTCGCGGAGCCGCCTCCCATTCGGGGGCGGCTCCTTTTGCGTTTGGGGCCATGTCGGTGGGACCGGCAGATGGTGCAGCAACCCGTTCCGGCGGTCGGGCCGGGAACGGACGACGGATGTGCGGCGGGGCGAGGCGAATGGACACGACGATGTACGAGATCACAACTCCGAAGACGATGGGCAACACCCCGGCCGTCCGGCTCTGCCCGCGCTGTGGCTTCCACCCGGCGTCGCCCCGGATCTCGGGCTACTGCTCCTGGGACTGCTACGAGGCGGACGACGACGAGGAGGAGGACGACGAGAGCGATCGTCGGCGCGCCGCCTGAGCCGGGTCCGAGGCCATGCGGGCGGCTGACGCGGGCCGAGCGCGGCCGAGCGCGGCCGACCGGCGGCTCATGACCGGGTCGAGATGCCGCCCCAATCCGGATCGGGACGCCCGGACCGGTAGGCGGCTCGCAGGTTGCGCAGCCAACCGAGGCTGTCCTCGAGGCCACCCGGCCGGTTCCGACCGAGCCAGAGGGTGCGGTAGCGCTCCGTCAGCTGGTCGAGCAACGTCCCGAGCGCCGCCCGTTCGTCCTGTGGCACCGAGGCCAGCGATCCGTCGCCGCGCAGCCGGGCGCGTGCGTCGCGGACCAGCAGGGCGACGAGATCCGCGCTGAAGGCCGCCTCGTCGGCCAGCGATTGGCCGTCGCCGCGGCCCGGGCGCGATCGGGCGGCGTCCGCCCTGGCCTGGTCCAGGCAGGCGTCGACGGCATCGAGCTCGTCCGTTGTCAGGCCTGCGGTGAGGCCGCGCCCGACGGGCAGCTGGGGGTAGTACAGGTTCATCACGAGCGTCGACATGTTCGGGAACTGCGGCGTCACCAGGCGATGCGCGTCGCCCAGCGCCAGCACAGCCGCCGCCAGGCCACCGGTGTCGTCGTCGAAGACATGGGTGCTGAGCGCAGCGCCCAGGTCCAGATCCTCGTTGGCCTCGAGGCACCACGACACGGCGGCGCCGTAGACCAGGCCCGGCTCGCTGACCAACCATTGCTGGAGGTGGCCGAGGTCGCCCCAATCGGTGTTGAGATAGCCCGAACCGCCGTGCGCCAGCGCGGCCGCCGCCGCGGCGCGACAGGTGAGGCGAGCGTTGGTGAGGCGCCCGAGGATGCTCAACCAGCTCGACGTTCCCGGTGCCACCCAGAAGGGGATGCCCGCGTCGGCCAGGAGGGCACAACGTTCCTCGAAGGGGTGCCAGCTGTCGTAGCCCCACTCGCAGACGGTCACACCGTCGGGGAGCGCGCCGACCAGGTCGGCGCGGCCGGCCACCATGTCGCCCCACATCAGCATCTCGCGACCATCGAGCTCGGGCAGCCCGCGCAGGGTCGTGACCCAGCCCAGGAAGTCCTCCAGGCGACTGGCCGGAAGCTCCCAGGCCTCGTCGAGGCCGACGTGGACGCGCCGGCTGCTGAACAGCGGCAGGAGCTCGGCCAGCAACTCGCGCACCAGGGCCAGCGAGTCCGGGTTCCGCGGCTCGATGGTCATCGGCTGCCGGGCGATGCCGAACGGATCGACGAATCCCTCTGGGCTGATGGCGAGGCCGGAGTAGCGGTCGTGCTGGAGCCACCGGTTCATGTGACCCAGGCAGTTCTGGTTCGGGACGAGCTCGACGTGCCGGGCGCGGCAGAACGCGTCGAGCTCCCGGATCTCGTGCTCGTCCAGGGGGCTGGCCGCCCCATGGACCTCGGGGTGCCCCCTGTAGGCGAAGGTGTGTTCCGAGTAGAGCTGGACCTGGTTCACCTTCAGCGCGGCCAGTCGGTCCACGACGGCCCGCAAGGAATCGGCGGTGGGCACCTTGTCCCGGGAGATGTCGAGCATGACCCCACGCACCGCCAGGTCCGGATGATCCCGCACCGTTCCGACGGGGAGCGCGCCGCCGTGTAGGCGGGCGAGTTGGGCGAGCGTGGCCTCGCCGTAGAAGAGGCCCGCCTCGTCGCCACCCGCCAGCTCGACGCGGTCGGTACCGATCCGCAGCTCGTAGCCCTGGCGGGGGAGGGACCGGTCCAGCCGTCGTGCGGGCGGGCGGGCCGGCACCAGCTCGTCGCCGAGCTCGAGGCTCCGGGGTCTGGGCACGAGATTCACACGACCTCCTTGCGGTAGACGAAGTAGACGTCGCTGACGCGGCCGCCGACGGCGGCATAGGGCACGACCGGGCCCACCCAGACCACCGACACCCGGGACCGCCCGCGGCGCCGCAACTCGTGCAGAGCACCGACGAGGACACCCTTGCCGCGACCTTGTCCCATCAGTTCGAGTCTCACGGCGACGGGACCGAGCAGTCCCTCCCGGTTCACCTCGAATGCACAGAACGCGGCGAGTGCACCCTCCGCGCGTCCGTCCTCGCGGGCCACGACGAGGTTGCCCTTCCCGAGGGCGCGCAGGACCTCCGGTCGCCAATGGGGCCAGTTCGTGGCCATGAAGGCATCGACGTCGTCGTGGTCGGCCGGACCGGCCAGGTAGTGCCCGCCGGGGTCGGGCGGGACGGCGTCGAGGTCGACCTCCATGTTGTAGTTCGTCTCGCTCCGGGCGTAATGGCGCCCTTCGAACAGGCACATGAGGCCCGTCTCCGTGCTCGGCACCCCTGGCCAGAGGAAGTAGGGCGGGTCGGCGCCGGTGCTGAGGCTTCGGTGTCCTGCAGCGCGGGCCCATTCCTCGATCGCGGCGACCAGTCCCTGCGCGATCCCGCGCCGGCGCTCCTCGGGCGCCACCGCCAGGAGGCGGATGTGGGCGCCGTCGTCGCATTCCACCGCTGCCACGATGCCCGTCTCGGGAGAGCCCAGGACGACGGCGGGCTGGTCGGACGCGAAGAGGGCGTCGCGGAGCTCCTCTTCGGAAGGACTGTCGGGGACGGACCGGCGGCACAGTGCGGCGATCGCTGCGAGATCCGAGGAGCCGAGCCGTTCCACGGGCGACAGGCTAGGGCCCGACGGGGGCGGAGCGACGGGCGGGACGCACGCGTGAGCCGCCACGGGACCGGCACTCACCCCAGCGCGTTCAAACGCTCCCCTCGGGGAAGCGGAGCCGGGCCAGTTGCGTCGACTGCCCGACGATCCGTCCCGAGGCGTCCCACAGGACGCAGGTCTCGTCGACCATCCCGCCGGTCACCAGCTGTGCGGTGAAACGAAGCCCGAGCCACCCGGGCTCGGGCACGGCGCGTACGAACGCCGTCATCTGCAGTGTCGGAACCCAACCGCTGGAGCCGATCATGAGCGTGGCCGGCGGTACGGCGTCGACGGAGAAGAGTAGGGAATGAGGGTCCGGCGGACGTCCGTCGGCGAAGCGCACCCAGCCGCGGAGCTCTGCAGGGGAATCGGGACGGGCGGCGCCGGTGAAGGGGTTGGTCTCGGGGTCCAAGCGCAGGTCGAGGACGTCCATCACCCCGACCCGGGTGCCGCCAGGGCCCTCGGATCTCAGGCGCTCGCACCGGTCAGGGTCCGCGACGGCGAGGCCGCCGCTGCTGTCGTAGCGGGGCGGCGCCGAGGGCGGGACGGCCGAGACGACGAAGACGGCGTCCACCATGTCGCGGCCCTCCTGGGCCAGGACGGCACGTACCTGGGCCGCCGACCGGCCGCGCCGCAGCACGGAGGTGTGCACCGTTGCCGCCGTGAGGGCGGGAGGGAGCACGTAGGTGATGGAGGCCGAGACAACCTCCCACCGATGGCTCCCAACGTCGTCGGTGCCGGACCGCGCCACCTCCCTGGCGGCCCGGCCCATCAGCGCGAGGAGATAGCCGCCGTTGGGCTTGTCGCCGACCGTCCAGAGCGGATGGACCTGCACCTCGAACACCGTCGGGTCCGATGTCGGGTGCACCGCAGTAGCGGCGTCGAAGGAGAGGTCGGCGGGGCGCACGGGGCGACCCTAGCGGCGAAGATGGCGCATGCATTTCGATCTGGAGGGCACCTTCGGTGACGACTACCTCTACTTCTACGAGGAGTCGATCGACGACGAGCACTCCGACGCGGACTGCGCCGAGATCCTCGGTCTGCTCGGCCTCGAGTCCGGTTCGGCCGTCCTCGACGCGCCCTGTGGACACGGCCGTCTCGCACGCCGGCTGGCCGCCGCCGGTCTGCAGGTGACCGGCGTCGACGTCACGCGGGCCTATCTCGAGCAGGCCAGAGCGGAGCCGGCCCTGCCGACCGGAGCGACGGGCACCCTCACCTACCTCCAAGGCGACTTGCGGCAGCTCCCGGTCGGGGGCCCCTTCGACGCCGTGGTGTGCTGGCTGAACTCGTTCGGCTACTACGACGACGACGACTGCCATCGCGTGCTGGCCGAGTTCCACCGCGTGCTGCGCCCAGGGGGCCGCGTCGCCATCGACACGATGCATCACGACGGCGGTGTCCGTCACTTCACGCCGGCACCCGACGCGGTCGTGGTGCAGCGCGGCGACGACACGATGCTCGAGCTGTCGACCTTCGACCCCATCACGGGTCGGATGATCGTCGAGCGCACCGTGCATCGCGACGGAGCACGCCGCCAGGCGTCGTACTTCGTCCGGCTGCCCACGCCACCCGAGTGGGTGGTGTGGCTCGAGCGGGCGGGGTTTCGCGACGTCAGATTCCGAGCCGGTGGCGGCGGGCCGCTCGAACTGGACAGCTGGGAGATGGTCGTCGTCGCGACGGCCTGATCCCACCGGCGTGCCCCCCACCGACGTGACCCCGCACGCGTGACCCAGCCCGAGGGACACGGCCGAAGCCTGGCCGTGACGACCGGGTCCGGCTCTCCTGCCCGGGTCCGGCCGGAGTTCGGGTTGGGCCGGCCAACGGGGTACCGTCGTCCCTGAGACCCTGCGGGCGGGCGGCCCCGAAGCTGGCCGACGACCGGACCGAGCGAGCGGAGGTGAACGGATGAGCGGCGGCATCGCAGCCTGGGGCGCCTACCTGCCCTACTGGCGCCTGCAACGGTCGGCCATCGGGGCCGTGCTGGGCAGCGGTGGCGGTCGTGGCACGCGCGCCGTCGCCTCCTACGACGAGGACACCACCACCTTGGGGGTCGAGGCGGGGCGACGGGCCCTGGCCGCCGGTCCGGGCGCCGGCGCCGTCCAGGATCTGGTCCTCTCGACGCCGGACCCCGCGTATCTCGACAAGACCAGCGCGACCACGGTGCACGCGGCGCTGGGGCTCGGGCGGGCCTGCGGCGCCTACGACTTCGCCGGCTCCTCGCGCTCGGCCATCGGGTCGCTGCTCCAGGCCCTGGCGCTGTCCGGCCCGGGTGTGCCGCCTGGCCCCGATGTGCCGGCCGGCTCGGGGACACGAGGCGCGGCCGCGGGCCGCACGACGCTCGCCGTCGTCTCCGACCTGCGCACGGGTCTGGCGGGCTCGGCCGAGGAGCGTGACAGCGGGGACGGCGCCGCCGCCTTCCTCTGCGCGCCCGAGGGCGGCGTCGCCCAGCTGGTGGGGCGGGGCGCCGCCAGCGACGAGTTCCTCGACCGCTGGCGGGTCCCTGGCGAAACGGACTCGCACGTCTGGGAGGAGCGCTTCGGCGAGGAGCTCTACGTGCCGCTGGCCCGGGAGGCGTTCGCCGCCGCCCTGAAGGACGCCGGGATCTCCGAAGGGGACGTGGACCACGCCGTCGTCACGGGGCTGCACGCCAGGGCCGTCAAGGCGGTCACCAAGGGCCTCGGCGTGAGCGAGGGTGTCCTGGCGCCCGACCTGTCGGGGATGGTGGGGAACCTGGGTGCGGCCCACGCCGGCGTGGCGCTGTGCGACGTGTTGGAGCGGGCCGAACCCGACCAGGTGATCGCCGTGCTCTCCTTGGCCGACGGTGCCGACGCCTTCGTGCTCCGGACCGACGAAGCGCTGGTCGCCGCACACCGGGCCCGCGCCGAGGCGGGGATCCCCTCGGTCGCGGACCAGATCGCCGCCGGGCGCGACGATCTGAGCTACGCCGGCTTCTTGACCTGGCGGGGCCAGATGCACCGGGAGCCACCCCGCCGTCCGGACCCCGAGCGTCCCGGCGCACCGACGGTGCACCGTTCCGAGGCGTGGAAGTACGCCTTCGCCGCCAGCCGTTGCACGGCCTGCGGGTTCCGCCACATGCCCCCGACGCGGGCCTGCCTCAACTGCCGTGCCATCGACCACATGCAGGCGGAGCGCTTGGCCGACGTCCCCGGCACCGTGGCCACGTTCACCATCGACCACCTGGCCTTCTCGCTCTCGCCGCCGGTCATCGGCGTCATCATCGACTTCGACGGCGGCGGCCGCTTCCGGTGCGAGATGACCGACGCCCGTCCCGACGAGTTGTCGATCGGTGACCGGGTGTCCATGACGTTCCGCCGGGTGTGGACGGCACAGGGCGTGCACAATTACTTCTGGAAGGCCCGCCCGCTGGCAGGTGCCGGCGCGACCGGGCACGGGAGCGAGAACGAGACGTGAACGAGACAGCGAACGAGACCGGGAACGAGACCGGGAACGAGACGGAGCGAGGAGAGTAGGGCGATGGCGAGCAGTGGCATTCGCGACCAGGTGGCCATCATCGGTATGGGCTGCACCCGCTTCGGCGAGTTGTGGGACAAGGGGGTCGACGACCTCCTGACCGAGGCCGCCACGGAAGCAGCCGCCTCGGCGTCGATGTCGATCCACGACATCGACGCCTTCTGGCTCGGCACCATGACATCGGGTGTCTGCGGCGTCACGCTCTCCAAGCCGCTGAAGCTCGACTACAAGCCGGTGACCCGGGTCGAGAACTACTGCGCCACCGGCTCGGAGGCCTTCCGCAACGCCTGCTATGCCGTGGCCTCGGGCGCCTACGACATCGCCATGGCCGTCGGTGTGGAGAAGCTCAAGGACACGGGGTATTCGGGGCTCACCGGCATCCGCGCCGTGGGGGACGGGACCGATCCCGGTCTCTCCTCGCCTGCCGCCTTCTCCTTTCTCGCCCCCTCCTACGCGCACAAGTACGGGGTGGACAAGGACCAGCTCAAGGAGGTCATGAGCCGGATCGCCTACAAGAACCACCAGAACGGTGCCCGCAACCCCCGCGCGCAGTTCCAGAAGGAGGTGCCCATGGAGACGATCGCCAGGGCGCCACTGGTGGCCGGCGACCTCGGCGTCTTCGACTGCAGCGGGGTGAGCGACGGTTCGGCGGCGGCAGTCATCGTCCGGGCCGACGACGCACCGCGTTACTGCGCCAACCCGCTCTACGTGAAGGCACTCTCGTTCGTCGCCGGCCCTGCCGCCGGCCCGATCGACCCGGCCTACGACTACACGACCTTCGAGGAGGTGGTGCGCACGGCCGAAGATGCCTACGCCCAGGCCGGCATCACCGACCCGCGCTCGCAGCTGGCCATGGCGGAGGTGCACGACTGCTTCACGCCGACCGAGCTCGTCTTGATGGAGGATCTCGGCTTCGCCGAACGGGGCACGGCGTGGAAGGAGGTGCTGGAGGGGACGTTCGACCGCGACGGCGACCTGCCGGTCAACCCCGACGGCGGCCTGAAGTCCTTCGGGCATCCGATCGGTGCCTCGGGCCTGCGCATGCTGTTCGAGTGCTGGCTGCAGCTGCGGGGCGAGGCGCCCCCGGAGCGGCAGATCAACACCGTCGGTCCGGGGCGCACGCTCGGGCTCACCCACAACCTCGGCGGTGCGCCGGGAGAGGGTGTGAGCTTCGTCGGCATCGTCGGCACCGAGCGCGACTGATGGACGGCTCCCCCGGGGAGGCGGGCGAGGACCTGCTGGCCGAGAGCGACGACCAGGCGTCTCTGCGCCAGCTGGCCCGCGAGGTGGCGGAACGGGAGGTGGGGCCGCGCGCCCATCAGGCCGACGAGGACGGCGCCGTGCCGGCCGAGGTTCGCAAGGCGTTGGCGGCATCCGATCTGCTGCGCATCACCGTGGGGGAGCAGTGGGGCGGCATGGGCCTGGGCGACGTCGAGGCGTCCATCGTGCTCGAGGAGATCGCGCGGGCGGACGTCTCGTCGGCCATCTGTTGCCAGTTGACCTTCAACGGGCCGCCGCGCGGGATCGAGCACCTGGGGCCCGAGGCCATGAAGGACCGCTGGCTGCCTGCCGTAGCCGACGGGGACGCCATCATCAGCATCGGCATCACGGAGCCCGATGCCGGTTCGGCCGTGCAGAACATGCGGGCCTCGCTGACCGCCGACGGTCCTGGCCGTTGGCGGCTGCAGGCGTACAAGAACTACTCGACCCTGGGCGACGTGGCCCAGGGCGTGCTGGTGTGGTGCCGGTGGCCCGGGGGAGAAGGCGCCAAGGGTATCGGCGCGGTGATCGTGCCAACCGATCGCGACGGGGTCTCGGTCACCGGCCGTCACAAGGGAATGGGCATCCATGCCGCCACCGAGGCCGAGCTTGCCTTCGACGGCGTGGAGGTCACCGAGGACGACATCCTGATCGCCGGCGACCCGTCGGACACGTCGGCCTTCAAGGTTCTCCTGTCACACCTCAACCACGAGCGCTGTGGCAACGCCTCCATGTGCGTGGGTGCGGCACAGGGCGCGCTCGAGCACGCCGTGCGCTACATGAACGAACGGGTCGTCGGCGGCCGGCCCCTGGCCGAGCTGCAGGGGCTGCAGTGGAAGCTGGCCGACATGGCAGTGCAGCTCGAGGGGGCGCGGCTGCTGCTGGCCCGGGCGGTACGCCTGGCCGGCCCGGGTGGTACGCCACCTGCCCTCGAGACCGCCATCGCCAAGACGGCGGCCAACCTGGCCGCGAAGTTCGTCTGTGACGAGGCGATGCAGATCCACGGCGGGTACGGCTACTCCCGCGAGTACCCGCTCGAACGGGCGTACCGCGACATCCGCGGCCTGTGCTTCGGGGCGGGGACGGTCGAGGCCCAGAAGAACTTCATCGGGCTCCGGGTGGCCGCCGGGGCCCGGACCGGCTCGCCCGGGTGGAGGGACCCGCTCTCCTGAACGCACTCGTCCGAGGGTCGGCCCGTCGTCCGGCCGGTGGTTTGGCCTAGGGTGACGCCGGCGTCAGTCAGGCGTGGTGACACGGGGGTGGAGACGGGGTGGTCAAGAGAAGGCGCGGACGGACCGTGGCGCGGCTCGGAACGCTGGGCTGTCTCGCCGCAGTGGTGCTGGGCACGATGTGGTTCGGGGCGGCCGGCGCGTCGACGACCCCGGGGAGCACGGTGCCCCTCACCGGCGGCGGGCTCAAGGGGAAACCCGGCTACCTCGTCTACTGGGACCAGAACGAGGAGGTGGACTTCCTCCACATGCCCTCGGGTACCCAGGGCCAGCTCCTGCCGGCCTGGGACCTCAACGGGCAGGTCTGCGTCCTGCCCGACGGACGCTTCGTCGGTGGGTACGACCCGACGCTGCCGAACCAGCGCGACCTCGGGAGCGCCAAGCCCTACAAGCAGCCCGCCGACGGAGAGGAGCTCGACGAGCCCAACGGTTCGTTCAGCGGCGAGACGCTCTCTGTGCCCGGGCCCTACAAGATGAAGGGCCAGTCGGTGGGCCAGGACTCGCCGCCGACCGCCGACGGGGTGTTCAACAACAATTCGACGTACACCGGGTGCGCGGTCGACAGGCACCAGAACATCTTCGGGACCGACATCGCCACGGCGCAGGGTTCCTACCCGCCGCCGAGCAGCGGCCGGCTGGTCGAGTGGTTCGCTCCGCACTACACGACGTCCTGCATCGTCTACGGACCGACCAGCGGCGGCTACGGCCCCCACCACACCGATGGCTCGGGCGGTCTGGCCCAGCCCGGCACCATGGCGCTGGCGCCGAACGGCGATCTGCTCGTGCCCAACGTCGGCACCTCGAGTGTGCTGCGCTTCGCCATTTCCTCGTTGCCCTCCAGTGCCGCCCAATGTCCCGGCGGGATGTACCAGCGCGACAAGGTGAAGGTGTCGGACTTCGTGAGCGGGATCTCCTTCCCGGCCGGGGTGGCGGAGGACCCCACCTGCGGCTGCTACGCCGTGAGCAGTTTCATCGGCAACCCGTCCATCGTCTGGGTGACGGCCGACGGGAAACCCCAACCCGGGTACGGCACCGTACCGGGGACGCCGCTCGCCGACATGGGGACGAACCCGAACCAGTACAACCCCTTCGGCCTCGCGTTCGCGCCCGACGGAACCCTGTACTTCGTCGACATCCACATCACCTGCAAGGCGGCGCTGACGGGCTGCGGTCCGGCCGCCTACGGCGGCAGGGTCATGCGGGTACCGGTCACGGGCGGCCAGCCCGGCACGCCGGTGACCGTGGCCGGTGGGTTCGACTTCCCGACCAGCGTCACCGTGTGCGTGCCGGCCAAGACCAGATGCCCGTACCCCACGGGAAGGATCAAGGCGCCCCTCTCGGGACCGTCGGAGAACCCGGCACCCGACAAGGGCCCGGCGTCGGACCGCCCGGCCACCGCCGGCTTCGGCTGAGCGTGCGTCTCGGTGTGCCCGGCCGCGTGCGGCCGGTGCGGGCGCTCGTGCTCGCGCCGGTGCTCACGCTCGTGGTCCTCTCGTCCGCCACGGCCTGGGCGCCCGGCACGGCCGCGGCCGCGGCCGGCGTGCCGGCGTCGACCGCGCCGGCGTCGACCGCTGCGCAGCCCAGCCCATGGGACTGGCCGAGCTTCGGCCACGATGCCCAGCACACCTTTCACGGTCGCACCACGCTCACGCCGGCGTCCGTGCAGACGCTGCGTGCCGCCTGGTTCTTCCCGACCGGCGATGCCGTCACGGCGCAGCCGACGGTGGTCGGGGACACCGTGTACGTCGGGTCGTGGGACGACTACTTCTACGCCCTGAACTTCCGGACGGGTGCGGTGCGCTGGAAGGTGCGGCTCAAGTCCCAGGACGGCATCACCCCCTATCCGGGCCAAGTCCCGCGCGACGTCACGTCGGACGGGGGTCTCGTCACCTCCTCCGCCTGGTACCAGCCCGCCTCCGGCAACCGTCCCGCCCTGGTCATCTTCGCAGGGGGCTACACGTTGTACGCCCTCGACGCCCGCAGCGGCGCCGTCTACTGGGAGCACGACTACCCGGGGACGCCGGGTCCGCTGCATCCCTCGACCGACAGCACCCGCATCTTCTCCTCGCCGGTGGTCGCCGACGGCCGGGTCCTCTTCGGCGTCGACGAGGACGGGCAGCCCGGCTCGGCCGGGCGGGTGGTCGCTGCCAGCCTGGCCACGGGCGATCCCGTGTGGCAGTTCCAGACCGACGTGGCCAGGCCCGGGAGCACCGCGGCCCTCTACGACAGCTGCGGGAGCATCTGGTCGTCGGGCACCGTACTGCCCGACCTCGGCCTCGTGGTGTTCGGGACGGCCGACTGCCAGTTCCTGGGGAACGCCCCCTACGCCGATTCGGTCATCGCGTTGCGGATCGGCAGCGGGACCCTGGCCTGGAGATTCCACCCCCTCGCCACGTTCCCGGCCTGCGACTACGACTTCGGCGCGTCGGCCAACGCCGGGCTGGGAGCCGGGGGGCAGACGGTGTTCCTGGGGGAGGGGTCGAAGAACGGGACCTACTACTCGCTCGACCCGGCCACCGGGCGCCTGCGCTGGTCCACCAACGTGGTGTTCGGTGGCTCGTCGGGCGGTTTCATCGGCAACACGGCCTACGACGGCCGGCTGGTGCTGGGCGCCACGGGGCTCGGCGACTTCCTGCCCACCAAGAGCGGGCTGCGCCCGGTGTGCGATCCGTCGAACCCGCGCGACCAGGCCAACGAGAACCCCACCGACCATGCCTTCGACGCGGCCACCGGAAAGGTGGTCTGGCAGGCCGACGACGCGTACTCCTTCTCGGCCGTGACCGTCGCCGGGGGGATGTACTTCGACGGCCTCGCCCTCGCCAGGGGCATCGTGGTGCGCGCCGCCGCCACTGGGAAGCTGCTCACCGACGTGGCCCTCCCAGCGTTCGACTGGTCCGGCATCGCCACCGTGGGCAATGCCGTCGTGCTCGGGCTGGGCAGCAGTGCCGACGCCGCCGGTTCGGGGGTCGAGGTGCTCACCCCCGGCGGGACCACGCCGTCCGTGCCCGGTCAGGCTGCGGGGTCATCGGGAGAGAGGACCGGTTCTCTGAAGAGAGCGGCTTCGTCGAAGCAGGGAGGTGCGTCCAAGCGGAGCGGGTGAGCTCAACAGGTGTTCGACGGCGCCGAGTAGCCGGGCCCGATGGCCGGAGCGTCCACCTCGCCGCCCGACCCGCTGCGCAAGATGGCACCGAGATGGACCACGTACCACTCGCCCCGCCACGAGATCAGCGAGGCGATCCCGATGGAGCTCGTCTGTCCACCCTCGCTGTAGACGAGGCGCGAGTTGGCCACCTCGAAATAGCCGATGCCGTTGGCGCAGACGCCCGGTGAGATCCAGTGCGCGTACTGCTCGGGAACGGACACGCTCACCAGCGAGGCCGAGGCTGCCCCCGCGCCGAGGAGGTCATGGGCGGCACCGATGTCGAGCGCGTAGTCGGCCACCAACCGGTTCTGCCAGTCTCCAGCGGGGGAGGCGATGCCGGTCTTGAGCTGCACGTACGCCGACTCCGGGAAGAAGGCGGGCAGGGCCGGGGTGACCGAGTCGGTGACGATGCCCTGCCACAGGCCGGCCATGGCCGCACTGAACTGCGGAGTGCTCGCCGGGGGGAGCGCGGTGGTCTGCGGCAGCGTTCCCGGGTCCAGGGTCGGGCTCGTGGTGGTGGGCGGCACGGTCGTGGACGTCGTGGTCGTCGTGGTCGTCGTGGTCGACGCGGGGATCGAGGCGGTCGTGGAGGTCTTGGTGCGCGCCAACGCCGTGGGGTGCGAGGTCCCCGTCGCCGAAGGCGTGGAAGAAGAGAGCAACAACGCCCAGACGATCGCCATGCCGAGCGCGAACGTGAGTGCGATGGCCAGCGCGGTCCGCCGACGGCGTACCCGCCGGCTGGTACGCGCGCTCAGCGGAGGGGCACGGCAGCACCCACCGTCAGCGCTGCATCGCCTTGGTCTCGACGAACTCCTCGAGGCCGTACTTGCCCCGCTCGCGCCCGATGCCCGACTGCTTGTAGCCGCCGAAGGGAGCGCTCGGGTTGAAGTTGCCGCCGTTGATGTCGACCTGGCCCGTGCGCATCTGACGGGCCACCCGCTCGGCGCGGGCCGGGTCGGCGCTCCACACCGCTCCGGCCAGGCCGTAGGGCGTGCCGTTGGCGATCTCGATGGCCTCCTCTTCGGTGTCGTAGGGAATGATCGAGAGGACGGGCCCGAAGATCTCCTCCTTGGCGATGGTCATGTCCGGCGTCACCTCGGAGAAGACGGTGGGTTGCACGAAGAACCCCTTGTCCAGACCCTCGGGGGTGTCGGCGCCGCCCGTGACCAGCTTGGCGCCCTCCTCGATTCCCTTCTTGATGTAGCCACGGACGCGGTCGCGTTGCACGGCGGACACGAGCGGCCCGATCAGCTTGCCCTCCTCGAAGGGATCGCCGGGGGCGAAGCCGGCCGCGGCAGCGGCTGCCAGTTCCTCGACCTCGGCCAGGCGCTGGCGCGGCACGATCATGCGAGTCAAGGCCGAGCAGGTCTGCCCCGAGTTGAGGTAGCAGCCGAACACGCCCGCCGGCACCGCGGTGGCGAGGTCGGCGTCGTCGAGCAGCACGTTGGCCGATTTGCCTCCGAGCTCGAGAGCCACACGCTTGATGTCGTGGGCCGCCAGCTCCATGACCCGGCGCCCGGCCCGCGTCGAGCCGGTGAAGGAGACCATGTCCACCTTGGGGTGGGCCGCGATGGCCTCACCGACGACGGGGCCGACACCCGAGACGAGGTTGAAGACACCCGGCGGGAGTCCGACCTCGTCGATGACGTCGGCCAGGACGAAGGCGTTGATCGGCGCAACCTCGCTCGGCTTGAGCACCACGGTGCAGCCGGTCGCCAGTGCCGGGGCCACCTTCAGCACGATCTGGTACAGGGGGTAGTTCCACGGCGTGATGGCGCCCACGACGCCGATCGGCTCGTGGACCACGAGGGAGTTGCCGATCTCCTCTTCCCACTCGAAGGTCTCGGCCGCTTTGGCCGCGTCGGCGAAGGCGCCGGCGGGGAGGCCGACCTGGATCGTGCCCGACAGGGTCATCGGCATGCCGACCTCGTGGCTGATCACCTGCGCCACCTCGTCGGTGCGGGCGGCCAGCGCCTCGCCGATGCGCGTGAGGAGCTTGCCGCGCTCCTCGGCCGAGGTGGCGGCCCAGGCGGGGAACGCAGCCGCCGCGGCCTGGACGGCCCTGTCGACGTCCTCGGCGGTGCCTTCGGGGATGGTGGCGAAGACCTCTTCGGTGGCGGAGTCGATCACCTCGAGCGTCCCGCTCCCCGTCGAGGGGACCCAGGCCCCGTTGATGTAGATCTTGTCGCGCACGATCATGGCGTGGCCCTCCCTGGCTGGTCGGTGTTCAGCGACCCCACCCTACCGAGGGTTGGCGCCGGGGTGCGTCTGGCCTTCCGGCGCGGGTCAGCTCTTCTTGCCGAGCAGGGGGTGCTCGCCCATGCCGACGGGCTGGAGGTGCTGGCCCAGCACGTCGTGGAAGTGGTCCGCCACCTCCTGGGGGGTCCAGCCGCCCTCGCGCCACATGGTGGCGATCTGGCGTGGCGTCTGGAAGAGCGTGTAGCCGAACCCGGTGCGCCCGAGGACCTGCCCGTTCACGTAGGACGCCCCCTCGGAGGCCAAGAAGGCGATCAGTGGCGCGTTGAGAGCCGGGTCCTGGTCGGCCGGAGCCTCGCCCCCCGCATAGAGGTTCTCCGTCATGCGGGTGAAGCCGGCGGGCGCCATGGCGTTGACCGTGATGCCGTACTTGCCCAGCTCGAGGGCCCACACGAAGGTCATCCCCATGATCGCCGCCTTGGCCGCCCCGTAGTTCGTCTGCCCGAAGTTGCCGCGCAGCCCGGCCGAGGAAGTGATGTTGACGATCCGCCCGTAGCCGGCGTCCTTCATGAGCGGGGCGGCGTGCCGCACCGTGTTGAACGTGCCCTTCTGGTGGACGGCGATCACTGCGTCGTAGTCGGCCTCGTCCATCTTGACGACGGTGCGGTCGCGGACGATGCCGGCGTTGTTGACCAGGATGTCGATCGAGCCGAAGTCGTCCACGCAGGCCTTGACGATCCGGCCGGCCCCCTCGAAGTCGCTGACCGAGTCATGATTGGGCGCGGCGTGCCCGCCGGCCGCCTCGATCTCCTTGCAGACCTGTGTCGCGGGGTCTTCCGCCGTCCCTTCGCCGCCGAGGGTCACACCCACGTCGTTGACCACGACCTTGGCCCCCTCGGACGCCAGGCACAGGGCGATGTCCCGCCCGATGCCCCGGCCCGCACCCGTGACCACTGCCGCACGACCGTCGAGAAGTCCCATGAGGGCAGACAGTACCGCGGGCCCGCGATCTCTGACAGCCGTGTCAGGCATGGGTCCGGGCGTTGTACCATCGAGCCCACCGACGGGGACGACGGTCGCCCCACGAGCGCGAGGAGCACGCGGCCATGGCCACCTTCATCGACAACGCACCCGAGCGGATCTGCGCCGCAGCGAAGGAGCTCTTGGAGAAGGGGCTGGTCGAGGGGACCTCGGGCAACATCTCGGCGCGGATGGAGGACGGGAACGTCGCCCTCACGCCGTCCTCGCTCGACTACCGGCTCATGACGGTGGAGGACATCGTCATCGTGAACCCGGCTGGAGACGTCGTTTCGGGCGAGCGGGGCCCGACCTCGGAGAAGTACCTCCACATGGCCGTGCAGGCGGCATACGAGGACATCGCCGTGTGCATCCACTCCCACGCGGTCTACGCCACCATGTTCGCCGTCGCCCATCAGGACGTGCCGAGCTGCATCGACGAGTTCACCGTCTATCTCGGCGGGGACATCCGCTGTACCGAGTACGCGCCGAGTGGTTCGCCCGACCTCGCCGAGCAGGTCGTCAAGGCGCTCGACAACCGCGGGGCGGCGTTGATCGCCAACCACGGCATGGTGGCGGTGGGAACGACCATGGAGAGGGCGATGCACAACACCGCTTTGGTGGAGCGCTCGGCCAAGATCATCTGGGGCGCCAAGCAGCTGGGCACCATCTATCCGCTGCCCGAGAAGGTGAACGAGAACTTCGCCAACGTCTACCCCTTCATGCGGTAGGCGCCGTGGGAGAGGGCACCATCCGCGCCCGGCTCGACGAGCTGGGCCTCACGCTGCACGGACCGCACCCGCCGCACGATCCGCTCGATGCCGTCGTGGTGCACGACGGGGTGGCGCGCACGTCGGGTCAGCTCCCGCGCATCGACGGGAAGCTCACGTGCCTCGGCCGTCTCGGTGACACCGTCACCGTCGAGGAGGGCCGCCAGGCGGCTGCCGTGTGCGCCCTCAATGCGCTGGCCGTGCTCGAGGCGGCGCTGGGCTCCCTCGACCGCGTCGAGCGCGTCCTGACCGTCACCGGGTTCGTGTCGTCGGCGCCGGACTTCCACGAGCAGCCCGCGGTGGTCGACGGTGCCAGCACGGTCCTGGCCGACGTGTTCGGCGAGGCGGGCCGGCACACCCGTTCGGCCATCGGCGTCGCGGCGTTGCCGCGCGACGGTGCGGTCGAGATCGAGGTGACGGTCGCCGTCCGCTCGTGACGGTGGTCGCGGTCAGGGCACGTCGCGCTCAGGACTCGACGAACGCCGCCTGCAGCTTGCATGTCCCGGCGGGCGGCACCGGCCATGTCCCAGTAGGCCGCCGTCCCTGCAGCGCGTCGGCGCGGCAGTTCTCGAGGTCGGCCGACACCGGTACCGGTATCGTGGCCCGCCAACTCGCTGCAATGTGCCAGGACCTCGTCTTTCGTCATGGCGCCGTCGAGCCGCCCGCGGGTGGCGGCGAAGCCTCCGAACCCGAGCACCGGACACCCTTGCGATTCCCGGGCGTCCGGTGTAAACCGAAGTTGCAATATCGGAGGTGCCGGGTCCCGCGGAGGTGCACCCTCTCATGACCCAGCGGACGGCCCTCACTGGGCTCCCCTGTCCCCTCCCCGCTGAAGTGGGGGCCGTTCGCTGCCTCTTCCCGGTGGGCGGCCCGGCTCCCGGGTCGGCTCAGCCGGCAGCGGGCTCGGGGAACTCCCAGTATTGGAACTCGATCGTCATCGGCAGGAGGTAGTGGACGTAGAGCGAGTGGATCTTGACCACTCCTTGATCGTCCATGTGCAGGTCGATGAGCTCCATGCGGTCGTCGGACTTGCGGAAGGTCTCGGCCCGCTCCTGGATCCCCTTGAGCTCGTCGAGGGAACCGACGGCGAAGCCGTAGTGATCCATGTGCGGGCAGCGCATCGGATCGTCCTCGGCGATCAGGAAGATGAACTGGTCCCAGTGCACGCAGCTCAGGATCAGCCGTCGCCGGTCCTCGGTCATCACCTCGATCTCTTCGAATCCGAGCACCTCGTGGAAGAAGCGGCACAGGTCCGCCCGGTTCTCGGTGGCCAGCTGGTCGGCCGGCAACGACATCGCCACGTGGTTGAAGCGTGGATTTCCCGAGGGATAGAACGGATGGGCCATCAGGATCGCACCTCCGGGACCACCATGACCTTGCCGGCGATCCGCCCGACGGCGAGGTCCTCGAGAGCCTGCGTGATCCCGTCGAGCGGGACGTCGCCCGCCTCGATCAGCAGCTCGTTGGGGAAGCCTTCGGAGGCCAGGAGCTCGAGTGCGCGCTCGAACCCACCCTGGTCGTAGACGAAGGAGCCCGTCACGGTGAGCTCGTTGAGGATCATCCGGTTGATGTCGAAGGTCGGGTGGTCGATGCCCGCTCCCACCATGACGAGGATCCCCCCGCGGGCCACCTGGCAGAAGGCGGCTTCGATCGCAGCGCGGTGTCCCGAGCACTCGAGCACGACGTGGGCAGCCCGGCCGGACTGGCGCTCGGGCTCCCAGGAGGGGAACACGTCGAGATCTTCGGGATGGACGACGTCGCGGGCGCCGAGAGCCGCGGCCAGCTTCTGG
>DAHUZK010000048.1 GCA_027306605.1 Acidimicrobiaceae bacterium
GGCCGAGGCCCCGAGCGGGCCGGTGACAAAGAGCGTGTCTCCCACCCGGGCGCCGCTGCGGAGCACCGCCGGCGCGCTCCCCTCGAGGCGCCCGAGCACGCTCACCGATACGACGAGCTGGCCGGCCGAGGTGAGGTCGCCGCCGACGACCGGGCACTCCCAGCGCTCGGCGGCCTCGGCCAGCCCGTCCACCAGCGCATCGACGTCGGTGCCGGGCGGGGCGCCCAGGGTCACCACGGCGCCCATCGGCACGCCCCCCATCGCAGCAACGTCGCTCACCGCGACGCTAAGGGCCTTCCACCCGACGTCCGCGTGGGTGACGAGTGCGAGGTCCACGTGCACGCCCTCGACGACGGCGTCGGTGGTGAACAGGATCGCCGGACCCCCGGCGCCCGGGGCCGCCAGGAGCACCGCTGCGTCGTCGCCGGCCCAGGTCTCCCCGGGCGGGGGCGCTCCCAGCCGGCTCCGCAGGCGGCTTCCGATACGCTGCAGGACGGCATCTTCGCCGGTTGGTAGACGGTCACCCATCTCGGGTAGCTGTTTTGGGGTGGACCACCGTCCATGCCTAGCATTGTCGGCTACCCGTAACTCCTGGCCGAACCCAAGACCCAACCGAACGAGTCCTCCGAGGAAGGTGTGACCGGATGCCCTCGACCACCAGCGCTCCAACAGCCAACAAGAAGCTGATCGACTGGGTGGACGAGATCGCAGCACTCACCACCCCGGAACGCATCGAATGGTGCGACGGCTCGGCCGAGGAGTACGACCGGCTCGCCCAGCTGCTCGTGGACCAGGGCACCTTCACCAAGCTGTCGGAGGCCAAGCGCCCGAACAGCTACTGGTGCCGCTCGGATCCCGGCGACGTGGCCCGGGTGGAGGACCGCACCTTCATCTGCTCGGCCGAGGAGATCGACGCCGGCCCGAACAACAACTGGCGGGACCCCGAAGAGATGCGGGCCGAGCTCCGCTCGCTCTTCGAGGGCTCGATGCGCGGCCGCACCATGTACGTGGTGCCCTTCTCCATGGGCCCGCTCGGCTCGGACAAGGCCCACATCGGCGTGCAGCTCACCGACTCGCCCTACGTGGTGGTCTCGATGCGGATCATGACCCGCATGGGCGCCGGCGCCCTCGAGGTGCTCGGGGCCGAGGGTGAGTTCGTGCCGTGCCTGCATTCGGTCGGCGCACCGCTCGAGCACGGCCAGGCCGACGTGCCCTGGCCGTGCGACGCCGAGAACAAGTACATCGTCCATTTCCCCGAGACCCGGGAGATCGTCTCCTACGGGTCGGGCTACGGCGGCAACGCGCTGTTGGGCAAGAAGTGCTTCGCGCTGCGCATCGCCTCGGTCATCGCCCGGGACGACGGCTGGCTGGCCGAGCACATGCTGATCGTGAAGCTGACCTCGCCCGAGGGCGAGACCCGCTACGTGACGGGCGCGTTCCCATCTGCGTGCGGCAAGACCAACCTCGCCATGCTCATCCCGACCCTGCCGGGCTGGAAGGTCGAGACGATCGGCGACGACATCTGCTGGATGAAGTTCGACGCCGAGGGCCGGCTGCGGGCCATCAACCCCGAGGCCGGGTTCTTCGGGGTGGCGCCCGGGACCAACAACACGACCAACCCGAACGCCATGTTGACCCTCGCTGCCAACTGCATCTTCACCAACACCGCGATGACCGGCGACGGCGACATCTGGTGGGAGGGCATGGACGGGCCGCCCGAGCACCTGACCGACTGGCTGGGCGAGGACTGGACCCCCGAGAAGGGCACCCCCGCCGCGCACCCCAACGCCCGCTTCACCGCGCCGGCCGCCCAGGACCCGGCGATCGCGCCCGAGTGGGAGGACCCCGAGGGCGTGCCGATCTCGGCGGTGCTCTTCGGCGGGCGGCGGGCATCGGTCGTCCCGCTCGTCGTGCAGTCCTTCGACTGGGAGCACGGCGTGTTCCTCGGCTCGATCATGGCCTCGGAGACCACGGCGGCGGCCGCCGGCAAGGTGGGCAAGCTCCGCCGGGACCCCTTCGCCATGCTGCCCTTCTGCGGCTACAACATGGCCCACTACTTCGCTCACTGGCTCTCGATCGGCGCCAACGCCGATCGAGAGAAGCTCCCGAAGCTCTTCTACGTCAACTGGTTCCGCCGGGACCGAGACGGCCGGTTCCTCTGGCCGGGATTCGGCGACAACTCCCGGGTCCTCGAGTGGGTGTTCGACCGCGCGAGCGGGCGCGGCGAGGCGTTCGAGACGCCCATCGGCTGGGTCCCCGCCCCCGGCGCCATCAACATCGAGGGCACCGAGGTGTCCAAGGAGGACATGGACGAGCTGCTCAGGGTCGACCACGAGGAGTGGCGCCAAGAGGTCCCGCTCATCCGGGAGCACTACGCCCAGTTCGCCGACCACCTGCCCAGCGAGCTGGCCCGCACCGTCGACGCCCTCGAAGAGCGGCTGGGCTGAGGCCGACGCCGGTCAGTCGCCGTTGCGATACCCGGGCCGCAGGGCGGTGATCTCGCCCTTGGCCCGCGCCACCTCGTGGACGAGCCCGAGGGCGATCGCCTCCTCGGCCCCGAGATAAGGGCCACCCGACAGCACCGCCTCGAGCGCCTCGGCCGGCATCTTGAGGGCCCAGCCAAGCCGCTCGCAGTAGCGGGCCCACCGACGGCGGCGGTCCTCGAGCCACCGCTCGACGGTCGTGGCGTCCCCGGAGAACGACGCCTCGGGCTCGCAGAGATGGAAGCGAGCGTTGGGCATGGCGACCCTTCGCTGGCATGCGGCGAGCACCCCGACCGCCGGACCTCCGACCAGGCCCATCGCCACCCCGGTCACGCCCACGCCCATGGTGTCGATGACGTCCATCACGCCCATCGCCGCGCCGAGGTCCCCGTTCGGGCAGCCGACGTGCAGCTGGACGACCGAGTCACCGGTCGCGTCGAGCGTCATGAGCTCCATCGCGGCCTGCCCGGCGGACTGGTCGCTGAGCGCCCCGCTCAAGAACACGGTCCGCTGGTCGAACATGCGGGCGCGCAGCGACGCGCCCCAGTCGCTCGGCTCGGGCGGGAAGCTCGCGAAGCTCACGACTCGGACACGCTCCAGGTCACGAGCGACCCGAGTGCGGCCGCGTAGCGCTCGAGGGTGGAGAGCCGGATGTCGCCCTGGCCGGCCTCGAGGCGGGCCACCGCCGACTGGCTGGTCCCCATCCGCGCCGCGACCTGGGTCTGGGAGAGCCCGAGCTCGCGACGCCGGGTCACCAGCTCCTCCCCGAGGGCGCGCCGGCGCTCGGCCATCTGGGCGAACCCGGGGAACACCGTCTCGTGCCGTCGGTCGGACACGCCCAAGAGGATATCTCACATTTGGGCAACTATCCCATCTCTGCATAGGCGACGCGAATACTTCCGCACACCTTGGCAAGGAGATGCAGGGTGGGTGATCTACTCCTAGCCCTCCGACGGCGCCTGAGCGCCGTCCGTCGTCACGTGGCGATCAAGGTCCAAAAGCTGCCATTCATCGGGCGTAGGCACGTTTCGAGTGCTGAACCTTTCGAGCGCGTCCCAACCGAGCACCTTCGGCGGGGGCCACGGGCACTTTGGGGTCGGAGGGAAGATGCACGTCGCGATGTCGAATGGCAATTCGATTTGGGTGGGTACGACGAGGCGATGCAGCGCCCCATAGTCCGTGGGTGGAGGCTCGCGTCTCATGATCTGGACCACGACGCAGCCCACCTGAACGGTGTGAAAGTGGAATTGGAAAGTTTCGTTGCCATTCACGGTCATCCGCACCCTGGCGGCGTTGTAGTGCATCGGTGGAATGCGGCCAAAAATGGCAGCAACGAAGACGTTGAATGAGGCAGGTGGCCGCAGTTGCTCTCGGACGATTTCAGCCTCGGGCTTAGGGAAACGGTCCTCCTCTTTGCTCAAGGTGGCGTCAAGAACAATGGCAGTTTTCGTGGCCCACGTAGCAATCAAAATTTCCTCAGGTGGCCCGATGGTGGTCGCCTTCCCTTGGATGAGGGGCAACAGGACGGGCTTGGCTTCTCTTTCCAGCTTGGCCATCCAGCCGGTGTTACAGCCATGACAGACCTTGCGGGTCGTAGCAGACGCCAGCGCTGGGGCGCTCCAGGTGTGCTCGGTGACTCCCTCCTCATTGGCGATGTGGCGAGACAACAACGGCGTGTCATTTGCCGATGCCTTGTCAAACGTGAAGATGCCGGGCTGATTCAGCCAATCGGAGAACAGGTGCTCCGCCGATCGCGCCTCCTTTGGGCAGAAGATGCAAACCCGCGCCATCGATCTAACCTGGAGGTGTCATGCCAGACGAACCGGACGATCGTCCGACCCAGCACACCGAGAAGGGCCTGGAGATTCCGGTCCCCACACGAGAAGAAGTCTTCCGTGACCTGGAGAAGGTCGCCAAGCCCAAGCGTCGGCCGTCAACCAGCCGCGTCCGACACCCGCGCCGCCCGAAGGAGCAATAGGGCAAACATCGCCCTGCGGTCGTTGCGGTGGTTGTACCGCCAGACGTACTCGTTCAAGTACCCCTGTAGCCACTTGGGGGAAACCGCGTGATGGGTCCCCGATATACCGCGCTTCACCAGCGACCAGAAGCCGTCGATGGTTTGAGTGTGCACGTCCCCGTCCACGTAGATCCGGGCCGAGTGGTCGATGGCGTGGTGGTCATAGCCCTTCTCCCCGATCGAGTGGTACTGCTTGGCCTGGTCGGTGTAGAGGGTCGATCCGGTCACGACGGTCTTGGTGACCTCGCCCTGCAGGGTCGATCCGTAGTTGCTCGGGATGACGCGAGCCTGCACGCGGCCCTTGCGCTCGACCGCCCCGAACACCATCGTCTTGGAGTTGCGGTGCCGCACGCGGGCCTCAGGGGTCCGCTGATCGGCCAGCCGGGGACGACCACCCACGTACATCTCGTCGGCCTCTACGTGGCCTTCGAGCTTGCAGGGGTTGTCGTCCATCAGTTCGTTGCGGATGAGGGTGAACATCCGCCATGCGGTCTTGTACGTGACTCCCAGCTCGCGCTCAAGCTGCTTGGCCGAGATGCCACAACGAGTGCTGGTCATGAGGTACATGGCGTGGAACCACAGGTGAAGCGCCGTCGAGGACTTGTGAAAGATCGTCCCCGCTGTCGGGTACATCTGGTGGCCACAGGCCGTGCAGGTCCACGCCTGGCGCTGCTGCTTGCCGAAGTAGCGGCGGAAGGGCCGGATGCACTCGCACCGCTCGCAGTGCGCCTCGTCGTCACCCAGGTTGAACCGGGTGTTCCAGAGCCACACGAGACAGGTCTCGTCGTCAGGGAACATGCGGGCGAACTCCATGACCGAGAAGTCCGAGTCCGAGGAGGCTGCTCTTTGTGGGTTTTTACGCATTCCCGGTGCCATGTGTCCAGTATGACACGCAGGACCTATGCAGTCAAGGGATACTTACCCACATTTGAGATATCCTCTTCGAGATGACCCCCTGGAAGGAGAAGCCATGACCTCGCGCTTCACGCTCATCCCCACCGTGATCGACGAGGGCACCCGGGGTGACCGGATGTTCGACCTCTACTCGCTCCTCTTGCGCGAGCGCATCGTCTTCCTCGGACAGGAGATCGACGACCAGATCGCCAACGTCATCATCACCCAGCTCCTCTACCTCGAGGCCCAGGACCCCGAGAAGGACATCCACCTCTACGTGAACTCGCCCGGCGGCCAGGCCTACGCAGGCATGGCCATCTACGACGTGATCCAGCACATCCGGCCCGACGTGGCCACGACGTGCGTCGGCATGGGGATGTCGGCCGCGGCGATGATCCTGTGCGCGGGCGCCCCGAAGAAGCGCTTCGCCCTCCCCAACTCGCGCATCATGATCCACCAGGGTTCGGCAGGCACCCGGGGGGCGCCGAGCGACATGGAGATCCAGCTGCGCGAGGTGCTCGCCACGACCCGGCGGATGGCCGAGATCATCGCCCACCACACGGGCCAGCCGGTCGAGAAGGTCGAGAAGGACATCGACCGCGACTACTTCATGTCGGCCGAGGAAGCACTCGCCTACGGGATGATCGACGAGATCATGACGCCCCGCCGGGGCCTCGGCGCCGTCCTCGAGATCGCCGCCGCGAGCTGACATCGCTCCGGGTTGCCCCCCCGGCGCGTCCGGGTAGCTTGAAGAGCCGCCGCGGGGCGGCTGGAGCGCCGGGAAGCCTGGTCAGCACGAACGCTGGAGCAGACGTGCTGCAGGCGGGCTACCGCATCTCGATGGCGTCGCTCCTCTGGACGCTCGTCGTTGGCGGCACCGCCATCGGCTCGGGTGCGACCGCCAACAGCCTGGTGCTCGTCGTCTTCGGGGCGATCGCGCTCCTCGACGCCGTCGGTTCGGGGGTCCTCATCGTCCACTTCCGCCACGCGATGCGCCACGAGTCGATCTCGGCCCGCCACGAGCGCTTCGCCCTCCGAGTGGTCACGATCGGCATGGCACTCGTCGGCGCCGCGACGATCGCCGACAGCGCAGACAAGCTGGCGAGCCACGGGGCGAGCCACCCGCCGGACCTCGGGATCGCGCTCGCCGCGGCATCGGTCGTGACGCTTTCGGCGCTGTCGGTCGTCAAGCGCCGCATCGCCCCCCGCATCCCGAGCCGGGCGCTGTTCGCCGACGGCTGGGTGTCGGGCGTGGGCGCCGCACTCGCCCTCGTGACGCTCGTGGGCACCGCGCTCGAAGCGGGCGTGGGGTGGTGGTGGCTCGACCCGGGGGCTGCCCTCGTCCTCGGCACGGCGGCGCTGCCCCTGAGCGTCGCGCTCGGCCGCGGCGAACGGCAGGACGAGGCC
>DAHUZK010000052.1 GCA_027306605.1 Acidimicrobiaceae bacterium
CCGTGATGGGCTCCTCGGCGAGGTACTTCTCCATGATGGTGTCGTCGAAGTTGGAGACGACGTCGATGAGCTGGTGGCGGGCGTCCTCGGTCTCGGCCGCCAATTCCGCCGGGACGTCGAGGGTCTCCCACTCCTCGCCCATGTCGCTCGACCAGACCAGGGCCTTCTCCTCGAGCAGGTCCACCACGCCCTTGAACTCGGACTCGGCGCCGATCGGCAGCTGGATCACGGCCGGCAGCGCATCGAGGCGGTCACGGATCATCTCCACCGTGCGCTCGAAGTCGGCGCCGATGCGGTCCATCTTGTTGACGAAGCAGATGCGCGGGACGTTGTACTTGTTGGCCTGGCGCCACACCGTCTCGGTCTGGGGCTCCACGCCGGCCACGGCGTCGAAGACGGCCACAGCCCCGTCGAGGACGCGCAGGGACCGCTCGACCTCCACCGTGAAATCGACGTGGCCGGGGGTGTCGATGATGTTGATCCAGTTGTCGCGCCACGAGCAGGTCGTGGCAGCCGAGGTGATGGTGATGCCGCGCTCCTGTTCCTGGACCATCCAGTCCATGGTGGCGGCACCCTCGTGCACCTCACCGATCTTGTAGTTGCGGCCGGTGTAGTAGAGGATTCGCTCGGTCGTGGTGGTCTTGCCCGCGTCGATGTGGGCCATGATCCCGATGTTGCGGGTCTTGGCGAGCGGGAAGTCTCGGGTGGGGCGTGCGTCAGCCATGGTGATTCGGTTCGGTTCGGGTTGCGGATGGGGCTGTTGCTCTGATGCCGGTACTGGATCCGGTGCCGGGGTCGGAGCGGCTCGGCGGTACCACTACCAGCGGTAGTGGGCGAAGGCGCGGTTCGACTCCGCCATCTTGTGCATGTCCTCGCGGCGCTTGACCGATGCCCCGATGTTGTTCGAGGCGTCGAGGATCTCTCCGGCCAGGCGCTCGGCCATGGTCTTCTCCCGACGCTGGCGGCTGTAGGTGGTCAGCCACCGGATGGCCAGCGTGGTGGCACGCCGCGGGCGCACCTCGACCGGAACCTGGTAGGTCGCTCCGCCCACGCGCCGTGACTTGACCTCGACCTCGGGCCGGGTGTTCTCGACGGCGCGCTTGAGCGCGGTGACCGGGTCGCCCCCCGACTTCTCCTGCACCTGCTCGAGCGCGTTGTAGACGATGCGCTCGGCCAGCGTGCGCTTGCCGCGGGAGAGGACCTTGTTGACCACCTGGGTCACGAGGACTGAGCGGTAGACGGGGTCCGGGGCGAGCTCGCGGCGGGTGGCGGGGCCGTTGCGGGGCATGCCTAGGACTCCTTCTTGGCGCCGTAGCGGCTGCGGGCCTGGCTGCGCTCGCGCACGCCCGAGGTGTCGAGCGCGCCACGCACGACCTTGTAGCGGACGCCCGGCAGGTCCTTCACCCGGCCACCGCGCACGAGGACGATCGAGTGCTCCTGGAGGTTGTGGCCGACACCGGGGATGTAGGCGGTGATCTCCACACCCGAGCTCAGCCGGACCCGGGCCACCTTGCGCAGCGCCGAGTTCGGCTTCTTGGGAGTGGTCGTGTAGACACGGGTGCACACCCCCCGCCGCTGGGGCGCGCCCTTCAGGGCGGGGGTCTTGGTCTTGGTCACCTTGGCCTCCCGTCCCTTGCGGACGAGCTGGGCGATTGTGGGCACGCGCTCCCTCTCGATCGGAAAATTCGAACTCCATGTGGCGCAGTCCGCGCTGGGCCTGAGCCCGCACATGGCAGGGTTTCAATGATAGCGGTCGCCTGGGCCTTCGACAATCGCGCGGCGTGGGCCGCGGCCGCCGAACCGCCCCGGACGACCTGGGCCGCCGACGGCCGGCGCGCGGTCCCTGTCGGGATTTCTGGCGGTCACCGGGGGACGGTTAGCCTCGGGCGCATGGAACACTCCATGGCCGAACGCCTGGCCGACCTGGAAGAACGCAAGAACGAGGCGTTGCACGCCGGGAGCCCCCGTGCCGTCGAGCGCCAGCACGCCAAGGGGAAGCTCACCGCCCGGGAACGGATCGAGTACCTGCTCGACGAGGGGTCCTTCCAGGAGCTCGACATGCTGGCCCGGCACCGGGCCCACGGCATGGGGCTCGAGGAGAACCGGCCCTACACCGACGGAGTCGTCACGGGGTTCGGCACGATCGACGGCCGCCGGGTCTGTGTCTTCTCCCAGGACTTCACGGTCTTCGGTGGCGCTCTGGGCGAGGTGTTCGCCGAGAAGATCCACAAGGTGATGGACCTGGCCGCCTCGACCGGGGTCCCGATGATCGGCCTGAACGACGGAGCGGGCGCTCGGATCCAGGAGGGAGTGGTCTCGTTGCACTCCTACGGCGGGATCTTCCACCGAAACGTGGTCGCATCGGGGGTGATCCCGCAGATCAGCGTGATCCTCGGCCCCTGCGCCGGCGGAGCCGTGTACTCGCCTGCCATGACCGACTTCATCTTCATGGTGCAGGGAACGTCACACATGTTCATCACCGGGCCCGACGTGGTGAAGACCGTCACGGGGGAGGACGTCACGCTCGAGGAGCTGGGCGGTGCCATGAGCCACGCCACCAAGTCCGGCGTCGCCACCTTCGTCGCCCCCGACGAGAAGGCCTGCCTGGACGAGGTGCGCACCCTGCTCTCGTTCCTGCCTTCCAACAACCTCGAGGAGCCGCCGCTCGAGGTCAGCGGCGACGACCCCGAGCGCCCAGTCACCGAGCTCATCGACTTCCTCCCCACGTCGCCGAACCAGCCCTACGACATGAAGCGCGTCATCACCGCGGTGGTCGACGACGGCGAGTACCTCGAGGTACACCGCCACTGGGCCATGTCCATCACGTGCGGCTTCGCCCGCATGAACGGGCGGGTCGTCGGCGTCGTGGGCAACCAGCCCGCCGTGCTGGCCGGCGTGCTCGACATCGACTCCTCGGAGAAGGCTTCGCGTTTCGTGCGCACCTGTGACGCCTTCAACATCCCGTTGCTCACCTTCGTCGACGTCCCGGGATTCATGCCCGGCACCGACCAGGAGTACGGCGGGATCATCCGCCACGGCGCCAAGCTCCTCTACGCCTACTGCGAAGCCACGGTGCCGCGCATCCAGATCGTCACCCGCAAGGCCTACGGCGGCGCCTACGTCGTCATGAACTCCAAGTCGATCGGAGCCGACCTCGCCTTCGCCTGGCCCTCCGCCGAGCTGGCGGTCATGGGACCGAATGGCGCGGTGGAGATCGTCTACCGCCGCGAGCTGGCCGAGGCGGCGGACCCGGCGCAGCGGCGGGCCGAGCTCATCGACGAGTACACGGAGCGTTACGCCAATCCGTACATCGCGGCGGAGCGCGGCTACATCGACGACGTGATCTCGCCGGCCGACACCAGGGCCGTCATCTGTCGCAGCCTCGACATGCTGGCCTCCAAACGCGAGGAGCTCCCGAGGCGCAAGCACGGCAACGTCCCGCTGTGAGCCTCGAGGTCGACACCGAACTGCTGGCACTGCGTCCCCGGCCCGAGCCCGACCCCGCCGTCCTGGCCGCCATCGCCGCAGCGGTGCAGCTGGCCTGGCCGCGCCCGGTGCCGGCCGAAGTGCAGCCTCCGACACACGAAGCGTGGCGCTTCAGCGGCCGCTGGTGGCACAAGCCGGTGGCGTTGCGGCGCGACCGGCCCTGGGCGCGCCCTTGACCGTCTACGTCGACGACTGGCGCCAGCGCGCCACCGTGCGCGATCGCACGGACCGCTGGTCACACCTTCTCGCCGACCATCCCGCGGAGCTGCACGCGTTGGCGTCGGCCCTCGGCATTCCGGCTCGGGGTTACCAGCGCCACCGACGCTCGGCGGCGCTGAACCACTACGACCTCCCCGAGAGCCTCCGCCTGCGGGCCATCGAGCTCGGGGCGGTCCCCATCACCTGGCGCGAGATGGCGCGTCTCACTCGGCGGTGGCGTCTCGCTGACGCTCCGCCAGCGAGACCAGGTCCTCCATGATGCGGTCGAAGGAATAGTCCTTGGGGGTGTAGACGGACGCCACGCCCTTGCCCAGCAGGAGCTCGGCGTCGTCGGGCGGGATGATGCCGCCCACGACGACGGCAGCGTCGACGCCGGCGGCCCGGAGGCGGTCGAGGACGTCGGGCACCAGCTCCAGATGCGACCCCGAGAGGATGGAGAGCCCGACGATGTCGACGTCCTCGTCCCGCGCGGCCGCCACGATCTGTTCGGGCGTGAGGCGGATCCCCTGGTAGATGACTTCGAAACCGGCGTCGCGCGCGGCCACGGCGATCTGCTCCGCCCCGTTGGAGTGGCCGTCGAGACCGGGCTTCGCCACGAGGAAGCGCGGCGGGCCGCCCGTGCGCTCGGCCAGCGCCGTGGTCCGCGCCCGCACCGAAGCCAGGTCCTCGCCGCGGCGGCCGATGCCGCCGCTCACCCCTGTCGGCGCGCGGAACTCGCCGAAGACCTCGCGCAACGCCCCGGCCCACTCGCCGGTGGTGCCACCGGCATGGGCGAGGGCGATGGTGGCCATCATGATGTTGCCTTCGGGGCTCTCGTCCGCGGCGACACGCCGCAGCTCGTCGAGCGCCGCCCGCACGGCGGCGTCGTCTCGCGCCGCACGCCAGCGCTCGAGGTCCATGATCTGCTCGGCCTCGACCCGGTGGTCGACTTTGAGGATGTTCTCCAGTTCGCCGTCGCCGAGAAGGGGGGACGGTGCGGTCTCGGTGAAGCAATTGACCCCGACCACCTTCTGCTCACCCGACTCGATGCGCCGCACACGCTCGGCCTGGCTGCGCACCAGCCGGCGCTTGAGCTCGTCGATCGCCTCGAAGGCGCCGCCGAGGTCCTCGACGTCGGCCAACTCGGCCGAGGCCGCCTCGGCCAACTCCTGCGTCTTCGCCGTGATGACCTTGGAGCCTTCGAAGATGTCCTCGTACTCGAGGAGGTCCGACTCGAACGCCAGCACCTGCTGAATGCGCAGCGACCACTGCTGGTCCCAGGGTCGCGGCAACCCGAGCGCCTCGTTCCAGGCCGGGAGCTGCATGGCGCGGGCGCGGGCGTCCTTCGAGAGCGTGACACCCAATGTCTCGAGCACGATGCGCTGGATGTTGTTCTCGGGTTGCTGCTCGGTCAGCCCGAGCGAGTTCACCTGCACGCCGTAGCGGAATCGACGCAGCTTCGGGTCCTCGACGCCGTAGCGCTCACGACAGATGCGGTCCCACAGCTGCGTGAAGGCGCGCATCTTGCAGGTTTCCTCGACAAAACGGACGCTCGAGTTCACGAAGAAGCTGATACGCCCGACGACGGCCGGGAGCTCGGCCTCGTCGATCTTGCCGGAGTTGCGGACGCCATCGAGTACACCGATAGCCGTGGCCAGTGCGTAGGCGATTTCCTGCGTCGGTGTGGCACCTGCCTCCTGGAGGTGGTAACTGCACACGTTGATCGGGTTCCACTTGGGGACGTGGCGCACCGTGTAGGCGATGGTGTCGACGGTCAGGCGCAGACTGGGCCCGGGCGGGAAGATGTAGGTGCCCCGGCTGAGGTACTCCTTCACGATGTCGTTCTGCGTCGTGCCGGCCAGGCGTGCCGGGTCAACGCCCATCTCCTGGGCATGTGCCACATAGAGCCCGAGCAACCAGGCGGCCGTGGCATTGATGGTCATGGACGTGTTCATCTCGTCCACAGGGATCTGGTCGAGCAGTTCCCGCATATGGCCCAGATGGGCGACCGGGACGCCGACCTTGCCGACCTCCCCTGCCGCCTCGGGGGCGTCGGGGTCGTAGCCGGTCTGGGTCGGCAGGTCGAAGGCGATGGACAAGCCGGTCTGGCCCTTGGCCAGGTTGGTGCGGTACAGCTCGTTGGAGGCCCGTGCGGTGGAGTGGCCCGAATAGGTGCGCATCACCCACGGCGCATCTCGATGCGCGTCGCTAGCCATTCACGTCACCTCCGGCGAATGGGTTCCTACACCATTCTGCCCGCTCGTACCGACGGCACACGCCTCGCAGGGAGGACTCAGCGGTTGTAGTCGTAGAAGCCCTTCTTGGTCTTGCGGCCCAGCCGCCCGGACGTCACCAGGCGCCGCAGCAGCGGCACGGCCGCGTAGTTGGGATCGCGGTACTCCTCGTAGAGCGCATCGAGGATGGCCAGGGACGTATCGAGACCCACCAGGTCCAACAGGGCGAAGGGGCCCATGGGAAACCCGCACCCGCCCTTCATCGCCGCGTCGATGCCCTCCTTGTCGGCGACACCCTGCTCGAAGAGGCGCACCGCGTTGTTGAGGTACGGGAAGAGCAGGGCATTGACGATGAAACCAGCCTGGTCCTTGACTTCGACGGGGTCCTTGCCGCACGCGGCGGCGAAGGCGATAGCGGCTTCGACGGTGGCGTCACTGGCGGTGATGGGCCGGACGACCTCGACGAGGGCCATCGCCGGCGCCGGGTTGAAGAAGTGGACACCGCACACGAGGTCGGGACGCTCCGTCGCCATGGCCATCTCAACGACGGGCAGCGTGGAGGTGTTGGTGGCGAGAATCGTCTCGGGCTTGCAGACCGTGTCGAGCTCGGCGAACAAGGCCTTCTTCACTGCCAGGTCCTCGACGACCGATTCGATCACCAGGTCCACGTCCACGAGGTCACCCAGGTGCGTCGTGGCGCGCACGCGCCCGACGATCTCATCCGCCTCGGCCTGGGTGCGCCTCTCCTTCTCGACCTGCTTGGCCAAAGACTTGTTCAGGCCGGCGACCATGGCGTCGGCCCCGGCTTGGGTGCGGCTACGCAGCACCACCTCGTGACCGGTCGCCGCGGCCACCTCGGCGATGCCCGAGCCCATGATTCCCGAACCGACGATTCCCACCCGTGTGATCGACATGGGCCCGAAGCTTACCGGCGGGTAACCACTAGCGTCGAAGTGCAGGTGACGGCCCTTGGCGTGCAAGAGTGGGTCATGGACACGCCCGGGACACTGGCCCTGGTCGGCGGGGACGAATGGACGCAGGGCTGCACCTTCGACGCGACGCTTCTGGCGGACTCGGGCGGCCACGATGTCCTGGTCCTTCCGACGGCTGCCGCCTACCAGCATCCCGAGCGGACCGTGCTGCGCGCCGCCGAGTGGTTCGAGGAGCTGGGTGCGCGGGTGGAAGGTCTCATGGTCGTCGACCGGGCGTCGGCCGAGGATCCCGGCATGGCCGCAACGGTGGCCAAGGCAAAGTTCATCTATCTCTCAGGAGGCTCACCCCTGCACCTGCGGGCCGCTCTGAAGAAGTCAGCTGTGTTCGACGGCGTCCGCGCCGCGTACGCTGCCGGCGCTGTCGTGGCCGGCGCCGGTGCCGGCGCCATGGTCCTGACAGACCCGATGGTCGACCCCCGGGGTGGTGCACTCACCCTCGGACTCGGGCTCGTCGACAAGCTCGCTGTCGTGCCGCACTTCGGCGACGAGCATGACGACGTGCACGGCCAGAAGCTCGAGCGCACCGTCGCCATGGCCCCACCCCGTCTCCCCGTCCTCGCTTTGCCGGCCCGCACCGCGCTCATCAAGGCGGCCGACGGGACGTGGCGCTCAGAAGGCGCCGGCATCCCGGTGGTCTTCCTCGGCGGTTCACGAACCGAGGGACTCGAGGCCCTGAAGGGCTGAAGACGCCGGCCCGTCAGTTGCGCGGGGCGTTCAGGACTCGGGCCGCTCGCAGGACTCGCACCTTCACGCGGCTGCTGCACCTCATCGGCCGGACGCCGGGCTTCGACGACGCGGACGGACCGTCTCTGTTCTGCCTGTATATGGGCCATCGACGACGTTCGTGCTCGGTGTATACGCGCGCGACCAGGGTGCATGAGCCAAGTTCGGACCTGGGTCTGGCAACGTCAACTCGCGCGTATATAGCCAGAGGCAACACACCAGAGGCGCCATATACAGGGCGAACGAGGTGCACCGGCTCAGGTCCGCCCGCCTGTCTCGCCGGGGTGTGAAGCGCCCGGTGCGGGCAGCTCCAACTATCGGCAATCACAGTGGCAGCCCCTCACCGGCATCACCGGTAGGGACCAACGAATCCCGAGGGGTAGGCCCCGAGGGACGGCCCGAGGGACGAACCCGGAGGTCAGTCCTTCTCCTCGATGGAGACGCTCTCGATAACCACCCGCTCGGTCGGGGTGCCCGAACGGCTGCCGACCTTGTCGATGGCCCCGATGACCTCCTGACCGGACACCGCTTCGCCGAAGAGCGAGTAGAGGGGGGGCAGGCGGACCCCGTCCGGACCGCTGATCACGAAGAACTGGCTGCCGTTGGTATTGGGGCCTGCATTGGCCATGGCCAGCGAGCCCACCTGGTAGCGACCGGCTTGCGGGAGCTCATCGTCGAAGCGATACCCGGGCCCCCCGGATCCGGTCCCGGTGGGGTCGCCCCCCTGGAGCACGAAGCCCGGGATGATGCGGTGGAAGACGATGCCATCGAAATAGTGGTAGCGCGCCAGGAAGACAAAGCTGTTGACGGTCCTCGGTGCCGCCAGGGGGTCGAGGTTGAAGACCATCGTCCCGTGCGAGGTGCTCATGGTGGCGACGTATCGCTTCCCCGTGTCGATGATCATCGGGGGCTCCTGGTCGAATTTCCGCTGCTGCGGGCTGGAGCCGTCGGGGTTGGGGGGTGTTGGCGTGGCCATGGCCGGATTCCTTCCGAGTGGTCGAGGGCTTGGGTTGTCGGGGGGTGGTCGGCTTACGACGAGCTGATCGTGACCTTCAGCATGCGCTGGGTCACATTGGGCGGGATCCCGTTGGCCGAGCCCTCCTTGTTGATGGTGTCCACCACGTTCATACCCGAGGTCACCTGACCGAAGAGCGAGTAGTTCGGCTGCAGGGTCTCGCCCTGCGATCCGGCGACGATGAAGAACTGGGAACCCCCCGTGTTCGGGCCGCTGTTCGCCATGGCCACCGATCCCAGGGGGTACTGCGGGTTGGCCTTGGCCGGGAGCTCGTCGGGGATGGTGTAGCCAGGGCCGCCCGAGGTCGTGCCGGTCGGGTCACCGGTCTGGTCGACGAAACCGGGGATCACCCGGGGGAACGTGTTGCAGTTGAAGTAGCCCTTGTCGGCCAGGAAGACGAAGTTGTTCACGGTCTTGGGAGCGGTCTTGGGGTCGAGGGTGATGACGAACGTGCCCACCGTGGTCTTGACCGTGGCCGTGTAGGTCTTGGCGGTGTCGATCGTCATCGGTGGCGCCGACGAGTAGTGCTGATCGTTGACCCGGGTCTTGGTGCTGGCCGGGCAGCCGGCCTTGACGGCGGCGGCGTCAGCCTCGGCCTGCAGCTGGGCGTTTCCGCTCTTCCCGGTCGTCGACACCGTCGTGCTCGTGGCGGACGTGGCGGACGTGGCGGACGTGGACTGTTTCGGTGCCTTCTTCCCGCTCGAGACGACGAAGGCGATCGCCACGATCACGCCCGCCACAACGACGAGGATGATGCCGTTGCGGATGCGGGTGCGGTTCTTCTTCCGCTTGGCCTCCGCGGCCAGTCTCGCCTCTCTGGCCGCCCGCTGGCGGGCTCGCTTCTCGCTGGGCACGGGCGCAGACCCTACCCAAATCCTCGGGTCGCCTCAGGTCGCCGAGCAGGCGCCCCGAACCGGCTGGCCGGTCTCCGCGGCGGACGGGCATCGGACCCGTGTGCAGTCGGTAGCCTCATCCGGATGCCGCTGGTCGTCCAGAAGTTCGGAGGTACGTCGGTCGGCGACGCGGACCGGATCCGCGCCGTGGCGGACCACATCGCCCGGACCCGGCGGCAGGGCGCCGAGGTCGTGGCCGTGGTCAGTGCCATGGGGAAGACGACCGACGAGCTGATCCACCTGGCCGACTCCGTCAGCGCCACCCAGCCGCCTCGCGAGTACGACATGCTGGTCAGCACCGGGGAACGGATCTCCATGTCCCTCCTCGTGATGGCCTTGGCGGACCTGGGGGTGGACGCGGCCTCGTTCACGGGGAGCCAGGTGGGCATCATCACCGACAACGACCACACCCGGGCCAAGATCCTCGAGGTCAAGGGCGATCGCCTGCGCGAGGCGCTGGCGGCGGGCAAGGTGCCCGTGGTTGCCGGATTCCAAGGTGTCTCCACAGAGCGGGAGATCACGACACTGGGGCGGGGCGGATCGGACGCGACCGCGGTGGCCCTCGCCGCGATCCTGGGCGCCGACGTGTGCGAGATCTACACCGATGTCACGGGTGTGTTCTCCGCCGACCCACGGATCGTCCCCGAGGCACACCGGATCAACCGGATCTCGTTCGACGAGATGCTCGAGATGGCCGCGACCGGTGGCAGGGTCCTGATGCTGCGCGCCGTCGAGTTCGCCCGAAACCACAACGTCCCGCTGCACGTGCGCAGCAGCTTCACCTGGGAACCGGGGACCTGGGTGGTCGAGGAGGATGCAGACATGGAAGATGCAGTCGTCACGGCCGTGACGCATGACACGTCCGAGGCCAAGGTCACCGTGAGCGGCGTGCCGGACCGTCCAGGGGTGGCGGCCCGGCTGTTCAGGGCACTGGCCGACAAGTCGATCAACATCGACATGATCGTGCAGAACACGTCCGTGAAGGGCACCACCGACATCTCGTTCACCGTTCCCAACGACGACCTGACCGGGGCGATCGAGACGGCGCAGGCCCATGCCGAGGAGCTCGGCGCTTCGGGCGTCACGGCGGACGCCGAGGTGGCCCGGGTGTCCCTGGTCGGTGCCGGAATGAAGTCACACCCCGGTATCGCCGCCACCATGTTCGAGACGCTCGCCGACGAGCAGATCAACATCGACATGATCTCGACGTCGACCATCCGAACCTCGTGCATCGTCGCCGAAGAGGACGTGGAGCGGGCAGTGCGCTGCCTGCACGCGGCCTTTGCCCTGGGCTGATGCCACAGGACCCCAACGGGGGACGCGTGCTGTGGCTGTTGCGCCACGCCAAGACGGTGACGGATCCGCCGCCCGGCGGGAGTGACTTCGACCGCGTGCTGGCGCCGAGGGGGCGCCGTGACGCCACGGCACTGGGAGGGCTCTTCGCCCGGCACGGCGAGGGGTTCGGGTCCGAGCTACGGGGCGTCCCGAGACCGGCGGTCGTGCTGATCTCGCCGGCTGCCCGCACGGCGGCCACGGCTGAGCTCGTGCTGGCCGATGTGGCCGAACCACTGCAGCGGCGCCTGGAGCACGTCCTGTACCACGCGGGTCCCGACGACGTCCTCGACCTGGTCCGTACGCTGTCAGACGACGTCGAGGCGGCCATGGTGGTCGGGCACAATCCGACGGCGCAGGTGCTCTCGCAGGAGCTGATCGCGTCGCCCGACGAAGCAGGGCGCGCCGAGGCTGGGCGCAAGGGGTTCCCCACCTGCGCGCTCGGCGTATACCGCTTCCCGGTGGACCGCTGGGCCGATGTGGAGCCGAGCGCGGCAACGCTCGTCACCCTGATGGTGCCCCCGTATTCCTGAAGCCGTATTCCTGAAGCCGCATTCCTGAAGCCGCACTGCTGGGGCCCGCCGGGAGGATTCCGGCGGATCGGTTCGGCAGCCTGCCCGGACCGGGCTTCGGCAGCTAGGCCAAGCTGCGCAGGATGGCGCCGTCTCCCTGGCCGCCGCCGCCGCAGAGCGCCACGGCCGCTGTGGAAGCACCGCGCCGGCGCAGCTCGAGCAGCGCCGTCAGCGCCAGGCGGGTGCCGGACATGCCGACAGGGTGGCCGAGCGCGATCGCCCCGCCGTTGACGTTGACCTTCTTCTCGTCGAGCCCGAGCTCGTCGAGCGAGGCCAGGCCCACGGCGGCAAAGGCCTCGTTGATCTCGATCAGATCGATGTCCTCGACGGCGATGCCCGCCTTGCCCGCCGCCTTGACGATGGCACGCGAGGGCTGCGTGAGCAGCGAGTTGTCCGGCCCGGCCACCATGCCGTAGCCCACCAGCTGGCCGAGCGGCGTCACACCGAGCTCCTTGGCCTTCTCGGCCGACATCACGATGACGGCGCAGCCGCCGTCGGAGATCTGTGACGAGTTGCCCGCCGTGATGGTTCCCTTCTTGTCGAAGGCGGGCTTCAACGCGGCGAGGGATTCCGCCGTCGTCCCGGGACGCACGCCCTCGTCGGTGTCGACCAGGAGCGGATCGCCCTTGCGCTGGGGCACCTGCACCGGGACGATCTCCTCGGCCAGGCGGCCCTCCTTGGCCGCGGCGGCGGCCTTCTCGTGGCTCGCCGCGGCGAAGGCGTCCTGGCGCTCGCGGCTGATGCCGACCTTCTCGTTGTGGCGCTCGGTGGAGAGGCCCATCGCGATGTCGTCGAAGGCGTCCGTGAGACCGTCGAACATCATGGAGTCGAGCAGCGTGGCGTCGCCGAGGCGGAATCCGGACCGGGCGCCCGGCAGGAGGTGCGGTGCCTGGGTCATCGACTCCATGCCGCCGGCCACGACGATCTCGGCGTCGCCGGCGCGGATCATCTGGTCGGCCAGGTAGACGGTGTTGAGGCCCGAGAGGCACACCTTGTTGATGGTGTTGGCCGGCACGCTCATCGGGATGCCCGCCTTCACCGCGGCCTGCCGGGCGGTGATCTGGCCCTGGCCGGCCAGGATCACCTGGCCCATCAGCACGTAGTCGACCTGCTCGGGGGCGACGCCGGCCCGCTTCAACGCCTCGGCGATGGCGAATCCCCCCAGGTCCATGGCCGTGAACCCGCCCAGCGCGCCCGACAGCTTCCCGATCGGGGTCCGAGCCCCTGCGACGATGACGGCCTCAGCCATTCCCTGCACCTCCGGGTTGCCCGCCGGTCTGGTTACCGGCTGGAAACCACATCTTACGGGCCAACTATCGTCGGGTCACATGAGCGACATCCTCAGCGCAGTGGTGGCGGGAGCGCCCGCCGACGAGCTGGCCGGGCTCCCGATGCCGGAGTCCTACCGGGCAGCCCTGGTCAGGCGCAGTGAAACCGCAATGTTCGACGGCATGGAATCGTCCGACAAGGATCCCCGCCAGTCCCTCCACGTCGAGGACGTGACGCTGCCCGAACTGGCCCCCGACGAGGCCTACGTGGCGGTCATGGCGTCCTCCATCAACTTCAACACCGTGTGGACCTCGATCTTCGAGCCCCTCCCCACGTTCGGGTTCCTGGACCGGCTGGCCAAGGAGGGACCGTGGGCGGCGCGCCACGCGCTCGACTACCACGTCGTCGGCTCCGACGCGTCGGGTGTGGTCCTGCGCACCGGCTCGGCCGTTCGCAACTGGAAGGTCGGCGACAAGGTCACCATCCACTGCAACTACGTCGACGACCAGGACCCCTCGGCCCACGACGACTCCATGTTGGCGGCCAACCAGCGCATCTGGGGCTTCGAGTCGAACTTCGGTGGCCTGGCCGACATCACCTTGGTCAAGGCGAACCAGCTCATGCCCAAGCCCCGGCATCTCAGCTGGGAGGAGGCGGCGATCAACGCGCTGTGCAACTCGACCTCCTACCGCATGCTCGTCTCCCCCAACGGCGCCCGCATGAGCCAGGGCGACAAGGTGCTCGTGTGGGGCGCCAGCGGCGGCCTCGGCAGCTACGCCGTCCAGCACGTCCTCAACGGCGGAGGCACCCCCATCGGCGTCGTGTCGTCTCCCGAGAAGGTCAAGCTGCTCAACGACCTCGGGGTGGAGGCCGTCATCGACCGCAAGGCGGCGAACTACCGGTTCTGGGCCGACGAGCACACCCAGGACGAGTCGGAGTGGCGCCGCTTCGGCAAGGACATCCGCGGGCTGGTGGGGGCCGAGCCCGACATCGTCTTCGAGCATCCCGGCCGCCAGACCATGGGCGCCTCGGTCTTCGCCTGCAAGCGGGCGGGCACGATCGTGACGTGCGCGGCGACGTCGGGGTACATGATCGAGTACGACAACCGCCACCTCTGGATGAAGCTCAAGACCATCAAGGGCTCGCACTTCGCCAACTACCGCGAGGCCTGGGACGCCAACCAGCTGATCTACGACGGCAAGGTGCTCCCCCCGCTCTCGGCCGTCTACACGCTCGAGGAGGTGGGCGAGGCCGCGTACCAGGTCCACCACAACCTGCACGAGGGCAAGATCGGCGTACTCTGCCTGGCGCCCGAGGAAGGGTTGGGCATCGACGACCCCGAGCTGCGGGCCAAGGTGGGCGAGGACCGCATCACCCTCTTCCGGAGGCACGAGGCATGAACGACGCGCTCTTGACCGAGATCGACCACGTCGCCATCGCGGTGCACGACCTGGACGCGGCCGTGGCCTGGTACGCCGAAGCCTTCGGCGCCACCGTCGCCCACCGCGAGCGGGTCGAGCGCGACGGCGTCGAGGAGGCCCTGCTCGAGGTGGCCGACTCCTACGTGCAGCTCCTCACACCCACCCGCGACGATTCCCCCGTCGCCAAGTACCTGGCGAGCAAGGGCGAGGGCCTGCACCACGTCGGGTACCGGGTCGAGGACTGCGCGGTGGCGCTCCAGAGCATCAAGGACATGGGGGGCCGGGTGATCGACGAGGTTCCGCGCCCCGGCTCGCGCGGCACCACCGTGGCCTTCGTGCACCCCAAGACGTCGTTCGGCACCCTGATCGAGCTCGTCGAGGAGTAGCCGGTCAGCGGGCCAGGCCGTCGAGCGCCTCGAGGACGGTGGCCACCTGCTCGGGGAGGCTGCCCGCGTCCGGACCGAGGACGAGGTCCGGATCGGTCGGCCGCTCGTAGTCCGAGTCGATGCCCGTGAAGCCGGGGAGCTGGCCGGCCCGGGCCCGGGCGTAGAGACCCTTGGGGTCGCGCCGCTCGCACTCCTCCAGGGAGGTGTCGACGAAGATCTCGACGTAGGGGAGCCCGGCCTCGTCGTGCAGGGCCCGGATCAGGCGACGGTCCTCTTCGAAGGGGCAGATCAGCGCGATCAGGGCGACCGAGCCGGCCTCGGCGAACATGCGGGCCACCTCGCCGGCCCGGCGGACGTTCTCGGTGCGGTCCCGGTCCGAGAAGCCGAGATCGCCGTTGAGGCCATGGCGCAGGTTGTCGCCGTCGAGGAGGAACGCAGAGCGCCCGCTGCGGACCAGGGCTTCCTCGACACCGGCGGCCAGGGTCGACTTGCCCGCCCCCGACAGCCCTGTGAACAGGACCGTCGCACCCTGGGCGCCGAGCGCGGCGAAGCGCTCGGCCCGGCTCAGGCGGCCACCGTGACGGACGACGTTGGGACTGGCGTGCGTGGTGGCGATGACACGGACGACACCGGCACCGACGGTGGCGTTCGTCGTCGGGTCGATGACGATGAAGCTGCCGGTCGTGCGGTTGGTCGTGTAGTCGTCCACCATGAGCGGCTCCGTGCAGCGGAACGAGACGCGGCCGATCTCGTTGATCTCGAGCGCGGTCGCCTCCTCGTCCCGGTGCAGGCCGTTGACGTCGAGGCGGTACTGGAGCGTCTCGGCGGTGGCGCGCACGGTGCGGGTGCTCTGCTTGAGGAAGTAGCTCTTGCCCTCGCTCAGTGCGGATCGCTCGTCCATCCAGCAGACGGTGGCCTCGAGGTCGTGCGTGAGCATGGGACGGTTGTTGGGGCGGCACAGGACGTCACCGCGCGAGACCGCGATGTCGTCCTCGAGCGTGATGACGACCGCCATGGGCGGGAAGGCCTCGGCCAGTTCCCCCTCGGGGGTGAGGATGGAGGCGATGCGCGACGTCATGCCCGACGGCAGGACCAGGAGGTCGTCACCGGGGCGCAGCACGCCGCTGGCCACCGTGCCGGCGTAGCCCCGGAAGTCGGGGTTCTCGGCCGACTGGCTCCGGATGACGTACTGAACCGGGAAGCGCGGATCGATGAAGTTCTCGTCGCTGCCGATGTAGACCGACTCGAGATGGTTGAGCAGCGGGGACCCCTCGTACCACCACATGTGCTCGGAGCGCTGGACGACATTGTCGCCGCGCAAGGCCGAGACGGGGATGAACGTGATGTCGTGCACGTTCAGTCGTGCGGCGAATTCCATGAAGTCCGACTTGATCCGCTCGTAGCGCTCCTGGTCCCAGTCGATCAGGTCCATCTTGTTGACGCAGAGCACCATGTGGGGCACACCGAGCATGGAGGACAGGAATGCGTGGCGCCTGGTCTGCTCGATCACACCCTTGCGGGCGTCGATCAGGATCAGCGAGACGTGGGCGTTGGAGGCACCGGTCACCATGTTGCGCGTGTACTGGGCATGCCCCGGCGTGTCGGCGATGATGAACTTGCGCTTCGGCGTGGCGAAGTAACGGTAGGCGACGTCGATCGTGATGCCCTGCTCCCGCTCGGCCCGCAGGCCGTCGGTCAGCAGCGCCAGATCCGTCTCGACCTGGCCGCGCTCCTCGCTGGTGCGCCGGATGGCCTCGAGCTGGTCCTCGAAGATGCCCTTGGCGTCGTAGAGCAGGCGCCCGATGAGCGTCGACTTGCCGTCGTCGACCGAGCCGGCCGTGGCGAGGCGCAGGAGCTCGGGCATCAGAAGTACCCCTCCCGCTTGCGGTCCTCCATGCCGGCCTCGGAGATGCGGTCGTCGGCGCGGGTGGCACCCCGCTCGGTGAGCCGGGTGGCGGCCACCTCGGCCGCCACCAGATCGAGCGTGTCGGCCATGGACTCGACACAGCCGGTGCAGTCGGCGTCGCCGACGGTCCGGAAACGGACCATGGTCTCGAAGACGGGCTCGTCCCCGGCCGGCGCCAGGTGCTCGGTCAGGGCCATCAGCATCCCGTCGCGCTGGAAGACCCGGCGCCGGTGCGCCAGATAGATCGACGGCACGTCGATCCGCTCGGCGCGGATGTAGTTCCAGACGTCGAGCTCGGTCCAGTTCGAGAGCGGGAAGACCCGGATGTGCTCGCCTTTGCGGTGCCGGGCGTTGTAGAGGTTCCACAGCTCGGGACGCTGATTCTTGGGGTCCCACTGGCCGAACTCGTCCCGGAAGCTGAAGATGCGCTCCTTGGCCCTGGCCTTCTCCTCGTCACGCCGGGCGCCGCCGAAGACAGCGTCGTGCTTACCCTCGGCGATGGCCCGCAACAGCGTCGGCGTCTGGAGCCGGTTGCGGGTCGCCCCCGGCGAGGTGTCCTCGACCGTGCGCCCGGCGTCGATGTCGTCCTGGACCCGGGCCACCACGAGCCGCACACCCGACGCCGCCACGCAGCGGTCCCTGAATTCGAGGACCTCGGTGAAATTGCGGCCGGTGTCGACGTGCAGCACCGAGAACGGGATGGGTGCGGGCCAGAACGCCTTCCTGGCCACGTGCAGCATCACGACGGAGTCCTTGCCCCCCGAGAACAGGAGCGTCGGACGCTCGAACTCCGCCGCGACCTCGCGGAAGACGTGGATCGAGTGCGCCTCGAGGGCGCCCAGGTCCGAGAGGCGGTAGCGCCCGCGCCCGCCCGCGCGCCCGTCCCCACCTGGGTCAGCCACCATGCGCGGTGTCGCCAACGGACACCTCCCGTATCCTTCCCCGCCGCCCGGACCGACTGCCCGGGGAACCCCGGTGGAAGTCTAGGCGCCCGCCTCGGCCGCCCCGGAACCGGCGTCGGGCTCGGGGGCCTCACCACCGGCACCGGCGCTTCCGTTGCCCTCGACGGCGTTGCCGAAGGCGTCCTCGGCCGTGGGGGCCGCACCGAGCCAGCTGGCGTCGATGGAGGAGTCGAAGGGATCCTCGCCGGTCCCTTCACCCATGTCACGCAGCCAGTTGGCCAGGTCCTCCGTCTCGGAGTCGGCGCTCCCGGTGGCCCAGAAGGGCATCGCCTCGGCATCGGGCATCTCGAGGCGGATGCTCCGGTAGTGCTGCATGCCCGAACCGGCCGGGATGAGCTTGCCGATGATGATGTTCTCCTTCAGGCCGAAGAGCTGGTCGCTCCGGCCTTCGATGGCGGCCTCGGTCAGCACCCGCGTCGTCTCCTGGAACGAGGCGGCCGAGAGCCAGCTCTCGGTGGCCAGGGACGCCTTGGTGATGCCCATCAGCTCGGGGCGCCCCTCGGCCGGCGCCTTGCCGTCCTCGACCAGCGTGCGGTTGACCTCCGCGTAGATCTGGTTGTCGACGCGCTCGCCCGGCAGGAAGGGCGCGTCGCCCGGCTCGGCCACGAGGACCCGGCGCAGCATCTGGCGCACGATCAGCTCGATGTGCTTGTCGTGGATCGACACGCCCTGGTCGCGATACACCTTCTGCACCTCTTCGACCAGGTACTGCTGCGTCTCGCGGATGCCCTTGACCTCGAGCAGCTCCTTGGGGTCCTTGGGACCCTCGACCAGCGCGTCTCCGGCCGAGACCTCCTGGCCGTCGGCGACCTCGAGATGGGCCCGGGCGGCGACGAGCGTGGAGTCCTCGGTGCCGTCGTCGGCCACCACCGTGATGCGCCGCCCCGTCTCCTCGTCCTCCACCCGGACCACGCCGGAGTGGTGGGCCAACACGGCGGCGCCCTTGGGGGTGCGGGCCTCGAAGAGCTCGACGACACGGGGCAGCCCGTGGGTGATGTCCTCTCCCACGACACCACCGGTGTGGAACGTCCGCATCGTCAGCTGGGTCCCGGGCTCGCCGATCGACTGGGCGGCGATGACACCGACGGCCTCACCGAGCTCGATCATGGAGCCCGTGGCGAGGGATCGCCCGTAGCAGGCCGCGCACACGCCTTGCGGCGACTCGCAGGTGAGGACCGAGCGCACCCGGATGCGGTCCACCGCCTCGTCGTCACGCATGGCCGCGATGTTGTCGTCGTCGAGCAGCGTCCCCGCCGGGTACGCCGTGCCGTCGGAGAGGGTGACCTCCTCGGCCAGCAGGCGCCCGAAGGCCCGCGTCTCGAGATAGTTGCGGTGGCCCGGACCGTCGGGAGCGACCCCCTCGATCCAGATGCCCCGGGTCGTCTCGCAGTCCTCGATCCGGACGATGAGCTCCTGGGCGACGTCGACCAGACGCCGCGTCAGGTAGCCCGAGTCGGCCGTACGCAGGGCCGTGTCGGCCAGGCCCTTGCGGGCGCCGTGGGTCGAGATGAAGTACTCCAGGACCGAGAGCCCTTCACGGAAGGAGGACTTGATCGGCCGGGGGATCATCTCGCCACGCGGGTTGGACACGAGGCCCTTCATGCCGGCGATCTGGCGAATCTGCTGCGAGTTCCCTCGGGCACCGGAGTCCACCATCATGTCAAGCGGGTTGAAGGCGATCGTGGCCAGCTGGGACTCCATGGCGCGCCCCACCTCGGAGTTGGCCGAGGTCCAGATCTCGATCTCCTTCTGGCGCCGCTCGTCGTCGGTGATGATGCCCCGCTTGAACTGCGTCTCGGCCTTCTCCGCCTCCTTCTCGTAGCGGTCCAGGATGGCCTGCTTGTCCGGGGGCGTCTGCACGTCGTCGATGGAGATGGTCAGACCCGACTGGGCGGCGTAGCGGAAGCCCAGCGCCTTGATGCGGTCCAGGCTCTGCGCCACCACGTTCTTCGGGTAGTACGCCGCCAGCTCCTCGACGATCTGGCCGATCGGGGTGTTGCGCTTGCCCACGACGTCGTTCACGAAGGCGAAGCCGACGGGCAGCGCCTCGTTGAAGAAGACGCGGCCCGGCGTGGTGACGAACCCCGTCGGGGCCGACCCGTCGCCGTCCCCCGACTGCTCGACCACGCCGGCCGCCTGCAGGCGCGCCGACAGGGTCGATCCCGGCAGAGGCCGCAGCTCGATGGGCACGTGCAGCTCGACGTCGCCGGCGTCGAACGCAGCCTCGAGCTCGTGGGAGTGCCGGAAGACGCGGCCCGCGCCCGCGCCGTCTCGCACCTGCAGCGTCAGGTAGTAGGCGCCGAAGACCATGTCCTGGGTGGGCACGGTGATCGGACGCCCGGTGGCCGGGGAGAGGATGTTGTTGGCCGACAGCATGAGGACGCGGGCCTCCGCCTGCGCCTCGGAGGACAGCGGCAGGTGCACGGCCATCTGGTCGCCGTCGAAGTCCGCGTTGAAGGCCGTGCACACCAGCGGGTGCACCTGGATGGCCTTGCCCTCCACCAGGACGGGCTCGAAGGCCTGGATCCCGAGACGGTGCAGCGTGGGGGCCCGGTTGAGGAACACCGGGTGCTCGCGGATCACGCCCTCGAGCACGTCCCACACCTGGGGCCGGCGACGCTCGACCATGCGCTTGGCCGACTTGATGTTCTGCGCCAGCTCGGCGTCGACCAGCCGCTTCATGACGAAGGGCTTGAAGAGCTCGAGCGCCATGAGCTTGGGCAGGCCGCACTGGTGCAGCTTGAGGTTGGGGCCGATGACGATGACGGAACGGCCCGAGTAGTCGACGCGCTTGCCCAGCAGGTTCTGGCGGAACCGGCCCTGCTTGCCCTTGAGCATGTCGGAGAGCGACTTGAGCGGGCGGTTGCCCGGACCCGTGACGGGCCGGCCCCGGCGGCCGTTGTCGAACAACGCGTCGACCGCCTCCTGGAGCATGCGCTTCTCGTTGTTGATGATGATCTCGGGCGCTCCGAGGTCGAGCAGCCGCTTGAGTCGGTTGTTGCGGTTGATGACGCGCCGGTAGAGATCGTTGAGGTCCGACGTGGCGAAACGGCCGCCGTCGAGCTGCACCATGGGGCGCAGGTCAGGCGGGATCACGGGCACCGCCTCGAGGATCATGGCCCGCGGGTCGTTGATGCGGCGGCCGTGGTCGTCACGGCGGTTGAAGGCAGTGACGATCTTCAACCGCTTGATCGTCTTCTGGCGCCGCTGCGCGGAGAGGGGCCGGCGCCCGTCCTTGGCGTCGATCATGTCGCGCAGCTTGATCTCTTCGGCGTCGAGGTCGATGCGGTCGATCAGCTTGAGGATGTACTCGGCACCCATGCCGCCCTCGAAGTACTCGTCGTAGCGGAGCCGGAGCTCGCGCCAGAGCATCTCGTCCTCGATGATCTTGCGGCCGTGCAACGAGCGGAACTCGTCGAGCGAGCGCTGCGCGATCTCGATGTCCTCCTGGGCCCGCTCGCGGGCGGACTGGATCTCCTTCTCGACGGCGCGCTGGCGCGCCTTGATCTCGGCGTCGCGAGCGCCTTCCTTCTCGAGCTCCTTGAGCTCCTCTTCGAGTGCCTTGAACCGGCGATCGATGTCGAGATCGCGCTTCTTCTCGATGTCGGCCACCTCTTCGGCCATCTCGTTCTCGAGCGAGGGAAGGTCCTGGTGCCGCTTCTCCTCGTCGACCCAGGTGACCAGGTTCGCCGCGAAGTAGATGACCTTCTCGAGCTGCTTGGCCTTGAGCTCCTCACGGGGCTCGGTGCCCATGAGCAGGTAGGCCAGCCAGGAGCGGGTGCCGCGCAGGTACCAGATGTGGACCACCGGTGCCGCCAGCTCGATGTGACCCATGCGGTCCCGCCGCACCTTGGAGCGGGTGACCTCGACGCCGCAGCGCTCGCAGATGATGCCCTTGAAGCGCACGCGCTTGTACTTGCCGCAGTAGCACTCCCAGTCCTTGGTCGGGCCGAAGATCTTCTCGCAGAAGAGGCCGTCCTTCTCGGGACGCAGCGTGCGGTAGTTGATCGTCTCGGGCTTCTTGACCTCGCCGTTCGACCAGCCGCGGATCGAGTCTCCGGTGGCGAGGCCGATGCGGAGCTGATCGAAAGTGTTGACGTCCAGAGCCATTAGGAGAAGCTCCTCTCTGCGGCACGCCGCTCGTCTTCTTCGTCCGAGCCGCGCTCGTTGCGGCTGATGTCGATGCCCAGCTCCTCTGCGGTGCGGAACACGTCCTCGTCCAGTTCGTGCATCTCGATCTCACGGCCGTCCTCGGCCAGGACCTCGACGTCGAGGCAGAGCGACTGCATCTCCTTGATGAGCACCTTGAAGCTCTCGGGGATGCCGGGCTCGGGGATGTTCTCCCCCTTCACGATCGCCTCGTAGACCTTCACCCGGCCGAGCACGTCGTCCGACTTGATGGTCAGCAGCTCCTGCAGTGCGTAGGCGGCGCCGAAGGCCTCGAGGGCCCACACCTCCATCTCGCCGAAGCGCTGCCCGCCGAACTGCGCCTTCCCGCCCAGGGGCTGCTGGGTGATCATGGAGTACGGGCCGGTGGAGCGGGCGTGGATCTTGTCGTCCACCAGGTGTGCCAGCTTCAGGATGTAGACGAACCCGACCGAGATGGGGTTGTCGTAGGGCTCGCCCGTGCGGCCGTTGTAGAGCGTGGCCTTCCCGTCGGTCCCGATCATCTGGGCCGCGCCGGTGGCCGAGTCGGGCTTCAACGTGCCGAAGACGTGCTTGATGGTCGGGTGCGCGCCTGCGTCCTCGGCCTCGTCCCAGTGGGCGCCGTCGAAGACCGGCGTCGAGACCCAGGCGGCGGGCTCGGTGCGCGGCTTGGTCTTGCGCGCCGCGCCGTCGCCCCGGGCCGACGTTCCGACGCCGTCGTTGACCTCCACACCCTCCCAACCGTGGCGGGCGGCGTAGCCCAGGTGCGACTCGAGCACCTGGCCGACGTTCATCCGGCTCGGCACGCCCAGAGGGTTGAGGATGATGTCGACGGGGGTCCCGTCGGCCAGGAACGGCATGTCCTCGACCGGGAGGATCTTGGAGATGACGCCCTTGTTGCCGTGACGGCCGGCCAGCTTGTCGCCCTCGGAGATCTTGCGCTTCTGCGCCACGTAGACCCGGACCAGCTGGTTGACGCCCGGCGGCAGCTCGTGCGACTCCTCACGGGAGAAGACACGCACGTCGATCACCTTGCCGTACTCGCCGTGGGGGACCTTCAAGGAGGTGTCGCGCACCTCGCGGGCCTTCTCGCCGAAGATGGCCCGGAGCAGGCGCTCTTCGGGCGTCTGCTCGGTCTCGCCCTTGGGGGTCACCTTGCCGACCAGCACGTCCCCGGGCTCGACCTCGGCGCCGACGCGGATGATGCCGCGGTCGTCGAGGTCCGCCAGGATCTCCTCGCTCAGGTTCGGGATGTCCCGGGTGATCTCCTCGGCACCCAGCTTGGTGTCGCGGGCGTCCACCTCGTGCTCCTCGATGTGGATCGAGGTCAGCACGTCGTCGCGCACGAGGCGCTCCGAGAGGATGATGGCGTCCTCGTAGTTGTAGCCCTCCCACGGCATGAAGGCGACGAGCAGGTTCTTGCCCAGGGCCAGCTCGCCGTTGTGGGTCGAGGGCCCGTCGGCCAAGAGGTCGCCCGCGGCGACGCTCTGGCCCTCCACCACCAGCGTGCGGTGGTTGATGCAGGTGTTCTGGTTGGACCGGCGGAACTTCGAGAGCCGGTAGACCTTGCGCCCGAGCGCGGTGCCCAGGCGGTCCTTCTGGCCCGAGACGTACTCGACCGTGATGGAGTCGCCGCTGATCTCGGTGACGGTGCCGTTGCCCTCCGCCTGGATCACGTCCCCGGCGTCGCGCGCGGCGCGTCCCTCCACGCCCGTGCCGATGTAGGGCGCCTCGGGCACGAGGAGGGGCACCGCCTGCTTCTGCATGTTGGCCCCCATGAGGGCCCGGTTCGCGTCGTCGTGCTCGACGAAGGGGATGAGGGCGGTCGACACCGACACGATCTGCTTCGGCGAGACGTCCATCAGCCCGACCTCGCCCGGCGGGACGAAGTCGACCTCGCTCGTCGTGCCGTAGGAGGTGGAGGTGGCACCCACCCGCACGCCGGCACCCTGGGGGCCGCGGCGCACGAGCACCCGGTCGCCGACGAAGCGGCCCTCGGGGTC
>DAHUZK010000057.1 GCA_027306605.1 Acidimicrobiaceae bacterium
CCGGTCCGACCACGGGCGTGAACGGGCAGCCTCTCACCCTCACCGGCACGCTCACCACCAACACGCCGACGGCCGGCACGCCCGTGCCCACCAAGGTCGTGACGTTCACCGTCGGGTCGGGCACGACGGCCCAGTCGTGCAACGCGGTGACCGATTCCGGCGGGACGGTCAGTTGCACCATCCCGACGCTCAACCAGCCTCAGACGGCCACCACCATCACCACCAGCTTCTCCGGCGACACCTACGACACGTCGTCGACGGTGGCGACGCCGGTGACCGTCACCGAGCCGACCACCTTGACCGTGAACCCGGCGACGAGCGACTACTCCGACGCCACCACGGTCTCGGGCCAGTTGACCGACGGCATCAGCAACGCCCCTATCGCCAACGAGCCGGTGACGTTCCAGCTGAACGGGTCCGAGACCTGCACGGGCACGACGGACGCCACCGGCTCCGTCTCGTGCGCCATCACACCGGGCGAGCCGGCCGCCACCTACACCCTGACCGGCAGCTTCACCGGTGACTCGACGCTCCCGCTGCAGCTCACCTCGTCGTCGGGCTCCGCCAATTTCGTGGTGACACTCGAGCAGACCGGCCTCACCTACACCGGAGGGACCACGGCCCAGAACGGCCAACCCCTCACCGTGTCCGGCGTCCTCACGACGGACAACCCCGTGCCGGGATCGGCTCTGAGCGGGCGCACGGTCACCTTCACCCTCGGAAGCGGGTCGAGCGCGCAGACCTGCTCCGGTGTGACCGACGGCACCGGGGCTGTGTCCTGCGTCATCGACGTGACCGGCCAGCCGCAGGGTCCGATCCCCGTCACCGACAGCTTCGGCGGTGACGCCTACTACCAGACGGCGAGCGCCTCGTCCACGGTGAACCTCCCCGAGGGCACCTCGCTGACCCTGACCCAGGCCGGCGGTCCCTACGGCACGCCGACCACGGTCACGGGGACGCTGGTGGACACCGACACCAACCAACCGGTGCCCAACGAGCCGGTCACGCTCACGCTCAACGGCACCCAGTCCTGCACGGCGACCACCGACGCCGCCGGGGTGGCCTCGTGCTCCATCACGCCGACCGAACCCCCGGGCACCTACTCGCTGACGGGCTCCTTCGGCGGTGACACGTCCACCACGCCCGTCCTCCTCTCCTCGAGCGGCACCACGACGTTCACCGACACCAAGGCGCCGACCACCGTGACCTACACCGGCACCACCTCGACGACGACGGGCCGACCCCCCACGCTGTCGGCTACCTTGACCACGGCCAGCGGAACGCCGCTCCCGGGTCAGACGGTCTCCTTCACCGTCGGCACCGGCTACTGGGCTCAGCACTGCTCCGCCACGACCAACGCGGCCGGGCAGGCCAGTTGCAGCATCTGCCGCTACAACCAGAACGCCAGCCCCCTCCCCGTGACCGTGTCCTACGGCGGCAACACCGACTACTCGTCCTCCGACACCTCCGCCACGATCACGGTGGTCACACCGACCTCGCTCTGGGTCAGCGCCACCACGGCCACGTCGGGACAGCCCGTCACGCTCACCGGTGTCCTGACCAACTCGGTGACCGGCTGGGGGATCAGCGGGCAGACGATCACGTTGACCCTCGACGGGAGCCAGTCCTGCACCGCCACGACCGGCTGGTTCGGCTGGGCCTCGTGCACCGTGACCCCGAACGAGCCCTCCGGCACGTATCAAGTGACCGGGTCGTTCGCCGGCAACACGGGCACCTCGCCCCAGCTGCTCGCCAGCAACGGCGCCAACAAGGTCGTCGTGGCGGGTGCGTCCACCCAGATCGACTACACCGGCGCCACCACGGCGACCAACGGGCAGTCGCTCACGCTCTCGGCCACGCTGAGCAGTGACGGGTCTCCCCTGAGCGGCCAGCCGGTGACGCTGACGCTCGGCAGCGGTCGCTGGGCCCAGAGCTGCACCGCCACCACGGGTGCCGACGGGTCCGCCTCGTGCACCATCGAGTCGGTGAACCAGGTCTGGGGCAACGTCCCGGTGACCGTCTCCTACGCCGGCAACACCTACGACGCAGGTTCGAGCACCTCGGCCGGCGTCCAGATCTCCAACAGCGGTGGCGGCGGTGGCGGGGGCGGAGGTGGCCTGCCCTGCGGAGGCGGCGGCTGCGGCTACTGCTGCGAGCCGCCACCGGTCAGCGGCGGCCGGCCCTGCGGCTGACGGCGCGACGGCGCGACGGTGCGGCGGCGCTGTGGCGGCGCGGTGGCGGCGCGGTGGCGCGGCGGCGCTCAGGGCTGCGCGACCATGACGACCGTCGCCAGCACCAGAAGCGCCAACATGATCGTGGCGGCGCGGTTCATGGAGCCGGCGTCGCGCTCCATCGGCGTTGCCGCCTCCGGAGGACCCGAGACCCCCGGGACGGTCTCGAGCAGGGCGAGCTGGATCCGGCGCTCCGCCGGCCAGAGGACCCCTTCGGCCAAGAGCACCACGCTGGCGAAGACGGCCAACCCGGTCAGGACCCATCCGTCCCGCAGGGCGTAGGCACCCTGGCTCATCCCGACCAGGGCCAGGCCGAAGACGGGGATCCCGTAGATCGTCCGCCCGGCCCAGTTGACCCCGGGCCGGAAGTAGCGGAGCAGCGGGCCCGGGAGCGCCGCCCCGGAACGGAGGAGGCGCCGCAGGCGCGAGGAGGAGGCGGCGGCGGCGGTCGTCGTGACCAGACCGACCGCCACGCACGCCACGTGCCCGAGCAGCACGATGTCGAAGGCTGCGCCGTCGGGCTGGTGCACGGCCGCCATGTTCTCCCATGAGAGCCGCCACCGAGTGACGCCCCCGTGACGTGGCGCTTCTTTCGTCAGCGGAACCTGTACCGTAGAGACGGAGGGATGGTCATGAGGTCGTTTGCGATGGCGACGGGCCGCAAAGTGCCCGAGAGAGTGCACCGATGAACCAATTGCGCCTCGATCCGTTGTCGGGCCGTTGGGTCGTGGTGAGCCCGGGCCGCTCCGAGCGCCCCTACTCGTTCGTGACCCGGACCGTGCAACCAGACACGCTGGGGCGGCCCTGCCCCTTCTGTCCCGGCAACGAGGAGGACACCCCGCCCGCTCTCGAGACCTATGGTCCGACCGGTGGCTGGCTGGTCCGCGTCGTCCCCAACCTCTATCCCGCCTTCGAGGGTGACGAGCCGTTCGTGGTGGCCAACCGGGGCCCCGTCTTCACCCAGGCCTCCGCGGGCGGCATCCACGAGATCCTGATCTTCTCCCCTGAGCACGACGCGACCCTGGCCGAGCTCACACAGGAGCAGGTGGAGCTGGTCATGGCGGCCATGCGCGACCGGCTGGAGGAGCACGCCTCACAGCCCAACATCCGCTACACCCAGGCCATCGTCAACTCGGGCCGCGAGGCGGGTGCCTCGCTCGAGCACCCGCACGGCCAGTTGCTCGGCATGTCGTTCATTCCGCGCGAGCTCGCCGAGGAGCAGGCGCGCTTCGCCCGCTTCGTCGGCTCCTGCCTCCTCTGCACCACCATCGAGGCCGAAGAGGACTCCACCGAGCGTGTGATCTATGCCAACGACCGTGTCGTGGTGGTGTGCCCGTTCTGGAGCGCGGTCCCCTACGAAATGCTGGTGATGCCCCGCGAGCACAACCCGCACCTGCACCGCAGCCCGACCGAGGATCTCGTCGCGGTGGGCGAGGCACTCCGGCGGACGCTGCAGCAGCTCTCCGAGGTGATCGGGGACGTGGCGTACAACATCGTGTTCCACTCCGCGCCGTACCGAGTCGGCGAGCCGTACCACTGGCACGCCCACGTCTGGCCCAAGGCCACCACCATGGCCGGCTTCGAGCTCGGCACCGGTGTCGCCATCAACGTCGTCTCGCCCGAGGAGGCAGCGGAGACCTTGAAAGTCTCCGCCCTCGCCGTCTGAGGCTCGCCGTCTGGGCGTCGCCGTCTGAGGCTCGCCGTCTGAGCCTCGCCGTCTGAGGCTCGCCGTTCGTTCAGGTCGGGCGTACCGATCGGGCCAGCTCGAGGAGGGACACCAGACGCCGCATCAGCTCACGGTCGGGTCCGACCAGCCCGGCGATGCCCGGGGTACCGAGGTACCCCGTCATGAAGGCGCGCCGGTTGCGCGCCTCCCAGGCTTGCCCGAGAGAGGCCAGGCCCTGGCGCCCCGAGGGGTCGCGCTCGGCCGCTGCCACCGCGCTCGCCTGGTGCATCGACCAGAGCAGGTCCGCCACGTCCCCCAGCGGGGTCCGGCGTCCCGGCGACCGCTCCCCCGGGAGCACGCCGCCAGGCGAGCAGTCGCTGAGCACCCAGCCTTGATCCGTCCGCGCCATCCGCCCCAGCTGGAAGTCACCGTGGGTCCGGATCACCGGCAGACGGGCCTCTGATTCGCGCAGCCACTTGACCATGTCGGCCACGCCCGGCGCCTCGAGGAGCGACGCATCAGCGTGCGCGATCGTCGTCTCGGCCGCGTCCGCCCAGTCCGCTACCGGTTCGTGGTGGCGCAGGAAGGCACGATCCAGCGCGACGTGCATGCGGGCCGCCATGGTCCCGAGCGCCCGGGCCTCGGCTCCGAAGTCCCCGCCCGCCGACTCGGGAGCGCCGCCGGCGGCGTAGAAGTCGCGCAGCGAGGTCAGAGCGAGAGCCCATCCCCCGCAACGGTCGGCGAGCGGCTCTTGGACCACACCGAGGTCCCGCCCCTCCCACGTCCAGCGCACCAGCGGGGCCGCCACGTGATTGAACCCCGCCTCGTCCAGTGCCACCAGCAGGTCCACGTCGTGGCGCGGCTCGTCGACCAGCCACGGGAACACGGTGAGGTCACCCCGCTCGCCGCAGTCGATGACCGTGGCACCGTCGTCGTCGCGCAGGACGGCCACCGGGCCCGGACGCGTCGCCTCGTCGCGCAGAGTGGCCAGCAGCAGCGGGGCGAGCTGGGCGTCGCGCAGCGCGTCGATGCAGACGGCCAGGCCGTGCTCGTCGTCGAGCAGCCCCAGCGTCGCCTCTTCCCCCGTCCGCAGGAAGTGCGGTTCGTCGGTCACCCCGCGCAGCCCGGCCACCACGTGCGCACGCCGGCCGTCGATGCCCGCCACGATGTCGACCAGCCCGGGGCGTCCTTCTCGAAGCACCTCCGCCCGCTCGATGTCGATCACACCCTCGGCTGCGGCTCGGCGCAGTCCCGCCCACGCCCCGACGAGCGTGCGGAGCGACCGGTCGCGCTCGGCCGTCACCCTTCGCCCGGCCTGTCCTCGTGGGCGAGGTCGAACCAGAGGAACCCGTAGGGCGGGAGCGTGATGGTGTAGGGCTCCTCGCTGATGACGGGGAAGGGGACCCGGCCGAGGACCTCGTAGGGGATCGATCCCGCCCACTTGGCCAGGGCGAGCTCGGCCGGCTGCGCGAAGCGGCTCAGGTTGTGGACGCAGAGCACGGCCTGGTGGCGGCGCAGCACCTGGTCGCCCTCGCTCTCGTTGCCCGCGGGCACGGTTCGGGCCAGGACGGTCGTCTGGCCCCAGTCCAGCGCCCCGTCGCCGGCCGGGACCACCGGTGGGGTGGGTGGCGTGACCGGGCTCAAGATGTCGGCCACCTCCCCTGAGCGCATGTAGGCCAGGACCGACGGGTTGGCACAGGGCAGGACCTCCATCTCGCCCACGCCCATGACGGGCAGGGTCCGCCGCTCGGTGAGCATACGCCGGAGCCAGTGCAGGAACGAGCCCTGGTTGCGCAGCTGGGCCTCGACGTTGAGCGCGTTGAAGCCGTAGACGGGGTCCATGAGCGGCGGGAGATAGAGCTGCGCGAAGTCGGCCTGCGAGAAGCCCCCGTTTCGGTCCGGCGACCACTGCATCGGCGTCCGCACCGAGTCCCGGTCACCAAGGTAGATGTTGTCACCCATCAAGAGCTCGTCGCCGTAGTAGATGACCGGGCTCCCCGGCAGGGACAGGATGAGCGCGTAGAGCAACTCGGCCGTGCGGCGGTCGTTGTCGAGCAGCGGCGCCAGGCGGCGCCCGATGCCCATGTGCCGCTTCATCCGCGGGTCCTTGGCATACTCGGCGATGAGGTAGTCCCGCTCCTCCTCGCTCACCTGCTCGAGGGTGAGCTCATCGTGGTTGCGCAGGAAGATGGCCCATTGGCAGGACTCGTTGATGACGGGTGTCTGCGCCAGGATCTCGGTGATGGGATAGCGCTGCTCGCGGCGCACCGCCATGAAGAGTCGGGGCATCAGCGGGAAGTGGAAGCACAGGTGGCACTCGTCGCCGTCACCGAAGTAGTCCGCAACATCGCTCGGCCACCCGTTCGCCTCGGCCAGCAGGATACGCCCGGGATAGTCGGCCTCGATCTGCTTGCGCACCCGCTTGATGAACGCGTGCGTCTCGGGCAGGTGCTCGCCCGACGTCCCGTCGCGCTGGTAGAGGTACGGCACGGCGTCGAGCCGGAAACCGTCGAAACCCAGATCGAGCCAGAAGCGGACCAGGTCGATCATGGTGTCCGCCACTTCGGGATTCTCGTAGTTCAGGTCGGGCTGGTGGTGGTAGAAGCGGTGCCAGTAGTACTGCTGCCGGGTGTCGTCCCAGGTCCAGTTGGACCGTTCGACGTCGGTGAACACGATGCGGGCGTCGGGCCACTTCTGGTCGTCGTCGTTCCACACGTACCAGTCCGCCTTGGCGTTGTCGCGCGACGAGCGAGACTCGACGAACCACGGGTGTTCGTCGCTCGTGTGGTTCATGACGAGGTCTGCGATGACCCGGATGCCACGGCGGTGGGCATCCTCGAGAAGAGCCACCAGGTCGCCGATGGTCCCGTAGTCGGGGTGGACGTTGAAGAAGTCGCTGATGTCGTACCCACCGTCGCGCAGCGGTGACGGGTAGAAGGGAAGCATCCAGATGCAGTCGATCCCCAGCCACTCCATGTAGTCGAGCTTCTCGCGCAGGCCGCGCAGGTCCCCGGTCCCGTCGTTGTTGGCGTCGAAGTACCCGCGGATCAACACCTCGTAGAACACGGCGTGCTGGAACCAGCGGACCGAAGGATCGAAGGCGCCCTCGCCGGGGCTGACCGGGATGGGCGGGGAGCTCACGACCTCACCGCCCGACGAAGGTGGCCCGGCCCGGACCGTGTTCGTTGAACGACGCGATGCCCCGGGCGGCGTCCTCGGTGCCGACCACGGCCTCGAAGGCTTCCTGCTCCATCACCAGCCCCTCGGCCAGGGTCACCTCGAGGCCCCGGTCCACGGCCGACTTGGCCAGCGCGTGCGCCACCAGTGGCCCCGCCGCCAGCTCGGCCCCCCAGGCCAGCGCCGTGGCCAGGACGTCGTCGGGAGCGACCACCCGGTTGACCAGGCCCATGCGGAACGCTTCGTCCGCCCGGACCTGGCGCCCGGTGAGGATCAGCTCCTTGGCCCGCGACGGGCCGATCAGACGCGGCAGGCGCTGCGTCCCGCCACCCCCCGGGATCACCCCGAGCAACACCTCGGGCAGCCCGAAGCGCGCGTCCTCGGCGGCGACGCGAAAGTCGCAAGCGAGCGCCAGCTCGAGCCCGCCGCCGAGGGCGTAGCCGTTGAGCGCGGCGATGGTCGCCCGCGGGATGCCGGCCAGGGCACCGAGGGCGCGGGCGAAATCGGCCCCGATCGTGGCGCCGCGGGCACCGCTGGCACCGCCGGCACCGCCGGCGCCGCTGGCGCCGAGCTCGACGATGTCGGCCCCGGCGGCGAAGATCCGCCGGCCCCCCCACAGCACCACCGCGCCCGGCGGGTCGGCCTGCAGTGCCGTGGCCGCGTCGTGCAGCTGGTCGAGCACCGCGGCCGAGAGCGCGTTGGCCTTGGGGCGGTCCAGCCGGACCAGGGCCACGCCGTCGGGCTGGCGCTCGACCGAGACGAACGGCTCAGGCATGGCCGCACCGTACCGGACCGGGCGCCGCCTCCCGGCTCCGCCGCGGCGGTACGGGCCCACCCCCGCTCACACCCCGGTCCCGCGCCCCGCTCCCACGCCTGCTGCTGCGCCCGCTCGTGCGCCGGTTCACGCGCCCAGCAGGCGGTCGGCGGCCCGGTAGGGGTCCAGCTCGCCCGCGGCCAGCTCCTTCACGGCCGTGCCGAACTCCTCGCCTGCCACGATCTCGTCGATGTGCACCTCCGTGCGGGCGACGAGGACCCGCCGCAGCTGCCGGGCCAACCGCTCGGTCCGCCTCGCTGCCAGCAAACCCGAGTCCCGCAGGTGTACTCGGTGCCGGGCCACGGCGGCCCACAGGTCGTCGATCCCGTCTCCCGCGCTGGCGACGGTGGCGACGATCTCGGGCCGCCAGGCGTCGGGGCGGGCCAGGTCGAGCATCTGCTCCAGGTCACGACGGGCTTCGCGCACCCCGGGGCGGTCCGCCTTGTTGATGACGAAGACGTCGGCCACTTCGAGCAGGCCGGCCTTGTTGGCCTGCATCGAATCACCCCAGCCGGGCGTGACCACGACCACGGTCGTGTCGGCCGCCGACGCGATCTCCACCTCCATCTGCCCGACCCCGACGGTCTCGACGACGACGAGTGCGAAGCCGGCTGCGCCGAGCAGCCGGATGGCATCGGGGACGGCCAACGAGAGGCCGCCGAGGTGCCCGCGGGTCGCCATGGAGCGGATGAAGACCGCGGGGTCGAGTGCGTGTCGGCCCATGCGCACCCGGTCGCCGAGGATGGCCCCACCGCTGAAGGGCGACGTGGGATCGACCGCCAGCACGCCCACCTGGGACAGGGGCTCGGCCTCCGGTGCGGGCCAGCCCCCCTTGACGGCGGTGATCAAACCGTCGGTCAACGTCGACTTGCCCGCTCCGGGTGCCCCGGTCAGGCCGACGGTGAACGGCGTCTCCTTCCGGTAGCTGAGCTCTGCCACCGCCACCGCTGGTCCATCGCCGCGCTCGATGACCGAGAGCAGCCGCGCCAGCGCGACGCGGTCGCCCGTGCTCGCCCGATCGAGCAGCGTCGCCGGGTCGACGACGTGACCGGTCCCGCTCACCGCCGTGTCACCTTGGCGCCGAGGGACGCCAGGTCGCACGCCAGGTCTTCGTAGCCGCGTCCGATGTGGTGGGCGCCGCTCACGACGGTCTGCCCCTCGGCCACCAGGCCGGCCAGCACGAGGGCGACGCCGGCACGGATGTCGGGGGCGCGCACGGGCGCGCCCGACAGCGTGGGCACCCCGCGCACCACGGCGTGATGGCCCTCCGTCCTGATGTCGGCCCCCATGCGGCGCAGCTCCTCGACGTAGCGAAAGCGGCCCAGGAACAGGTTCTCGGTGAGGATCCCGACACCGTCGGCGACGGTCAGCATGGCCACCAGGAGCGGGCTGTAGTCCGTCGCCACACCCGGATAGGGCAACGTGGCCACGTCGGCCGCCAGCAACCGTCCCTCGGCGCCGGCACGCAGGCCGCCCGGACCCAGTTCGGTGTGCACCCCCATCTGGTTGACCTTGCGCAGGAGGTTCTCCATGTGGTCGGGCCGGGCGTCGGCGATCGTCACCTCCCCGCCGGCCAGGCCGACCGCGGCGAGGTACGTGGCGGCGACCACACGGTCGGGGATCACGCGGTGACGGGTCGGGTGCAACGCGTCGACGCCCTCGACCTCGATGCGGGACGTGCCTTCACCGCGCACCTCCGCGCCCATGGAGCGCAGCATGGCGGCCAGGTCGGCCACTTCGGGCTCCTTGGCCGCGTTCTCGATCACGGTCGTCCCCTTCGCCAGGACCGCGGCCATGAGCAGGTTGTCGGTCGCGGTGTGGCTCGGGTACTCGAGCACGACGCGCGTCCCCACCAGGCGCCCGCCGGGCACGGTGCCACGCACCTCGCCGTGGGAGGACTCGAAGCGCGCTCCCATGGCGCTCAGGCCGTTGACGTGGAAGTCGATCGGCCGGGCCCCGAAGTCGTCACCGCCGGGGAGGGGCACCCGGACCTCACCGCAGCGGGCGAGCAGCAGCCCGAGGACGACGACCGAGGCGCGCATGCGCTCGAACAGATCGAAGGGGCCAGAGGGGACGAGGCCGGAGGCCGACGGGGTCGTGACCGCCACCACGCCGTCGTCGCGTCGTTCCACCTGCGCTCCCATCGCCCGTAACACGTTCGCCATCGTTTCGACGTCGCTGATGCGGGGAACGTTGGACAGCTCCGTGCACCCCTCGGCCAGCAGGCAGGCGGCCATGAGCTTGAGGGCCGAGTTCTTCGCCCCACCGGCGCTGACGGTCCCGCGCAGGGGACCGTTGGGCTCGACCACGATCTCGTCCACGCCTTCAAGTATCGCCGCTGGCGACAGCCCCGACCGGGAGGCTGCGGGCGGCGACCCACTATGGTCGGGCATCGTGGTGACGTCCCCTCAAGCCCCTGACCGCAACCTCGCCATGGACCTCGTCCGGACCACCGAGGCGGCCGCCATGGCCGCCAGTCGCTGGATGGGCCGCGGCGACAAGATCGGCGCGGACGGCGCGGCCGTCGAGGCGATGCGTACCGTCCTGTCCAGCGTGCCCATGGACGGCATCGTCGTGATCGGTGAAGGCGAGAAGGACCACGCGCCCATGCTGTTCAACGGGGAGAAGATCGGCGACGGCACGCCGCCGCTGACGGACATCGCCGTCGATCCGATCGACGGAACGACCCTCACGGCCGAAGGCCGCGGCGGTGCGCTCGCCGTGATCGCCGTCGCCGAGCGTGGTGCGATGTTCGACCCGGGACCCTGCGTCTACATGGAGAAGCTGGCCGTCGGGCCGCGGGCCAAGGGTGCGTGCGACATCCGCCGCACACCGACCGAGAACCTCCACGCGCTCTCCGAGGCCATGGGGCGCCCGGTGCGCGACCTGACGGCCGTCATCCTCGACCGCCCCCGTCACCAGGACCTCATCGCCGAGGTCCGCGCCACGGGTGCCCGCATCCGGCTCATCACCGACGGCGACGTCGCCGGGGCCATCGCCACGGGCTGGCCGGGTGCCGGGGTGGACATCCTCTTCGGCATCGGCGGCACACCCGAAGGGGTCATCGCCGCCGCTGCCCTCAAGTGCATGGGAGCCGAGATCCAGGGCAAGCTCCACCCCCGCAACGAGTCCGAGCGGACGGCGGCCGTCGAGGCGGGGTACACGCTCGACGCCGTCTTGACGACGGACGATCTCGTCCAGGGGA
>DAHUZK010000063.1 GCA_027306605.1 Acidimicrobiaceae bacterium
TGGACATCACCCCCCTTCGGGCTCACGTGGTCCTTCAGCCGATAGCTGGGGCCGTTGATGGAGATCACGTCGCAGTGGTGCAGGAGGCGATCGAGGATGGCCGAGGCCAGAACGTCGTCGCCGAAGACCTGGCCCCACTCACTGAAGGCTTTGTTGGAGGTCAAGATGATCGATCCACGCTCGTAGCGCCGCGTGACCAGCTGGAAGACCATGTTGGCCTCGGCCCGGGCGAGCGGCAGGTAGCCGACCTCATCGATGACCAGGACCGAGGGCTTGAGGTAGGTCTGCAGCTTCTTGGCGAAGCGCCCGGTGGCCTCCGCCTCTTTCAGGTTCCGCACGACGTCGTCGAGGGTGCTGAAGTAGATGGAGAACCCGCTCTGGCACGCCGCGACAGCCAGGCCGACGGCGAGCATCGTCTTTCCCACCCCGGGCGGTCCGAGCAGCGCCACGTTGGAGCGAGCCTCGACGAAGCCCAAGGTGGCCAGGTCCTTGACCTTGCGCTGGTCGAGATCGGGCTGGAAGGCGAAGTCGAACTCGTCGATCGTCTTGTGGTGTGGGAGGCCGGACAATTTGAGGGCGTTGCGGAAACGACGGCCCTCGCGCACCCCGGTCTCGTCCTCTAACACGAGGTCCAAGAACTCGAGGTAGCCCATGGTGGCACCCTCGGCCCGGGCGAGGAGCGCGTCGAGGTTCTCTTCGAGGTTGGCCAGATGCAGTCGACGTGCCGCCTCCTTGACCCTGGTGGTCACGAGCTCGCTCATGCCACCGCTCCGATCGCGTCATAGGTGCTCAGGTCGCGCCGGGCCACGGCGATGTGGGCCTTGGCCGACCGGCTGGCCATCAGCTCGGCGTCGTTGGCGCACACTGGCTGGATCAGCTCGACGGCCGGGTCACCCAACACGGGCAGACCCTCCCAGTGGGCTTCGTCGACGACCCAGCTGCCGCGCACGTGCGCCCGGGGGTGGACGGCCAGGCAGAGCGGTTCGGCGCCGGGACGCCAGATGGCGACCTCGCCCCTCGTCACCCGCAGCTCGACGCGCAGATTGCGCCGCACCATGCGCCAGGGCACCGAATACAGACTTGCCTCGAAGCTGACCAGACAGTCCTTGCCCACCCGGCGCAGGTGGCGCTCACAGACGATGTAGGGGGTCTCGGGCAGCGCCCCGAGGGCGGCACGGTCCGCCTCGGCGCGCACCGCGATCACTTGGCCATGCGTGCGGTGCACCTGGGACCGCCGGACTGGCAGCCAGTCCATGAACGCGGCGTCCATCCCCTCGACGTCGTCGAAGTCCCGGCCCACCAGCACGTGCTCGCGCACGATGAGGACCTGGCGCTCGACGCGGCCCTTCCACTGGGGCCGCCGGGGCGGGGCGACCACGATGGAGAAGCCGCAGTGCGCCGCGAAGGCGACCGCCTCGGGGTGCAGCGGCACCTTCTCGCCCCGTCCCACATGGCGCTTGACCACGGTCTTGGTGCGGTCATAGACGATGGCGGACGGCACACCACCGAAGTGGGCGAAGGCCCGGCGGTGGCACTCCCAAAAGCTGGCCAGGTCCTGGGAGGTGACAAAGCAGGTGAACGGGTCGCGGCTGTAGCTCAGCGTCATGTGGAAGCTGTAGACGTGGACCGGTCCGGTCTCGGTGTCCATCACCCCCTCGTCGCCCCAGTCGACCTGGGCCTGGGCGCCCGGGAGCACCTCGAAGCGCCGGTGCAGCTCGACCGGTGCCGGGCAGATGCGCTCGCGCGCCTCGCGGACATAGAGCTTCACGCGCTGATAGGAGCCCGAGAATCCCAATGGCACCAGGCGCTCGTAGATGACGCTGGCCCGGAGGCGGTGCTCGACCTCGAGCCAGCCGTCGATGGTCTCGGTCCACGGGTCGATCATCCGGGCCGATCGGGATCGTCCCCCCACCTTGGGTGGGGTCGGCGGTGATGCTTCTGACAGGTACTTCTTGGCGGTGCGCCAGTCACAGCCGGCCTCCCGGGCGATGTCCGCCCAGGTGGCTCCGGCCGCTCGCAGCGCCGAATAGGCGCGCAAATCCATCCACTCCTCCTCGGAGAGCAACATGGTGGGGTCATCCTCTCGGCTGTTTGGTTGGTGCCTTGCAGCCGGGAGGATGGCCTTCACCGACGATCAACTGGTGGATCGCCGGCTCGCCGACCGACACATCAGGTCGTACGCGGCTCCGACATATCAGCCCGTACGGAGAACGACATCAGAAGTTGTACACCGACATCTTCCGCGGCCTCGGGATCGGCGGTCTCGTAGAAAAGCGCCACGGCCTCCTTCGTCGCGTAGGCGAAGGCCACCTCGCCGTCGGGATCGCCCAGAGCCAAGAGGCCCCGGCCGCGTAGGTGGCCGACATGTCGAGGGCGCCGAAGCGGATCCGCTCCTTCCGGGCCTGGGGCTGCTTGTCGATCCAGCCCGCCACGTCACGTATCTGCGGGTGGGCAAGATGTCGATGATCTGGTGGTTCTCCACGTCGGCCACCGTCGTGGCGTAGTGGGCGTGAACCTGGTCACCCAGCTTCACGAAGGAGGTCTCGTCGAGCCCGATCGCCGTCGTGCGGTTCAGCCGTTTGCGATCCGCCGCGAGAAGCGCCTCGCCATAGGTGATCACCGCATCGTTGACGGTGTGCCAGTCACAGGCGAGTTCGGCGGCCACCTCTGAGACGGTGCGCCCGCCGCCGACCTGGACGGTCGCCCACTTGGCCGCTCTGGTGGTGAGCAGGCAGTGCTTCGCCGCGATGCGATGGTCGCCCAGCACCCAGCTCCTCTTCGCACACGCTCGGTTGACGCAGCGCATGCGGTGCTTCTTCCAGGCCAGCGACATGGGCGTGCCATGGACCGGCAGGTCGACGTAGTGCACGACCGGGCGCTCTTTGACTTGGGCTCGCTCCCCGCAGGCGGGACATCGCACCCGGCCGACGACCTGCTCGATCATGAGCTCCACGTCGGGACCCCTGCGGACATAGGCGAGAACCCGGACGTCTTTGAGACCCACCAGGGCTCGGACGATCTCGATAGGGTCGGTGACGACGAAGGTGCTTCTTGGAAGTTGGCTCACACCACAACCTTGGAGCACCTTCGCCAATTTCTGGGGGACCTACGTCAGGGCGCGACCCCGCCAGAATCCGAAGAGCCGGAAAACCCCAAAACTGAGCAATGCAGTGAGCAATGCTTTTCCCGAGCAACGCGCTCGTGCGGCTCGTACTTCGATCCTATCCAGGATCGAGTTGCTGAACATCGCGGGAAGGGATCGGGTCGGGCATTCGTCCGGGCCTGGCACAGTGGGACGATCGACCCGGATGCCGCTCACATCGAACGTCGTTCCAGCCCTCGATGAAGTCCTCGTCGGACAGGTCGATGCCCAGGGACCCGTGCAAGCTTGCGAAAGAACTGGATGCCGCAATCTCACCTCGCTCGTGTTGATCGTAGAACTCATCAGTGGAGAATCATTCCGCGAGCAAGCCCGTATTACATCCAGCGCGGGATGGCTCGCACACAGGCAAGCGGGCTCCACGGCGTCAAGCGCTGGCGGCCCCAGGAAGGCGAGCTGGCATGCGCGCCATACGGTAGCGGAGGTAGACGACTCTCGAGGCGAAGGTGCGGGTCTCGACGAGCTCGAGATCCACCCGCCGCTCGCTCCGGGGGAAGTACGGGAGGCCACCGCCAACCAGCACCGGGTAAACCCTGGCCCGATACTCGTCGATCAGCCCCAATCCGGCCGCCTCGGCGGCAAGAGTCGCGCCACCGATTGCGATGTCGCCCTTCGCCGGCTCCGTTCGCAATCGCCCGATCTCCTCGGCCAGGCTGCCAGAGGCCAGGCGGGCATTGCCCTGAACCGCCGACAACGTGGTGGAGAACACCACTTTCGGGAGCGCCTTCCAGATCGCGGCCCACTCGAGCATTGGTTGGTCCAGCGATGGATCCTGGTCCGCTGTCTCCCAGTAGAGCATCGTCTCGTACAGGCGTCGTCCCAGCAGGTGGACACCGACGTCACGCATCCTGTCTGTGACGAAGCGGAAGACCTGCTCATCGGGCTCCGTCCAGTCAAACGCGCCGTCCGGCCCGACGATGTAACCGTCGAGTGAAACGCCCATCGAATAGGTCACGTTTCGCATGGAAGTCCTCCTCACCCCAGAGCGTAGGATCGAAATGTCACCTCGTGAAGGCAGTGTTCAGAGCGCCTTCGAGCGGTCGGCTGACGCCCGAGGGGCCCGAGATCGCTGGCAACGTCTCGTATCCGCCGACGCATCCAAGCTTGCCTTGGTCTCGGGGAATGCCGGCTGACGGCCAGGCCACCCAGATCTCGAGCAACGAGGTTTCTCAGGAGGAGAGCACCGTCTGGACCCCGGCGACTTCCATCTCGTTGAAGACGGTCTGTCCGAAACCCTCCTCCCAGGACGTCGGCCCGCGGTCGCGATCAAAGGTGGGAAGCGGCGCGTCGACCGGCTCGAAGAAGGCCACGACTCCTCACCCCGGGACTCCCCACTGGCTGTGAGGACTGCGTCAGGTGCTGTCAGCCGGCCCAACTTTCCGTTCGGGAGCCGTTCAGCAGGGTGGACACGCTCCTAATTGCGTCGACTAGTGGCCAAACCGGCTGATATCGACCGAGATCTCCACCGCCGGAACCGCTCCCCGGTTCTCGAGCCAGTGTGTCGTGTTCCTGTCCTCGGGCCACCCCACCCCCGGCCCGTAGTCCCTGGCGACTCCGTCCCGGTGGTCGGTGATCGTTCCCTGAAGTATGTACACGATCCCGGGTCTGTCCTCATGGTCGTGAATCGGGCCGAAGACGGCGCCAGGCTCGAAGGTGAACATGCGCATTCGAAGCTGACGCCCTGCCATACCCTCGATTTCAGGACCAAGGTCCATCGTGGCGAGCAACTCCGCCTTCACACCTTTCGTCTCAGGTGCCGGCTCTCCGTGGGTCATGGTCATCTCCTTTCGTACGGTCACCCCTGGCATCAGGGCCCACCGTGGAACCGATAGCCGATAGGGCAACTTCCAGGGTTTCCGTTGGAATCGGTCGATGGCGCGAATACCCACCAACTGCCAATCAGGTGACGTTCGCACTCGTCTGCGAAGAAAGACGAAGAACGGTCGGTGTAGACGAGACCACCCGACGAATTCGCGCCGCTGGCAATGAACGACACCGCGTGACCCATGGGTGTCCAATAGGCGCACTCCTTGTAAGGCGCCGGAAGCGGACCGACCGAGCCCGTGCTATGCACGATGCAGGGCTGCACCGGCACAGTCCCATGGACGTTCTCTGGAGAGTGCTCCAACCGGCTCCATATGGCCTGGGCTTGCGCGGTCGCGTCCGACCATTCGATGGAGGCCGGGAGAGCGAACTCGAAGGTCCACAGACAGGCAAAGACCGTCGCGACAGCAGTTCCCACGGCAAGGATCCAGGCAGCCTGGCGGCCAGCCCTGAACGAGGCGACCACCCACGCAACCAACAAGAGGCCGCCGCCGACGGCCGCCACGATCGCCGTCGGCACCGCGAGCGAGTGTCCGGGCGTGAGCAGCGAGGTGCCGAGGGCACCGAGTCCGATCCCGATGACGACGACCGTCACAGCGGTCGCCCACTGCGCCGAGGCGGCCGAACCGGGGAGTCGTTCGGCGGGTGCCGGAGCGGGTGACTCGGTCACCTGGGCCACGGCATGATGGTACAGGCGGCATCCCCGAGTCTGATGAGTTCCCAGGGTCAGTCGCGGCGCTCGGATTCAAACGCACCCGTTTCGGCGAGCCGTTCTGCGACCTGACGGAGCTTGACGTTCAGCTGCTGCGAGGAGCGCCGCAGCGCATCGAAGGCGTCCTCGGGGGTGATCCGGAGGCGCTCCATCAAGATGCCCTTCGCCTGACCGATGACATCCCTCGACGAGAGCGCATCGTGCAGATTCTGGCCCAGGTGTTCGAGTGCTTCCCGTTCGCCGACTACCCGTGCGGCGACAGAGGCGTGAGCTGCCAGGATGAGACCGATCTCCTGCGCCTCGTCGTCGAAGGCATTGGATACCGGGGCGTAGGCGTTGAGCGATCCGGCAAGGAGATCATCGTCTGCGCGGCTGCACGCTCTCAGGCGGAAGGAAACAACGGCCTCGACACCGGATTCGGTAGGACGAGACGCCAAAGTGGGCCACCGTGGATCGGGGAACGAAGCTGCATACACGACGGGTTCTTCGATGGCGTCCACACAGGGCCCCTCTTTCGCTTCATATTGTGCCGCGTCGACAGCGAATGCCTCGGGCTGGGTCGAGGCACGGGTCCTGAGCCTCGCTCCGCCCTCTTGGACGGTGATGCTTGCCATTTCACATCCGGCGATTGCGGACACGGCGGTCTCGGCGATTCGCGTCAGGCCCTCTTCGAAGTTCTCAGACTCGTAGAGGTATTGCGCTATTTCGGCGAAGGCGAGAGCAAGTCCCGTTGTCGCCGCGCCGGCTTGTCGCCGCTTGATCGCTTCTTCTCGATCTGCTTCGGCACCGTCTCGCTCTGCTTGGCGCGCTTCTCGTTCTGTACGAGCGCGGTGGCGCCCCATCCTCGCGTCGCGCTGCTGCATTGTGGCGGCGTTGGTCTCTTCTTGGATTCGGTCCGGAGAAGTCCCAATGGACGCAGCTCGACGATCGAGACGCCGCTGTCGATCGTCGAGCTTGGCCTCTCGCTCATCGGCAAGGCATTCGCGCGCGTCTGCAATTGCGTCCCGCTGGTCGGCGACGCGATCACGCTCCGCGGCGATCTTGTCCCGGCGATCGGCAACGAAATCTCGCTTCTCGTCTGCCCAGACTCTTTCGTCGAATTCTTGCTCTCTCATAACACGGAAGTACCTGAACATCCGAGATCCGCTGTGCAAGGCAGAGCCGCTGGCAATTCGGGCCCTTCTCTTGTCTTGGGTTCCCATCGTCGAGCGGCTGTCATCTCGGTGATCTCGAAGACTTGCGGCAACAGGCCTTGGCGCAAACCTGCACGTGGATACCTGTGCGTGGTCTCCCGCCGGTGACGAGCCGCTCGTGGGCTGTGATCGGCGTACCGAGACCACTGGGACGATGAAGGACGGCTCCGACACGTCGACCACCAGCCGCCCGCGAGAGGGATGACGAGAGTTCCGGCAGAACTCATTGTGCCGCCGTCGTCCGTCCCGTCAACGGCCAGGTGCTGAGAGGGCAGGCCCTGATCGATGTACTGGTGCAGCCAGGGGTGCGAGCGCGAACGGTCGACATTCACCTCAGTGGTTCAGGCCTGACCGAAGCGGTCATCGGGTCGGCGTCGCGGACCCAATGGGGGTGGATTCTCCGCTGGAACACGACCGCCGTCCCCGACGGCAGCTACGAGATGGAGAGCGTCACCTCGGCGCGCCACGGCCGGATGCTGACCAGCGCACCGGTGGCGATAAGA
>DAHUZK010000069.1 GCA_027306605.1 Acidimicrobiaceae bacterium
CCGATCCCGCATCGACGCTGGGACCCGAGCCGACCATGGTCGGCTCGGGTCCGTCATCAGATGGACATCGCCGTCAACGGCGGACGCCGATGGGGCTCTCCTCGCTCACGGTCGTCGCCCCTCGCTCATCTCGTCAGCGCCACTCCTCACCCATCGCTCGCGATCCGCAAGAGACTGCCGACGCTGGGCTGTACGAACCGCTCTCCGAAGGCGACCCGGAAAGCCGAGACGGCGGCCAGTCCCGAACAATGCATGGGGATCACGGAGCCCACCTCGAGCTCCTGTAGGGCGGCCACCGTCGTGTCGATGTTCTCGGTTGGCGTCGTCGGGAAGCCCAGGTGGCAGCCACCGATGAGGCAGGCGATGGGCCGCTTGCCGTCGAACAGCGAGGAGGCCCAGGTGGCGGTGTTCACGGCACCGGCATGTCCGCACCCGGTCAGCACCACGAGCCCACGGTCCCGTACGTCGATGACCAGGGCCTGCTCATCGGTCACTTGGTCCACCACGAAGTGGCCATCCCGCTGCACCTGGTACAGACCAGGCGCCCCGGGGCCGGAGGGTTCTGGCGTCCCCTCGTATGGGGTGGATCGTGGGATCTCGCCCGACGTCCGTACCCCCCAGCCCAGGTCGAGCGGCTCCCGAGTCAGCACGAGCCGACCACCGCTTCCTTCGACGTCGCCCTGGTTCAGGCGGGCGTTGTAGAACCCGGACGCCCGACCGCTCCCCATCATGGCGAACCGGGGCAGGAAGGCATCCTCGTGGGTGATCACCGGCAGCGGCCGGTCCACCGAGGCCAGAAGGTCGTAGATGCCACCGTAGTGGTCTGGATGGCCGTGGCTCAGAACGAGGTGATCAATGGCCGACGGCGGCTCACCGAGGGCCGCGAGATTGTGGACGAGCACCGAGCCGGTCAAGCCGGCGTCGAAGAGGATGGTCGTCGTCGTCCGGCCGCGGGTGGCCCGGACCAGGAGGCTGATTCCGTTCTCTGCTTGGGGAGGAAGCAACTTTGGATCGAAGTGCTCGACCAGGCCCCAGCGCTCTACGTCGATCTCGCACCCGTGACCGTGCGCGTGGTGGTCCGGCAGGAGCATGTCCACCCAGTTGTCGACGAGCAATCGGATCTCGACCTGGTCCGCCTGAAACATGCCGGCTGACTCCCCCCTCCCCTTCGGCACCGCCGCAAGGAAATGATCGCCCGGACAACCCTTGTGTGCCGAGTCGTATCCTGGATCCAGGATCCTTTTCTGGATTCTACTGACGAGTGACCCAGTGTCAAGGGGGGGAGTGATCGGCCCCGGCAGGCCCAGCGTCGTCGAGGGTCTGGTGCTCGAGGAAGGACCGGATGGAGGAGCTCGAATATCCGAGCTCAGCCAGTATGGCCGCAGTGTGCTCCCCGAGCGCTGGGACCGCCCGAGGCTCGGGGCCGGGGAACGGGCCGGCCAGGACCTCGCTCCTGTCACCGGAAGGCAAGATCACCGTCCGCCACCGGTCGGCGGGCGCCACATCCGGATGACGCAGGGCCTCGAAAGGTGAGCTCAGGCGCCCCCACGGGATGTCGGCATCGTCGAGCCGCCGGCCCAGTTCTTCGGCGGTCATCGAAGAAGTGGCCGCCGCCATCAGCTGGTCGAGCGCGCTGCGGTTCGCCGTTCGCCGCTCGTTGGTGCTGAAGCGGTCGTCCTGGAGCAGCTCGGGCTGACGCAGCACGCCCTCGACGAACCGCCGCCACTGGTCTTCGTTCTGGACGGCCACGTTCAGGAGCTGGCCGTCGCCGGTGTGGACGGCCCCGTAGGGGGAGATGGTCTGGTGGTTCAGGCCGGAGCGCAGGGGAGCAGGACCACCGTTGCGAGCTGCCAGCAACAGGGGGCTCATCCATTCGGCGACGGCGGTGCTGAGCGACACGTTGAGGCGGGCGCCCACGCCGGTCTGGGACCGCCGATAGAGGGCTCCCAGGATGCCCACGAGGGCGTAAGTGCCAGCTGCCAGGTCGGCCAGCGACACCCCGGGCTTGGCCGGCTGATCAGCAGTTCCGGTGGACATGGTGACCCCCATCTCGCCCTGGACGATGAGGTCGAAAGCCTTTCGGCTGCGGTACGAGCCTGTGGGCTGGTAGCCCGTGATCTCACACGAGATGGTCGAAGGCGGCAGCTCCTCGGGCCGGATCACGCGGCGGGCCAGCACACCAGGTCCCAGGTTGGTCACCACGACGTCGGCGGTGACGGCCAGGCGCCGGGCGATCTCCTGGCCAGCCTGCGTGCGCAGGTCGAGGGCGACGCTGCGCTTGCCGGCATTCAGCCAGACGAAGTGGGTGGACTCCCCGGCCACCAAGCTGTCGTAGCGGCGAGCAAAGTCACCGATCGGCGACTCGACCTTGACGACGTCAGCACCCATGTCGGCCAGGTGCCTGGTGCAGATGGGTGCCGCCACGGCGTGCTCGAACGCCACCACCCGCACGCCGGCGAGCGACTCCTGCAACGGCGCCCGCTCCCCGTTGCGCGGATGGCCGTCCGAGTGCTGGTCCGTGCTCAAGGCCGGCCCCGGACAGACCCGAATGGTCCCTCCGCGTCCTCTGACCGGAGCAGTTCGAAATCGGCAGAGGCTCGACCGATGTGTTCAGTCATGGCCTTCCGAGCCTGCACTGGATCCCGGGCCCGCAGCGCCTCGATGATGCGCAGGTGCTCGTCGAACGAAAGCCTCGCGCGGTCGGGGAGGAGGAGCGGCGTGAACGTGGTGACGGAGCACCACAGCTGGCCGATGATGGACGCCTGCAGCGGCCAGTGGGCCTGCTGCCAGATGAGGCTGTGGAACCGGCGGTTCGCCTCGAGGACGCCACCCGGGTCCCCCGACGAACCAGACTCTCGAAACTGGGCATTCGTGGCCTCGAGGTTCCGAAGGAACGCCTCGTCAGCATCATCGGCGGCCTGGGCGGTGGCCCTTCCCTCGAGGAGCTTGCGCAGTTCGTAATTCTCTCGGATTTCCTCCTCGGTGAAGACCCGTACGACGTAACCGCCACCGCGTTCACGTTCAGCGACGAGCCCCTCGGACTGCAGCGACCGCAGCGCCTCCCGGACCGGTTGACGGCTGACGTCCAGCCGCTGGCACAGCTCCTCCTGGATGAGCCGATCACCCGGAGCCAGTTCGCCGGTCCTGATCGCCTCTTGGAGGCGTACCTTGACCATCGCCAAGGTGCTCGGGGCTCCGCGCCCTCCTATTGGCTGCAGCAGCGATGCCATAGTCCTTCCTGGATCCTGGATCCATACCTGAGGTACCGTAAGGCCACTGGGGCCGGCCTGTCAAGGAGCCGCTACTGGGCCGATCCACCGACGCGCTCGGGGGGTGGCCCAAGCGGTAGCGGGTATCGGCACCTTGACCGACCGCTACGGCCGGGTGATACTAGATCTGTAACGGACCGATCTACTCGTGCCCGCTGGCGGAGGATTGGGTGACATGGACGACTCGGTGCCGGTCGGAGGGCCCGGAGGTGGGCGGGGACGTCGGCTGACGAGCTCGGCGGCCAAAGTCGTGGCGGCCGTCGTGCTCGCGGTCGTCGCAGCCGGTGCGGGCACCGCCTACGCGGTCGGGCGCGGGCACCATCGCCACAAGGCCCAAGGCGCTCGCGGCGCGCCGAACACGGTGCAGGTGGCGACGGCCGCCTCGGGCGTCGCGGTGTCGGAGCTGTCCCTGTCGGGAACGGTGAGCTCCGCGCAGAGCATCACGGTGGTGCCAGGCGTCGCCGGCCAGGTGGCGTCGGTGGCGGTCGCCGTCGGCCAAGCGGTGCAGGCGGGCCAGGTCCTCATGCGGGTGGCCAACCCCGTCTTGGAAGCCCAGCTCACCGAGGCTCAGGCGGCGGTGGCGACCGCGCAGGCCAAGGTGGCGGCCGCCGCGGCAGGACCGAGCCCTCAAGCCGTGGCGGTCGCCCAGGCCGAGGTGGCGAAGGCCCAGGTGGCGCTCCAGGCTGCCGAGCAGGCTCCGGGGGGAGGCAGCCAGGCCGGCTCGTCGTCGGGTGGGTCGTCGCAGGCGGCAGCGGCGGTCGGCGAAGCCCAGGCGGCGCTCGCGCTGGCGCAGGCCCAGGCGGCGCAGGCCGAGGCGCCACCGGCGGCGTCGACCCTGGCGCCGCTGCAGGCGGCGGTCACCCAGGCGTCCGATGCCGAGGCGGTGGTGGACGCCCAGGTCGCCCAAGAGGCGGTCACCGCACCGTTCGCCGGCACGGTCGCCTCGCTCAGCGCGGTGGTCGGTGAGCAGGTCACCCCGACCAGCACGCTCCTCAGCCTGGACGGCGCCGGGATCTCGGTGCAAGCCCCGGTCGCCGAGCAGGACCTGGGGTTGGTGCGGTCGGGGGAGACGGCGTCGATCTCTCAGCCGGACGGTTCGGCCTCGGTGCCGGCGAGCGTGTCGGAGGTGGCACCGGCGGCGAACCCGTCGTCGCTCACCTTCTCGGTCACCCTGACGCCCGACGCCAGCGCGACGTGGCTGGCTCCCGGCGAGGCGGTCACCGCCTCGGTGGTGACGAGCCGGACCCCCGGCGCGGTGCTGGTCCCGTCGAGCGCGGTGGTGTCGATCAACGGCCATCCGCAGGTCTTCGTGGTCCACGCCGGCCACACGGTGGGCCTGGTGGACGTGACGCCGGGGATCTCCGACGGGACGACCACGGCGGTCACCGGCCTCGGAGCGGGCAGCGAGGTGGTCACGCTCGGCCAGACCTACCTGGCACCTGGCGACCGGGTGCGGGTCACCGAACGAGTGTCGCCGCCGGCCACGGTGGCCGGATCGAGCATCGGCGGCCTGCTGACCGCCCCGGTCGCCTCGCCGACGACCGGCGCCAAGGGTGGCAGGACGGCTGGTGCGTCGGGGACAGCTGCCGGTGCCGGTGCCTCCTCCGGGACATCGACCGGCGCGGGCGGCGGGCGGGGCGGCGGCAAGAAGGGATGAGCGAAGAGAACCCGGCCACGTCGCCCGACGGCCCTTCGGCGCCGGCCGGTCGGTCGCGTTTCAACGTCACCGCGCTGTCGATCCGCCGGCCGGTGACCGTGTTGATGGTGCTCGGGTTCTTGGTGGTGGCCGGCGCCGTGGCGTTCACCAAGCTCCCGGTGCGCCGCCTCCCGAACGTCAACTTCCCCTACGTGCGGGTGGTGGTCGGCGACGCCGGCGCCTCGGCGTCGACGGTGTCGGAGACGATCACCACCCCGGTGGAGAAGGCGCTCAGCTCGGAGTCGGGGGTGGTGTCGATGGTCGGCACCTCGGCACCGGGGCGTTCGACGGTGGCCCTCCAGTTCGCCGGGGGGACCAACGTCGACCAGGCGGCGGCGAGCATCTCGCTGGCTCTGGCTCGGGTGGCCAAGGGCTTGCCGTCGACGGCCACCCCCCCGTCGATCATCAAGGCCAACCCTTCCGCGTTGCCGATGATGGACGTCGCCATCTCGGGCCCGCTGGCCTCCTCGCAGCTCTACACGCTGGTGACCAGCGTGGTGGCCCCCGCCCTCGACGAGCAGCCCGGGGTGGCGCAGGTGACGGTGGTGGGCGGCCGGGCCCCGGTGGTGACCGTGGCGCTGTCCCCCGCAGAGCTCGCCGCCTACGGCCTGTCGGTGCCCCAGGTGACGGCGGCGATGAAGGCCCAGAACGTGGCCGTGAGCGGCGGGGTCACGGTGGTGGGCAGCCAGGAGCTCCTGGCCCGCACGAGCGGCGGCTACCCGTCGGTCGCCGCCCTTCTGGCGTTGCCGGTCGCCTCCAGGCCCGGTGGGGCGGTCCTGCTCGGCCAGGTGGCCACCGTGTCCCAGGGCTTGGCCCAGGCCCAGTCGGCCGCCACGCTGAACGGCACCCCGGCGGTCGGGCTGGTCGTGACCGCCTCGTCGACGGCGAACTCCCTGGCCGTCGACACGGCGGTGCGCGCCGAGCTGGCCACGCTCGCGCCGGGTCTGCCCGTCGGGGTGCATGTCACCATCACCGGCGACGTCACCAACTACGTGCGTGCCGCACTGTCCAACGTCGAGCTCGACCTGTTCTTGGGGATCCTGTTCGCGGCCCTCGTGCTAGCGGTGTTCCTGCACCGGCTGGCCAACACGATGATCGTGTTGTTCGCCATCCCCGTCTCGTTGGTAGCGACCTTCGCCGTGATGTACTTCTTGCACTTCAGCCTGGACCTGATCTCGCTGATGGCACTGTCGCTCCTGATCGGGATCTTGGTCGACGACTCGATCGTGGTGCTCGAGAACATCCACCGTCACCGGGCCATGGGCAAGGACCCGGCCGTCGCCGCGGTGGACGGGCGGATGGAGATCGGGGCGGCGGCGGTGGCGATCACCCTCACCGACGTCGTCGTCTACGCCCCGGTCGCCTTCGTGTCGGGCAACGTCGGCCAGCTGTTCAGGGAGTTCGGGCTGACGATCGTGGCCGCCACGCTGTTCTCGCTCTTGGTCTCCTACACGCTGACCCCGATGCTGTCGGCGCGCTGGGGCGGCCTTCCCCGACCGACCTCGGCCGGGGCGCGCTTCGGCCGACGGTTCGACGCCGGCTTCGACGGCCTGCGAGCCCGCTACCGCAAGGTGATCGCCTGGAGCCTGCGGCACCGCCTGGCGGTGATCGCGGTGGCGCTCGCCGCCCTGGGCGGGTCGGTGGGCATCGTGCGCTCGGGGGTGCTGGTCACCACGTTCGTCCCCCCCGAGGACAACGGCGTCGTCACCGTGAACGCTCGCCTGCCGGTCGGCACGCCCCTTGCGGCTGCCCAGGCCACCCTCGCCGGCTACGCCCGCAGGGTGCAGCACCTCCCCGGGGTGACCGAGGTGTTCGTCTCCTCCGGGTACGGCGCCGGGGTCGGCTCGGCGCACAACCTGGGCCAGCTCACCGTCGACCTCGGCCCCCGCGGATCACGCCCGCCGATCCGCAGCTACGTGAAGAGGCTCGGGAAGCTCGCCCGGCGCTTCCCGGGGCTCGTCGCCCACGGCCACGTCCAGAGCCCGTTCATCGCCGGCGGCGCCCGGGCCGCCTCGGTCGACATCGTGGGTCCCGACCTCGCCACCTTGGACCGCCTCGCCGCCGGAGTCGCTGGTCGCCTCGCGGGAAACCCGGCGGTGTCCCAGGTGTCCACCTCCGTGCCCACCCCCACCCCCGAACTGTCGATCACCGTCAACCGGGCGACTGCCACCTATCTCGGGGTGTCGCCCGCCACCGTTGGCGCCACCGTGGCTGCCGCCCTCGGCACCGCGGCCGTCCCCCCGTTGGTCACCTCCCAGGCGGCACCCGCCGAGCCGGTCCAGGTGACCTTCGGCGACGGCGGGCGGCTCACCCCCGCCCAGCTCGCCGCCATCCCCATCCCGACCGCCCACGGGAACGTGCCCCTCTCGGCCGTCGCCACCCTCTCCGAGGCGCCCGGGCCGGGGCAGATCACCCAGATCAACGGCCAGTACGCGGTAGCGGTCTCGGCGTCGAGCCCGACCGGCAACTCCGGGCCGGCCACCGCCGCCCTTCTCGCCGCTGCCCACGGCGTCGGGCTGCCGACCGGTTACAGCCTGCAGGTCGGCGGCCAGTCCGCCCAGCAGGCTCAAGCCTTCGGGCCGCTCCTCCAGGCGCTCGGCCTCTCGATCCTGCTCGTCTACATGCTCATGGCCGCCCTCTACGAGTCGTTGCTCGACCCCCTGGCGGTCCTGTTCGCCGTGCCGCTCGCCACCATCGGGGCATTGGTCGGCCTGTGGGTCGCCGGCCTGCCGATCTCGATCTTCGCCCTCATCGCCATGATCATGCTGATGGGCCTGGTCTCGAAGAACTCGATCCTGCTCGTCGACTACACCAAGACCCTGCGCCGCCGAGGGGTCGCGCGCGACCAGGCGGTCGTCGAGGCCGGCGCCACCCGGATCCGACCGATCCTGATGACGACCGCCACCATGGTGTTCGCCATGGCCCCGCTCGCCTTCGGGCACGGCTCGGGGGCGTCCGAGCGCATGCCCGTCGGTGTGGTGCTCATCGGGGGCCTGCTGTCCTCCACCGTGCTCAGCCTGCTCGTCGTGCCCGTGCTCTACACCCTCCTCGACGACGCCCGCCACCGCCTCCGCCCCCGGCGGCGCCAGGCGGCGGCACTTGCCACCGAGCCGGCGGTCACGACCGCCGAGCTGCCCGTCCTCCCCCGACCGGTACGTCCCGGCGCATGAGCGAGCAGCCACGACCTCGGGTCCGGCGCGCGACGCCCCGGCCGCTCGGTGGTCCCCACGATGCCGCCGCCGTGCTGGCCGACCAGGCAGAAGCCCTGTTCCGGGCCTTTCGGGTGGTGCGCCGCCGGGTGATCGCCCGCCCGATCGGCATGGTCGGGCTCCCCGGGGCCCACGTGGAGCTGCTCAACCTGGTGCGCCGCTTCCCGGGCCTGCGGACCAGGGAAGC
>DAHUZK010000077.1 GCA_027306605.1 Acidimicrobiaceae bacterium
CGCCGGCCTCCGAGGGCGCCGGCGCCGCCCCGCCGGCCTCCCCGCGCCAGCGCCCGCCGCTCAGCCCCTCGGGCAAGCCGGTGCCACCGCCACCGGGCCCACGGCCGCCGCTCGGCCCGAGCGGTCGGCCCATCCCGCCACCGCCCGGTATGGGCGGACGCCGACCCGGCACCGCAGCGCCCTCTTCCTCGCCGCGTCCCGGAGGTTCGTACCCGCAACGGACCGGCGGACGTCCCAGCGGTGGTCGTCCCGCTCCGGGGGGCGGCTACGGGGGTCGGCCGTCGGGAGGCTTCGGCGGCCGTTCGGGTGCCGGCGCTCCCACCGGTGCACCGCCTCCGGGTGGTCGTGGTGGCATGGCCGGCCGGCGGCCGCCCCAGCGCCGGGCCCGCCGACGCCGTCGCAACCTCGAGGAGCTCGAGCCGACCCAACTGACGACGTACCAGCCCTCGACCGCCCCGGTTCCCGAGGGCGAGATCATCATCGAACGTGGCTCCACCGCGCGCGACCTGGGCCCCAAGCTCAACCGCAGCGCCGGCGACATCGTCCGGTTCCTCCTGCTCCAAGGGGAGATGGTCATGGCGACCCAGTCGCTGAGTGACGACATGATCGAGTTGTTCGCGGCCGAGATCGGTGCCGACGTGCGCTTGGTCGACCCCGGTGAGGAGCAGGAGGCGGAGCTGCTCGCCCGCTACTTCGAGGACGAGGACGAGGAGGACGAGGCCGACCAGCGGCCGCGGCCGCCGGTCGTGACCGTGATGGGCCACGTCGACCACGGCAAGACGCTGCTGCTCGACAAGATCCGCTCGGCCAACGTCGTCGCGGGCGAAGCCGGTGGCATCACCCAACACATCGGCGCCTACCAGGTCGAGTGGCAGGGCAATCCGATCACCTTCATCGACACGCCCGGCCACGCCGCGTTCACCGCCATGCGGGCCCGCGGCGCCCAGGTCACCGACATCGTCATCTTGGTGGTGGCGGCGGACGACGGCGTGATGCCCCAGACGATCGAGGCCATCGACCACGCCAGGGCCGCCGAGGTGCCGATCATCATCGCGGTCAACAAGATCGACCGTCCTGACTCAGACCCCCAACGCGTGCTGCAGCAGCTGTCCGAGCGAGGGCTCGTGCCCGAGAGCTGGGGCGGCGACACCATCACCGTCGAGACCTCAGCGCTCCAGGGGACCGGGATCGACGACCTGCTGGAGCAGATCGTGCTGGTGGCCGAGGTCGAGGAGCTGACGGCCCGGGTCGAGGGCGAGGCGCGCGGTGTCGTGCTCGAGGCCAACCTCGAGGCGGGCCGCGGACCGGTTGCCACCGTGATCGTGCAGCAGGGAACCCTCCGGGTCGGTGACCCGGTGGTGGCCGGAGCCGCCTGGGGCAAGGTCAAGGCACTGGTGGACGACCACGGCGACCACATCAAGGAGGCGTTGCCCTCGACCCCGGTCCAGGTGCTCGGCTTCTCGGAGCCCCCGCACGCCGGCGACGAGATGCGAGGCGCCAAGGATCTGGCCCGCGCCCGGACCCTGGCCGAGGCCCGCGCCCAACGGTTCCGGCTGTCGGGCCACAAGCCCGTGGCGGCGACGGCGGGAGCCAGGCTCGAGGACCTCTTCGAGCAGATCTCGCGCGGCGAGACCGCAACCTTGAACATCGTCTTGAAGGCCGATGTGCAGGGCTCGCTCGAGGCCGTGACCGAGTCCCTGAAGCGCCTGGAGCGCGATGACGTGAAGCTGAGCTTCGTCCTGCGCGGCATCGGCGGGATCACCGAGAACGACGTGCAACTGGCGGCTGCGTCCAATGCCACGATCATCGGATTCAACGTGCGGCCCGACCGGCGCTCGCGTGAATTGGCCGAGTCGTCCAACGTGGAGATCCGTACCTACGAGATCATCTACAAGCTGCTCGAGGATCTCGAGGCGGCCATGGTCGGACTTCTCTCGCCGGTCTACGAGGAGGTCGTGACAGGTGAGGCCGAAGTGCGCGAGATCTTCCGTGTGCCGCGCGTCGGCGCCATCGCGGGGTGCTACGTGCGCGACGGCAGGATCACCAGGGGCTCGAAGGTGCGCTTCCTGCGTGAAGGCACGGTCATCTGGAAGGGCTCGATCAATTCCCTCCGCCGCTTCAAAGAAGACGTGCGAGAGGTGGCCTCGGGCTTCGAATGCGGCATCGGCCTGTCCGATTTCCAGGACCTGAAGGAGGGCGACGTGATCGAGACCTACGAGGAGCGCGAAGTCGCCCGGACCTGAGAGGCCCGGGGACATCCCGGGCGTGAGGAGTTGACGCGGTGACCGTGAGACGGCGCACGGCGACATACCCGCGGGCGCTGCGGGTCAACCAGGTCTTGCGCCAGGTCGTGGCCGAAGAGCTCGAACGCCTGGCGGACGCCGACGAGCTGCCCATGCTGACGGTCACCTCCGTGGAGGTGGCGGCCGACATGCGCAGCGCCGTGGTGTACCTGGCGTCGCTCGACGATGCCTCGGCTTGTGCGCTCGAGGAGCGACGAGGACACCTCCAGCGGCTCATCGGCTCGCAGATGACGATGAAGCGCACGCCGCGACTGAGCTTTCGGGCCGATCCGGCCATCGCCTCGGGGTCCCGGGTGGAAGAGCTGCTGCGGGGGCTGCACGGGCACGACGCCCAGCACACTGACGACACCGAGCACCGGGACGAGGGGCCGCCGGCCCCCACGCCGTGAGCCGGTGAGTCACGAGCCGGCGGGCGTCGTCAGCGGACTGGTCGTGGTGGACAAGGATGCCGGCTGGACCTCCCACGACGTCGTGGCACGCTGTCGGAAGATCTTCGGCCAGCGCCGGGTGGGGCACGCCGGGACGCTCGATCCCGATGCCACCGGCGTGCTGCTCGTCGGGCTCGGGCGGGTGACGCGCCTCATGCGCTATCTGAGCGGGCTGCCCAAGACCTACACGGCGGACATCGTGCTGGGCATGGCGACCTCGACGCTCGATGCATCCGGCGAGATGGTGGCGACCTACGACATGACGGCGGTCGGGCCCGAAGACGTCCAGGCGGCGGCCGACCGCCTCACAGGAGAGATCGAGCAGGTTCCGCCCATGGTCTCTGCAGTCAAGGTCGGCGGTCGTCGCCTGCACGAGTTGGCGCGCCAGGGCGTCGAGGTGGAGCGCCAGGCGCGCCCGGTCACCGTGTACCGCTTCGACACCGAGCCGGACCCGGGCCGGTCGGGCGTGTACCGGGCCGAGATCGAGTGCTCCTCGGGCACGTACGTGCGGGTGCTGGCGCAGGACCTGGGTCGTGCGCTCGGTGGTGATGCGCACGTCGCCCGCCTCCGACGCACGCGCATCGGTTCGTTCGGCGCGGCCGACATGCGACCGCTGGCGCAGGTGGGACCCGAGCACGTCCTCACTCCGGCGCAGGCCATGCGTGACCTCGATGCCGTCCGGGTCGATGCGAGCGTGGCCGGTGCCATCCGCACCGGACTGCCGCTCGACCGCGTCCCGCTCGGTGCGACGGGAGACGGCCCGTGGGCCATGCTCGACGAGGGCGGCACCCTTCTGGCCGTGTACGAGGCGACGGATACCGACCGCATCCGGCCCACCGTGGTGCTGGCCGCCGCCTGACGCGCTCCCGACTACCCTCGGTCGCGATGCCCGGAGCCGGAACCGCTGTCACGATCGGGGCCTATGACGGGGTCCATCTCGGTCACCGCGCGCTGCTTGCCGACCTGTCGGCGCGGGCGCGGGCGGCAGGCCTGTCCACCGTCGTCGTGACCTTCGACCGCCATCCGGCCTCGGTGGTGCGGCCCGAGTCGGCACCCAGGCAGCTGACCGGCCTCGAGCAGAAGCTCGAGCTCCTGGCCTCCTGCGGGATCGACAGAACTCTCGTCGTACCCTTCGACGCGCGGCGCGCCGCCGAATCGGCCGAGGACTTCGTCGAGGAGGTTCTCGTCGACCAGCTCTCCGCCCGGCTCGTCGTGGTCGGCGAGGACTTCCATTTCGGGCGCGGCCGCACGGGCAACGTGGCGCTGCTGCGGCGCCTGGGCCAGACGTACGGCTTCGACGTGGTGGGTGTGGGCCTGACGGGCGACGGCCACGACGCCGTGTCGTCGACGAGGATCCGCACCCTGATCGCCGCAGGTGACGTGGAAGGTGCCGCCCGGCTGCTCGGGCGCCCCCACGAGGTGCGGGGGGCGGTCGTGCGGGGGGACGGACGGGGCGGCCCGGAGCTGGGCTTCCCGACGGCCAATCTGGCCGTGGACGACGACATCGCGCTCCCGGCCGACGCCGTGTACGCCGGCCATTTCCGGCGTGAGGACGGAACGGTGCACCGGGCGGCCATCTCGGTCGGGCGCCGCCCCACCTTCTACGAGCCCGGGACGGCACCGGTCCTGGTCGAGGCCTACGTGCTGCATTTCGAGGGCGATCTCTACGGGGAGGCCGCCGCGGTCTCGTTCGCGCATCGCTTGCGGGACGAGCAGCGCTTCGAGTCCATCGAGGCCCTGGTGGCCCAGATGCGGGCCGACGTGGAGGCCACCGAGCGGGTCCTGGCCTCGGTCGAACACCCCTGATCAGGCCGGGTCTGCTAGCATGGCCCACGGCCGGGGACAGGTTTCCGGCACGCTCTGACACACGTCTTCGAGGTTCTTTCTGTATGCCCGACACGCAGGCCACCATCGCCGAGTACCGGCTGCACGATCGTGACACCGGCTCGCCCGAGGTGCAGATTGCCCTGCTGTCGGGCCGCATCAACCACCTGACGGAGCACCTGAAGGAGCACAAAGGGGACCACCACACTCGGCGCGGCCTGATGAAGCTCATCGGCCAGCGCCGCCGGCTGCTCGACTACGTCCGCAAGAACGACGTCGAGCGCTACCGCTCCATCATCGGCCGCCTCGGCATCCGACGATAGCGGGGCACTACAGAACCGGGCGTCTCGAGCCCCTGGCCACCAGTCGCCGGTCACTTCGGGAGCGAGGTGGTCGACCACTGGGAACCAGCACGGAGATGCCCCCGACAGACGAGGAGCATCATGTCTGATGCCATTTCCGTTTCGGCCCCCATCAGCGGGACCGACCGAACCATGTCCTTCGAGGCGGGCAAGCTGGCCCAGCTGGCCGACGGGGCCGTCCTGGCCCGTATCGGGGACACCGTCGTCCTGGCCACGGCCGTGGCCGCCCGCTCGGTCCGGGAGGGTGCCGACTTCTTCCCGTTGACGGTCGACATCGAGGAGCGGACGTACGCCGCGGGCAAGATCCCCGGGTCGTTCTTCCGCCGGGAGGGCAAGAGCTCGGACCAGGCCATCCTGACCTGCCGGCTCATCGACCGCCCGCTGCGCCCGTCCTTCCCCGACGGCTTCCGCAACGAGGTGCACATCGTGGGCACCATCGTCGGGGCGGACCAGATCAATCCCCACGACGTGCTGGCCATCAACGGCGCGTCGGCGGCACTGATGATCTCGGGGATCCCCTTCGACGGACCGATCGGCGCCGTGCGCGTGGCCTATACGACCGACGGTGAGTGGATCGGCCATCCCAGCTTCGAGGAGAGTGAGGAGGCCACCTTCGAGCTCGTGGTCGCCGGGCGGGCCCTGAGCGACGCGTCCGACAGCGAGATCGCCATCATGATGGTGGAAGCAGGCGGGACCGAGAGGTCGTGGTCCTACTACGAGGCGGGTGCACCGAAGGTGACCGAAGAGGCATTGGCCTCGGGCCTCGACGCGGCCAAGAAGTGGATCCGCGAGTCCATCGTGTTGCAGCGCCAGCTGGTGGAGGCCTTCACGGCGGCGCGGGGTCCGATCGAGGCCATCCCCTACTCGACCCACACCGACTACGAGGACGACGTGTGGCAGCGGGTGCAAGCGGTCGGCACGGACGCCATCGTGAAGGCCAACCTGGTGACGTCCAAGGCCGAGCGCAACGCCGCGCTGGACGCGGCCGGCGAGGAGATCAAGGCCGCGCTGGGTGACGAGTTCGCCGAGCGCGGTGGTGAGGTGAAGGCCGCCATCCGCGCCCTGACCAAGAAGCTCGTGCGCAAGCGCATCGTCGAGGAGGGTGTGCGCATCGACGGCCGGGGCACGGCTGACATCCGTCCGCTGTCGGCCGAGGTCGACCTCCTCCCGACCGCGCACGGCTCCGCCCTCTTCCAGCGCGGTGAGACGCAGGTCCTCAACGTGACGACGCTGGGAATGCCACGGATGAACCAGCTGCTCGACACGATCACGCCGGTCGACTCGAAGCGCTACATGCACCACTACAACTTCCCGCCCTACTCGACAGGTGAGACCGGCTTCATGCGCGGGCCGAAGCGTCGCGAGATCGGTCACGGCATGCTGGCCGAGCGGGCCCTCCTCCCGGTGATCCCGAGCGAGGAGGAGTTCCCCTACGCGCTGCGGGTGGTCTCCGACGTCCTGGCCTCCAACGGCTCGACGTCGATGGCCTCGGTCTGCGGGTCGACACTGTCGCTCATGGCAGCCGGGGTGCCGATCAAGGCGCCGGTGGCCGGTATCGCCATGGGCCTGGTGCACGACGGGGACGCCTACGTCACGCTGACCGACATCCTCGGAGCCGAGGACGCCTTCGGCGACATGGACTTCAAGGTGGCTGGAACGGCCGACGCCGTGACGGCCCTGCAGCTCGACACCAAGATCGACGGCCTGCCCGCCGACGTGCTGGCGAAGGCGCTGCTGCAGGCGAAGGAGGCCCGCCTGACCATCCTCGGTGTCATGGCCGGGGCGATTCCCGAGCCGCGGGAGCACGTGGCCACCAGCGCGCCGAAGATCGTCTCCATGGAGATCCCGATCGACAAGATCGGGGAGGTCATCGGACCGAAGGGCAAGGTCATCAACACCCTCCAGCAGGAGACGGGCGCAGACATCGCCGTCGACGACGACGGCGTCGTCGGCACCGTCACCATCGGGGCAAAGGACGGGAACGCCGTGGAGGAGGCCCGCCGGCGCATCTCGCTCATCTTGGACCCACCGACGGCCGAGGTGGGGGTCGTCTATCCGGGCAAGGTGGTCAACATCACCAAGTTCGGCGCCTTCGTCAACGTGTTGCCGGGCCGCGACGGTCTGCTGCACATCTCGAAGCTGTCCTCCCTCGCCGGCGGCAAGCGCATCAACAATGTCGAGGACGTGTTGACCCTGGGGCAGTCCGTCGAGGTCCGGGTGGACGACATCGACCCCCAGGGCAAGGTATCGCTCTCCCTCGCATCGGCACCCGAGGAGGCGGTGGCGGCCTCCGCCGGATCGCCGAACGGCGAGAGCGCCCGGAGCAGCTCGGGCGCGGGCGCGGGCGGATCCGGCTCCGGTGCCAAGGGCGTCTCGTTCGAAGAGGCGTTCGAGGCCGAGCTGGTCGCCGACCTGGGTGACCTGGGCCCGGGGGCGTCCGAGTCCGAAGGTGGCAGGGAGCGGGGCGACCGCAGCAACGACCGCCGGTCGCGCGGGCGCTCGCGCCGTCGTTGATCGAGACGTCGGCCCTGCCGTGCGGCATCCGGCTGGTCACCGAGACCATGCCGGACGTACGCTCGGTGGCAGTCGCGTACTGGGTCGGCACCGGCTCGCGTGACGAGCCCGGCGAGCTCGCCGGCGCATCCCATTTCCTCGAGCACCTTCTCTTCAAGGGCACCGAGCGGCGGACCGCCGCCGACATCGCGGAACAGCTCGACGAGGTCGGGGGCGACTGCAATGCCTTCACCACCAAGGAGTACACGACGTTCTACGTCCGACTCCTCTCGGACGATCTGCCCCTCGGACTCGACATCATGAGCGACATCATGTGGGCCCCGTCGCTTCGCCCCGAAGAGATCGAGGCGGAGCGCACGGTGATCCTCGACGAGATCCTGATGCACGCCGACGAGCCCGCCGACCTGGCCGCCGAGCGCTGGCAGTCGGCTCTGTTCCCGGACCACCCCCTGGGCCGGGACACCCTCGGAACCGCCTCGTCGGTCCGGCGCACGACGCGCGACGACATCGAAGCCTTCTTCGCCCACCACTACCGGCCCGGAAACATGGTCGTGTCGGTGGCGGGAGACTGCCGGCACGACGTGGTGGCGGAGGGCCTCGAACAGCGCTTCGCCGGGCTGGCCGGCGGCGCCGCTCCCGCTCGGGGCAAGCCGGGGGCGGAGGTGGTGCCCCTCGAAGTCGTCCATCGCCCGACCGAGCAGGCGCACCTCGTCTATGGCGCCCGTTCCGTCGCGCGCTTCGACGAGCGGCGCTGGGCCTACGCCGTCCTCAATCACGTCCTGGGCGGCGGTCTGTCGAGCCGGCTCTTCCAGAAGGTGCGCGAGCAGCGTGGTCTCGCCTACTCGGTGTGGTCGGAGCGGGCCGCCTATCAGGACGCGGGTTCGATGGCCGTGGTGGTCGGCACGGCTCCCGAGCATGTCGACGAGGTGCTGCGCATCGTCAACGGCGAGCTCGAGCTGCTGGCGGCGAACGGCGTCACCGAACGGGAGCTGGCCGTCGCCAAGGGGTACCTGCGGGCGGAGCTGTTGCTCTCGGGCGAGGACTCAGGAGCCCGGATGAGCCGCATCGGCGCGGCCATGCTCCTGCACGGCGAGGTCCTGACGGTGGACGAGATCCTCGGTCGGATCGAAGCGGTCGACGCCACGGACGTGCGCGAGGCGGCAGCCGTGCTTGCCTCCTCGCCGCGCACCATGAGCGCGGTGGGCCCCTTCGACGAACGCGATTTCGAGTCCTACCTGCCCGCCACCGCCGCCCGGTAGCCTGCAGGCATGCAGAGGGTCGGTGTGGTCGGCGCCGGCGGCCGCATGGGCCAAGAGGTCTGCCGCGCCGTGGCCGAGGCACCCGACATGGAGCTGGTCGCCGTGGTCGATCCCGGGAACGTCGGAGGCGACGCCTGCGGATTGACGATCGTCGGGGAGGTCAACGCGCTGCGCGACTTCGGTGCCGAAGTCGTCGTTGACTTCACGGTGGCCGAGGCGGTGCGTCACAACGCCGTCCACTACGCCCACCAGGGCCTCCACGCCGTGATCGGCACCAGCGGCCTGTCCGAAGCGGACCTGGCCGACATCGGCCTGCAATTCGGCGGGGGACCGGCCAACGTGATCGTGGTGGCCAACTTCGCCATCGGCGCCGTGCTACTGGTGCACCTGAGCCGCATTGCGGCGCCGCACATGCAGGGCGTCGAGGTCATCGAGTTGCACCACGACGCCAAGCGGGACGCCCCTTCGGGAACGGCGATGCACACGGTGGCGGCGATCGTGGCGGCACGCGAGCAGGCAGGGTGCGACCCGCTGCCACCGGATCCGACGACCGACGTGGTGCTGTCCGGAGCCCGGGGTGCGGCGGGCCCTGACGGCGTGCACGTGCACTCCGTGCGGCTGCCCGGCCTGGTGGCCCACGAGGAGGTGATCTTCGGTGCCCCGGGGCAGAGCCTCACCATCCGGCACGACTCCTTCGATCGGCGCTCCTTCATGCCCGGTGTCCTGCTCGCCGTGCGCGCCGTGCCGGAGCGTCCGGGGCTGACCGTGGGGCTGGAATCACTGCTGGGACTGTGACCTCCGACGTCCGCGAGCGGCTGCTGCAAGCCACCTACGACTGCGTCGGACGCTGGGGACTGGCCAAGACGACGGTGGAGGACGCGGCACGGGAGGCCGGCGTGTCCCGTGCCACCGTGTACCGGTACTTCCCCGGGGGACGCGACGAGCTCATCTCCGCCGTCGTCGGGTGGGAGTTCTCGCGGTTCTTCCTTCGCCTCTACCAAGAGGTCTCCGACGCAGAGAGCCTCGAAGAGGTGATGGAGCGCGGCCTCATGTTCGCCCACCGCGCCCTGCTCGAGCACGAGGTGCTGCAGCGCATCTTGGTGACGGAGCCCGAGATCCTCCTGCCGCGCCTGACGACGGAGGCGGATCAGACCCGCACGCTCGTCGCCGCCTTCCTCGCTCCGTATCTCGTGCGCCACGGCATGACGGAGGGCCCGGACCTCGACGGCACGGCCGACTTCCTCGCCCGGATGGTGCTGTCCTACATCGCCTCCCCCGGGCGCTGGGACCTCACGGATCCCGGGCAGGTCGCGCTCCTCGTCCGCTCGGAGCTGCTGGCCGGCATCCGCTGAGTGGCCGGCAGCCCGTGGTTGACAGTGAGACAAAAATCGCCGTACTGTTTCACCAGTGGGTGCACCAGCAACGTGGGCTGAGACAGGCGTCCCCCGGCAGCTGACCGCGGGTCGCCACGGCGTGCTGCGCCACCTCGGCGCCGACGACCGCTCGTCGACCCGCGTCCGCCTCGTCGACGCCGCGCTGGCATGTCTCGCCCGGCAGGGCATCGCCAAGACCACCGTGGACGACATCGCCCGGACAGCCCGGCTCTCCCGGGCGACGGTCTACCGGACGTTCCCCCGCGGAAAGGAAGGCATCCTGGCGGCGGTGGTCGAGACCGAGGTCGCCCGGCTCTTCTCGTCCCTCGCCGTCGCGATGGGGGAGGCGAGCGACCTCGAGGACCTGCTGGTGGCCGGCATGGTCGAGTCGGCCCGCCAGATCCGCGGCCACGCCGCGCTGACCTACCTGCTCGAGCACGAGCCGGGTACCGTCCTGCCGTACCTGACCTTCGGTGAGCTGGACCGACTCCTGCTCTGCGCCGGAGACCTGGCCGCACCGTTCTTCGCCCGCTGGCTCGAGCCGGACCAGGCGTCGCGGGCAGCCGAGTGGGCCGTACGCATCGTCATGGCCTATTGCACCGACCCCGCGCCCGACGCCGACCTGACCGATCCGGTCCACACCAGGGCGCTGGTACGCCGTTTCGTCCTGCCCGGCATCCTCGCCCTGCGCATCGACGGTTCGCCATCGACCCGTTTCACCAGCTCCAACAGACCACCAACCACCATCAAGGGGGCGGCACAATGACCACACTCGACGACAGCCAGGACCAGCTGCGGTCCAACCTCGAGCTGATCGGGCGGGAGAACATCGATGATCTGGAAGCCGTGCTCAGCGTCGTCGGGCACTATGACGCCGAGGGTTACCACCAGGTACCCGACAACTGTCCGGCCGAGTTCACGTGGGACTACCAGAAGGGCGCCAAGCCCCAGCTGGACAAGCTCTACGAGAAGGCCAAGAAGGCCCAGTGGAACGCCCAGACCGACCTGGACTGGTCGATCGAGGTCGACCAGGAGCAGGTGGTCATCGCCAACGCCGAGGCCAACCCGGCCCAGAACCAGTGGGACGAGGCCACCCTGGTGGGGACCGCGCTCGAGAAGTGGGATGAGAAGCGGTTCATCGAGTTCGGCATGGAGAACCAGAACTGGCTCCTCTCCCAGTTCATGCACGGCGAGCAGGGTGCGCTCCTCTGCACGGCCAAGATCGTGGAGACGGTGCCGTGGATCGACGCCAAGTACTACGCCGCCACTCAGGTCATGGACGAAGCCCGCCACGTCGAGGTCTTCTCCAAGTACCTCGACGAGAAGCTCTCGGGGCACTACCCGATGAACGCACACCTGGGCCTGCTGCTCGACGACATCGTGTCGGACTCCCGCTGGGACATGACCTATCTCGGCATGCAGATCATGGTGGAGGGCCTCGCTCTGGCTGCGTTCGGCTTCATTCACGGGATGACGACCGAGCCGCTGCTGAAGAAGCTCCTCCGCTACGTCATGGCCGACGAGGCCCGCCACGTCGCCTTCGGTGTGCTCAGCCTGCAGGAGTACTACAAGGAGCTGAGTGCGGCCGAGCTGCGCGAGCGCCAGGAGTTCGCCTTCGAGGCGGCCATCCGCATGAAGGACCGCATGGCCATGCAGGAGGTGTGGGAGCGCATGGAGGTCCCGACGGCGGACGTGCTGAAGCTCATGCAAGCTGCCCCCGAGCGCGATGACTTCCAGATCCTGCTCTTCTCCAAGATCGTGCCGAACCTCAAGAAGCTCGGCTTGCTCGACGCGGCCGACGGATGGCTCCGCGACAAGTTCACCGAAATGGGCGCGATCGCCTTCGAGCACCTCACCGACTCCACCGAGGAGGAGGACGCGTTCGCCGACGGGTCGCCGGCCGAGCGCCAGGTCGCCTGAGGTCGCGCCCATGCGCTGGTAGCGTGAGGGGGTGATGAGCACGGTGCCGGACCTGCCCCGTTTCGGGCGGGTGATCACCGCCATGGTGACGCCGTTCGACGACGACGGGGCGCTCGACCTGCCGGCGGCGCAGGAGCTGGCACGCTGGCTTGCCTCCCACGGCAGTGACGGGCTGGTGCTGTCGGGATCGACCGGGGAGAGCTCGGTCCTCGCCGACGACGAGAAGCTGGCGCTGTGGCGCGCCGTGGCCGAGGCGGTGACGATCCCGGTCATCGCCGGCACCGGCTCGAACGACACCGCCCACTCCGTCGCCATGACGCGCGCCGCCAGGGAGTGTGGCGTCGACGGCGTCCTGGTCGTCACGCCGTACTACAACCGGCCCTCGCAGGCCGGCATCTACGAGCACTTCCGGGCGGTGGCGGAGGCCGCGGGGGACCTCCCCGTCCTCCTCTACGACATTCCCGTCCGCTCGGGCCGGCGCATCGAGTCGGCCACCATGCTGCGGCTCGCCCGCGAGGTGCCGGCGGTCGTCGGGCTCAAGGATGCGGCGGGCGACCCTCCCGGCACCGCTCATCTGGCCGCGCGGGCGCCGGCGGGGTTCGAGATCTACAGCGGCGACGACGTGCAGACGCTGCCCCTGCTCGCCGTAGGCGCCGTGGGCCTGATCAGCGTGGCCTCGCACTGGGCCGGTGCCCGGCTCCGTGCCGTGATCGATGCCTTCCTGACCGGTGACCTGGCCAGGGCCATCGCCGGAAACGCAGAGCTGCTCGACTCGTTCGACTTCGAGTCCACGCCCGAGTTCCCCAACCCCCTGCCGGCCAAGGCCGCCTTGCGCGCGCTCGGCTTGGCGGTTGGGCAGTGCCGCCTCCCCATGGGCTCCGCCACCCCGGAGCTCGACGCCCAGGCGGCCAAGATCGTCGCGGCCGTCGGGCCGCTGCGGTGACGGTCGGCCGACTTGGCTGAGCACACACCGTCGCCGGTCCGGGTCGTCTTCCTCGGCGGATTGGGCGAGATCGGCCGCAACTGCGCCTGCATCGAGGTCGAGGGGCGAATCATCGTCCTCGACTGCGGGATCATGTTCCCCGATCCCGACATGCCGGGCATCGATCTCGTGCTGCCCGAGTTCACCTACCTGTTCGACCGCAAGGACCGCGTCGACGGCATCGTCTTGACCCACGGACACGAGGACCACACCGGCGGCCTGGCCTATCTCCTGCGAGAGCTGAGCGCACCGATCTACGGGTCCGAGTTGACGGTCGGGATGGCACGGCACCGGATCGAGGAGGCGGGTGTTGCCGGCAACACCCGCCTCGTACCGGTTGCGGACGGTGAGCGCGTCCGCATCGGTGCCTGCGACGTCGAGTTCATCCCGGTCACCCACTCGGTGCCGCGATCGATGGCCATCGCCTTCCACACGCCCCAGGGCGTGATCCTGCACTCGGGCGACTTCAAGCTGGACCTCCAGCCGGTCGACGGTCGCCGGACCGACCTCTCCCGAATGGGCGAACTGGCCCAAGGGGACGGTATCCGCCTGCTCCTGTCCGATTCGACGAACGCCGAGGAGCCCGGTTTCACCGAGTCGGAGTCGTCGGTGGGAGTGACCCTGCGCCGGGTGTTCGCGGCCGAGTCGGGCAAGCGCCTCATCGTCGCCTGCTTCGCCAGCCACATGCACCGGGTCCAGCAAGTCATCGACGCCGCCGCCGCCGCCGGCCGCAAGGTTGCCACCCTGGGGCGCTCGATGGGGAAGAACGTCGAGCTCGGCTCCCGCCTCGGGATCATCAGCATCCCCGACGGGATGCTGGTCGACATCGACCAGGTCGACGGTCTGCCGCCGGGGGAGATCTGCGTCATCTCGACCGGCTCCCAGGGCGAGCCAATGTCTGCCCTCTCGTTGATGGCCGCCGGTGAGAACAAGTGGCTGCGCATCGGCGAGGACGACGTCGTGGTCATCAGCGCCCATCCCATTCCGGGCAACGAATGGTCCGTAGGCCAGGTAATCGACGATCTCCACCGGCGGGGCGCCGAGGTCGTCCACTCCGGCATGGCGGCGGTCCACGCCAGCGGGCACGCCCGCCAGGGCGAGCTCCGGACACTCATCGCGGTGACCCGCCCGGAGTGCTTCGTCCCCGTCCACGGGGAGTACAGGCACATGGTGCACCACGCGCGCCTGGCGCTGTCGATGGACATCGATCCGGCCAAGGTGCTGCTGTGCGAGGACGGCGACGTCGTTCAGCTCGACGCCAAGGGCATCGCCCGTGATGGACGTGTTCCGGCCGGGTACGTCTATGTGGACGGAACCGTGGGAGACGTCGAGCACGGCGTCTTGCGTGATCGCCAGAAGCTGGCTGAGGAGGGCGTGGTGATGGCGGTGGTCACGGTGGACCGCCAACGCGCCACGCTCAGCTGCCCGCCGGTGATCGAGACGCGCGGCTGGATCCACGCTCCCGAGGCGGAGGAGCTCCTGGGCGAGGCCAGCCAGGTCGTCGACGCCGCGGTGACCCAGGCCCTCCAGGACGGCGCGCACGAGATCGACGTGCTGAGCCGGCACGCCCGGAGGGCCCTCGGTCGTTTCGTCGGCGAACGGACCCGGCGTCGACCGATGATCGTGCCGGTCGTCCTGCTGGTCTGACGGAACCCCTGTCCAGGGGGAACGGTCCAAGCGGGTCGCAACCGCCATTGCGCACGCTGCCCTTGCACACGTCTTTGCAGAGCGCCCCGTGCTGCATTGTCCGGTGCGGGGGAGGCAGCGGCGTAGATGTACACACAGATGTACACACACCACACCACAGATGTACACACACAGATGTACACACAGCTGCGGGAACAGCGCCGCCTCAGCGGGACAGCCGGCGAGCGAAGGCGACGAGGGTGGCCACCTGGTTGCTCACGATGGCGTCGACGCCCGCTTCGGCGACGCGAGTCATGGCGTCTTCGGTGTCGACCGTCCACGTCGAGACCATGCGTCCGGCCCCGTGGACGGCGGCCACCGTCTCGGCGGAGACGAAGGCCTCCATCGGGTTCCAGAATTCGGCGCCCAGCTCTTCCAGCAGGCCGAGCGGCGGGTCGCCGGCTTCGATCCAGGTCACGCCGATTCTCGCCTCGGGCGCCAGGTCCCGCACCAGGCGCAACGCGGACACGTTGCCCGTGACGAACAACGAGCGCCCCATGGCGCCGGCCGAGCGCACGGCGTCGACGGCGCCGCAGACCACGTCGCTTCGGGTGAAGTCGATCATCAGAGGCGCGTCGACGCGCGTCAGGACGTGATGGAGCGTCGGAATCCTCAGAGCGCCCTCACCGACGGCTGCCACCTCGGTCAGGTCGAGGTCACCGACGGACACGGCGCGGCCCCACAGCCGCTCGAGCGTCTGGTCGTGCAGCACCACGACGGCACCGTCACGTGTACGACGCAGGTCCAGCTCCACCCAGTCGGCTCCCGCGGCCAGCGCGGCCTCGAAGGCGCCGAGCGTGTTCTCACGCTCGCGCACAGGATCGCCCCGGTGGGCGATCGTCGTGACCGTCACGAAACGGGTTGCCCGGACGAGGACCTGAGGCGCTGCGGCGCTCTCCGCGTCCGTCGGGTGCGCTCGATGCTCCTGAGGAGCGGGCGAGCGAGCACGAGGGCGATGGCGCACTGAAGGATGCCGGCGAGCACGAGGGGCAGCCGGAGCCCCCAGGCCGCGGCGATGGCCCCGGCTGCCAGTGCGCCGATCGGGGCCGCACCCCAGACGATGCCGCGCCAGGCACCGCCGACACGGCCCATGAGCTCGTCAGGCGTCAGCCGCTGGCGCAAGGACATGGCGACAACCGAGCCGGCACCGACGGCGAGTCCCACCAGTGCGAACGCGGGTGCCGCCAGCTCCCAGTGCATGGCGGAGGCCATGACCAGGTACCCGATCCCCGAGGCGGTGGCGGCGGCGATCATTGCCCCGGCGCCCCCGATGCGACGGGCCACACCGTCGGCGAGAAAGCTCCCGGCCAGCGCGCCGGCGGCCCCGGTGGCCAGGAACAGACCGTAGGCGCCGGGACTGACGCCCCACACCTTGGTGGCCAGGAGCACCAGGACCCCGCCCTCCATCCCCTGCAGCCCGGCCAGCGAGGCCACGAGGAAGAGGAGGACGCGCAGGCGATGATCGGCGAAGAGGAGCCGCACCCCCTCCCACATGGAGGGCGAAGGCGGGGCCGCGGCACCGTCCGGTCCCGCCTCGCCGTCGGTCTGAGGCACCTGCGCCTGCGCTTTCGCACGAAAGCCGACGAAGGGCGCGGAAGAGGACAGGAGGGCGAGCCCGTCGGCCAGGAAAGGCAGCGATCGGGCGAGCGAGAAGAAGACCGTGCCGACCACGGGTCCCGCCAGGTTCTCCGCGCCGGCCTCGGTGCCGTTGAGAATGCCGTTGGCCTGCTCGAGGTCCCGGTCATCGACCAGCCGCGGCGCCATGGCCTGCACGGAGGAGAAATAGACGGTCCGGCCACTCGCGTTGAGCAGCACGATGGCGACCAGGGCGGCGAGCGAGATCCGGTAGTGCACGATGAGCGCGGCCGCCGCCAGCATGGCAGCGGCGCGCAGGGCATTGGTCAGGGCGATGACGCGGCCTCGGTCGAAGCGGTCCGCCAAATGGCCGGCCGGAACGGCGAAGAGCAACCAGGGCAGCGTGTCCGCCGCGGCGACGACGGAGACGGCGAGCGGCCTGGGGTCGACGACCACCGCCAGGAGCGGGACGGCGCCGTAGGCCAGCCCGTCGCCGGCGCTGGCCAGCGCGAAGCCGGACCACATCCGTGCGAACCGGTGTCCGAGGCGCCGTCGGTGCGCAGCGGAAGTGCGCGACCTCATCGTGGGTGCCCGGCTGTCACGGCGCCAAGACTTTCATGCCATTGACCCCGGCAGGTGGGATGATGCGCTCGGATCGGGATCGCAATGGTCCGGTAGAACGAGAGAATTCTTCAGCCAGACCGAAGCGATTGCGACCCAGTACGACAGCGGCGGGGGCCGCCTTCGCGACGAGGAACATCGCTAAAGGCGGCACCCCGCCGTGCCGATACTGAAAACGCAGGACCCCGAGCGATGCCGGGGCGGAGCGTTGTCGTTGCACAAGTTCGAGCGACTGTAGAGGTCGCTAGTACTTGACTGGCTTAAAGCCATTGGTTTGGCTTACCGCCACAGGACTGGCTTAACGCCACTTCATTCCGCACCTCCCTCGCTCTCGGTACCGAAGGGAATGGATGGGGACTGCTCCGTTGCGCGTTGCGCCCCCCTCCATTTCCAATCCACAAGTTTTGCCCAACTTGCAACCGTTTAGCAACCGGACTTTGGTCCTGCGTTGACTTTTGCCAAGCCCGATCATCCCTGGTTGGGGTGTTCGCAACTCCCATTTCCAGGCACGGAGAGAGGGACGTGGCGTTCCGGCAGAGGTGCTCGGAAAAATTGTTGCCCCGGCAGGTTCTGGGCCTGCAACTTCTGCAGGTTCGGCTCGCTTCGACGCTGGTTGGATCCGTCCCGGGCGGGGCAGGTCAGTGCGGTGGTGTCATCATGCCCAGGGCCAGATGAGGGCGTCCGGAACGTCGCGGAGGTGGGAGAAGGGCTGTTCTAGGCCGGAGCGCGGGAGCCGGTGCGAACGTGCGGGTGACCCGCGTCGCCCTTCTCTCCGCGAATGGGTGTGAACTCGAGGCGAGCGCCGCCGAGCAACCACGCCTTCATGTCCTCGGGTGCCATCGGCTTCGCCAGATAGAAACCCTGAATGAGATCGCAGCCGGCGTCAGCCAGCAGGCCACAAGTGATGTCGTCCTCGGCCCCTTCGGCCACCACGGTGAGGCCCAGGTTGTGTGCCATCTCGATGGTCGTCTTCACGATCACCCGGTTGCTGTGCTCGTTCGGGAGGTTCGAGACGAAGGATCGGTCGATCTTCAGCTTCTTCGCGGGCAGGGAGTGGATGTACGTCAGGGACGAGTGCCCGGTTCCGTAGTCGTCGATGGCGATGGAGACTCCCAGTGATGCGAGCTCGTTGAGGATGCGTGTCGCCTGGATCGGGTCTGCCATCGCCTCGGTCTCGGTCACCTCGAGCGTGAGGGCACTCGCCGGGAGGGCGTTGGCCTGAAGCTGTGCCATGACCCGCTCGACGAGCTTGCCGTCGAGCAAGTCACGGCCGGAGACGTTAATGGCGACCCCGAGTTCCAGGCCCGCATGGCGCCAGTTGGCGGCCGCGGCACAGGCCTCGGAGAGCACGAAGTCGCTGATCTGGTTGATCATGCCCATCTGCTCGGCGATGGCGATGAACTCGTCGGGCGGTATCGGGCCCAGTTCGGGCTGGTGCCAGCGCGAGAGCGCTTCGACCTGGACGATCTGTCCGGTCCGCACGTCGGCCACCGGCTGGTAGACGACGCTGAGCTCCGTCTTGGTCTCGAGTGCCTGCGTCAGGAGCCCGCTCAGCATGAGAAAGCGCCGCATGCTCGTGTCGTGCTCCACCGAGTAGAGCTCGGCCACACTCCGCCGTTCCTTGGCGAGGTACATGGCAATGTCGGCTCGTTGGAGCAACAGAGCCACATCCTCACCATGAGTGGGTGACAGAGCGACACCGGCGCTGGCGGTGACAGCCAAGGTGAGGCCGTCGATCTCGATCGGCAGGGTGAGCAGTTCGTGCAACTCCTTGACCCGGTCGATTGCAGAGCGGCTGTCGAAGATGTCCGGGATGACGAAGGCGAATTCGTCGCCCCCGAGCCGTGCCACGGTGGCGTCGCTCGGCAGGCCCCGCAGTAAGCGATCTGCTACTTCACACAAGAGGCGGTCTCCGATGGCGTGGCCGAGCGTGTCATTGACGTCCTTGAAGCGGTCGAGATCGATCAGCACGATTGCGACACCCGCCTTGCGAACCATCGCCTCCGCGGCCAGCGTCAGGAAGAGGTTCCGGTTCGGGAGCCCGGTCAGCATGTCATGCGTGGCCTGGTGCGATTTGCTTTCGACCTCATAGCGCAGCTCCTCGACGAGACGTGCGCGCTCGAGGTTCGAGCTGGCATGGACGACGAGCGCCTCGAACAGGTGGAGGTCGTCCTGGTCGAAGGCGTCGAATTCCTCGTCCCGGTCAATAGCGACGATGACGCCGATGGTGAGGTTCTGGCTCATGATCGGCGCCACGATCGCCGCCGTGTACTCCCCGACGACGGAGTCGTAGCTGGTGTTGAGCTGTCGCGTGTTCGTGTTTGTTGTGTGCAGGGATGCTGTACCGGAACGGATGGCGACCGTCACGAACGACGACTCGTCGAGCTCGATCAGCTCAACCTCGGAGGCACCATTCTCGTCGAGGCAGATGCGACGCGGGACGCCAGAGGGTTCCGAGAGGATCAACTGGGCACGGCGGGAACGCATGACCGTGCACACCTGGCCAAGGATCTCCACGCTCATTGAGGAGGGCTCGAGATTCGTGGTGCCGAGTGCCTTACTGGAGTCGTACAGTCGCTGGAGCGAGGCGAATCGGAGCGTCAAGCGGGTGTAGCCCCGGTAGGCCACAATGATCAGCACCGCGACGAGAATGACCGGCACCGTCGCACGGAGGCTGAACCAGAGGGCATCGAGGACCACGAGTGCCAGGCACACCGTGGCGGCGAGGAACATCACGTGTGTCGTGATCTGGGATCCTGTGCGTTCCTCGGCGGTCTGGCCGTTCAACTTGGTGACAATTCGAAAGTTGATGGTGGAAAGCAACTCCTTTGTGCACACCGCGGCTACGACGGCTGCCCATCCCAGCCAATTCACGGGGCTGTGTCTTCCGACGAGCTCCCTAAACACCACGGTCGCCAGCGCCGCGGAGAACGCCGTCGAAGAGACGTTGAAGAAGACCTTTATCAGGGGCTGCCGGTGGATGACCGCGAAGACCAGTGTCTCGCTGACGATGCATCCCACCACGAGGAGGGATGGCCGCAGGAAGACCAAGCCGATGACCAATGGCACGGCATCCAGGACGATGATCCCGGTGTTGCCGCGATGGTGGACCGATACCGGCGCCCAGTTCGCTGCCGCCCAGAGCACGCAGAAGGCGATGAACATCTGCCATTGCGGAATGAGCGTGCGGATCGCCGGAGCGCCGTCGAGGGGCCCCCAGAGCAGGAGGACGATCGTGCCCAGGGCGAGCACTGCCGAGTAGCCGACGATG
>DAHUZK010000079.1 GCA_027306605.1 Acidimicrobiaceae bacterium
CCCCCAGTCAAGCGCGCTAACCAAGCTGCGCCACAGCCCGTGCGCCATTTCCGGTCCCGGCCCTGCCTTTGCCCGGTATCGAGCCGGGATGCCGGCGGCGGAAACGACCTTCCGATGGTAGCCGAGGCGACTCCACGCCGAGCTTCGAGGATTCCCAGGCCGATTCAGAGTCTCGGAAACGTGGTCCCTGACTCAAGGCCGGAGCGCGAAACGCCGACGTTGTCCCTGGCTCTGGGGCTCAAGTTGCCGACAATCTCGCTCAGGAAGCCGTTGGGCCGGCCGACAGAGCCAGGGTGGCGACCATTGCGCGGGGTTCGAAGGTCCACCAGCTCCATTTCCTCACCGAGACACAGCGATTGTTGAACGCCGGCTCTTCCGACGCCGACCGCGTCATGACGGTCGTGCTCGAGAGGGCCATGGCCATCACGGGCGCGCTTGGTGCGGCCGTCGAGACCGCAGAAAGCGACACCATGGTCGTGCGCGCCGCGGCGGGTGTCCTCGAGACTGAGCACGGCGGGCGCGCTGCCGGCGGCGAAACCCTGTCCGATCTGTCGTTCCGGATGGGAATGTCCCTCAACTGCCGCGATTCCGAGACGGACGCACGGGTCGACGACAAAGAGGCGTGTCGCCAAGTGGGTGCTCGCTCGCTCCTCGTCGTACCCATCGTGTCGGGCGGCCACGGGCTCGGCGTGCTAAAGCTTGTCTCTGACCAGGCGGATCGCTTCGACCAGACCGACGGCGACCTCGTCGAGCTCATGGCCGGCTTTCTTGCAACGTCCCTCTCGTTCGGTTCGGCCCTCGAGCACGAGGCGTACCGGGCTCTGCAGGACCCCCTGACCGGTCTGCCCAACCGGATGATCCTGATGGACCGTCTCCAGCAGGCCATCTACGACGCTCGGCGATACCACCGGCCCTTCGGGCTCTTCGTCCTCGAACCCGAGGGCGTCGAGGAAGTCAGCAGCGCTCTGGGGCGCGATGCGAGCGAGGCCGTTCTGCGCGCCGTCGCAACCGGACTGAGCGCGACCGTACGTTCCGGGGACACACTGGCCCGGAGCGACGACGACCAGTTCGTGATCCTGTGTATCAACGCCGAGCGCTCGATTGTCGAGGAGCGGATCCGAAACCGGGTCGACACCGTCCTCGCCTCCGTTTCGAAGGAGATCGGCCTCGATGGCGTGGCACTGCACGGTCACCTCGGCGTGGTGTGGAGCGCGGGCAACGAGGCCAGCGCCGAAAGCCTCCTGACGACGGCGAGCACAGCGGCGTACCGGGCGCGCCGCCGGTCTCTCGCCAGCCGCTGACAGGCCGCCCGCTCGAGCGCCGGCTCGGTCCGCCCACGGGCCCGGTCTCCCATGGCGAGCTCCAGCGAGGTTCCGGCAGGCGACAGCGCCCTGTGGTCCAATGGCGGCATGAGCTCCACGATCGAATCCGACCGCCGCCTCGACCCGCGCCTGCGAAACATTCTCTCCTTCACCCCGCCCGCACCACTCGGCGACGTGGGCAGCCGGGAGGAACTGCTGGCCGAAGCAAGGACGCCCGAGGCGATCGCCGCCCGCGAGGCCTTCCGGGCCATCCAGGATGCCTGTGACGCCGAAGGCGTGGCTCCGCAGTCGGGCCTCGCGGTCAGCACGGAGGAGTTCGTCTCCGAGCCCGACGGCAACACCGTCAAGCTCCAGATCATCCGACCCGAGACCGTGGTCACCTCCGAGCCGCTGCCCTGCGTGTACTACATCCACGGCGGCGGCATGGCCGCCATGTCCTGCTTCGACGGGATGTACCGGGGGTGGGGAAAGCACATCGCGGCCAATGGCGTCACCGTCGCCATGGTCGACTTCCGCAACTCCGTCGTGCCCTCGTCCGCGCCCGAGGTGGCGCCGTTCCCGGCCGGCCTGCACGATTGCGTCTCGGGAGTGCGTTGGGTCGCCGCCCATGCGGCCGAGCTCGGCATCGATCCGGCGCGGATCGTGGTGGCGGGCGAGAGCGGGGGCGGCAACCTCACCCTGGCCACCGGTCTGAGAATGCGACGCGACGGTGACCTCGGACTCGTGAAGGGCCTCTACGCGCTCTGCCCCTACATCAAGGGGCAGTGGCCCTCACCGGACTGCCCGTCGTCGGTCGAGAACGAGGGAATTCTGCTCCATCTCCACAACAACCGCGGTGCCGTCGGCTACGGCATCGAAGCTTTCAACGAGAAGAACCCACTCGCCTGGCCCTCGTTCGCCACGGTCGACGACGTGCGTGGCTTCCCGCCCACCGTCGTCAATGTGAACGAGTGCGACCCGCTCCGTGACGAGGGCGTCAATTTCTACCGGCTGCTCCTCCAAGCGGGGGTGCCCGCGCGCTGCCGACAGATGATGGGAACAATGCACGGCACGGAGATCTTCGCACTTGCCTGCCCGGACGTCACACGGGACACGGCGCGCGACATCGCCGCGTTCGCCCAAGAGGGACGGGACGGCGTCACCGTCTGAGGTGGCCGGCCGGCGACACCCGGTTCAGTCCAGGCGGCGCAGGGACGACCGGTAGCGCTTCACATTGGCCACGTACTCGGCGGCCGAGAGCCTGATCATCGCCACGTCCGAACGGCCGTCGAGGATCTTGGCCGGTACCCCGAGGGCGAGGGCACCGGCCGGGATCACCATGTTGTTCGGGACGAGGGCGTTGGCGCCGACGGTGGCGCCGCGGCCGACCACCGCCCAGTGCAGGACCACGCTGCCCGAACCGGCCAGCGAGTCGTCCTCCAGCGTGCAACCCTCGAGGTGCGTCAGGTGTCCCACCACGCAGCCGTCTCCGATAGTCGTCGGAAACCCGGGTCCGGCATGGACGACCGTTCCGTCCTGGATGGAGGAACCGGTTCCGACGGTGATGGTCCCGTAATCGCCACGCAGCACGGCGCTCGGCCACACGCTGGACTCGGGACCCAGGGTGACGTCGCCGATCACCACGGCGTCGGGATGGACGAAGGCGTCGGGATGGATCTTGGGCTCGACGTCGTCGAGGGCATAGACAGGCATGCGACCGGACGCTACACGTGCGCGGCGAGCCAGGTCACACCCTGGTACCCGCGGTAACCGAGGTAGATGACACTGGCGACCAGCATCGCCTTGAAGTACCACGGAATCGGTTGGCGCTCCTGCTCGGCGAGAATCGTGCCGCACGTCGGGCACTCCCCTTCCTCGCCGAGGTCATCCTCTTCGACCAACGCGTCACACTCTTCGCACCACGGCATCAGCTCGTCTTCGCCTTCACTTGCCACCGACCCGCACTCGCAACTTCAGCGGCGTCGGACCGAGGTCGAACGCCTCTCGCAGACCCCGCTCGATGTAGCGCAGATAGGTCTGGGGCAATCGCCCGTTGGTGAAGAGCGTGAAGGTCGGAGGGTCGATGGCTCCCTGGACGACGTAGCGGATCTTGGCCCGCGGCGCCGGCTGGCGGCCCTGCAGGTCCTGGATCGTCCGATTGAGTGCCCCGGTCGGCACCCGCTGGTGGTACGCCTCGACCACGGTGCGCAGCGCCGGCAGGACCCGATGCACGCCTTTGCCCGAGCGTGCCGACATCTTCAGCACCGGTGCGGCTCCCAGGAAGGCCAAGCGGTCGCCCACGCCGGCCAGCACCTCGTCGCGATCGTCCACCGCCACGAGGTCCCACTTGTTGAGGACGACGATGGCCGGGCACCCGGAGACACCGATCCGCTCGGCCAGACGCTGGTCCTGGTGCGACGCCCCCAGCGTGGCGTCGATCACCAGGACGGCGACGTCGGCCCGCTCGAGGGCACGCAGCGCGCGCAGCGTGGCGTGTTGCTCGGTCCCGTGGTCGGTCTTGGACGGGCGTCGCAGTCCAGCGGTATCGATGAAGCAGACCGGTCCGTCGGGCGTCTCGACCACGGTGTCGACGGTGTCCCGCGTGGTCCCCGGCATGTCGTGCACGATCGACCGCTCCTCCCCCAGCAGCCGGTTGAAGAGCGTGGACTTCCCGACGTTGGGCCGGCCGATGATCGCCACACGAGCCACGGTGGCCGAGGACTGCCCGTCCGCCCCGTGCTCCAGCCCGTCGGGCGCCTCGGGCCGATCCCGTCCCTCGGGCCCCTCCTGCCTCTCGGGCGCTCCTCCCGTGGTGGTCGCCGGGAAGAGGCCCACGACCTCGTCGAGAAGGTCTCCGGCTCCCCGCCCGTGCAACGCGCTCACCGGGAAGGGGTCGCCGAGGCCGAGGGAGACGAATTCCCACATGGCGTCCTCGCGGTTCGCGTCGTCCACCTTGTTGACCACGAGGCGCACCGGCGGCCCGGCCCGGCGGATCACCTTGGCTGCCGCCAGGTCCTCCTCGGTGACTCCCGTGGTGACGTCGACCACCATGAGGATGACATCGGCCTCCGCCAAGGCCCTCTCGGCTTGTGCGCTCACCTTTGCCTCGAGAGTGTCGCCGGCGGCCAGCCACCCGCCCGTGTCCATGACCGCGAAGGGAACGCCGGACCATTCCGCGTCGAGGACCTTGCGGTCGCGGGTCACCCCCTGCTCCTCCTCGACCACGGCGATCCGACTGCCCACGATCCGGTTGACGAGCGAGGACTTGCCGACGTTGGGCCGGCCGGCGATCACTACCATCGGCTTCACGGCGCACAGGCCGGGCGGAAGACCCTGCCGTCGAGCGCGGCACGCAGGGAGGCGCCGTCGGCGGGCACGATCTCGACGGGATGCGGCAGGTCGGCCAGTGTCAGCCCGTCGAGGAAGCGACCCTCGTTGAGGCAGGCGTCCGGCAGCAGGCAGCGCGTCCCGGCCGGCACCTCCCTCACCGCCCGTGTCACGTCGGCACCGGTCAGCAGGCCGGCCACCCCGATGTTGCCGCCGAAGAAGTCGTTGGGCACGGCGCGCAGCGTCACGTCGGTGCGGGTGTGTGCGGACAGCAGCGGCGCCAGCACCCGGGCGCCGTAGGTCCCCGTGAGCACCGTGACCGGCCGGCTGTCGTCCGATCGGCCGGGCACGCTGGCCAGGCGCGGCGCCCGGTAGCCCTGGGCCGGAGCAGCGTCGACCGCGGCGAAGAAGCCGTGACGAACCCCTCCGGGGCCACGCCGGCCGGGGCGGGTGAAGGACTCGGCGAACGCGCGGGCCATGCCGATCCCGTTCTCGTGCTGCGGATAACCCTCGTAGTGGCGTGCCGGAGGAACCTGCCTTCCGGCCAGGAGGTAGTACTCGTCGGCGGCGAAGACGAGACGCCGCCCCAGGGCGCGCCGGTAGATCTGCTGCCACTCCTCCACTGCGTCGACGACGCCGGCGGCTTCCGCCGGCGTGTGCGGTCGCATCTCCGGCTCGTTCGAGTAGCGGCTGAGGCCGAGCGGCACCGTGCCCACGCTGGCGAGCCCGGGGTAGCGGTCGAGGATCCCGGCCAACGTGTCCTCGAGGGCAGCGCCGTCGTTGACGCCGGGACAGACCACGATCTGCCCGTGCACCTCGATGCCACCGTCGAGCAGCACCTCGAGCCATTGCAGGCTGGTGGCGCCCCTGGGGTTGCGCAGCAGACGAGCGCGTCGCGCGGGATCCGTGCTGTGGATGGAGACGAAGAGCGGCCCAAGACGCTCCGTCAGGATCCGTTCCGCGTCGAGCTCGGTGAAGCGGGTGAGTGTCGTGAAGTTCCCGTAGAGGAAGGAGAGCCGGTAGTCGTCGTCCTTGAGGTACAGGCTGCGCCGCATCCCCTTGGGAAGCTGATAGATGAAGCAGAAGGCGCAGTGGTTGTCGCAGGTCCGGATGCGATCGAAGACGGCCGAGGCCACCTCGACCCCCAGGGGCTCCCCCGCCTCCTTGTCCACCCGGACCCGGCGGCCGAAGGCCGCGCCGGGACGGCGCACGAGGACGGTCACACCGCCCGCGTCGCTGAGACGCTGGAAATCGATGACGTCGCGCGGCTCCTGCCCGTCGATGCTGAGGAGCTCGTCTCCCACGGCCAGTCCGGCCCGGGCTGCCGGCGACGCCGCGGTGACCGAAGTCACCGTGGGAGCTGACATGTCTTCCAGAGTACTGCCGGTAACCTGGACTTTGTGCCCGGAGTCGACCGAGTCATGCTCGCTGCGCCGCGCGGGTTCTGTGCCGGGGTCGAGAAGGCGATCAAAGCCCTGGCCTGGATGGTCCGGGTTTTCGAACCCCCGGTGTACTGCTATCACGAAATTGTGCACAACCAGCACGTGGTCGACCGCTTCCGTGCCCAAGGGGTCGTCTTCGTCGACGATGTGGCGGACGTGCCCGAGGGTGCGCCGCTCATGTTGAGCGCCCACGGCTCGGCACCCGAGGTGGTCGAGGCGGCGCGGGCCCGCGGCGTGGTGGTCGACGCCGTCTGCCCGCTCGTGACCAAGGTGCACCATGAGCTCAAGGTGCGGAGCCGCAAGGGGTACACCGTGCTCTATGTCGGCCACGCCGGGCACGAGGAGGCGCTCGGCACCATGGCGGTGGCACCGCGATCGGTGCGCCTGCTCGAGCACGAAGAGGACCTGGAGGGCTTGGGCGACTTGGCCGAAGACGGAACGCCCGTGGCGCTGCTGGCGCAGACGACCCTCAGCCACGACGAATGGCGCGGGCTCATGGAGGCGGCCCGTCGCCGTTTCCCCGATCTTTGGATGCCCAACCGCAGCGACCTCTGCTTCGCCACCACGAACCGGCAGGCCGCGCTGAAGGCCATCGCGGCCGAGTCGGACGCGGTGGTCGTGATCGGCTCGGCCAACTCTTCCAACACGGTCGCGCTCGAGACGGTGGCCCGAGCTGGCGGCTGTTCCCGGGTGCTGAGGGTCAACGGAGCCGACGAGCTCCCGGACGACCTGTCCGGCACCATCGGCGTCACGGCAGGGGCGTCGGCACCCGAGTCGCTCGTCGAGGCCGTCATCGCACGCCTGTCGCCGGCGGAGGGGGTGACCGAGGTGACGGTGACGACGGAGGACGAGTACTTCCCGCCACCGCCCGAGCTGCGAGAGCTGTTGCGAGCCGTGGGGTCGACACTGGGCCTCCTGGCCGGCCGGCCTGCTCCGGACCGAACCGACCCGGCGGCCCGGGACCGTGCCGTCTCGGCCGCCGATGTCCTGGACCTCCTGGCTTCGTGAGCAGTCGACCTCCTGGCGTCGTGAGCAGGCGTGCGGGGGGCCCGTACGCGATACTTGACCCATGACGTTCACCCGGATGGACGAGTCGACTGCCGAGCAGTGGCAGCACATCATCGTCGAGTCGATCGAGCACCAGCCCCGCGTGGCCGAGAGGGTACTGGCCATGCTGGCCTCCCTCGAGGAGATCACCGACGGCTTCGAGGTCGACCAGCTGGTCCACTCGCTGCAGACGGCGACCCGGGCCGAGGAGGCCGGCGCCTCCGACGAGGTGATCGTCGCCTCCCTGTGCCATGACATCGGCAAAGCCGTCTCGGTCATGAACCACCCCGGCATCGCAGCCGAGATCCTGCGTCCCTACGTGAGCCCGGACACCTACCACATGATCCGCGCCCACCAGGACTTCCAGGGCAAGCACTACTACGAGTACCTGGGCCAGGATCCCGACGCCCGCGACAAGTACGAGGGCGAGCCCTGGTACGGACTGGCCGAGCAGTTTGCCGACGAGTGGGACCAGACCAGCTTCGATCCCGCCTATCCGACCAAGCCGCTCTCGCATTTCGAACCGCTGGTGCGCCAGGTCTTCGCGACGCCGCGCTCGCTTTGAGCTCTCGCCGTGGCGCCACCTCGGGTGCCAGCGTCGACACGGACCCGGAGCACGCCCGCCGCGTCATCGAGGATTCCCGGCTCGAGTTCGAGTCCAGGTATCCCGGCCTGGCGCTGACGCCCGTCGTCGCGCTCGTCTGCGCCTACGAGGAGGAGGCCAACATCGGCGCTGTCCTGGCGGCGATGCCGGAGGAGGCCTGTGGTCTGCCCGTCACGACGCTGGTGATCGTCGACGGGGGCAGCGACCGGACCGACGTCGTGGCCAAGGAATCGGGTGCCGTCACCTTCGTGCTGACCGAGAACCTCGGCCACGGCTACGCGCTGCGGGTCGGTTACGCGCTCTGTATCGAACTGGAGGCGCAGTACGTCGTCACGCTCGATGCCGACGGCCAGAACGATCCGGCCGAGATCCCGGTGATGCTCGAGCCCCTTGTCGCCGACGCGGCCGACTTCGTCGTGGCCTCTCGCGTCCTCGGGCGGGACACGACGAGCGACCGCTTCCGCAAGGCCGGTGTCCGGGTGTTCTCCTGGGTCATGAGCGCCATGGGGCACACCAAGCTCACCGACACCTCGAACGGCTATCGGGCCCTGCGGGTCAGCATGCTCGACGACGTGGCCTACCGTCTCGTCCAACCCCAGTACCAGACGGCGGAATTGCTGATCATCGCCATGAGGCGGGGCTGGCGGGTGACCGAGCGGCCGACCGTGTGGCTTCCCCGGGCGTCGGGCACGACCAAGAAGGGCAAGAACTGGCTCTTCGGCTTCCGCTACGGCCGGGTCGTTCTCGGGACGTGGTGGAAGGTCCGCAAGGAGGCGCCGCACTCCTGAGCTCCGTCGGCTGGGACCGCCGTCAACGGACGCGCAACGCTTCGACCGTGTCCGTGCCCGTGCCCGTGCCCGTGCCCTTGCCCGTGTCCGGACCCGGACACCCCGCGTACCACGGCCCGGCGAATCCGTAGAACAATGGGAGGCACCAGAATCCCGACGTCCACTGTGAGGCAGCCATGCACATGCGATCCCACCGTGCGGAGCAGACGGCGCCCGAGAGCGGCCGACCCGAACCCGAGGTCCGGTCCGTGCACGTCCTGAGCAACGAGAAGGACCTGCGGGCAGCCCTGCGGCGGGCAGCCGAGTACGACCAGCGGACGGCCGACATGCTGCTGTCGCGCTCGGCCCACTACAGGTCCCTGCTGGCCGAGCCCGCCGACGAGGCCACCGCCTCGGCCGACTGACGAGCCGCCCGGTCCCCCCGGTGCCGCGACGGGGCATGATGCCCGCGCGCCCTCAGTACCGCCCGGTGCGCGCCCGCGCTTCGTCGTAGACCTCCTGGAGCCTCGGGACCAGCGCCTCGGTGGCCGCATGCACGGCCGAGCGCGACACCCGTCCGCCCCCGGTGCGGGGCGGGGGCGGGATGGCGGGGCCGACCACCACCTGGATCGTGCGCGGCTTGGGCACCACGCTGCCCTTGGGCATGGCGAGGTCGGAACCGCCGATGCCGACCGGCACGATCGGCGCGCCGGTGCGCGCCGAGAGGAAGGCCGCACCCTCCATGAGGTCCTCCACCACGGGACCGGCGCGTCGTGTCCCTTCGGGGAAGAGCACGAGCACCTGCTGGCGGCGGAGCACCTCTTCGGCCCGCTGCAGCGCCTCCCGGTCGGCCGACTCGCGGTGCACGGGAAACGCCCCCACGGTGAGCAACACCTTGCCCAGCCACTTGTGCTTCCACATCTCGTCCTTCGTCATGAAGAAGAGCTTGCGGTCGGTGCAGAAGGCGGAGAAGGCGAAGTCTGCGAAGGAACGGTGCACCGGTGCCAGGATCACCGGGCCCTCCTTGGGTACGTGCTCCCTTCCGGTCACCTTGGGCCGGAAGAGTGCCCACAGCGCCGTGACGAAGAGGATGCGCTCCGATCGGTACAGCGGTGTGAACCTCGGGTCGACCTCGAACTGCTGGCGACGTCCGGGAGCAGACGTTCGAGTCACAGCCACGACAACACCTCCTGGACCACATCCTGCACGGTGCGCCCGGTCGTATCGAGCCGGTGCGCGTCGGCGGCCTCGCGCAGCGGCGATGCGTCCCGCGTCGAGTCGAGGCGGTCACGGCGGGCCACCCCTTCGGGCGCCTCGTCGTGACGGCGGCGGGCCCGTTCCTCGGGCGACGCGGTCAGGTAGACCTTCAGCGGTGCCTGCGGGAAGACGACCGATCCGATGTCGCGCCCTTCGACCACGCCTCCGCCATGGGCCTCGGCCCAGGCCCGCTGCCGCGTGACCAGGTGGCGCCGCACCTCGGGATTGGCCGCAACAACCGAGACGGCCCGGCCCACCTCGGCGGACCGGATCATCGCCGTCACGTCGAGGCCGTCGATCGTGACCCGCTCCCCCACCTCGATCACCGCGCTGTCCGCCAGGGCGGCGACCGCCGACGTGTCCTCGGGTGCGACGTCACGGGCGAGTGCCAGGGCAGCCACCGAGCGGTACATGGCGCCCGTGTCGAGCCGGTCGACACCGAGCTCCGCCGCCACGGCACGCGACACGGTGGACTTGCCGGCGCCCGCCGGCCCGTCGATGGCGACGAGCAGCGGGCAGGGGGCGGCCGCGCCGCCGCCGGTGCCAGCGTGGGCGCTGAGTCGGCCCAGATCGGCGGCGAAGCCCGGATAACTGGTGGCGGTGGCGCCGAAGCCCGTCACCACGCTGCGCGCCCCGGGGCGCGCTGCCAGTCCGGCCACGGCGGCGGCCATGGCCATGCGGTGATCGCCGCGGCTGTCGAAACGGGCACCTTGCAGCGCTCCGCCGACACCGGTGACGGCCAGGGTGTCCCCCTCCACGCGGACGGCGGCTCCGAACGCCTCCGCCATCGCCGCCACCGCATCGAGCCGGTCCACCTCCTTCACCCGTAGCTCGCCGACCTCGGTGAAGACCGTGGTGCCCTCGGCCACGGCGGCGGCGACGGCGAGCGCCGGGACCTCGTCGAGCGACGGGATCTCCGCCGCGGCGACAGAGGTGCCCTGCAGTGGGCCTGCGGTCGCCCGGATGGTGACCGTGTTGCCGCCGCTCGGATGCAGCGTCACCGCAGCTCCCATGCGCTGGAGGACGCGTACATAGCCGAGGCGGGCCGGACCGCCGTACACGCCGGCCACCTCGACGGCGCTGCCTGGCACAGCGCAGCCCGCCACGACGAAGAAGGCCGAGGCGGACGGGTCGCCGGGGACCACCCAGTCGACCGGGCGAAGGGCAGAGGGCCGCAGGGTCACCGCGCGTCCCTCGCCCCACGGTTCGACGGTGAGGTCGGCGCCCGCCTCGGCCAGCATCTCCTCGGTGTGCGTTCTGGTGGTCACGGCCTCGCGCACGGTGGTCGGACCCGACGCCGAAAGGCCGGCCAGCAGGATGGCCGACTTCACCTGGGCGCTCGCCACCTTGGCCGTCCACTCGATACCGTGCAACGCACCGCCCTGCACGCGCAGGGGCGGCTCACAGCGCGCCCCGCGCCCGGTCAGCGTCGCACCCATCAGGCCCAGGGGCTCGGCCACCCGGTCCATGGGCCGGCTCGAGAGGGACTCGTCCCCCACCAGTTCGGTCTCCCAGTCGAAGCCGGCCACGAGGCCGGCCAGCAGGCGCATCGACGTCCCGGAGTTGCCGCAGTCGAGGGCGCCCTCGGGTCGATGCAGCCGAGCCCGCCCGCCGTGCACGGCGACCGTGCCGTCCTGACGCCGCTCCACACCGGCCCCCAGGGCTTCGACGGCGCGGAGCGACGCCGCCACGTCGGCGCCGTCAGACAGGCCGCGCACCACCGACGTGCCCTCGGCCAGCGCGCCGAGCAGGACGGCGCGGTGCGAGATCGACTTCTCCCCCGGCGTCCGGACGACGCCGGTGCACGGCACGCCCCCGGTGACCACGAGCGCACGCGGCGCCGATGCGGGACCGGTCACGACAAGTGGGTGGCGCTGCCGCGGTAGCCCTGCGCCTCCAGGCCGGCCGTGAGCGCCTCGGCATCGGCACTGTCGACGACCAGGATCAGCACGCCCGTCGGACCTTCCGCCGAGTGCGCGATCTCAATGTCGTAGATGTTGATGCTCGCTTGGGCGGCCACCGCGGTGATCTCGGCCAGGACGCCGTCGCGGTCGTGCACCGGGATACGCAGCTCGGCCAGGTGCTCCGGTCGCGGGACACGGGCCGGCAGGCTGCGCCGGGCGGCGCTGGCCCGCTGCAACGTCTCGAGCAGCGCGGTGCGGTCCCGATCGGCCACCCGCCGGCGCATCGTCTGGAGGTCGGCGACCAGCGCGTCGAGAGCGGCGATGATGGAGCTGGCGTTCTCGACGCAGACGTCGGGCCAGATGCCGGGGTGGCCCGCCGCCACCCGCGTCATGTCGCGGAAGCCGCCGGCGGCCAGGCGCAGCAACGTGCCGTCCTGTTCGGCCCCCGTGCTCGCTGCGTTCATCAGTGTCGCCGCCACCAGGTGGGGCACGTGCGAGACCACGGCGACCAGCCGGTCGTGGTCCGTCGGCGACAGGACGAGCACCTCGGCTCCGAGGCTCATCACGATGCCCTTCAGGCGGTCGAAGGCGGCCAAGTCGGTGGCGGCCGTCGGCGTGAGGACCCAGATGGCGCCCTCGAAGAGGTCGGCGTCGGCCCCGTGCAGCCCGATCTGCTCCGACCCCGCCATCGGATGGCCACCGATGAAGCGCGGGTGGTCGGCCTCCTTGACGATGCCCTCCTTCACGCCGCTGACGTCGGTCACCACCACGTCGGCGCGACGGGAGGCGCCGCCGAGCAGGCGGTGGACCTCGGCGGCCACGGCCGTGGCCGGGACGGCGACGAACACGACCTCTGCGGCCGGATCGTCCCCGACGGCGTCGACCACGCCGTGCGCCAGCGCTTCTCGGGCGCGGTCCGGGTCGGCGTCGATCCCGGCCACGTGCCATCCGTGCCGGCGCAGCCCGAGTGCGATGGAGCCGCCGATCAGCCCGGTCCCGACGACCAGTGCCCGCCGACCCGCCCCCTCTTCAGTCGGGGAGGTCATCGCGGAGCCCCTGGGCGCCGTGGAGGTAGACGTGATGGATCTCGTCCCGCGTCCTCGTGGTGTAGACGTGCATGAGCACCCGGATGCACCGCGGCATGGACCCGGGCACGGCGATCTCGGACGCGCACAGGAGCGGGACCGCCCCGAAGCCGATCTCCCGGATCGCCGCAGCGGGGAAGATGCTCGTGACGTCGGGTGTCGCGGTGAAGACGATGCTGACGACGTCGTCCTCGACCAGCTCGTTGCGGGCCATGAGCTCGCGCATGAGCTCCTGCGACCGCGCCGTCACCTGGGGCGCAGTGTCCTCGTCCACCGTCGTCGCCCCGCGCAGTCCCCTGACCATGAGAGCGGGTGCCATGGCGGCTCACTCTACCGGTAGCGTTCCCCGCGACCCGCTGACCTGGGACGGGGACGGAGCCGGGGACGGGGCTGGCCGGCCGGCGGCCGCGGCCAGGGCACGCACCTCCTCGGCACCGAGCGGGCGCCACCGGCCCGGTCGCAGGGTGTTGTCACGCACCGGCCCGATGCGCGTCCGCACCAGGCGACGCACCGGGTGGCCGATCGCCGCGCACATGCGGCGCACCTGGCGGTTCCGGCCCTCGTGGATCACGATGCGCAGCACCCCGGGCGCCAGCACGCCCACCTCGGCCGGCGCGGTGGGGCCGTCCTCGAGCTCGACGCCCCGGCGCAGGTCCCGCAGTGCGCCGGGCGCCGGAGTGCCGCCCTCCACCTCGGCGACGTACTCCTTGGGCACGCCGTGCGAGGGATGCGTGAGGAGCTGGGACAGCGCGCCGTCGTTGGTCAGGATCAGCAGCCCCTCGGTGTGGCGGTCCAGCCGGCCCACCGGGAACACCCGCGGCTCGGGCGGCACGAGGGCCACGACGGTCGGGCGGCCCTGGGGGTCCTCCGCGGTCGTGATGACGTCGTCGGGCTTGTTCAAGAGGTAGTACACGAGATCGGGCGCCACCGGCACCAGCACACCGTCCACCTCGACGCGGGCCGTGGACGGATCGATGCGACGGCCGAGCGGCGCCACCTCGCCGTCGACGCGCACACGACCGGCCGCCACCAGCTCCTCACAGGCCCGGCGCGAGCCGAGGCCGGCGCGGGCGAGGACCTTCTGCAGCCGCTCGCCCTCAGCCGTCGTCGGAGGCCGCCTCGCCGCCGAGACCGAGTCCGAGGCCGAGCGCCGACTGCAGGTCGCGCTCCATCTCGTCCGCCACCTCGGGTCCGGGCAGGAAGTCCTCGACGGCCGGCAGCTGGTCCAGCGAGGCGAGGCCGAGCCGCTCCAAGAAGAGCGCGGTTGTGCCGAAGAGCGCAGGCTGACCGGGACCCTCGGCATGGCCCACCACCTCGATGTAGCCACGCTGTTCCAGCAGCCGCGTCACGCCGTCGACGTTGACACCGCGCAGGGCCGAGATCTGCCCCCGGGACACGGGCTGGCGGTAGGCGACGATGGCCAGCGTCTCGAGCGCCGCCGTCGAGAGCCGGTGCGACACTTCGCGGTTGGCGAAACGCTCGACGTAGGGCGCCAGGTCGGGGTGGGTCTGGAAGCGGACACCCCCGGCGACCCGCGCCAGGAGGAAGCCGCGGCGGTCGCGCTCGTAGGAGGCCGCCAGCTCGTCGAGCGCCTCCTCGACGCCCTCGACGGGAACCTCGACCAGCTCGGCCAGCAGCCGCGGCTCGAGCGGCTCCACCGCGACCAACAAGATCGCCTCGAGCGTGCGACCGAGCTCCCCACGTTCCACGGGACTCAACCCCTCACCCTTCGTAGTCGTCGATCTGGTAGCCGCCCAGCTCGGCCAGCCCCCGGCCGCTGCCCACCGCGGCCAGCTCCTCGGTGGCCACCCAGTCGATCCGCAGCTCGCCGAAGGTGGACCCCTGGCCCAGCGTGACCCGGCCCATCTTGCAGAGCTCGAGCAGGGCGAGGAAGTGGACGATCACCTCGATGCGGGTGGTGCAGCCGGCCACCAGGTCCCGGAACGTCCCGGCCCGGGAGGACGGAGCCGCCGCCAGCAGCTCGGAGACCGCCTCGGACACCGACACCGTGTCGACGGTGACGTGGGAGAGGTCGACCCGGGGTGCCGGGCGCTCGGCGGACCCGCGCAGGTAGGCCTGGGCCAGATCGTCCGGGGTGACGCCGGCCAGCAGATCCGGGGCGTGCACCACGAAGTCGTCGTCGAGACCGACCTCGCGGGGGAAGGAGCGCGACGCCCGTTCGGCCAGGGCGACGAAGACGTCGGCGGCGGCGGCGTAGGCCCGGCACTCGAGCAGCCGGGACAGCAGCAGGTCCCGCTCCTCCCAGCCGGCGTAGTCCTCGTCCTCGTCGGTCACGTCGGGCCCGGGCAGGAGCTTCTGCGACTTCAGCTCGATCAGGATGGAGGCAACCAGGAGGAATTCCGAGAGCTGGTTGAAGTCGACGACGTCCCGCTGCGAACCGAGCACCTCGACGAAGGCGTCGACGACCGGTAGCAGGGGAATGTCGAGCACGTCCACCTCGTGCGAGGACACCAGGTGCAGCAAGAGGTCGATGGGTCCCTCGAAGGCGGGCGTCGACACCGTGTAGGCCACCCACCGAAATTACCGAACCGGACGGCCCCGTCCGCGCACCCCCGACGGCCCGGGCCGGCCAGGGGGCCGGCTGCCGGGTCCGGCCCTGGTGGGCCCTACCATGGCGCCCCATGACCAGGGTTCTCTCGGGCATCGCTCCCTCCGGCAACTTCACCTTGGGGAACTACCTCGGGGCCCTGCGCCACTGGGTGTCCTTCCAGGACGGCCACGACGCCTTCTACTGCGTGGTCGACCTGCACGCGCTGACCACCGAGATCGATCCCGCCGACGTGCGGGCCAACACCCGCGACGCCGCCTTGAACCTGCTCGCCATCGGGCTCGACCCCGAGCGCTGCACCCTCTTCGTCCAGAGCCAGGTCCCAGAGCACACCCGCCTCACCTGGCTCCTCGAGTGCACCGCCACCGTGGGCGAGCTGCGCCGCATGACCCAGTTCAAGGACAAGGGCCGGGGCCAGGAGACGGTGCGGGTGGGGCTGTTCACCTACCCGTGCCTGATGGCGGCCGACATCCTGCTCTACGGCGCCCAGGCCGTGCCGGTGGGCGACGACCAGCGCCAGCACCTGGAGCTGGCCCGGGAGGTGGCGGTGCGCTTCAACAACCGCTACGGCGAGACCTTCGTGGTCCCCGACGCCGCCATCCCCGGCACCGGCGCCCGCGTGATGGACCTCCAGCACCCCGAACGCAAGATGTCCAAGTCGTCCGACTCGCCGATGGGCACCATCCGCCTCCTCGACACCGACGAGGAGATCACCCGCAAGGTCAAGCGGGCGGTCACCGACACCGACGGTGAGATGCGCTACGACCGCCAGGCCAAGCCCGGCCTGGCCAACCTCCTCGACCTCCTGGCCGCGGCGACCGGGCGCACCGCCACCGAGGTGGCGGCCGACTACACGCGCTACGGCGAGCTCAAGGAGGACGTCGCCGCCGCGCTGTGCCAGCTGCTCGGTCCGGTGCGACGGCGGCGCGCCGAGCTCGAGGACGACCCGGCCTACGTCGACGCCGTTCTGGCCCGCGGCGCCGCCCGCGCCCACGAGGTGGCAGCCGCCACCTACGCCCGTGCCGCCGACGCCATGGGCCTGTTGCCCGGTCCCGAGGGCGCCTGAGCGGACCGCGCCCGCCCGGCGACGGCCGCGGCCGTCGCCGCGACCTACAGCCCGAGCACCCCGGACCACCAGCTGTAGAGCCGGTCGAAGAGCCAGGTCAGTGGGCCGTGCGGGTACAGGAAGAAGTTCAACAGCACCAGGCCGAGCAGGATCGGCATGGTGTACTGGCGGTAGCGGAGGTAGGTGGGCCAGTAACGCGCCGGGAGCAACCGCTCGAAGACGACCGAGCCGTCGAGCGGCGGTACGGGGATGAGATTGAAGGCGCACAGGCCCACGTTCACGAGGCTGGCGTAGAAGACGATCAGGGCGATGGTCGAGAAGCCTCCTGATCGCAGCACGCTCTCCCGCACGAAATGGACGAAGACCAGTCCGAAGATCGCCGCCAACGCCGCGTTGACCGCGGGGCCCGACAACGACACCAGGACGCCCTGGTTGCGCGGGCTGCGCAGCTTCCCCACGTTGACCGGCACGGGCTTCGCCCAACCGAAGAAGCCCACCGACCCGAGCGAGAGCAGCGCGGGCACGATGAGCGTGCCCACCGGGTCCACGTGGGGAGCGGGATTGAGCGTCAGCCGTCCAGCACGCTTGGCCGTGTCGTCACCGAATGCGTTGGCCACGTACCCGTGAGAGATCTCGTGCAGGATGATGGACGGCACCATCACGCAGAAGATGATGATCTCCTGCTCGGTGATGTTGTGGTGGACGACGAGCGCCACCACGAAGATGACGCCGGCTGCGGTCCACAGGACGCGCTTGGTCCGCTGGTCCATCGGCTGCCTCCCCGAGGAGGCCCCCGGAGAGCGCACTCAGTGCTTGGCGGCGTCGACGATGCAGAGGCGAGCCGCCGGCTTGGCCTCGAGCCGGGCCGCCCCGATCGGCTTCCCGCACACCTCGCAGTTGCCGTAGGTCCCGTCCTTGAGCCGCTGGAGCGCGGCCTCGACCTCGGCCAGCGCCTCGCGCAACTCCGTCGCCAGCCGCTCGGCTTCGCCGCGCTCGGCGGTCACCTGGCTCGAGTCGGCGAAGTTCGAGTCGTAGTTGAGGCCGCTCCCATCGTCGGCGAAGCCCAACTCCTTCAGCTGGGCCTGCAGGCCGGCCTGCTCCTCCCGCAGAAGGGCGGCAAAGTCGATGTCGGCGGTCTCCGCCGTCGGGGCCTCGTTGGGCATGGGGTCATGCTACGCGGTCCCTCCCCCCCTTTGTTCCCGCCCGAGGATGGGCTCCCTCGTAGGCCCGGCGCAGGTGCTCGGGGGACACTTTGGTGTAGCGCTGGGTGGTGGCGACGGAGGCGTGGCCCAGGAGTTCCTGGACGACCCGGACGTCGGCCCCGCGGCCCAGCATGTGCGTGGCGCAGGAGTGCCGGAGCACGTGGGGGCTCACCTTTTCCTCGAGGCCGACCCGTGCCGCGTACTTCCTGACCACGCCGTAGGCGCCGACCCGCGTCAGGCGCCCCCCACGGGCGTTGAGGAACAGCGCCTCGGCGTCGCTGCGCCGGCGCCACCTGGCCGGCACCACGAGGGGGCGCCCCTGACCCGCCAGCCAGTCCTCCAGCGCGGCGCGGGCCACGCCGCCCAGGGGGACGACCCGCTCCTTGTCGCCCTTGCCGAGGACGCGTATCAGCGGCAGGTCCGGCGACTCGACCGCGGCGGCCACGTCACCGAGGTTCAACCCCACCGCCTCGCTCACCCGCGCCCCGGTGGCGTAGAGCACCTCGAGCAGTGCCCGGTCACGCAGCACCAGGGGGCCGGTCCCGACCACCGCGCCGAGCAGGCGGTCCGCCTCCTCCTCGCTCAGCGCCTTGGGCAGCAGATCGGTCACCGACGACGTCGGCAGGTCGAGCGTGGGGTCGTCGGCACGCGTCCCCTCCTCGACCAGGAAGCGATGAAAGCCGCGGATGCTCGACTGGGCCCGCGCCACCGATGCCGCGCCGTGCGTGGCGCGCAGCGCGGCCAGGTGTTGCGCGGTGTCGGCGGCGGTGGCCGCGTCGATCCCGTGCCCGCGGCGCGCCACGAGGTCCTCCTGGTACGCGCGCAGGTCTCGTCGGTAGGCGGCCAGCGTGCGCGGTGAGCGTCCGCGCTCGACCTCGAGCCAGGAGAGATACTCCTCGGCCGCGTCCGGCAGGTCGGGTCGCTCCCGCCCGTCCGCGCCCTCGAGGCCCGGGTGCACCGGCACGCTCAGGGGCGGCGCGCCAGCCGGGCGCGGGCCAGGTACAGGCCGAGCAGCGTCGTCTCGTCCTTCAACGTGCCGTCGGCCGTCAGCGCGTCGACGTCGTCGAGGCGGACGCGCTCGACGGTCATGTAGCCCTCCTCGACGCCGTCGGGCCGGCTGGCCACGGCCCGCAGCCCGGTGGCGAGATAGATCACGGTGTACTGGTCGCAGACACCCGGCGAGTTCCAGGTGCCGGTCAGCAGCTCGAGGTGGCCGGCCTCGAGACCCGCCTCCTCGGCCAGCTCGCGCCGGGCCGTCTCCTCGGGCGCCTCCTCGTGCTTGTCGCGCGTGCCCGCCGGGACCTCGAGCACCATGGCGTCGACCGCCGCCCGGTACTGGCGCACCAGGGTCACCGTGCGGTCGTCGTGCACCGGCACGACGTGCACGGCCCCCGGATGCCGCACCACCACGCGCTCGAACGTCTCCCCCGACGGGTCGCGCAGCTCGAGGCGCACGACCCGGAACAGCCAGGCCCGGAGCAGCTCCTCCTCCGAGACGGGGCGGAAGCCCGACACCGCGGCGCCCCCTACGGGACGGCGTCGAGGTCGAGCAGGTGGGGCTCGCGGCCGTCGGCCCGCTCCAGCGCGGCCGTCACCAGCTCTCGGAACAAGGGATGGGCCCGGTCGGGACGGCTCTTGAACTCAGGATGCGCCTGTGTGGCCACCCAGTACGGATGGTCCTCCAGCTCGACGAACTCGACCAGGCGCCCGTCGGGCGAGCTGCCCGAGCACACCAGGCCGACCGCCTCGAGCCTCGCCTTGTACTTGTTGTTGAACTCGAAACGGTGGCGGTGGCGTTCGGTGACGGCCAGGGTGCCGTAGGCCTCGGCCACCTTGGAACCGGGGAGCAGCGCGGCCTGGTACGAACCCAGGCGCATGGTGCCGCCCTTGTCGGTGACCTCGGCCTGGTCCGGCATGAGGTCGATGACCGTGTGGGGCGACAGGCTGTCGAACTCGCGCGAGTTGGCACCCTCGAGCCCGGCCCGGTCGCGGGCCATGGAGATCACCATGACGTGGAGGCCCAGGCACAGGCCGAGGCAGGGGATGCCGTGGTCGCGCGCGTGGCCTGCCGCCGCCACCATCCCCTCGATGCCGCGCTCCCCGAAGCCGCCCGGGATCACGATGGCGTCGAGCCCGCGCAGGCGGTCGGTGGCGAGGAGATCCGGCACCAGCTCGGCGTCGATCCAGTCGAGCTCGACCTCCGCCGCGTGATGGAAGCCGGCGTGGCGCAGCGCCTCGACCACCGACATGTAGGCGTCGGGCATGTTCACGTACTTGCCCACGATGCCCACCTTGACGTGGCGGGTGAGCGAGTCGGCGCGCGCCACCAGCGCCTCCCAGTCGGAGATGTCGATCTTGTGCTCGGTCGGGTCGAGGCCGAGGGTGTGGCACACATAGGTGTCGAGCTCCTGCTCGTGCAGCACGAGGGGGATCTCGTAGATGCTGCGCGCGTCGACGGCGGAGATGACGGCGTCGATCGGCACGTCACACTGCAGGGAGATCTTGCGCTTGAGGCCTTCGGAGATCGGCTTGTCGCTGCGGCAGACGATGACGTCGGGCTGGATCCCTCGGCTGCGCAACTCGGTGACCGAGTGCTGCGTCGGCTTGGTCTTCTGCTCGCCCGACACGAGGTAGGGCACCAGGGTCAGATGGACGTAGCAGACGTTGTCGCGTCCGATGTCGCGGCGGAACTGCCGGATCGCCTCGATGAAGGGCACGATCTCGATGTCACCCACCGTGCCGCCGATCTCGACGATGACGATGTCGACGTCCTCGTCGGCCAGGCGCCGGATGCGGTCCTTGATCTCGTCGGTCACGTGCGGGATGACCTGGACCGTGCGCCCCAGGAAGTCGCCCCGGCGCTCCTTCTCGATGACCGAGCGGTAGATGCCACCCGTCGTCGTGTTGGAGCGCTTCGAGAGGCTCTCGTCGATGAAGCGCTCGTAGTGACCCAGGTCGAGGTCCGTCTCGCCGCCGTCCTCGGTCACGAAGACCTCGCCGTGCTCGCCCGGGTTCATGGTGCCCGGGTCGACGTTGATGTAGGGGTCGAGCTTGCACATCGTCACCCGGAGACCCCGGCACTTGAGGAGGCGGCCGAGGGAGGAGGCGGTGAGGCCCTTCCCGAGCGAGCTCGAGACACCGCCGGTGACGAAGATGAACTTGCTCACGCCGCCGGGCTCACGCCGCCTCGGGCACCGCCCGCGGCACGTCGGACGGGTCGCATGATCGGGGCACCCGGCCACGATAATCGACCCCGGCGCGATTCGTGGTGGACCAGCCGGCGCTACGCCGTCCGGCCGGCGCTACGCCGTGCGGCCGGAGCTACGCCGTGCGGCCGGCACCGAGCAGCTCCCGGGCGTGGGCTCGGGCGGCGTCGCTGCCGGGATGGCCCGAGAGCATGCGTGACAGCTCGGTGACGCGCTCCTCGTCACGCACGGCGGCGGCGCTGGTGACGGTGCGCCCGCGCGAGGCGCGCTTGACGACGCTGACCTGCGCGTCGGCCTGCGCCGCCACCTGGGCCAGGTGGGTGACCACGAGCACCTGGCGGTGGCGGGCGACCTCGTGCAGCGCCGCGCCCAGCGCCAGAGCCGCTGCGCCGCCCACGCCCGCATCGACCTCGTCGAAGACCATCGTGTCGGGCCCGCCGGAGCCGACGAGCCGGATGGCCAGCATTGCCCGGGCCAGCTCGCCGCCCGAGGCGGCGCGGGCCAGCGGCTGCACGTGCTCCCCGACGTTCGCCCCGAGCAACAGCTCGACCGGCTCACCGGCGCCGGCGTCGGCCACCCGCACCTCGAGACGGGCGGCGGGCATGGCCAGGTCGGCCAGCCGTCCGGCCACGGCCCGGGCCAGGGAGCCGGCAGCCCGGCTGCGGACGGCGCGCACCGCCGCCTCGGCCTCGGACAGCTCGGCGCGACGGACGTCGTGCTCGGCCTGGAGACGGGCGCCCTCGCCCTCAGCGTCCTCGAGAGCGGCCAGGCGAGCGGCGCCGTCGGCGGCGAAGGCCATGACGGCGGCCAGGTCCTCGCCGTACTTGCGCCGCAGCCCGGCCAGGAGCCGCCGGCGCTCCTGGACCTCGGACAGGCGTGCCGGGTCGTCCTCCCACGCCTCCGCGTCGGCGCGCAGCGCGTGGGCCACGTCGGCCAGCTCGACCGCGGCCGCATCGAGACGGGCCCGGGCCTCTGCGAAGGCCTCGCGGCCGGCCAGTGCGTTGGCCGCCGCCGCCAGCTGGTCGCGCGCACCTGCTTCGTCCGCACCGCCGAGCAGCGACACGGCCCCGAAAGCCGCTTCGCGGTAGGCGGCGGCATCGGCCAGCCGGTCCTCTTCCCGTCGCAGCGCCTCCTCCTCTGCGGGGTCGTCGAGCCGGGCCGCCGCGATCTCGTCGAGCTGGTAGCGCAGGACGTCCGCTTCGCGGGCACGCTGCTGGGCGTCGCCGCCCAGCGCAGCCAGTGCGTCCTCCAGCGAGCGCAGCTGGCTGCGCAGCGCCCGCAGGCGGCTCAGGTCGGTGCCGGCGAACGCGTCGAGGACGTCGCGTTGGGCGCCCGCGGTGACGAGGGCGCGGTGCTCGTGCTGCCCGTGCAGCTCGACGAGGTCCGTGGCGGTCTCGGCCAGGGCGGCCACCGTGGCCATGCGCCCGTCGACCCAGGCCCGCGACCGTCCCTCGGCGGGCACCGAGCGGGCCACGATCACCTCACGGGCGTCACGGCCCTCCCCCACCTCGAAACGGGCCTCGACGAGCGCCTCGGGTGCGCCCGTCCGCACCATGCCCGGATTGGCCCGCCCGCCCAGCACGAGCTGCAACGCCTCGACCACGAGCGTCTTGCCGGCGCCGGTCTCGCCCGTGAGCGCCGTCATGCCCGGCCCGAAGGTGAGCGTCAGGTCCTCGATCACCCCGAGGTCCTTGACGCGCAGGTCGGTCAGCACGGCGGCGCGCTCACGGCACGCGATCGGCCAGCAGTCGGAAGCGCAGGATCCCGCCGAAGGTCTGCGGCTCGTTGCGCACGACCCGCACGGGCCGCGCCGCCACCCTGCACGTCACCACGGAGCCGGGCTCGAGGCGGCCCACCTCGGCCCCGTCGATGACGAGCACGCCGGCGCGGTCGGGCGCCACCGTGATCGTCACCTGCTGGGTCTCGGTCAGCACGAGGCTGCGGTCGAGGGAGAAGTGGGGGGCCACCGGGGTCATCACGAGCGCCCGCAGGGTGGGTGCGAGGATCGGCCCCCCGGCGGACAGGTTGTAGGCGGTGGAGCCCGTCGGCGTGGCGACGATGAGGCCGTCGGCCGAGTAGGTCAGGGCATCCTCGCCGTCGATGGTCGTCGCCAGGCGCACGGTGTGCCCGAAGTCGATCTTCTCGATCACCACCTCGTTCAGGGCGAGCATCGTCTCGGCGGGCATGTCGACAGAACGGTTGGTCACGGTGACCGCGAGCGCGCAGCGCTCCTCGATCGTCGCCTGGCCCTCGAAGACCCTGGTCAGCGCCTGGCGCAGCTCGTCGGGCATCAGGTCGGGCAGGTAGCCCAGCCGTCCGAAGTTCACGCCGAGCACCGGGACGTCGGCGTCGTTGGCCAGCCGCACGACGCGCAGGAACGTGCCGTCGCCCCCCATGCTCACCGCCACCGTCGTGCCGGACAGGTCCACGGCGGAGAGCGGCGTCTCCCCGCCGGCCTCGCTCACGACGTCGGGACCGCTGAAGCGCAGGATGCGGGCGGTGTCGCCGCGCTCGGTCAGCCACGTGGCGGTGTCGGTGGCCAGCGCCAGGGCGTCGGCGCGGTCGGGATGGACCAAGAAGGTGACGGTCGCCATGAGTCGGCGGCTGCCGCTCAGCCGGCCGGGTCGCCCGGGCCGGGTCCGGCTCCGGCTCCGGGCCCGGGCCGGGGTCCGGGTGACCCGAGTCCGGCCGCAAGGAGCCCGGCCGCCTCCGAGAGGGCGGCGGCGAACAGGGCGGCATCACCCGCTGTGGGCGCATCACCCGCTGTGGGCGCAGTCGGCTTGCGGGCGTGGACCAGGAACTCGACATTCCCGGCCGCGCCGGTCAGGGGGGAGGCCATCGCCCCCATGATGCCGGTTCCGGCGTCATGGAGCGCGGACGCCACGGCTTCGAGCGCGCCCTGCCACAGGTGCGGGTCGCGCACCACGCCCCGGCCACGCGAGACGGCGGCCCGGCCCGCTTCGAATTGCGGCTTGACCAAGAGGACGAGGTCCGCCCCCGGCGCCGCCACGGAACCGGCCAGGGCCGGGACGACCGCCCGCAGCGAGATGAAGGAGAGGTCCGCCACCACCAGCGGGCACGGCGCGAAGGCCGGGTCGACGGCGGCCAGTGTCCCAGCGCCGAGGCTCCGCGCGTTGACCCGCTCGAGGACCGTTACCCGCTCGTCGGCGCGCAGCGCGGGGTGCAGCTGGCCGTGCCCGACGTCGACGGCGTAGACGCGCGCGGCGCCGCGCTGGAGGAGGCAGTCGGTGAAGCCTCCGGTGGAGGCACCCGCATCGAGGGCGCGCCGGCCGGCGACGGGGATGGCGAAGCGCGTGAGCGCGGCGTCGAGCTTCCGGCCACCGCGGCTGACGAAGGGGGCCGGCGGGCCGAGCAGCACCACCGGCTCGTCGGGTGCCACCAGACGGGCGGCCTTGTCGGCCAGCGCGCCCGAAACGAGGACGGCGCCCGCGGCCACGGCCGCCTGCGCCTCGTGCCTGCTCGAGACGAGGCCCCGGCGCACGAGCTCGGCGTCGAGCCGGCGGCGGGGCCCGCTGCTCAGCTGGCGGCCTTGTCCGGCTTGTCGGTCGAGGGCACCCGGGACGCCACCTTGGTCGCCGCGTCACGGGCCAGGGTCGCCGTCTTGCCCGCCTGCTCCGTGGCCTGCTTGGTCACGAGCCCGGTCACCTTGCGCCCGGCCTCGGCCGAGGTGCGCACGAGGTCGGCCACCTGGTTGGCCACGGCCTCGAGCGCGGTGCCGTCGAGCTTGCCCAGCTGGGCCGCCACCTCGCGGCGTACGGCGTCGAGCGCCTGCTCGCTGCTCCTGCGGCTGCGCTCCACCAGGGTGTCCACCCACTCCTGGGCATGCCCGCGCTGGATGTCCCCGGCGTTCACCAGCTCCCGCACGATCTCTTCGGCCCGACCCCGGCTGACCTGTCCGAGGACGGAGCCGGCATCGAGGTACTTGCGTATGCGTTCATTCGTCGCCATGAAACAAGAGTATACAGAGTGCTAGCTGATAGCAAGCACTTCACAGCGCCTCTCGGACAAGGGTGAGGAGATCCCTGGCGGCGACGGCCGCCCCGGTGTCCGCCGGGACCCCCTCCGGCGGGGTCACCCCCGACAGCACCAGGGCGAAGGGCACCCCGAGCTGGACCGCCAGGGCCCCGTCGGTGCTCGGGCGGTCCCCCACCATGGCCCGCAGCTCGCCGCCCGGGAGGCGGGCGGCGATGGCGTCGGCCGTGGGCCGGTGCGGCTTGCCCGCCACCTCGGGCACGACCCCGGTCGCCGTGGCCACCGCGGCGAGCAGGGCGCCGGCGCCGGGCACGAGCCCCTCGGGCGTCGGGAAAGTGGGGTCCTCGTTGGTGGCGAGCAGGCGGGCGCCGCCGCGCACCGCCGCCATGGCACGGGCCAGGACGTCGTAGGTGAAGTCCCGGGTGAGGCCCACCACCACGGCGTCGGCCGGCGGCTCGGCGACGACCGTCACCCCGCGCCCGGCCAGCGCCTCGTGCAGGCCGTCCTCCCCGAGGACGAGCGCCGAGGACCCCGCCGCCAGCAGGCCGGCCGCCACGTCGGCCGAGCGCAGCAGGTCGCCGGGGTCGGCCGTGATCCCGCAGCGGCCCAGCTGGGCGGTCAGCTCGGCCCGGGTCGGGGCGGAGTTGTTGGTGGCGAAGAGCACGCGCACACCGGAGCGGCGCAGGCGGGCGACCGCCTCGTCCCCGCCGGGGATGGGCCGCCCGGCCAGCCAGACGACGCCGTCGAGGTCGAGCACCCACGTCCCCCCGGGCGGCGGCGGCCACATGGGGGCCGAGGCTAATCCAGTTGCCTGCCGGGAAAGGCGAACGTATGTTCGTCTCCGATGGAGCGCCGATACGAGCTCGAGACCCTGCGCCGCTCCCTCGCCATGCTGCGCCCGGGCGCCCCCGCCCTTGACCGCGAGGAGGCCATGGGACTCGTCCGCGAGCTCCAGGAGCTCGAGCGTCAGCTGCGCACCCTGCGCGAGGGGCTGCAGCGGCTGCTCGGGGAGAGCGGCTGAGCGGGGTCCACGCTCAGGAGGAGGTGACGATCGCCCCGGGATCCCTCAACAACTCTCCGATCGTGCCCAAGAAGCGCGCGGCCTGTTCGCCGTCGGCCAGACGGTGGTCGAAGGTCGTGGTCAACGTGACGACGTCGCGGAGCGCCAGCGAGCCGGCGTGCTCCCATGGCCTCGGTCTGATCGAACCGTAGGCAAGGATGGCCGCCTCTCCCGGATTGAGGACCGGCACACCCGCATCGACACCGAAGACACCGATGTTCGTGATCGTTGCCGTGCCTCCTCGCAACTCGTTCGGCGAACTGCGCCCGGCGCGGGCACGCTCCGTCAGGGTCTGGAGCGCGGCGGCGAGGACCGGCAGGCTCATCGCCTGCGCCTCCTTGACATTCGGGACGATCAGTCCGCGTGGCCCGGCCACGGCCACGCCCAGGTTGACGTAGTGCTTCGTCACGATCTCACCGGTGGCGTCGTCCCACGAGGCATTCAGGGCCGGGTGCGCCTGCAAGGCCAAGACGGTTGCCCGCGCCACGACCGTGAGCGGGGTGATCCGCGTTCCCGCCAGGCGTGGATCGGCACGCAGCCGGGCCACGAGCTCGCTGGTCGCAGTGGCATCGACGGTGAGGAAGATGGATGCCTGTGGTGCGGTGGCGGCACTGCGCGCCATGGCCTCGGCCATGTGCTTGCGCACGCCCCGCGGCACCTGGCGCGCCTCGCGGAGCGCCGCAGGGGGGAGAGTCCCCTCCACCGGGCCGACCGGGCCCGTGCGTGAGGCCAGGTGCGCGGCCAGGTCCTCGCGGGTGATGACGCCGTCGGGTCCACCACCTCGCACCTGGGCCAGGTCCACGCCGTGCTGGCGCGCCATGAAGCGCACCGGTGGTGCCGCCAACGGGCGGCCGCCGGCCGCAGGGGCGGTCGGGGTCCGGGGCGCTCGCGCCGGCCGGCGCCCGCGCCGACTGGACCGTTGCGCGATCGGGCCGTAGCCCACGAGCGTGGGCACCTGCTCCGGTCCGGCGAGCTCGATGGCAACGAGCGGCGCCCCGACCTCGACCGTCTCCCCCGCCTCCGCCAGCAACGACGTCACCGTGCCGGCGAAGGGGCTCGGGAGCTCGACCGTCGCCTTCTCGGTCTCCACCTCGAGCAGCACCTGGTTCAACGTGACGGTGTCTCCGGGGCCGACGTGCCAGGCGACGACCTCCGCCTCGGTGAGGCCCTCACCGAGGTCGGGCAGAAGGAAGCGACCCGAAGGGCTCATGCCTGGAGGCTCTGATCGACTTCGTGCAGGATGCGGTCGACGTCGGGGAGGTAGTGCTCTTCGAGCCGCGAGGGCGGATAAGGCGTGGCGAAGGCACCGACGCGACGGACGGGCGATTCGAGGGAGTAGAAGCAGTGCTCCGAGACCCGAGCTGCGATCTCCGCGCCGAGGCCGCAGAAGACCGGCGCTTCGTGCACCACCACCAGGCGGCCAGTGCGGCGCACCGACCCCTCGAGCGTGGCGAAATCGATCGGCGAGAGCGAGCGAAGGTCGATCACCTCCACGGAGGTGCCCTCGTCGGCCGCGACGAGGGCCGCTTCGAGGGCAACCGGCACCATGGAGCCGTAGGTCGCGATGGTGACATCACTTCCCGCGGTCACGATGCGCGCCTGGTGCAGGGGCGTTCCCCCTCGGCTCGGGTGGTCGCGCGATCCATCGTCGATCTCGCCGAACTCGTCGACCTCGTCGACCTCCCCCTTCTCCCAATAGCGCCGCTTGGGTTCGAAGAAGATGACCGGATCGTCGCACGCGACCGCCTGTTGGATCATCCGGTGCCCGTCATCCGCGTTGCTCGGTGTCACGACACGCAACCCGGCCGTGTGAGCGAAGTAGGCCTCGGGCGATTCGGAGTGATGCTCGACCGCGCCGATGCCGCCACCGTAGGGAATGCGGATCGTGATCGGCATGGCCACCCGCCCCCCGTTGCGGTAGCGCAGCTTGGCGACCTGCGAGACGATCTGGTCGAAAGCCGGGTACACGAACCCGTCGAACTGGATCTCACAGACGGGTCTGTACCCTCGCATGGCCAGCCCGACGGCCGTGCCGACGATGCCCGACTCCGCCAACGGAGTGTCGATCACCCGGCGTTCGCCGAAATCGGCCTGCAACCCTTCGGTCACGCGGAAGACCCCGCCCAGCTTGCCGATGTCCTCCCCCAAGAGGACGACCTTGGCGTCGCGTTCCATCGCCCGGCGCAGGCCGGCGTTCAGAGCCTTGGCGAGCGCCATCGTCGTCATCGGAGGGCGCCGATGCCGTCTTGCCCGCCGAAGCGATCCTGAGCGGGGAGATCGTCGGGAGTGGCGAGATCGTCCCGCGGCTCGAGCTCGTCGAGATCGCCGAGATCGCCGAGATCGCCGAGATAGGCGACATAGCCGGCACGCTCCTCTTCGAGCAGCGGATGCGGGTCGGCATAGACGTGGTCGAACACCGTGAGCGGCTCGGGGTCGGCGAGAGCGAGGCAGCCGCGCCGCAACAGATCGGCCGCGGCGGCCGCCTCGGCCTCCACCTCCTGATCGAAGGCGTCGTCGGCCAGGCCTTCGGTGTGCAACAGGGCGCTCATCCGGGCCAACGGATCCCTGGCCCGCCACGATTCCTCCTCGGCGCTGCTCCGGTATCGGGTCGGGTCGTCCGAGGTCGTGTGCGGGCCCAGGCGGTAGGTCTCCGCCTCGATCAACGAAGGGCCGTCCCCGGCAGAGGCGCGGGCCAGCGCGAGCCGGGTGACGGCCAGGACGGCCAGGACGTCGTTCCCGTCGACCCGCAAGCCCGGGATCCCGAAGGCTTCACCGCGCCGGGCGATGGACGCCCGCGACTGCACGTGGGCGGGCTCGGAGATCGCCCACTGGTTGTTCTCGCAGAAGAAGACCAGGGGCACCTCGAAGGTGGCGGCGAAGCAGAGCGCTTCGGCCACGTCCCCTTCGCTGCTCGCACCATCTCCGAAGTAGGCCACGACAGCCGAAGCGTCGCCGTCGAGGGCGACCCCGAGCGCGTAGCCGGTCGCGTGGAGCACCTGTGAACCGACGACGACTGCGGGTGTCGCCATCCCGTACGTGGTGGGATCCCATCCCGAGAGGGCCGAGCCTCGCCACACGCGGAGCAAGGTGGTCGGCTCCACACCGCGGCAGTACGCGACCCCGTGGTCGCGGAAGCTCGGCAGGACGAAGTCGTCGGGGCGCAGCGCTCGCGCCGAACCGACCTGCGACGCTTCCTGACCCTCGAGCGGAGCCCAGAGCCCGAGCTCACCCTGGCGTTGAAGAGCGACCGCTTCGGCGTCGATGCGCCGCACCACCGCCATGTCTGCGTAGAGGCGCCGTAGCTGGTCGGCGCCGACGTCCGACACCAGGTCCCACCACGGGCTCTCGGTACGCCGGCCTTCGGCCGTGATCAGCTGGACGAGGCCCTCGCTGCCGCCGCATCCGGACAACCCCCACTCCGGAACTGGTACCTGCGCGGCGGGCAAGGGACTGTGGAAACGCGTCCGGTACTACGAGGCCTTGCGGCGGCCGGTGGACTTGGCCGCCGTCGACTTGGCGGCCGGCTTCTTGGCCGCCTTGGCCTTCTTGGCCGGGGCACGCCGCCGCGCCGTCCCCTTCTTGGCCGCCGGCGCACGCTTGCCCCCGGTGCTCTTGGTGTCACCCGAGCGCGCCGCGGCGGCGATGCTGGCGTTGAGCGCCTCCATGAGGTCGACGACCTTGGCCGGCGCCTCGGGCTCCTGGATCACGATCTCGTGGCCCTGGCGCTTCTCCTCGATGAGGGCCTCGACCTTCTCGCGGTGCGTGTCGTGGTAGCGGCCCGGGTCCCAGTCGCTCTCCATCGACTCGATGAGCAGCTGGGCCATCGACAGCTCGCGGTCGCTGACCTCGTCGGCCTCGGGGAGATCGAGGTCGCGGGTCGGCGAGCGGACCTCGTCGTCGAAGTACATCGTGTGCAGGGCGAGCGCCTCGTCCTCGGGCCGGATGGCCACGAGGTACTCCTTGTTGCGCATGACGAGGGTCGCGATGCCGATCCGCCCGGCCTCGGCCATGGCCTGGCGCAGCAGCGCATAGGCCTTGTCGGCGCCCGCGCCCTCGGGGGCGAGGTAGTAGGAGGACCGGAAGTACACCGGGTCGATGTCGGCCGACTCGACGAAGTCGGAGATCTCGATCTGGCGCGATTTCTTGGGCTCGGCCGACTCGAGCTCCTCGTCGCTCATGATGACGTACTCGCCGCCGCCGAGGTCGAAACCGCGCACGATGCGGTCCTGGGAGACCTCGTCTCCCGTGCGCTCGTTGACCTTCTTGTAGCGGATGCGGTCCGACGTACCCTCCTCGAACTGGTTGAAGTGGATGCTCTTGTCCGACGTCGCCGGGTACAGGCCGACGGGGATGTTCACCAGTCCGAAGCTGAGGGCCCCTTTCCAGATGGTGCGCGGCACGTCTGACAAATTACCAGTCCAGAGCCGGTCCACCCCCTTGTGACAGCGGTTCGCCACACTGGATCTCGTGGAAGGGAGCGCCCGCACCGCCTTCGGACCGGCCCTGCTGGACGGCCTGGCCGAGCTGGGCCCCGTGGACCCGTTCTCGGGCGATCTGAGCCTGGAGCTCGGGGTCTCCGTGTGGCTCCGCCGCAGCGGGACCCCCCTGGTCGAGGCGTGTGCGCGTCTCTTCGAGGTCCGGGCGGCGGTCCTCGAGGCCTGCACCCTCGACCCCGAGACCGAGCCCGTGCCGCTGGTCGGCCGCTCCGCCCGTGTCGACGTGGTGAACCTGGCTGCCTACGTGGGCGAGCTGCTGCGCCGGGCCTCCGCCGCCACCGGCCTCGGCACGCGGGCCGTGGCGGAGCGGGCCATCGCCTGCCTGCCCGAGCCGGCCGAGGAGGCCCTGGGCGCCTGAGCGCACCCGAGGGGCCTCCCGAGAAGCCGAATCGCTCGAAGCCGAATCGCTCGAAGCCGAATCGCTAGAAGCCGAAGCCGGCGATGATCCGTCCGTTGAGCGCCTTGCCGGTCATGCTGCCCAGCCAGGGGGCGTTGCCGTAGGAGAAGACGTCGCCGCGGGTCGAGGCCACCCAGTAGCCCTTGCCGTCCGCCGTCGGGAAGATGGTGTTGGCGGAGTTGTAGCTGTTGACGTAGCCGACCGGGGAGCCGAAATTCACCGCGTTGCCGAAGGCAGCGACCTGGCCGTTGGCGTAGAGCAGCCAGTAGCCCATGCCGTCCGGCGTGGCCGCCGCGTTCACGACGGGCACCGACTGCGGGGCCGGGGCGCCGTAGAAGGGGGCGTCGCCGAAGGAGTACACGCCTCCGGTGTTGGTGACGAGCCAGTAGCCGTCCCCGGTGTGGTCGGGCATGACCGCCACTGCCGCGCCGGCGCAGCCGCCGATGCCCGGGCACGAGCCCTCGAACTTGGCGCCGCCGAAGGCGAAGACTCCGCCGTCGGAGGCGACCATGAAGTAGCCGCGCCGGTTGATGGACGGCACCATGCCCGCGATCGGAGCGTTCAGGCTGTGCGGCAGTCCCGAGGCGGCCGGGTGGATCCCGAGGCCGGGGATGGAGCCGTAGAAGCCGGCGTCGCCGAAGCTGAAGATGCCGCCGTCGGAGGCCACGAGCCAGTACCCGCCGCGAGTCAGCGTGGGCGTGATCCCCACCACCGGCCGCTGCAACACGGTTCCGCCCATGGAGCCGTGGAACACCGCGGCGCCGAAGGAGAAGATGCCGCCGTCGGAGCCGACCAGCCAGTAGCCCCGGGGTGCCGGACCGACCTGGAACGTCTGCGCGGACCCGGTGGCGCCGAGGAAGTTCGTGCCGACCGCCACGCTCGGGGTCAGGGTGCAGGCGCCGGTGGTCAGGAACAGGAC
>DAHUZK010000080.1 GCA_027306605.1 Acidimicrobiaceae bacterium
GTGGAGGCGATGGGACTTGAACCCACGAACCTCTTGACTGCCAGTCAAGCGCTCTACCAACTGAGCTACGCCCCCGTAGCGTGTGTTCTCCCAGGTTACCGGAGGTTCTCCGTTCCGTGAGGGGCCTCTCGGACCGCCCACGTCAGAAATGTCAGCGCTTCGCAGCGGGACGAAATCCGGCACGACCCGGGGAGGGCCACGGAGCGACAAGTATACGGTGATCCGCGCCCACCCCCGAAAGGGAGCCGGCCCGCTGGCCTGGTGGACTTGTCTTGATGCGCGGTCTATCTCAGAACCGGTCTGGGGTGGGGGTTGCCACTCGCACTTCGAACGGGCCACGGGTAGGGTTTCCGCTCAGTCACACATTGATCGGGGGGCCCATGGTCCGGCGATTCTGCGTTCTGTTGGTGTTGGTCTGCCCGCTCGTCCTGGCATCGTGCGACTGGCCCATGCTGGGATTGAATTCAGCCCATACCTCCGACAACACCACTGAGTCCTCGATCGGAGTGGGCAACGTCGCCACGCTTTCGCAGCAATGGTTCGCGCAGATCTATGACAGTTCCCCTGCAACCGGGAACTCGTCACCCGCCGTGGCCAACGGTGTCGTCTATGTCGGCTCTCCGGGCGGCCAGCTCTCTGCCTTCGACGCCACCGGCACGACTGGTTGTTCTGGTTCACCCAAGGTCTGCACGCCCCTGTGGACCGGCTCCACCGGCGGCGCAATCTATGCATCTCCGGCGGTGAGTAACGGCGCTGTCATCGTCGCAGCGAACGACGGGAAGATCTATGCCTTCGACGCGGCGGGATCCACGAACTGCTCAGGGTCTCCGAAGACGTGCACGCCGCTGTGGACTGCGACGACGGGAAGCAACAACAGCCTTGGCATGTCACCAGTGGTTTCGAACAACGTCGCCTATGTCGGTGGCGCAAATGGAGTTCTCTACGCCTTCGACGCCACGGGAACGACTGGGTGCTCGGGGTCTCCGAAGGTCTGCACGCCCCTGTGGACTGCAGACGTCGGCTCACAGGTCACTGATTCGCCGGCCGTGGCCGACGGGTCGGTCTTCGTACCGACCATGAGCAGCGGTCTCAAGGTGTTCGACGCCGCCGGTCAGACGAACTGCGGCGGAGTACCAAAGGTCTGCCTACCCCTCTGGGTGAGCAGCGACACGACGGAGTCATTTGTGTCAGTGGCGAACGGCAAGGTCTATACGAGTGGCGCTGGAATGGAGGTCTTCGACGAAGCGGGAGTGACCAACTGCACGGGCAGCCCCAAGACGTGCACGCCCCTGTGGACCACTCCGGCGTCGCTCTTCGGGATCGATGCCCGACCGGCCGTGACCCCGACGACGGTTTATGTGGGCGGAGACGCGTTCGACGCGGCCGGAATCAAGGGCTGTTCGGCGAAGATCTGCAACCCGCTGTGGTCCTACGGGACAAATGACAACGCCTCGCCCTCTCTGGCGAACGGACTTGTCTACATGGCGAGCGCGGATGCGAGCGGCGGTCTCGTGGCCTTCGACGCCACCGGAACCCGGGACTGCTCAGGTACGCCGATCGTCTGCGCGCCGCTGTTCTTCGACAATACGGGGATCATCGAATCCCAGCCCGTCATCGCCAATGGGAAGGTGTACGCGACCGACACGACCACCTACTGCGGCTTCGGTCCGTGCGCGTCAATCATATCCGTGAGAGAATGGGGCTTGTGATCCGCTCGTTGCCCGTGCAATAACGGACAACGTTGCGGTGGCTTCAGGGCCACAGGGTCCGACGGGTCGTGACCGGCGACCCCCGTGAAAGCTGCCAGGAGCTCCCGGGATCGACGTCGAGATCGAAGGTCCGACCCTCCGTGACCAGGCGGGCTCTCGAATGGATTCCCTTCACGCCGTAGACGTGCACGACGAGCTGTTGATCGCTGCGCCACCGGCCTTCCGCCTGTGCCGCCGGCGATGAACTGCCGCGGCGACTGAACCTGGGCCGACGCACCTTCAAGCAGGCCGGAAAGCCGGCGCCGAGTGCTGCTGGGTCAGGTGCCGTGTCAGAACCGACGCCGGATGAACGTCTCAGGACACAGTCGAGAGCCACCGTTCTGCGGTCGACTCGACTGAGGAACAGAACCTCCCCGCTGTATTCCGGCTTGCCGCGGTGGAGTCTTGCCGGCCAAAGCCGGCCACGCTCTCGGGGATCGAATCCGGCTTCCACCAAGAGAACGCAGATCAATGCCATGACCAACATGGCGAGCGCAATCAGTAGCGGCAACATGTCACTCCTTCGACGGGTCACTCCTCGACTTGATGTTCGTTTCGATGTGGATCGGGTCCTGTTGCCAATGCCAGCTGCCGGACGAGGCTCGGGGATCGATCGGGGCGTCAGGCCCCAAGAGGTGCCGCGTCGTGGCCTCGAGCTCGGAGGGGGTCGATGCCCCCATTGCCATCACGACACCGTCCTCGGCGACGAAGATGTTCGTCGGGACCCCACGGACACCCAAGAGCTCGGCGGCGGAGCCATCCTCGTCGACCAGCACCGTGCCCGGGACGCCCCAGAGTTCGCAGAACTGCTTTGCCTCAGCCCGCGCGTTCCGGCCCTCCCAGACGTTCAACAAGATGATCTCCAGACCCGACCGGTCTGTGCGGCGGCGCAGGTCTTCGAGCACCGGCGCCTCCGCGTTGCACGGGCCTCACCAGCTGGCGAACACATTGACGATGTACTTCTTCCCTGCCCATTCCTCCAGGTGGCGGATCTTCCCCGTCCGCAGGTCCGGCAGGGCGAGTTCGGGAATGGCATGGCCGACGAGAGAGTGATGGTCCACGGGCCCGAGCACGGTCGGCGGTCCGTCCAGCCGGTCTTCGAAGACCGTCAGCGAAGAGCTCCCCGCGTTGGCCACCAGCACCGTCCGCGGAGACCGAGGGTGTGTCGTCACGCCGCCGGGTGCCGCACCGACCGGGATCCGTGCCCACTCCGTGCCGTCGAGACCGAGAACGCTGACGGTCCCCTCGCCCCGGTTCGTTACGTAGAGGCGATCTCCCGAAGCACCAGCAGCGATTCCGACCGGTGCGTTGGCTGCCCTGAACTCTCGAACCACCTCGCCCGTCGCCGGGTCGAGGACGACAACGGTGGACGCGAGGGAATTGATGACGTAGACGTGCTCGCCGCCGGGATGCACGGCGATCGCGCACGGCCCCTCACCGAGGGGGACGCGCGCAAGCACCTTCAGCTCGTGCGCGTCTATGACGGTTGCGGAGGACGCGACGAAATTGACGCACCAGACGCGGTTGTGCCGCGGATCCACCGCGACTGCACCTGCTCCCAGCTCCGCCTCCACGACACCGACTCGCTCGAGCGAGTCGGTGTCCAGAACGCTGAGTGTGGAGCTCATGGTGTCACCGACGTAGAGACGGCGTGCGTCCTCGTCGAATCCGAGACCGGCCGGATAGTTACCGACGTCTATGGATCTCTCGACGGATCGACTGTCGACATCGACCACGGAGACCCTGTCCGAACGGGCATCGGCCGTGAACAGCCGGTCCGTGCGCTCGTCGAAGGCCACGTCGATCGGTTCGTCTCCGACAGGGATGGCACCGACGGTCCGCATCGAAGACAGATCGACGATCGAGACGGAGTTCGAGCGAGAGCACGCGACGTATGCGAGCTCCCTGCCGGGATCGACCACGACACCTTCAGGGTCGAGACCCACCGGTATCTGTCCGAGAACGCGGTACGGGGCGTCGATCGGATCCCACCGAGTATCGATACGGCAGCTTGCGCCTTCAGGTATGCCGTCTTCGGGATTCTTCATCGACACTTCTTCACCTCGTGACGTGACAGAGTCGGCGTCGTTCACTTCGAGGTGCTATAGCCTGCGCCGCGACCTGCTAAACGGCCATCGGGCCCGGAGACGCGCGCGACGTCGCCTACCCTGGTGGCATGGCACGTGCCTATGACGTCGACGCGGTGGAGAGGAAGTGGCAGCGCCACTGGGCCGAGGACGGCACCTACGAGATCGAGAACGACGACCCCCGCCAGAAGTTCTACGCCCTGTGCATGTACCCCTACCCCTCGGGGCCCGCCCACCAGGGCCACGTGCGGAACTACACCTTCGGTGACCTGGTGGTTCGGTACCAGACGATGCAGGGCAAGGGCGTCCTCAGCCCCATCGGCTTCGACTCGTTCGGGCTCCCGGCGGAGAACGCCGCCATCAAGACGGGAACCCACCCTCGGGTCTTCACCGATGCCCGGATCGCTGAGCTCAAGTCCTCGCTGACCCGTCTCGGTGCTGTCTACGACTGGCGTCGGGAGATCCACAGCCACGACCCCGACTACATCAAGTGGACCCAGCTCGTCTTCCTGCGGCTCTGGGAGGCGGGCCTGGCGTACCGCGCCACGGCCCCGGTGAACTGGTGCCCGGGTTGCCAGACCGTCCTGGCCAACGAGCAGGTCCTGCCCGATGGCACCTGCGACCGCTCCGGCGACGTCGTCGTCCGGCGTGACCTCGAGCAATGGTTCTTCCGCATCACGCGGTACGCCGACGAGTTGCTCGAAGCCCTCGACGACCTCGAGTGGCCGGAGCGGGCCAAGGTCATGCAGCGCAACTGGATCGGCCGGTCGGAGGGTGCCGAGTTCGACCTCGTGGTGGAGGGCCGCCCCGACGTCCGTATCCGGGTCTTCACTACCCGGCCCGACACCACTTTCGGCATGACCTATGCCGTCATGGCACCGGAGCACCCGCTCGTCGACGAGCTCACCACCGACGCACAGCGCGGCGCCGTCGAGGACCTGCGCCGCCGTGCCGCCGAGGAGACCGAGATCGAGCGTCTGGCGGAGGGAGAGGCGGCAGCCCTTGACAAGCGTGGTGCGTTCACCGGCACAAACGTCCTCAACCCCTTCACCGGCGCGCCCGTCCCCCTCTTCGTCGCCGACTACGTCCTCATGGGCTACGGCACCGGGGCGATCATGGCGGTGCCCGCCGAAGACGAGCGGGACTGGGCGTTCGCCCACGTGCACGGCCTGCCGATCGTCCGCACCGTGCAGCCACCCGCCGGCTGGGAGGCCGACGGGGGCGGTGCATTCACGGGCGATGGCGTCAAGGTCAACAGCGGTTTTCTCGACGGGCTCGACATCCCGACCGCCAAGGCCCGTGCCATCGAGTGGCTCGAAGAGCAGGGAATCGGCGAGCGCAAGGTCAACTACCGCCTGCGCGACTGGCTCGTGTCTCGCCAACGGTTCTGGGGCTGCCCCATCCCGGCCGTCTACTGCGACACCGACGGGGTCGTGCCGGTCCCCGAGGACCAGCTCCCGATCGTGGCGCCTGACGACGTGGAGTTCCTGCCGACGGGACAGTCGCCGCTGGCGCTGCACGAGGGCTTCCTCCACACGACCTGTCCCGTCTGCGGGGGACCGGCCCGGCGCGAGACGGACACCATGGACACCTTCGTCGACTCGTCGTGGTACTTCCTGCGCTTCTGCGATCCGTGGGCCACCGACCGGCCTTTCGATCCCGAAGCAGCACGGCACTTCATGCCGGTGGACCAGTACATCGGCGGTATCGAGCACGCGATCCTCCACCTGCTCTACGCGCGCTTCTTCACACGGGCCCTGATCGATGTCGGCCTCGCTCCTGGGATCGAGCGCGAACCGTTCAAGCACTATCTGGCCCAGGGCATGATCCGTATGGACGGGACGAAGATGTCCAAGTCCAAGGGCAACCTCATCGCGCCCGAGCACTACTTCGACACGGTCGGTGCGGATGCCTTGCGCCTCTTTCACCTCTTCGTGGGTCCGCCTTTCGACGACATGGACTGGTCGGAGCAGACCGAGCAGGTGATCGAGGGTTGCGGCCGCTTTCTCGATCGGCTCTGGCGCGCCTGCACGGCCGAACCTGCGCTGCGTCCGGGCGCGGAGACGGCGGCCGACCTCGCCGTCCGTCGGGCGGTGCACCGCACGATCGACGAGGTCACCAACGACCTCGACCGCTGGTCCTACAACACGGCGGTCGCCCACTGCATGGAGCTGCTCAACCTGGTGCAGCGCTACGGCCGCGGTGAGACTGCCGACGGGCAGGCGACCGGAGGAGCCGGCACTCCCGGCCCCCACGAGGACGCCTGGAACGAGGCGCTCGACGCGCTGCTCAGCCTCCTCGCCCCGCTCACACCGCACGTGACCGCTGAGCTGTGGGAGCGCCGGCATCCCGGCCAGCCGTCGGTGCACCTCCGCTCGTGGCCCACGGCCGACGCCGAGTTGGTCCGCCAGGACACGGTGACGATGGTGGTGCAGGTGAACGGCAAGGTGCGCGACCGGATCGAGGTCGACGCGGGCATCTCCGAGTCCGCCGCCGAGCAGCTGGCGCTCGAGTCGGCCAAGGTGAGCGAGGTGCTGAACGGGGCAGCACCCAAGCGGGTCGTCTCCCGGCCGCCTCGCCTGGTCAACGTCGTGCTCTGATCATCCCGATCGTCGGCCGCCTCGCCGCCTCACCGTCGCCGGGCCCCGCCCTCAGTCGTGAAAACCTGCCAGCACCTGCTTCCACGCCTCGGCGTCCACCTTGTACGGCGCGTAGAAGCTGAAGCGGTCGACGAGTCCCTCGAAGCGGGAGCGCACCTGTGTCGCCACCTGGTCGAGCGGGCACACGACGGCGAAGGCATCGAGGATGTCGTCGGTGATCAGCTCGCCCATCTTCACCCACTCGCCGCGCTTGGACAACGTGTTGAGCTCCGGCTGCAGGTCCCCCCAGCCGTGCAGCTCGAGGACAGGGCGGTAAGCGGGGGTCGACCCGTAGAAGGCGATCTGCTGGCGCACCGCCTGGTCGGCCGCTTCGGTGCTCTTCTCGTCGGCGCCGGTCACCACGAAGCCCGGGTACGAGACCGTCAGGTCCGCCCTCGTCTTCCCGGCCTTGGCAGCACCGCGCTCGAGCGCGGGCAGGCTGACCTCGCGCAGGTACCGCTCGGTCGTGAAGCCGTGGACGAGGAAGCCGTCGGCGACCTCGCCCGCCACCTCGGTCATGTGTTCGCCCACGCCGGCCAGCAGGATCTTCGGATTGCCGTACGGGTTGGGACCGGGGTCGAAGAACGGCGTCATCAGCGTGTGCGTGTAGAAGTCGCCGCGGAAGGCGAGCTTCTCGCCGGTCTCCCACGTGTTCCAGATGGCGCGGATGGCGAGGATGAGCTCGCGCATGCGGGGTGCCGGGTGTGACCACGGCATGGAGAAGCGCTTGGTGATGTGCGGCTTGATCTGACTGCCCATGCCCAGGAGGAAGCGCCCCTTGGTCAGCAGCTGCAGGTCGTTGGCGACCACGGCCAAGGTCATCGGGTTGCGGGCGAATGCGACCGTGATGCCGGTGCCGAACTCGAGCTTCTCGGTGGCACCTGCGGCGACGGCGATGGGGAGGAACGGGTCGTGGCTCGTCTCTGCGGACCAGACACCGTCGTACCCGCTGGCCTCAGCCTTGGCCGCCTGCTCGGCGATGCCGGTGGGGTCGAACCCGATGCCGCCGTCGATCTTCATGCGCGTGGTCCCTTCTCTTCGGTCCTCACTGTTCCTCACCGCGGAGGAAGCGCTCGAGCTCGGCCGCGATCTCGTCGCCCGAGGGGACTTCCTCCACCCCCATGGGGTTTCCCTCCGAGGCGTCGATGCTCTCCTCGAGCTTGCGCACCATGGCCTGGTGCTCGGGGTTGTCCGCGATGAGCTGGTCGACCTGGCGCCGCGAGCTGTCGGCGGCACGGCGCAGCGAGGACGAATCGAGCGAGAGCCCACCCACCGTAGCCAGGCCTTCGATCAGCGCCGCGCTCGCCTCGGGGAACGGCATGGCCGCCACGTAGTGCGGTACCCGGGCCCACAGGCTCACGGTCGGTGTGCCGGCGACGCCGAAGGCCATTTCGAGCGCCGCCATCACGCCTGCCGGCACTTCGAGCTCGCCCTGCACGATGCCGACCTGTTCGATCAGTTCGGCCGATTCCGCCGGCGCCGTCGCCGCCAGCTTCACCGGACGCGTGTGCGGTGCCGGTGCGGGGAAGGCGCCCAGCCCCACGACCATGCGCACGCGCCACGAACGGGCCAGCCCGACCACGGCGTCGGTGAAGGCCCGCCAGTGGAAATCGGGCTCGGGCCCGATGAGGAACAAGATGTCGTGGCCCGACTGGTCGCTGCCCTGGCGCACCACCGTCCGGGGCCAGGTGAGCTCGGTCGTGATGCCGTTGACGATGCGGGCGACGGGACGGCGGGCGCGCTGGTCGAGGAAGTGCTCCCCGTTGAAGGTGACGATGGGCTCGCCGTGCCCCTGGCCGAGCAGGGTGGCGATGGCGGTGGTTGCACCGAGTCCGGCGTCGACCCACCCCTCGAGGGCCACCACCAGCAGCGGATCCTGGACCACCGGCTCCTGGTGCACCTCGAAGATCTCGGTCACGCCCGGGCCGTCGGGGCTCACGGTGCCGCCTCGAGGGACTGGGCGGCCATCTCGAAGAGCCGGCCGATCTGAGCCGGGAACCCCTCCACGCTTCCCTGGTCGCCGGCGCCGGCGCCGGCCACGTAGCGGGCGAAGACGCCCTGGAGGATGCAGGCCAGCTTCCAGTAGCCGAACGCGACGTAGTAGTCGATGCCCGAGACGTCGAGGTCGGAGGTGGCGTCGTAGTGCTCGAGCACCTGGGCCCGGGTGGCGAAGCCCGGCGCCGTGGTGGGCGAGCCCCCGAGCACGGCCATGGAGTCGGTGGGGTCCGCCCAATAGACCATCAGCAACCCGAGGTCGGCCAGCGGGTCGCCCAGTGTGCAGATCTCCCAGTCGAGGATGGCGCGTACCGTGCCGTCGTCGGCCAGCACGACGTTGTCCATGCGGTAGTCGCCGTGCACGACCGAGGTCCGCTGCTGTTTGGGGATGCGGTTGGCCAGCTCGTCGCTCACGCGCTGGACCAGGCCGTCCTGGTCGATCTCGATGCCTTCGACCTGCATCTGGTCGTACTGGCCGCGCCAACGCTTGAGCTGGCGCTCGATGTACCCCTCGTGCCGCCCGAGGTCGCCCAGCCCGACCGCGTCGGGATCGACGGCGTGCAGCGCGGCGAGCGTGTCGGCCATGTGGTCCCCGACGCGACCTCGTGTCTCCTCGTCGAAGGCGGCTTCCGCCTGGGCCGCGCTGCGCAGGATGTGACCCTCGACGAACTCCATGACGTAGAAGGGGCGTTCGTTCACCGCCTCGTCCGTGCAGAGGCCGACCGTCACCGGCACGGGGATCCCCGCCGGGCCGAGGGCGTGCATGAGCCGGTACTCGCGCGACATGTCGTGGGCCGTCGGCAGCACGTGGTGGAGCGGCGGCCGCCGCAGAGCCCACGCCCGTCCCGCGGCGTCGTCCACGCGGAAGGTCAGGTTCGAGCGGCCGCCGGCGATCAGGGAGAAGGTCAGGGGAGGTCGGATCTCGGGGATGTGGTCGACCATCCAGTCGGTGACCTGGGCCTGGTTGATGCCCACCGGCGTCTCTGGCACGTCGACCGACGCTAATCGGTGTGGTCCCAGCCTGCGTGACGCCCGCAGCCGGTAGCGTCGGAGCGATGGACGTCACAGACCAGACATTCCAGGCCGACGTGCTGGAGCGCAGCATGACCGTCCCGGTCGTCGTCGACCTGTGGGCGCCGTGGTGCGGGCCCTGCCGGACCCTGGGCCCGATCCTCGAGAAGGTCGTCGCCCAGACCGGGGGCACGGTCGAGTTGGCCAAGGTCAACGTGGACGAGAACCCGAGGATCGCCCAGCAGTTCCAGGCACAGTCGATCCCCGCCGTCTACGCCGTCAGCGGCGGCAAGGTGGTGGACGGTTTCATCGGCGCGCTGCCCGAGGCCCAGGTGGCCGAGTTCGTGCGGCGGCTGGCCCCGCCACCGAGCGAGGCCGACCAGCTGGCGGCGGCGGGCGACGAGGCCTCGCTGCGCAAGGCGCTCGAGCTCGAACCGGACCACCCGGCCGCCATCGAGAGCCTGGCCAGGCTCTTGATCGGGCAGGGCGACGGCGCCGGCGCGTTGGCGCTCCTCCAGCGGGTGCCCGAGACCGAGACCGGTCGCACGTTGGCCGCCCAGGCGCGTCTGCTCGAGGCCGGTGTCGACGTGACCGGTACCGACCGCGGCGACATGGAGGCCAAGCTCGACGAGCTGCTCGAACGCGTGCGCGACGACGACTCGGCCCGCCAGGAGTTCGTCGACCTCCTCGAGGCGATGGGTGCGGACGATCCGCGCACCAACGAGTACCGGCGGGCGCTGTCGGCGCGGCTCTTCTGATGCAACAGGCTCCGGTCTGATGCAGCAGGCTCCGGCCGCCGACGTGGCGCCGGTGCTCCATCTGGGGGGGCGCCGCTACGACCTGACCCATCGCGCCCTGGTGATGGGGATCCTCAACCGCACGCCGGACTCCTTCTTCGACAAGGGCGCCACGTTCGCCCTGGACAAGCTCTACGCCCGGGCGGAGCAGCTGGTGGCCGACGGCGCCGACATCCTCGACGTCGGAGGCGTCAAGGCCGGGCCGGGCCCCGAGGTGACCGAGACCGAGGAGCTCGAGCGCGTCGTGCCGGTGGTCTCGGGTCTGACCGCCCGCTTCGACGCGCCCGTCTCCATCGACACCTGGCGCGCCTCGGTGGCCCGTGCCTGCTACGCCGAGGGGGCGGTCATGGGCAACGACATCAGCGGGCTGGGCGATCCCGAGTACGCGCCGGCGGCGGCCGCCCACGGCGCGGCGGTGGTGATCACCCACATCCGGCTCCGGCCCCGGGTGGCCGACCCCGACCCGCACTACGAGGACGTCGTGCGCGACGTCTCGCACTTCTTGCTCGAACGTGCCGCCCAGGCCCGCGGTGCGGGCGTCCCGCCGGAGCAGATCGTGCTCGACGCCGGTCTCGACCTCGGGAAGACGGCGGAGCAGTCGCTGACGTTGCTGCGCGCCACGCCCGACCTGGCCTCGCTCGGTCACCCACTCCTCCTCTCCGCGTCCAACAAGACGTTCCTCGGCAAGGTGCTCGATCTGGAGCTCACCGAGCGGCGCGCGGCTTCCATCGGCGCGGCGGCCCTCGGGATCGCCTGGGGCTGCCGTCTCGTCCGGGTGCACGACGTCGAGGGCACGCGCCGGGCTCGCGACGTGCTGGCCGCGGTGAGCGAGGCGGCGTGAGCGGGGTGGCGTGAGCGGGGTGGCGTGAGCGGCGGGGCGCGGACGGCGTCGGCCTATCTCGTCAAGGGCGACGATGTCTCGCTGGTGGCGCAGGAGGTGCGCACGCTCCTCGATGACCTGGTGGGCCGGCGCGACCACGCCCTGGTGGTCGAGGAGGTCGGTGGAGGGCCCGGCGACGAGCTCGACGTGGGTGCCGTCGTCGATGCCTGCCTGACGCCGCCGTTCCTGGTCGACCGCCGCGTCGTCGTGGTTCGCGACGCCGGCCGGCTGGTCACGGCCGAGGTGCCCCGGCTCGTCGACGTGGTGCAGTCCTCGCTGCCGTCCACGTTCCTCGTGCTCGTCGCCGGCGGCGGGGTCGTGCCTGCCCCGCTCGTCAAGGCCGTGAGCGCCTCGGGTCGGATCATCGACGTCACCACGAGCAAGGCGGGGGACCGCAAGGCCTGGCTGCACGAGCACCTGCGCGGTGCGCCGGTGAAGCTGGAGCCCGCGGCCGCCGACATGCTGGGGCGCCACGTCGGAGAGGACCTGGGCCGGGTCGAGGGGCTGCTCGGCGCGCTCAGTGCGGCGTACGGGGAGGGGGCGCGTGTCAGTGCCGAGGACCTGAAGCCGTATCTCGGCGAGGCCGGCACCGTCCCCCGCTACGAGCTCACCGACGCCATCGACAACGGCGACGCCGGACGTGCGCTGGTGGTGCTCCACCGGATGCTCGATGCCGGTGGCCTGGCGCCCATGCAGATCATGGCCACGCTGCACGGCCACTTCGCCAACATGCTGGCGCTCGACGGTGACGACGTGGCGGGCGAGCGTGACGCCGCCGCCATCCTCGGTACGGCGCCCTTCGTGGCGAAGAAGGCGCTCGAACAGACCCGCCGCCTGGGGAGTGCTCGCATCGCCGAGGCCATCAACCTGCTCGCCACCGCCGACCTCGACGTCCGCGGCGTGAGCGGGCTCGAAGCCGAGATCGTCCTCGAGATCCTGGTGGCCCGGCTCGCCCGCCAGACCCGGCCGGCCCGCCAGACCCGGCCGGCCCCCAGACCCGGTCGGCCCCGTCAGACCCGGCCGGGCCGCCGGAACAGCGCCGGAGCGGAGGCCGGGTAGGGCCGTCGCGAGGCCCCGGTCGCGCAGGTCACCTGACTTCGCCGGCCCGGGGGATCGGGCTCGAGAACCACCAGCGGTGGTTCTCGAGGTCCCGGGTGCCGTACTCGCGCACACCGTAGGCCTGGTCCGTCGGGGGACGATCGATCGGCGCGCCTGCTGCCTCGGCACGAGCGAAGTGCACATCGACGTCGGGCACGATCACCTCGAGGCCGCCGTGTGCGGCGGGTGCGCCCTTGGGCGACGCCATCTCGGACTCGGGCGCGACGCGGTGCAGCCAGACGGCGGCATCACCCATCCGGACCTCGCCGTGGACCACTGTTCCCGTGTCGTCCCGAGAGAGGCCACCGGAAGTGAACCCGAAAGCCGAGACGAGGAAGTCGTGACCCGCTTCGATGTCGTCGTAGACGATCACAGGGACGATCACGGGGACGATCACGGGACGGTCGATGCCCGACGCGTCCGCGTCGGGCGTGTGGGTGTTCTCGGTGCTGGTCATGGTCACCACGCTGCGGGACGCGTGGCCTCGTCGTCTTGGACAAAGCTGACCTCGGGAACGAGCGCACCGGCGGCGTAGGCGCCCGGCGTCGTCCCGGCCAGGGCGACGAAGTCGCGCGTCAGGTGGGACTGGTCGTAGTAGCCCGCCACCGCCGCCGTCTCGGCGAGCGAGAGGCAGCGGCCCTTCCCGGCACGCAGGAGGGAGGCCGCATGCTCGAAGCGGAGCAGCCGGGCATACGCCTTCGGCGACACGCCGAGCTGGCGGCGGAAGCGCTCCGTGACGTGGCGCCGGCTCCAGCCCGTCTCGTCCATCAGCGGCTCCACGCGCGGCCGGCCCTTCGAGGCCAGGAGCTGACGGTGCAACCAGGCCACCTCGGGGGACAGGTGGCGGGGACGAACGGTGGCGAGGGCATCGTCGAGCATTTCGAGGCGCGCTCCCCACGACGGCATCTCGGCCAGGCGCTCGACGAGCCGGTCCCCACGGGCGCCCAGCGCCTCGTCGAGGGGCACCACCGCGTCGCTGAGATCCTCGACGTCGCCGAAGAGACCACGCGCGCCCGCCGGTGTCAGCTCGACCTGGACGCCGAGCTGATGGCCTCCCACGCCAGTCACGCTGGGACGGGACTGGTTGCCCACCACGAACGCCCCCATGATGCGGGCAGGGCTGCCGGCGTCGCGCTCGTACACCACCATGGGGTCGCCGACGGCCATGATGAGGGCGACGCCGGGCCGGGCCGTCTCGGGGCGGAGGAATTCCTGCCGGGTCCACTCCTCGTAGCCGACGTAATCCCGGACGACGCCGCGGTTGACCGGCCGAGGGGCGCGCTGGGCGGTCTCGTGCACGCCCCGCCCGGATTCTTGGCGGGTGAGGACGATTCCGTCCGCCATGGGCCCAGCTTCTCACGCTCGGGGGCGGCCCGAGCACCCCGGTGCTGGACTGGCGCCATGCTCGAAACATCCGAGGAGCTCGACGCACTCCAGGAACTGCTCGACGCATCGATGGCCACGGCCGGACCCCATGCGCGCGACGTCATCGGTGAGGGGAGGCGGCTCGATGCTCGCCAGCTGACCGGGCGGCTCCACGGCATGCAGCTCCTCGTGCTCGCCACGGTGACGGCGGACGGGCGTCCGCTCACGGCGCCGGTCGACGGGTACTTCCTCCACGGCACGTTCTGGTTCAGCCTCGCCACCGATGCCGTCCGGTCCCGCCACCTGGCAGTGCGGCCGCAGGTCAGCGCCACCCATCTGCCGGGTGAGTCGCTGGCGGTCACCGTGCACGGGAAGGCGGAGCTCTTCGAGCTCGGCACGCCCGCCGGCGCCGAGCTGCGCCAGGCCATGCTCGACCACTACCTCCCGAGACAGGGGCCCTCGTTCGGCGAGTGGATGGAGAGCGTGCAGGCGATCGGGGCGCGCATCGTTCCCGAGAAGATGTTGACCTTCCACCTGGAAGGCTGAAGGCGGCCGGGTCCCCGGAACGCTGAAGGCGGCCGGGTCCCCGGAGGCCGAGAGGTGCCGGGCGCCGCCTATTCGGCGGCGGCCTCGATGGCGTTGATGCGCCGCACCAGGCGGGACTTGTGGTTGGCCGCCGCGTTCTTGTGGATCACGCCCTGGGCGGCGGCCTTGTCGATCCGCTTCACCGCGATCCGCAGCAGCTCGGCCGCGTCGTCGCTGCCGCTCTCTGCAGCCGCCACGGCCGTCTTGGCACGCGTGCGCATCTCGGCCCGCACCGACTTGTTGCGCAGCCGGCGCCTCTCGTTCTGGCGGTTGCGCTTGATCTGGCTCTTGATGTTGGCCACGTGTGTCGGTCCTCGGGGTTCGGAGAAGGGGTCCGGCGGGAGCGCGTGGCCCCACCGGTGCGGGGGTCAACTGTAGCAGGTGGCGGCCACGATCCCGCAGGCGGACCCGGGGCCGCGCGGCGAGAACGACGCGCAACGGCCCAGGCCAGGCGATCGGGGACGGGGACCGGACCGGTACGATCGACGGACCGTGCCGCCTCCCGCAACCGCCAGTGGACCTGTTGCCGTCGAGCGCATCCGGAACTTCTCGATCATCAGCCACGTCGACCACGGGAAGTCGACGCTGTCGGACCGCATCCTCGAGATCACCGGCGCCGTCGACCCCCGGCTCATGCGCGAGCAGTACCTCGACTCCATGGAGCTCGAGCGCGAGCGCGGCATCACCATCAAGGCGCAGAACGTCCGGGTCGAGCACGCCGGTCACATCCTCCACCTGATCGACACGCCGGGCCACGTCGACTTCGGCTACGAGGTCTCCCGTTCGCTGGCTGCCTGCGAGGGGGCGGTGCTGCTGGTGGACGCCTCCCAGGGGATCCAGGCGCAGACGCTGGCCAATTGCTACCAGGCCATCGAGCACGACCTCGAGATCGTGCCGGTGCTGAACAAGATCGACCTGCCGGCGGCCGACCCCGTGCGCTGCGCCTTGGAGATCGAGCACGTGCTCGGGTTGCCCGCCGAGGACATCCTGCACATCTCGGCCAAGACCGGCCAGGGCGTGCCCGAGCTCCTCGACGCCGTCATCGCCCGCGTGCCTCCCCCGACCGGTGAGGCGGACGCCCCCCTGCGCGCACTGATCTTCGACTCGTCCTACGACCAGTACCGCGGTGTGGTCAGCTCCATCCGCATCGTCGACGGCGTGCTGCCCGACGGGGCGCGCCTGCGCTTCATGCAGGCCAACGCCGTGCACGACGTGGAGGAGGTCGGTGTCCGGACCCCCGACGCGCTCCGCGTGGAGCGGCTCGGTCCGGGCGAGGTGGGATATCTGATCGCGGGGATCAAAGACGTCGGCGAGGCCCGCTCGGGCGAGACGGTCACGACCGCCCAGCACGGGGCGGAGAAGGCGCTGGCCGGCTACCGCGACCCCAAGCCCATGGTCTTCTGCGGCCTGTACCCGGTCGACGGCGACGAGCTCCCCGACCTGCGCGACGCCCTCGATCGGTTGAAGCTCAACGACGCCAGCTTCACCTTCGAGCCCGAGTCGTCCCGGGCCCTCGGCATCGGCTTTCGCTGCGGCTTCCTCGGGCTGCTGCACATGGAGATCATCCGCGAGCGCCTCGAACGTGAGTTCGGCCTCTCGCTCATCGCCACCGCACCGAGCGTCGAGTACCGGGCCTTCCTGACCGACGGCACCGAGCTCGACGTGGACAACCCGACCGAGCTCCCCGACGCGACGCGCCTCGATCACATCGACGAGCCGATGCTCTCGGCGACCATCATCACGCCGAGCGAGTACACGGGCACCGTCATGGAGCTGTGCCAGAGCCGTCGAGGGGAGATGACGCGCATGGAGTACCTCTCGCCCGAGCGGGTGGAGCTCGTCTACACCCTGCCCCTGGCCGAGGTCGTCATCGACTTCTTCGACCAGCTGAAGAGCCGCACCAAGGGGTACGCCAGCCTCGACTACGAGCCTGACGAGTACGCGACGGCCAACCTCGTGCGCGTCGACATCCTCATCAACCACACGCCCGTCGACGCCTTCTCGACCATCGTCCACCGGGGGAGCGCCGACGCCTACGGCCGCCGGATGGCCGAGAAGCTGCGGGAGCTCATCCCGCGCCAGCTCTTCGACGTGCCCATCCAGGCCGCCATCGGCGGGCGCATCGTCGCCCGCGAGACGGTCAAGGCCAAGCGCAAGGACGTGCTGGCCAAGTGCTACGGCGGTGACATCACCCGGAAGCGCAAGCTGCTCGAGCGCCAGAAGGAGGGCAAGAAGCGCATGAAGACCATCGGCCGGGTCGACGTGCCCCAGGAGGCCTTCATCTCGGCCCTGCGCCTGGGGGAGGACTGACCCTCCCGGAGACCGAGGACCGACCCTCCCGGAAACATCTGGCACTCGGTAGACTTGAGTGCCAGGGGATGCCATGACACCGAACGCCGACGACGCCGCCGCACCCGATGCCGGGGAGGACCGCGCCCTCAACCCGCGGCGGGCGGCCATCCTCGAGGCCGTGGTGACCGAGTACATCGACACCGCCGAGCCGGTCGGGTCCTCGCACGTCGCCAATGCACCCGGGATCCAGGTCTCCTCGGCGACCGTGCGCTCGGAGATGGTGGCCCTCGAGCGCGAGGGCTATCTGACGCAGCCGCACACGAGCGCCGGTCGCATCCCCACCGACAAGGGCTACCGGTTCTTCGTCGACCATCTCGCCTCACCCGGCGTGCTCGGCCCGGGCCAGCGCCGGCGCGTCACCCAGTTCTTCGATCAGGTCCACGGCGAGATGGAGACCGTGCTCGAGCGGGCCACCGGCCTGCTCTCCGAGCTGACCTCCTACGCCTCCGTCGTGGTGGGTCCTTCACACGAGTCGTCCACCATCCGCTCGGTGCAGCTGGTGGGGCTCTCGTCCGCGCACGCTCTGCTCGTGGTCGTCCTGTCCGACGGCGCCGTGGAGAAGCGGACCATCGAGCTTGTCGAGGGCACCGACGAGGACACGCTGGCCCGGGCGGGCGCGTTCATCGGGACGCAGTTGGTGGGGCGCACGCTCTCGGAGCCATGGTCGGTGCCACCCAGCGGCTCACCGGCGATCGATGCCCTCGTCCGCAGCGCCGGCGCCGCCTTCGACGACCTCGAAGGAGCCATGGACGCCGACAAGGTCTTCGTCGGAGGGCCGGCACGCCTCGCCGAGTCGTTCGACGCCGTGGAGACCGTCCGCTCCGTGCTGGCCATCTTGGAGCAGCAGCTGGTCGTGGTGACGCTGCTGCGTGACGTCCTCGACCGGGGGCTCTCGGTCGCCATCGGCATGGAGCACGGCTACGAGCCGCTGTCGTCGTGTGCGGTGGTGGTGGCGCCGGTTTCCATCGACGGCCAGGACCTCGGAGCGGTCGGCCTCCTCGGGCCGACGCGTATGGACTACCCGCACGCCATGGCCGCCGCCCACGTCGTGGGCGAGCGGCTGGGCCAGCGCATCGTCGGGGGGCACGATGGCGGTCACTGACGGGCTCGGCGACCTCTACGCGTTGCTCGGCGTCCGGCCCGACGCCACCGACGACGAGATCAAGCGGGCCTACCGCGCCCGCGCTCGCGAGCTGCACCCTGACACCAACCAGGGCGACGCCGAGGCCGAGGCGCGCTTCAAGGAGGTGACGGTCGCCTACGAGGTGTTGCGCGACCCCGAGCGCCGGGCCCGCTACGACCGCTACGGCCCAGAGGGCGTCTTCGGCTCCCAGGCTGGGGGCATGGGCGGTTTCGGGTTCGAGGGGGGCCTGGGCGACATCTTCGAGGCATTCTTCGGCCAGATGGCCGGCGGCGGCGGACGCCGGGCCGGCCCCCAGGTGGGCGCGGACGCCGAGGTGCAGATCGGCCTGACCTTCGCCGAGGCCGTCTTCGGGGCCCGCAAGGAGATCTCGGTGCGGCTGCCCTCCACCTGTACCGCCTGCGGCGGACGCGGGACCGCCCCGGGAACGGACCCCGAGACGTGCATCGACTGCCAGGGCACAGGCGAGATCCGACGCGTGCGCCAGTCGCTGCTCGGGCAGGTGGTGACGAGCGTCGCCTGCGCCCGCTGCAGCGGCACCGGCGAGATGATCCCCAACCCGTGCCCCGAGTGCCAGGGGGAGGGACGGCGCATGGAGGACAACACCTTCAGCGTCGAGGTCCCGGCCGGGGTCGAGCACGGCTCGACCCTGCGGCTGGCCGACCGCGGCGCCGCCGGGCAGCGCGGCGGGCCCAGCGGTTCCCTCTTCGTGCACCTGGCGGTGGCGCCGGACCCGCGGTTCGAGCGCAGTGGCGACGACCTGCACACGACGCTCACGATCGGCGTGGCCCAGGCGGTCCTGGGGACCGAGGCCGACGTGGAGACACTCGAGGATCCCCAGCACGTGCGCATCGCGCCGGGGACCCAGCACGGCCACGTCGAGCGCATCAAGAACCTGGGCGTGCCGCACCTGCGGGGCCGCGGGCGTGGCGACCTCTTCGTGCACGTGCTGGTGGAGACCCCGCGCGACCTCACCCGCGAGCAGGACGAGCTCCTCCGCCAGTTCGCCGCGCTGCGCGGCGAGGAGGTGTCCCCTCCGGGAAGCGGGGGAGGCGAGGGCATGTTCTCCCGCCTCCGTTCGGCATTTGGCTAGCCCGGCCGTCTACGCCGCCGTCGCCGTGCGTGCCGCGGCCGCCGTGCAGGTCTTCACGGACGATCCCGCCCGCCCGGTGCTCGCCGAGGAGGATCTCCACCACCTCGGTCGCGTGCTGCGCCTCCGCGCCGGAGAGGAGGTGGTCGTCTCCGACGGCGCCGGTCGCTGGGCCCGCGCCGCCTGGCGGGGCAGCGAGGCCGGTCCCTCGGCCTGTCTCGAACCGGTGCACCAGGCCGCAGGTGTCGGCGGCGACGGCAGCGTGCAGTACGAGTCGAGGGTCGAGCCTCCGCTCACCGTGGTGTTCGCGCCCGTCAAGGGCGAACGTCCCGAGTGGGTGGTCCAGAAGCTGACCGAGCTCGGGATCGACCGCATCGTGCCACTGCGCAGCGAACGCAGCGTCGTCCGCTGGTCGGGGGCGCGGGGACGCACCGCGGTGGAGCGGCTGCGCCGCGTCGCCCGCGAGGCGGCGGCACAGAGCCGCCGCGTGTGGCTGCCCGAGGTGCTCGAGACCATCGGCTTCTCCGACCTGGCCGCGCTGGGCGGCCCCGGCGAGGTGGTGCTGGCCCAGCTGAGCGGCGAGCGCCCGACGCAGGCCCAGCGGGTCGTCGCCGTGGGCCCCGAGGGTGGCTGGAGCACCGGCGAGCTGGCCGCCGGTCTGCCGACCGTCGGGCTCGGCCTGGGCGTGCTGCGTGCCGAGACGGCCGCGGTGACGGCCGGAGCGCTGCTCGCCTCGCTCCGGACCGGGACCGTGGCCCCGGCCGATGGTCACCCGCCTGTGGCTCCGACCGGTATGTTCGGAGCGGTGATCGAGCCGCATCAGGTGATCGAGCCGCAGCGGAGGGACGGCGACCCCCGGGCATGACCGCGGAGAACTGTCTGTTCTGCAAGATCGTGGCCGGCGATCTTCCCTCGGAGAGCGTGTTCGAGAGCGAGACGACGTTCGCCTTCAAGGACATCAACCCCGCCGCGCCCCTCCACGTGCTGGTGGTCCCGCGGCGCCACATCGAGGACGCCTCGGTCGTGACGGCGGCGGACGGGCCGGTGCTGGCCGACATGCTGATGGCGGCGCGCGCCGTGGCGGACGCAGCGGGGCTGGCCACGCCCCAGCGGGGGTACCGGCTCATCTTCAACATCGGACCCGACTCCATGAACTCGGTCCCGCACCTGCATCTCCACGTCCTCGGCGGCGAGCCTCTGAAAGGGCACTTCGGCATCGCATGACGACGACGACACCATGACGACGACACCATGACGACGGCGCTGCGAGCGGAGTGCTTCGTGCCGGGCAACCACCTGATGGCCGGGTTGCTCGGTTCCCGCGACGAGCACCTGCGCCAGGTGGAGCGGGCCTTCCCGGACGAGCAGATCGTCGTCCAGGGCAACCGGATCTCCGTCGAGGGGCCCGAGGCCGAGGTCGTCGTCCGCCTCTTCGACGAGCTGATCCTCATGGTGCAGTCGGGCAAGACACTCGATTCGTCCGTCATGGCGCGCACCATCGACATGGTGCGCGAGGACATCCGGCCCAGCGAGGTGCTGCGTTCGGAGGTGGTGCGCGGCGCCGGCGGCAAGACGGTGCGCCCGAACACGGCTGGGCAGAAGCGCTACGTGGACGCCATCGCGCGGAACGTGGTGACGTTCGGGATCGGTCCGGCGGGTACGGGCAAGTCGTATCTGGCCGTGGCCCAGGCCGTGCACTTCCTGCAGTCGCGCCAGGTGTCGCGCATCATCTTGACCCGCCCCGCCGTCGAGGCGGGAGAGCGCCTCGGCTTCCTCCCGGGCGATCTGATGGCCAAGGTGGACCCGTACCTGCGGCCGCTCTACGACGCCCTCTACGACCTCATCGAACCCGAGGGTGCGCAGCGGCTGCTCGAGCGGGGAACGATCGAGGTCGCGCCCCTCGCCTTCATGCGGGGGCGCACGCTCAACAATTCCTTCATCATCCTCGACGAGGCACAGAACACCACCCCCGAGCAGATGAAGATGTTCCTGACCCGTATCGGCTTCGGTTCCAAGTGCGTCGTGACGGGCGACATCACACAGATCGACGTGCCCGGGGGGCGCTCGGGCCTCGTCGGCCTCGAACCCGTGCTCGGTGCAGTGGACGACGTGGCGTTCGTGCACCTGACGCGCCGGGACGTCGTCCGCCACAAGATCGTGGCCGACATCATCGACGCCTACGAGATCGCGGAAGGGCAGAAGGCCGAAGGGCAGATCGCGGAAGGGCGGGCGGGTCACTCGAAGTGACCATCGATGTCTTCGCGGCCGACGAGCAGAGGGCTCGTCCCATCGACGTGGCCCGTTGGGCGGACCTGGCCCGCCGGGTCCTCGCGGCGCGGGGCGTCAAGGGGGAGACCGAGGTCTCCCTGCTCTTCGTCGACGAGGAGACCATCGCCGCGCTGAACCAGCAGTTTCTCGGGAAGACGGGCCCGACCGACGTGCTGTCGTTCCCCATCGAGGACGATCCCGGACCGAGCGGCCGCTCGCCCGATCTCGGGGGCAGCGGCCCGGGCACCGCACCGGAGGAGGGTCCGGTGTCCCTCCTCGGCGACGTCGTGATCTGCCCCGCGGTGGCCGGCCGCAACGCCGCCGAGCACGAGGTCCCCTTCGAGGACGAGCTGGCGCTGTTGGTCGTGCACGGGCTGCTGCACCTGCTCGGGATGGACCACGAGGACGACGCCCAGGCCGAGCGCATGGAGGCGCTCGAACGTGAGCTCCTCGCGCGCTTCTACGCGCCGGCTGCCCCCGGTCGACCGGAGGGTGCACGGTGAGCGCGGTGAGCACCGGCCTGCTCCTGGCCACCTCGGGCTTCGGCGCCGAGGACGCGGTCCTCATCGTCGTGATCGCCGTGCTGCTGGCGGCCTCGGGCGTGCTGGCCATGGCCGAGACGAGCCTCGTGCGGATGAACCGCGTCAAGGCGAAGGCTCTCGTCGACGAGAAGAAGCGAGGGGCCCGGCAGCTGGCCCGGCTGATAGAGAATCCCGCCAACTTCTTGAACCCGGTGCTGTTGCTCGTGCTGGTGTGCCAGCTGGTTTCCGCCACCCTCGTCGGGCTCGTGGCCGAGCACCTCTTCGGTGGGCTCGGGGTCATCCTCGGCATCGTCTTCGAAGTCGTCGTCATCTTCGTCTTCTTCGAGGCCGTGCCGAAGAACTGGGCCGTGGCCCACGCCGACCGGGCCGCGCTGCTCAGCGCGCCCATCGTGGCGACATTGATCCGCTTCCCGCCCGTGCGCTGGCTCTCCACGCTCCTCATCGGCCTGGCCAATCGGATCATCGGCGTGACCGGCGAGGACCAGGAGGGGATGCACCACTCCTACATCACGGACTCCGAGCTCAAGGCCATGGCCGATGTGGCGCACGAGGAGAACGTGATCGAGAAGGAGGAGCGCAGCTTCATCCACTCGATCATCGATTTCGGGGACACCGTGGCACGCGAGGTGATGACCCCGCGGCCGGACATGGTGACGGTGGAACAGGACGTCACGGTACGCGACGCCCTCGAATCCGCTCTCGCCGCCGGGTACAGCCGTATCCCGGTCGAGCAGGACGGCATCGACGACATCATCGGCATCGCCTACACCAAGGACCTGGTGCGGGCCGAACGGGTCGGCAAGGCGGACCAGTCGGTGCGCGACAGCATGCGCCCGGCCAAGTTCATCCCCGAGTCCAAGGACGTGTCCGACCTCCTGCGCGAGATGCAGGAGGAGAAGTTCCACATGGCGATCGTGGTGGACGAGTACGGCGGCACTGCCGGCCTGGTCACGCTGGAGGACCTGCTCGAAGAGCTGGTGGGCGAGATCGTCGACGAGTTCGACGTCGAGGAGCCGACGGTGGAGCGATGCGACGACGGTTCGGTGCTGGTGAACGCCGGCTACTCGGTGGACGACGCCGACGAGCTGCTCGGCGCCGAGCTTCCGCACGGGAACTGGGACACGGTCGGCGGCCTGATGCTCGATCTGGTGGGCCGGGTGCCCGACAACGGGGACTCGGTCGAGGTGGAAGGGTTCCGGCTCACCGCGGTCGACGTGCGCGGACGGCGCATCGGGCGCATTCGCATCGAGTCGACCGGCTCTCCGGCTGACGGCGAAGAGGACGACGCGCTGGTGCGCCGCCGTGCCGGCGATGCCTCGCGCAACGGGAGCTGACCGAGATGCGTTCGGGTTTCGTCGCCGTCGTGGGCCGGCCCAACGTCGGCAAGTCGACACTCGTCAACCGGATGGTGGGCACCAAGGTGGCGATCACGTCCTCCCGGCCCAACACGACCCGGCACCGCATCCTCGGTGTCCTGCACGACGACGGGGACGACGCCCAGGTGGTCTTCGTGGACACGCCGGGGATCCACCGGCCCCGCAGCACCCTGGGGAGCCGGCTGAACGAGACGGCGAGCGACGCCCTGCACGAGGTCGACGTGATCACGGTGGTGGTCGACGCCACGGCGCCGATCGGGCCGGGCGATCGCACCGTGCTGTCCAAGGCGGTGCACGAAGCCCGGCAGGGCACCGAGGACGTCGGCCCACCAGGACTGGCCGTCGCGGTCAACAAGGTCGACCGTGCCGGGCCCTCCATGGTGCTCGAGCGGCTCACCGAGGCGCAGGCCGCGGTGGTGGAGCTCGGCGAGGTGGCGGGGGCCGAGTACTTCCCCGTGTCGGCCCGCACCGGTGAAGGTGTCGGCGCCTTGCTGGCGCACCTGGTCGGCTCGCTCGACGAGGGCCCGCCGTACTTCCCGCCCGACGTGGTGACCGACACGCCGGAGGCGCTCTGGGTGGCCGAGCTCGTGCGCGAGCAGCTCTTGGCCAAGACCCGTGACGAGCTCCCGCATTCGATCACCTGCCGCGTCACCGAGTGGGAGTGGCCGCACATCCGGGTCGAGGTCATCGTCGAGCGCGACTCGCAGAAGGCCATCGTCATCGGCAAGGGCGGCGAGGTGCTCAAGGCGGTCGGCACCGCCGTGCGCCAGGCACTCCCCGAAGGGGCGTATCTCGACCTGCACGTCAAGGTCGAGCGGCGCTGGCAGAACCGTGCCGAGATGCTCGACCGCCTCGGTTACTGAGCTCCGGCGTCCCGGCGCCCGACGTCCCTGCGCCCGACGTCCCGGCCGTCGTGGAGGGCGCGCCGGAGGAAGGACTCGACCTCGGCGCGGTCGACCGAGCGGCGCATCGGGGGCAGCGTCGACAAGAGGACCCCTCGATAGGAGGCCGTGGCCAGGCGAGGGTCGAGCACCGCCACGACGCCGCGGTCGTCCGCCGTGCGGATGAGGCGGCCGGCGCCCTGCGCCAGCAGGGTGGCCGCCCGGGGGAGGTCGACCAGCGAGAAGGCCCGCCCGCCGACCCGGTCGCGACGCGCCTGGAGGAGGGGATCGTCGGGCCGTGGGAAGGGCAGGCGGTCGATGGTGACCAGGGAGAGGGCGCGGCCGGGGACGTCGACCCCCTGCCAGAAGCCGAGGGTGGCGAACAGGCACGAGGTCTCGTCCCGTGCGAACTCCTCGAGGAGGCGCCCCTTGGGCAGATCGCCCTGCCGCAGCAGAGTGGCCGGGAGCTCGGGTGCCAGGGCCTCGGCGGCGGCCTCGGTGGCGCGCCGGCTGGTGAACAGGGCGAGGGTCCGCCCGCCGGCCGCCTCGATGAGCAGGGCCAGCTCCTCGTGCAGCGTCTCCTCCGCGCCCGGCGCCCGGCGGTCCGGCAGGTGGCGGGCCACGTAGAGCAGCGCATGTGCCCGGTAGTCGAAGGGGCTGCCGACGTTGAGCTCCTCGCAGGGGAAGCTCTCGAGTCCGATGCGCTCGACGATCCGGGGCGGGATCGTGGCGCTGGTCAGGACCGAGGTGACCTCACCCCAGAGCATCCCGGCCAGGACGGGACCGACGTCGATGGGGGAGAGGCGCAGCCGGACGTTGCGCCGGCTGCCATCGACCCAGGCCACCTCGCCGTCGCCTCGCGAGACCAGGCGGTGCAGGTCCTCACCCAGATGAGCGGCCGCCTGCAGGGTGCGCGTCTTGCGGCTCGAGCGGTCCGCCCCGGCCTCGGCGCCGGCGCCCGCTCCGGTGTCGCCGGCGCCGTCGGGGAGGAAGGAGCGCTGCGCCCCGCCCCGCCGCAGCGCGTCGATCACGCGGCGGGTGAGCTCCGCCGCCCGTTCGAGCAGCGCCGCCAGTTCTCGGTCCTCCGCTTGGACCCGCCGCCCCTCGTCGTGGAGCACGCGCGTGCCGACGCGGTCGGCGAGCAGCGCGGCCAGCTGCTCGCCGATGCGCCCGAGCGAGTCGAGTTGCTCGACGTGGCGCGGCTCGACCAGGGCGCGGGCGGCGGTCACGAGGGAACGGAACCGGCCCGGGGTGAGCTCGACGCCGAGGCTGGCCGTCATGACCTCCTCGAGCTCATGGGCCTCGTCGAAGACGACGACGTCGTGCTCGGGCAGGACGGCGCCCCCGCTCGCCAGGTGCGCCCCGTAGAGGTGGGAGTTGACGACGACGATGTCGGCGGCGGCCGCCCGGTCGCGGGCGGCCTCGGCGAAGCAGCGCCCGCCTTCGGGACAGTTGAAGGCGCCGGGACACTCGCGCGGTCCGACGCTCACCATGTTCCAGGCCCGGTCGGAGGGTTCGAAGGTCAGGTCGGCCCGGTCACCGCTCCTCGTCTTCTGCGACCAGGCGACGAGGCTGCGGACCTCTTCGACCAGTCCCTCGGGTGCCGCGCCCGGCCCGCCCCCCGGGCCGTCCGATCCGTCCGAGGCGCCCGATCCGTCGGGCGCCGGAAGGTCGGCCTCGTCCGCCCGGCCCCCCTGGTCGCCCAGCTCGGCCTGGATACCGCCCGAGCCCACCTCGGCCACCCGCTGGAGGCAGACGTAATTGCTCCTCCCCTTGAGCACCGCGACGTCGAGGGGGACGGGCAGGCCCAGCCCCGCCTCGACCAGCGGCAGGTCCTTGTCGGCCAGCTGGTCCTGCAGCGCCTTGGTGGCTGTGGCCACAACCGTTTTGACACCTAAGGTCGCCAGTGGCACTAGATAGGCAAGGGACTTGCCCGTTCCAGTCCCGGCCTGAACGACTAGATGCCGACGCTCGACGATCGCCTCGGCGACGGCTCGGCACATCTCCTGTTGCTCGGGCCGGTGCTCGCCCCCCGTCATCTGCGCCGTGATCTTGTCGAGGGCGGCGACTGCGTCGTCGCCGGCCTGGCGAACGTCGGGAGGAGCACCACCACCAGCGCCGATGCTGTCAATGTCACCAAGGTCCGGGTCGATCCAGCTCTCCTCCATGCATTGAGATCATGCCTGCCGCTGGGCACGTGCGTGGACGACCAGGGGGATGCCCCAGAGAGCGCCGGGTTGCTGGCCGTTCTGCAAGCGATACGGTCGTCGGCGTGACGTCCACTCTCAATAGGGCTTTCCTCCGCCTTACACGCCGGGCCGATCAGAGTGATCCTGCCAAGCTGGTGGAGACATTCGTCGACGTAGGGTCCCTGCTAACTCTGCTGACGTCAACCGATCATCAGATCCTGTACGGACGGCGCGGGACCGGAAAGACGCACGCTCTGCAATACCTCGCCGACGAGGTCAGGAAGCGCGGCGATCTTGCTGTCTACATTGACATGCGCACGATCGGTTCCACGGGGGGCATCTACAACGATCCGAGCCTCCCAATCACTGAGCGGGGCACCCGCCTGCTCTTGGACACGCTCGGCGCCATGCACGATCCGCTTGTCGACCGTGCGCTGACGCTGGAGGACGAGGTCGGCAATGCCACCCAGGCGTTGACGCTGTTGGATCGACTCGCCGAGGACATCGCCAAGAGCGTCCGCGTCGTCGGGTCGGTGCACACAGACGAAACAGACAGCAAGACCGTGTCTGAGGAATCGGGGGGCAAGGTCGGCTTGGAAGTCTCCGCGACGCCTTCCCTGAAACTCGAGGGCACCGATGGAAGCGGAAGCGCACACACGGTTGCGCGGCGAACCCAGCGCGAGGGGATCGAGCTGCACCGAGTGCACTTTGGCGCCGTGTCCGGAATGCTCCGGGATCTCGTGCCTGCGCTGGGGGCCACGCGATTGTGGATCTTGGTCGACGAGTGGAGCTCCATTCCCCAAGACCTTCAGCCGTTGCTCGCGGACCTCGTTCGGCGGGCCCTCCTACCAGTCCAGGGGATCACGGTGAAGATCGGTGCCATCGAACAGCGCTCCGACTTTCGCGTCCCACTTCCGAACGGGGACCACTTGGGGATCGAGGTCGGCGCGGACGCGGCTGCCGACATAAACCTTGACGACTTCATGGTGTTCGGGAACAACGCAGATCAGGCCAAGGAGTTTTTCCAAAACCTGGTGTTCAAGCACGTCTTGGCTGCGCTCATAGAGGACGGCCTAGAGGACGCTGCGCCGTCGTCTTCGCAACAACTCGTTCAGCGTGCCTTTACTCAGCGCGCGGTCTTCGACGAGTTTGTTCGGGCAGCGGAGGGGGTCCCAAGGGATGCGATCAACATCTTGGAGTTGGCGGCATCTCGAGCTGGCGATGATCCCATCGCCATCGCACATATTCGATCGTCTGCTCGGGCGTGGTATCAACGCGACAAGGAGGCGGCCCTCAGCGATGAGGCGCACCAGCTTCTCAACTGGATCATGTCGGTAGTGATCGGTGATCGCCAGGCGCGAGCCTTCATGCTGAGACAGGGAGAAGATCGCCGCCATCCTTTGATTGGCGTCCTCTACGACGCGAGAGTCCTGCACCTCCTTCGTCGCGGCATCGCTGCGAGGGACCAGCCGGGCGTTCGGTTCAACGGGTGGGGCCTCGACTACGGCTGCTATGTCGATCTTGCCAACACGGTCAAGTCACCTAAGGGGCTCTTCGAGGTGCAGCAGGAAGACGCCGACGATGAGGACTACGTCGACGTTCCGAGCGACGACTATCGGTCAATCCGTCGGGCCATCCTGGACCTGGGTGCTTTCGAGAAGAGGCAACCGGAGCTGACTCCTGTTGCGAACGAGGGAGGCTAGGCCGCCTCCGTAAAGGCTGCTCCCCAGAGTCGTCTCGTATCATCTCCTTCCATGTCGACGGGATTCAGAGCCACCCTCACCGCCATCCGTGATGAGGGAGGCATCCGTCGTGGCCGGTAGAGGTCGACGGGGAAGGGCGTCAGCCTCAGTCGGCGGGAGGATGTCAGCGGAGGGTAACGGGACCCTGGACGTCCGGGCCTTGGAGACATGGCTCTGGGAGGCCGCTTGCCAGATACGCGGTCCGCTCGACGCACCAAAGTTCAAGGACTACATCCTGCCTCTGGTCTTCCTGAAGCGCCTTTCCGACGTATTCGATGACGAGGTGCAGCGAGTCGCCGAGGAGGTAGGCGATCTGGAGACTGCACGGGACATCATCGACCAGGATCACGGACTGGTCCGTTTCTACCTTCCCGCAGAGAGCCGCTGGCCCTCGATCGCACTGACGACGACCGGACTCGGAGAGGTGCTTACTGATGCCGTCCGGGCGGTTGCCCGACAGAACCCTCGGCTTCAAGGGGTCATCGATACCGTGGACTTCAACGCTACGACCGCGGGACAGCCGATCGTCGACAACGACCGACTTGCCGCGCTCGTAAAAACTCTGGGCCAGCACAGGCTTGGGCTCAACGACGTCCAGCCAGATCTACTCGGCCGCGCATACGAGTACCTCCTCCGGAAGTTTGCAGAAGGTCAAGGGCAGAGTGCGGGCGAGTTCTACACACCTGCGGAAGTCGCCAGGCTTATGGCTCGCGTCCTGGACCCTCAACCAGGCATGACCGTTTACGACCCCTGCTGCGGTTCGGCCGGTCTGCTCATCAAGTGCCATCTCCGGCTCTTAGAGACGCAGGGCAAGGCCGTCAACACGCACCGCGAGCTGCCGGCGGCGATTGCTCCTCTGAAGCTTTTCGGGCAGGAAATCAATCCGTCCACCTTTGCGATATCCAGAATGAACGCGTTCCTTCACGACATGGATGCTGAGATTGCGCTTGGCGACACTATGCGCAATCCAGCCTTCACTGACCGTCTGGGCCACCTCCGGCAGTTTGACCTTGTTACCGCTAATCCCATGTGGAATCAAGACATCCCGGAGGATGTGTATCGCAACGACACGTTGGACCGCTTCGGACGGGGAATTCCTCTTTCCTCGACCGCGGACTGGGGTTGGGTGCAGCACATGGTCGCTTCTCTATCTCCTGGTGGGCGGATGGCTATCGTCCTCGATGCCGGCGCTGTCAGTCGCGGGAGCGGTAGCCGAGGATCGAATCGAGAGCGAGAAATTCGCAAATCGTTCGTCGATGACGATCTCATCGAAGGCGTAATTCTTCTCCCCGAGAATCTCTTCTACAACACGCCGGCCCCGGGCATTGTGATGATTCTGAATACCTCCAAGGTTCGCCCCGGCGAGATCATGCTGATCAACGCAAGTCTGTTGTTCACGAAGGGTCGCCCTAAGAATGAACTTACAGAGGACCACATGACCGAGGTCGTCGAGTTGTGGAACAAATGGGAATCGGTAGACCATCGTTGTGCTCTCGTCAAGACGTCAGACGTCGTCGAGAACGACTACAACCTCGCTCCTACTCGGTACGTACCCGTCAGCCCGGACGCCGAAGTCTTGTCACTGGAAGCGGCGGTGATGCTCTTTCGGGAAGCGGAAGATGAACGCGAACAGGCTGATAAGGAACTTTGGGAGCTTATCGCTGAGCTAGGCCTCGAATGACCGATCATCGGAATGCGCATCGCTCACGCGAGCCCTTGTGATGAAGATCGCCGATCTAGCGATCAGTATGCGAGCTGGCGGGACGCCGCCCCGGGCCGATGCAACCTGCTGGAACGGCGACATTCCATTCGTCAAGATCGAGGATCTTACGGCGGCCCCTGGCGGGCACATCACTTCCACTGCAGAGGGCGTCACTCAGACAGGCATCGACCGATCCTCGGCTTGGATTGTCCCTCCCGGACATGTTCTACTCGCAATGTATGCATCCATCGGCGCGGTGGCTATCAACGATGTTCCAGTTGCCACCAATCAGGCCATCATCGCCATACAGCCGAATCCGGAAATTGTCGAAGGTGAGTTCCTTCGGTATTCCCTGAGGTTTTTCGCTGACGACCTCGCTTCACGCAATGTGCAGACGACTCAGCGCAACGTGAACGCGGGCATTGTCCGTTCGTTTGAGATACCTGTCCCCCCACTGGCTGATCAACGACGCATCGTACGATTCATGTCGGCTGTCGAGCGAGCACAGCAGCAACATGACTCGAGCATGAATGCTGCGGTGCAGGTAGAGCGCTCGATGCGAGAGTATTTCTTCGCTAGCATCGAAGCGCCCCGTGCCCCCTTAGCTTCACTTGTTACCGACCTCCGGAATGGTCTGTATAAGCCGCGAAGGGCGTACGGTGATGTCGGAACCCCTATTGTGAGGATTAACGACTATCCGAATTCGGGCGGCTATTTGGCTGGTTGTCCGTTGCGAGTCGTTACTTCGAGATCTGAACTCGATCAATGGGGCCTTCGCAACACTGACATCCTTCTGAACCGGGTAAACAGTGTCTCGCACATCGGCAAGGTTGCCCTGATCAACGACATGGAAGAGCCCATGGTCTACGAGTCCAACATGATTCGTGTCCGGGTCGAAGCCAGTCTGGTCGTAGCGGAGTTCTTGTTCCAGTTCCTGCGAACCGTCCTTGCTCGGCAACATTTCGTCAGAACCGCCAAGAGAGCAGTCGCGCAATCGAGTATCAACCAGGGAGATATTGGGGCTTTGCAGGTTCCATTGCCACCGATAACTGAGCAGGCGCAGATCGTCAAACTGATACAAGCAGCCGAAGCGGCATCTCAGGGTGCCACCCATTCACGTGCAGCTTTAGACACTGTGTATCGCGCTGCACTCCGCAACCTCCTAGGCGCAGCAGCATGACTACCGGCTCCGAACGTGGTTCGGTACAAGGTCCTTTCATCCGTTACGCGTGGGAGGTCGGTTGGACCATCCTCAATAGAGATGAGGCACTGGAACTTCGTGGGAATGAGGCGGGTGTAGTGTTCACCGATGTCCTGGTCGGTCAGCTCCAAACACTGAATCCCGGCACGGTTAACTTGGAGCGGGCCATCGATCTCGCGCATCGCGTTGTCCGAGCGCTCCCGAACATCAAGGGCAACGAGGACGTCTGGGAATATCTGCGGGGACTTAAGAAGGTCTTCGTTGAGGAAGAGAGTCGGGAGCGGGACGTTCGATTCCTGGATGTGCATGACGCGTCCAACAACGTGTTCCACGTCACCGACGAGTTCTCCTTTCGCCCCCGTCCCGATGCAGAGGCGATCCGGTTTGACGTCGCTCTTCTCATAAACGGTATTCCGGTGATTCTCGTCGAGACGAAGTCGGCAACCAAGCGGGACGGGATGGCGGAAGCCCTCGTCCAAGTGCGCCGGTATCACGAGCAAGGGCCGGAGGCGCTGGCAGTGTTACAGCTCTTCGCCATCACGCACCTTCACCGCTTCCTCTATGGAGCGACCTGGAACGCCAACCGGAAGTCGCTCTACAACTGGCGGGACGAGGTTGCCGGCACCTACGAGGACCTCGTCAAGGCCTTCGTTGCTCCGGAACGTGTCCTGCGCGTCATCTCGGACTTCATCGTGTTCAGCGACATCGATGGAGAGCTGAACAAGTTCGTCCTGCGACCTCACCAGATGCGGGCGGCAGATCGGGTGGTGGAACGGGCGAAAGACCAAGCCAAGCGGAGGGCGCTTGTCTGGCACACGCAGGGCTCCGGAAAGACCTACACCATGATCACGGCGGCGAAGCTGCTGATTGAGGACACAGCGCTTGAGCATCCGACCGTTCTGGTTGTGATTGACCGAACGGAATTGGAGACACAGATGGCAGCGAACCTTGAAGCGCTCGGATACACCGACGTCCGCATCGCTCAGTCCAAGAACGATCTGGAGGGACTGTTACGGGCTGACTGGCGAGGTCTCATTGTGACGATGATTCACAAGTTCGACGGTATTCCCGCTGATCTCTGCACGAGGGAAAACGTGTTCGTGATGATCGACGAGGCGCATCGCACGACGGGCGGGGCACTCGGAACGTACTTGATGGCGGCCCTACCAAATGCCACCTATGTCGGGTTCACAGGCACCCCAATTGACAGGACCGAGCACGGCAAAGGGACGTTCAAGACGTTCGGCACGGATGACGAGACCGGCTTCCTCGACAAGTACTCCATCCGTGAGTCCATCGCGGACGGCACGACGGTCCCGCTTAACTATGCGCTCGCTCCGAACGAGATGCTTGTTGACAGAGAGACGCTGGAGGCGGAATTCCTCCAGGTGGCCGAGCTGGAAGGCGTCTCAGACATAGAGACCCTGAACAGGGTCTTGGAGCGGGCCGTGACGCTCCGGAACATGATGAAGACCGCGGAGCGCGTCGACGGCGTTGCGAAGTTCATCGCCGAGCACTACCGCTCGAACGTGGAGCCGATGGGATATAAAGCGTTCGTCGTAGGCGTCGATCGTGAAGCTTGCGCCCTGTACAAGGACGCTCTGGACCGCTATCTGCCGTCAGAGTACTCGGAGGTCGTGATCAGCCACGGTCACAACGATCCCGCTGAACTGCGACGCTTCAACTACGACGAGACGAAGGAACTCGAAATTCGGAAAGCGTTCCGGAAGCCGGACGGTCTGCCGAAGATTCTCATCGTGACGGAGAAGCTCCTCACCGGCTTCGATGCTCCGATCCTGTACGCCATGTACCTCGACAAACCGATGCGGGACCACGTACTCCTCCAGTCCATTGCTCGGGTGAACCGCCCGTACGAGGACGTCGACGAGCGGCCAAAGCCTGCGGGTTTCGTGCTCGACTTCGTCGGCATCTTCGAGAAGCTGGAGCAAGCGCTGGCCTTCGACTCGAAGGACGTGTCTGGCGTTGTCACTGGCATCCCGGACCTTCACAAGCGGTTCGCGGAACTGATCGCCCAGGCTCGTGAGGAGTACCTGCCGATCGGCAAAGGACTTCATGCCGACAAGGAAGTCGAGGCGATCGTCGAGCACTTCCGGAACGAAGAGCGACGGACGGCGCTCCAGGAGTTCGTTTCCGAGTTAGAGAATCTCTTCGAGATCATCTCGCCCGACGCCTTCCTGCGGCCATATCTCGACGACTATGACGCGCTCATTCGCATCTCGTCCATCGTCCGGGAAGCCTTCTACCCAGGACTCGACGTCGATCGATCGTTCCTTCGCAAGACGGCGGAACTGGTCCAAGAGCACACGGCGACATCGCCGATCCGTGGCATCACCGAGGTGTACAAGCTGAGCGAGGAGTCGCTCGAACAGCTCACACTCATGGACACGCCGGACACGGTGAAGGTCGTGAACTTGGTGAAGCTGCTCCATGACTTGGTGGCTGACGAACGGGATGCGAAGCCGTATCTCATGTCCATCGGCGAGAAGGCGGAGCAGATCGCGGAAGCGTTCCGGGACCGGCAGATATCCACCGAGGATGCCCTGGCTGCACTGGCAGGGCTTGCGGCCGAAGCGATCCAGGCCGAGAAGGATCAGCAGTCCACGGGCTTGAAGCCCGAAGCCTTCGCGGTGTTGTGGTACCTGAAGGGCAAGGGCATTGAGGAGTCAAAGGCGCAGGAGATCGCAGCGGCGGCAGCCGCTGGTTTTGATGAATGTCCCCAATGGCGCCAACGCGCCGACCAGGAACGCCAGATACGGATGAAGCTCTATGCAGCGCTCATCAAGGCGGGCGACAAGAGAGCGTCCAGCGACTACGTCGAGGACATCATCGAATCTCTGCGACGGGTCCAGCCGTGAATCGAGACGCTCGGCAGCATTCGTTCGGTGCTGGCGCAACGCTGTCTTCTCCGTTGTCGCCGGAAGCGCTCAAGGACGAGGTGCGTAGTTGGTCCGAGCGTCTCGACGTCACGCCCAAGGAGGTACGCATCGCCGTTATGAGTCGCAAGTGGGCGAGCTGCTCCACCCGCGGCAGGGTCACTTTCGCTTCTGACTTGCTGGCGCAGCCCGAGGAAGTGCGGCGTGAGGTGATCATCCACGAGCTACTTCACCTGAAAATTCCGAACCATGGACCGTTGTTCCGGGCACTTCTCTCTGCTCATTTGGCGCACGACGATGGGGCTGAAACGACGCAGGAATAGAAGGCAAGCATTCCGGAACGGACGCACTCGTTACGCGCCTCCGTACTACCAGCGGCCTTCTGTCGCCGGCAGGGAGTCAATCACCTGAGGGAAGTGGACCGGAAAGACGGTCTGCGATAGCAACCTCGGCGTCCCGGGTCGTCCAGGCCAAGGGGTCCGGCAAGGCCTCCAGTCTGGAAGGCATGGAGGACCTAACTTCCTCGATGACGTCCTCGGGTTCGGTAGCGCCATAAGGGGCCGTTGTCACGGTGGTCAGGGGGACGAGCTTCAGCCAGGCGAAGGCGGCCTCTTTGTCGCCTTCGTCGAGGGCTTTACCAATCACGGCCATGGCAGCCTCGGTCAGGTCCCGGACCCTTGCTCGCGCCTGAGCTGCCGCCTCCGCCCTCAATCTATTCACCTCTGCCCTGAAGGCCGGGTGATGGTTCGCCCACCCCGTGACCGTAACCCTGTGCACGCCAGCGAGATTCCCCGCGGCCTCGTGGGTCTCGCCCGATGCGACTGCGAGAGCCGCTCGCTCTTGGGCAGGGTTAAGACGGTGTAGCGATTCGTAGTCTTCGGTAGCGGCTTTTCCTTGCGACCCGCTTGTCGATCGCCTTGTCATAGGACTCCGCCAGATAGTTGGTTCCTTCGGCCCGCCATCAGCCGGGCACCCGGCGCTACGACATCTTCAGGGGATTGCCGGCGGGGACCACCGTAAAGGCGAGGGCGATGCGCCGCACCGTATTCGGGTGCCAGCTCTCGCCCGTTCTTGGCTGGTAGCCAGCCTCCTCCAGTTCCGAAGCGATGGTGCGCAGCGATGCGCCGGCCGCAGCGCGTCGGGCGATGAGCTGACCGACTTCCTGCTCGGCGTCGTCCGCTAGCACCTGGCCGTCCACCAGGCGGAATCCGTAGGGCACGGTGCCGCCGAGATAGCCCCCCTGCTCGCGCTTGGCTGCCTTGCCCGCCATCATCCGGCCCCGGATCACAGCCCGCTCGTACTGCGCTACGGCTCCGATGATCTGCCGAATGAGAACCTTGGTCGGGTCGTCGGTGTCCGTGTCGAGGTCCGGTTCCGATGCCGAGCGGACAGGCGTGCCCTGGTCCCGGAGCCGCTCGACGAGTGTCTCCTGCAAGATCAGGTCGCGGGCCAGCCTGTCGATGCGGTACACGACCAAAGTCGTCGCCGGCCCTGCTTTCAGGGCCGCCAGCGCCTCGGCCAGCCCGACCCGGCTCTCCAGTCCGTTGCTGCCCGACTGGCCCTCGTCCCGGAAGACGTCCACCAGGCGAAGGCCATTCGCCCGGCAGTAGTCCCGGATTGCCTGTTCTTGTACGTCGAGCCCGAAGCCGCTGACCTGCTCCACCGTGCTGACTCGCACGTACCCGACTGCCTGCGTCCGGGCCATCCTGAGACCTCCTGGGTGTAACACTGCTAAAGCAAGCGTAACACCCCAGGTAGAAGCGGTCCAGCCACCCGGCTGCTCGTGGTGCTGCGTGAATCGGAGCAGAGCCGAACGCAAGCGGGCTGAGCGCCCCGTTCTTCGGGGCACACTGAACCGTCGGTGTCGGCGCCCTCGGGACTGGCTCGGTGACAGTGACCGTGCCCCCTTCTAAGGGAAGGGGCACGGGGCACAGTCCCACCGGCCCCCCAGCCATCGTGCCGGGGCACGGTCGGGGCATTGTCGGGGCACGGTCAGAAGTTGCCATGATCGTCCTCGTCGGTGGGGGCGTCCTCGTGACCGTCGAAGTCGCAGTCGGACTCGCAGGGGCGGACGAAGTGGCGGTGGGCGCCTCGGGGACCGCTCTCGACGGTGACGGTGCCCTCGTTGACGAGCAGCTCTAGGGCGAGGTCCTTCGTCTCGTTCTTGCCCCTCACGGCACCACGAAGTGCGTTCTTCGTCAGGCCAGGCTGGGTCGCGATCACCTTGATCATCTGCTCCATGAGGTGCGTGGGCCTGAAGTGACCCTCGGTTGCCTCCTCCGGCACCTCCAGGGTGGCGGTGACGCCGTTGTCGGGGTTGCTGGTGAGGACCAGGGTAGCGATGACGCGCCCGGCGACTTCGTGCTGACGGACGTGGCCTTGGCGGTCCTTCGAGACGGTCATCTTCACGCTGCCGGTGCGCCCGCGCCCGAAGGGGGAGATGAGGTGGAAGCCGTAGGCAGCGCCGGTGAGGCCGCTGAGCTTGCGCTCGCTCCCGATCGCCCACCGGCCTCGGCTCTCCCGGTCCTTCGTGACGTGATCGACCAGCAGCACGGCGGCGCCGAGGGAGGCGAAGAAGCGGGAGAACCCGGCGTAGAAGGTAGCGACCTCGGTGCCTTTCTCGGGATTCAGCCCTACCTGCGTCATGGCTTCGGTGACGGAGTCCGTGATCAGCAGTGATGGCAGTCCACGCGTCTTGATGGCCTCCTCGATCACCGCCTTGGCCACGTCATCGAAGCGGCCCTCGGGGTTGACGTATGTGAACCTGCTGCAGATGGCTTCAGGAGTGGCCCCCAGGGCGAGCAGTCTTTCGACGGTGGCCTCGGCGGTGTCCTCGAAGTCGAGCATGACGACGTGATGACCCTGAGCCAGCTCCTCCTTGGCCGATAGCAGCGCTGCCCACGTCTTCAGGCTCTCGGTCTCTCCGAGAAAGGCGTTCAGCCGACCCCGATGAAGGAGGCACACGCCATCTCGGCGCGTGAGCACGGATGGTGGTGTGGTGACGCTCTCCCCGCGCAGGATGGCGCCCACGTCGACCGGCGTCCACGGAAGCCCCACGCCGGGCTGGCTGCCGTTGCGGCGAGACGCCGCCTCCCACGGCGCCTCCTCGTAGAGGTCGAAGCCTTCTCGCGGTTGGGGTGTCACCCGAACACCTCCTCCTCGACAACCGCGTCGGGGAAGCTGTGCAGCACAGTCGCCACGGCCGCCTCGGACTCGTCGGTCACGTCGACATCGGCGTCGTCGTCCGGCGGTGCTGCAGGTCCAGTCTGGCGGTGCCGGAGCCAGAACCCGACCGTCGGCATCGTGCCGGCGAGGAGGATCTCGGCGAGCCTCTCGACGCCCACCGGTGTCAGTTGGCGGCGGGCCAGCCGCGCCGGGTCCTGGCGTTCTTTAACTGCGGCCAGCTCGCGCAGCGTCGCAGGGTGGAGGTAGGCGATGAGCTGACCGACGGCCGACGGCGGGCTACCGCGGGCGGCGCTCACGACGGAGCCCCTCATCGTCGGGGTCGAGCAGCGTGGCGACATGCGCCAGCGTCACCGGGTCGCGGATGGTGGTCGGCAGGCCCTGGCGCTGGCGGGTCGCGCGCACGAGCGCGGCTAGGTCGACGTCGTCGCCGGCGCGCTCCTCAGGCATGACTGCCACCATGCGCCCTCGGGCCGCGGGGATGGCGTGCGCGATACCCCGTGCGCGATACCCCGTGCGGGATACTCCGCCCGAGCATCCCACCAGCCGATTCGCTATGGCTGTACCGTCGAGAGCGATGGGGCTATCGACCGCGACTAGGGGTCAGAAAAACCCTGAGCGCGTCGCTCGGGGTCGAGCAGCCATCGCCACCGCTCGAGAGCGCGGCAAGTACGGTCCGGCTCTGGCGCTGACGTGCCCGATCTGCGGAGGCTCCTACTCGGTGCCCCCGTCGAAGGCAGCAAAGGCGCGGCGATGCACGAGGTGCATCAAGAACGGACGAGCCCTCTGCGCCGCCTGCGGCGGCCCTATCGACGTCGCACCCGGCTCAGGCGGGCACCCCCTCTGCGAGGAGTGCAAGGCGACGGAACGGAGGGGGCCGACTTTGCGCCCCCGAGCCGAACGGGTCCCGGTCCCCTGCGTGGGAGCGAAGCTGCCGCGCCGGCTCGGAGGAGGCCGGCGTCACGCAAAAGGGTGCAAGGGCACACGGCTCATCAGTCCGTCACAGGACCCCGATGAGTACCGCATGTGCAAGCCTTGCTCGACGCTCGGGAAGAGGTGGGTTCCCGAGAAGCTCGGGCTCGTGGAAAAGCTCGGGTACAGACCGCGTACCTATGAGGAGCTGCTCGGGTTCGTCCGCGACATGAAGGACAATCGCGCTCCAGGTCAGCACCCGGCGTTCAAGGCGCGGCAGGGCCATCCCGCGGAGATGATCGCCGCCCGTCGCGCCGGCAGCGGTGGCCTTTCGGGACCAGCTCGCTCGCGGCTTCAGATGGTGACGACTTGGGCCAAGGGCGAAAACGGCTGGAAGATCCGCCAGTGCCGCGTCTGCTCCCGGCTTCTCATGATCTCGACCGCTCCCACGGCGAGGTCGGTCGAGCTGCACGAGCCGTGCCGCGCCGCTTGGCGATCGTCATTGGATGGGCAGAAGTGGGCGACACGCCCACGCGCTCAGCGCGCCGTCAGGCCCCGGATTCCCAAGCGCCCGGGCAAGCACCGCTCACCCGAGACACTGACGATGCAGTTCCGTTGGACCGTCCTGGCCCTGCTCGGCGGCTTCTCGCACACCGAGATCGCTGAGCGCTACGGCGTCGATCGAAGCCATGTCTCGCGCTCAGTCGGCGAGATCCTCGAACTGCTGCCCAACCCGGACGTCTGCGACAGGAGGTTCCGGCGGTACGTCGAGGCACTTCGAGGGACATCGATAAGCCGGACTATGCCCGCCAGACCACCTCGGCGAGGCGCTGCGTAGTGGACTCCCTCGTGACCCGGTTACTCCCGCGAACGCCCGGACCGATGAGCACCTTGTCGACCACAGCCTCGATGATCGCCTTGCGCCGGTCGAAGGGGAGCGAGCCCCACCGATCGCGCAGATCGCTTCCTTTGCCCGCGAGGTCGGCCAGGGCCTCGTTGTGCTCCTCGCGCGCCAGGCGTGCCCGCGCCGAGTTCAGCCGGGCTTCTAGTGGCTTGCGGGCGGCGGTCCACTCCCGTGTCGTGATGCCGTCCGCGGCGTACATCTCAGCCAGCTCCTCGAGCTTGTGTTCCACTTGCACCACCTCGTCGATGGCGTCGGACGGCCCGGCCTTGCGCGCGTTCGATCGTGCCTTAGCCAACGCAGTTGAGTCGAGCGCTTGGAGCACCATGTCTGCCAAGACTTCTTCGAGGACTTCCGCCAGGATCGTGAGCTTGCCGCAGCCCGGCAGCCCAGGTCGCTTCGAGCACCGGTAGCGCCGTTTGCCCTCCACCGGCGCCCCGCTGAGCCTCGCCCCGCAGAGCGCGCAGTGGGCCATGTGGCTGAGCAGATAGACGGTCGGCTTCGGACCCGGCCCTGTCCCATTGGCCTTGAACTTGGCCATGACGCGCTCCCACGTCTCGCGGTCGATCATTGGCGGGAATGCCGCGTCGCCGACGATCTCACCTCGGTAGGAGCGCAGGCCCGCAACGCGCGGCGACTCGAGTGTCTGGCGCACGTTGTTACCCGTCCAGAGGTTGCCGCGGGTGGTGCGTACTCCGGCCTCGTTCCATCGGCGAGCGATGGATGCCATGGACTCGCCGGCGAGAACCGCCTTGGCCGCCTCGCGCAGTTTGGCTCGCTCGGCAGGCACGACGGTCATCCTGCGCGTCTGGGGGTCATAGCTGAGGCCGAACGGCCGATTCCCGCCGCCCGAGAACTTGCCCGCCTCGGCCAGCTCAAGGTGCTTGCGCCGTGACCGCTGCGAGAGCTTGCGGACCTCCTCGGCGGCAACCGCGCCCTTGATCCGCGCGAGCAGCATCCCGTCGCCGTTGGTGACGTTCACCTGCTCGCCGATGGTGGCGAGGCGGGTCATGCCCGCGGCGATGGCGATGTCGAAGAAGTGCTCTAGCTCGATTGGCCGACGTACCAGCCGGTCGAGGTCCCAGCAGATCACCGCGTCCACATCGCCGGCGCGGACCATGTCGAGGAGGCGGTCGTATCCCGGTCGGCGCTTGCCGTTGCTGGCCGACAGGTCGTTGTCGATAATGACCTCCGAGACACTCCAGCCGTTGCGCTCGGCGAGCGCCCGCCCGTCCTTTTCCTGGCGACGCACTCCCAGCTCGTCCCCACCCCGGTCCTTGGAGATCCGGCAGTAGATCACAGCCTGCACGGACTTGACCTGGGGCTTCGCCGCTCGGGTAGCCATGCCGGAAGGCTAGCACCTCTTAGGTGCTATTCACATGTTGGCCGTGGCCACGACGACCTTCTTGCCGCTCAGGGCGGCCGGCACGAGATACGCCAGCGACTTGCCGGTCCCGGTCCCCGCCTGCACGACGAGGTGCCGACCCAGGACGAGTGCCTCGGCGACGGCGCGGCACATCTCTTGTTGCTCGGGGCGGTGCTCTCCCCCCGCCATCTGGGCCGTGACCTTGTCCAGCCCCTCGACGCCCTCGTCCCCCGCCGCGCGCGCCTCGGCCACGGAACCGCCGGCACGGGTGGCACCGGCGGCGTCCACCAGGTCCAGCTCGTCGATTTCGTCGGGCGCGGGGGCGAACTCCCCGTCCCACTCCACCATCGGGCGCACGCTAGCTCCGGGCTGCGCGCCTGCGAGGTCCCGGCGGCGTGGCGCGGGCCTCAGCCCAACCTGGCGCGGGCCTCAGCCCACCGTGGCGGCCAGCTCCCGGAAGGAATCGGAGCCCACGTCCCGCCACATCTGGGACACGGGCGGCGGCATCTCGGAGAGCATGTGTGCCTGCTCCTCCGGGGTGCGCTGCTCGAAGATGAGCCCGAGCACCAGCCAGACCTTGTCGCCCCGGTACTGGCTCAGCGCGTGACCCGGCAGCTCCCCCCACTCCTCGGGGGTCAGCGAGCCGGCGCAGAGCGGGAGGAGCGCCTCCTCCTCCTGGTCGAGATGCTCCACGGTGGCGTCGTGCAACCGCTGCAGCTGGTCGGCCAGCGTGGCCTGTGCCGCGCCGTCGCCGGACGCCCATGCCGCCCGTGAGGCGTCGGCGTCCTCCAGCAGTTGGACCACCTCGTGGTGCTGTGCCTCCATGGTGTCCACCAGCGCCACCGCGTCGGGGCAGCGCTGGCGCAGCCGGGGGAACACCAGCTCCTCCTCGCCGTTGTGGTGGACGCCGAGGAACCAGAGCACGTTGTCGTAGTAGTCCGCGATGAGCGCCCGGCGCTCGGCGTCGCCGGCGGCGACTCCCCGCACCCGGCCCGGCCCGGCCGCCAACGCAGCCCGGAGCGCGTTGTGGACCGCCACCATGTCGGCGGTGTCGGGCCGTGGGGCACCCTCGGACCCCGATTCCATTTCTGCCATGGCACATCCTCCTTGCCGCTCGCGCTGCATCCGCCGTGACAGCCTCCTCATTGTTCTCCATGGGCCACCCGCCGCGCTCTGGGAATTCCCTGGAAGAGCGCCGGGAGATGCCTGGGTGCGGGACGAGGCGGGCAGCGCGGCGGCCCCGGCGGGGGGATCCCTGGGTTTCGGGGCCAGGAGCTAGGTTCGGCGTGTGACCTCGACGGCATCGGACCTCGACGGGGCGCCGGATCCGGTCCCGCCCGAACTCGACCTCTCACGGGTGCCGGTGCACGTGGGATGCGTGATGGACGGCAACGGTCGCTGGGCCAACGCCCGGGGGCTGCCGAGGACGGAGGGGCACGCCGCCGGCGAGGCCGCGCTGCTCGACGTGGTGAACGGAGCCCTCGAGATCGGCATCAAGTGGATCACCCTCTACGCCTTCTCGACCGAGAACTGGCGCCGGCCGACCGACGAGGTCCGCTTCCTCATGAACTTCAACCAGTCGCTGCTGATGCGCCGCCGCGACGAGCTCAACGAGAAGGGCGTGCAGATCCGTTTCGCCGGCCGCCGCGACTGGCGCGTGCCCCGCCGGGTCCTGCGGCGCATGGACGAGTCGATCGCGCTGACGAAGAACAACAGCCGCATGGTGATGACGATGGCCTTCAACTACGGCGGGCGTGCCGAGATCGTCGACGCCGTGCGGGCACTCGTCGCCGAGGGCATCGCCCCCGACAAGGTGGACGAGCGGGCGATCAGGCGGCACCTCTACTTCCCCGACATGCCGGATCCGGACCTGGTGATCCGGACCTCGGGCGAGACGCGGATCTCGAATTTCCTGCTGTGGGAGATCGCGTACTCCGAGCTGATCTTTCCCGACACCCTCTGGCCCGACATGCGCCGGCGCCACCTCTACCAGGCGGTCGTCGAATTCCAGCAGCGCGTGCGTCGCTTCGGCGCCGTCACGTCCTGAGGCCGGCCCCCGACCACGGGTGGCGCCCCGGGGCGCGAGAATGGGGGGTCCTATGACCTTCACTCGGATCGCCGTCGCGGCCGGGATCGCCCTGCTCACGCTCTTCGTGATCCTCGTCGTCGTCGGCGGTTCCTCCGGCGTCGGCACTGCCCTGGTGGTCCTCGTCACGATGGCGGTGCTGGTGGGGGCGGGGAACCTCCTCTACGGGCGCCGGTCGCACTACGCAACGGCCCAGGCACGCCGGCGGCCGGCCCAGGATGCGCACGACCGGGCAGCCGATCTGGCCGCCGAGGCACGCCGGGGCACGGCCCGGGCGGCGCGGCGGGGCGAGCGCTACTGCCCGCTGGACCCCGCCCTTCGAGAGCCCCGGGGGCCCTCCGCCGGCGCATGAGCCTCTTCCGTGACAGGGGCGTCGTGCTGCGCAGCTACCGGCTGGGCGAGGCGGACCGCATCGTCGTGTTCCTGACGGAGGGTCACGGCAAGGTGCGCGCCGTGGCCAAGGGCGTGCGCAAGACCACCTCGAAGTTCGGCGCCCGCCTCGAGCCGCTGACGCACGTCGACCTGCTGCTGTGGCAGGGGAGGAGCGAGCTCGACATCGTGAACCAGGTCGAGGCGCTCGACGCCTACCGCACCGTGCGCGAGGACCTCGACCGTGTGCGGCGCGGCCTGTCGCTGCTCGAGGTGGCGGACCAGCTGGCCCAGGAGCGCCATCCCGACCCGCAGCTCTACACCATGCTCGTGGGCGCGCTGCGCGCGCTGGCGGACGACGGAACCGCCCCCGCGCTCGTGGCGCCGGCCTTCTTCTTGAAGGCGCTCGTCCTCGAGGGTGCCGGCCCCGTGCTCGACACCTGCGCCAGCTGCGGCGAGGCCGATCCCGTCGTCGATCTGGTCGCCTTCGACCTCTTCGCCGGCGGCGTCCTGTGCCGGGCTCACCGCAGTGGCCGCCCGATGAGCCCCGCCGCGCTGGCCCTGCTGCGGCGCATCCTCGGCGGGGACCTCGCTTCGGTGCTGGCCGGCCCGCCGCCACCCGGAGCCGACGAGGTGGCCGAGCTGGCCACCGAGGCCATGGAGGCGCATCTCGACCGCCGCATCCGTTCGGTGCGCTCGGCGGCCGGTCTTTGAGCGCGTTCGGCGTCTACGTCCACGTCCCGTTCTGCCGGGAGCGCTGCGACTACTGCGCCTTCGCCACCTACACCGACCGCGACCACCTCATGGAGCGCTACGCCGACGCCTGCATCCTCGACGTGCGCCGCGCCTTCGGGGACGCCGACCTCGCGCTGCCGGTCTCCGTCTACTTCGGTGGGGGCACGCCGTCCCGCCTCCACCCGGACACGCTCTGTCGCATCCTCGAGGTGGTCCCGCGCGCGCCCGGCGCCGAGGTGACCGTCGAGTGCAATCCCGAGGACGCCGACGCGGACCATCTCGGTGCGTATCGCCGCGCCGGCGTGACCCGTGTCTCCTTCGGCCTGCAGGCGACGAGCCCGCACGTGCTGGCGGGCCTGGGTCGCCCGATCGTCGCCGCCACGGCGGAGACGATCAGCGCCGCCGTGGGCGCCGCCGGCTTCGCCACGTGGAACCTGGACCTCATCTTCGGCGCGACCACCGAGAGCGACGCCGACTGGGCGGCGGCCCTCGAGCACGTGCTGGCGCTGGCGCATCCGCCGCCCCATCTCAGCGCCTACGGGCTGACGGTCGAGCCGGGCACGCCGCTCGCCCTGGACCCGTCGCGCCATCCCGACGAGGAGGCGCAGGCCCGCCGTTACGCGGACGCCGACGCCGTCCTGGCCGCGGCGGGGTACCGCTGGGAGGAGATCTCCAACTGGGCCCGGCCCGGCCACGAGGCCCGGCACAACCGGCTCTACTGGGAGCAGGGCGACTACCTGGGCATCGGCTCGTCCGCCCATTCGCACCGCCACGGCACCCGCTGGTGGAACGTGCGCACGCCCGAGCGCTACGTCGCCGCCGTCGAAGCGGGCCGTACGCCCGAGGCCGGTCGTGAGGAGCTCAGCCCCGAGCAGCGCGAGTTCGAGAGGCTCACCCTCGCGCTGCGCACCCCCCGCGGCGTCCCGTGGGCGAGCCTCGAGCGTCCCGAGGAGCTCGAGGGGCTCGTCACGCGCGCGGTTGACCGCGCCGGCGACCGGGCCGTCCTCACGGTGCGGGGTCGGCTGCTGGCCAACGAGGTCAGCGCCCGAATCCGCTCCGGTATCCTGCATCGATGAACGAGACCGGTCCGGCCGAGGCCGCCGCTGCTCCTGCCGTTCCCGCTGCCGCCGGCGATGACGACCTGATGGAGAAGGTGGTGCGCCTGTGCCGCCACCGCGGCTTCATCTTCCCCTCGGCCGAGATCTACGGAGGATTCCGCTCCACCTACGACTACGGACCGCTCGGGGTCAACATGTTGCGCAACGTCAAGGACGCGTGGTGGCGCGCCATGGTGCAAGAGCGCGACGACGTGGTGGGGATCGACGCCGCCGTCCTCGGTCCGCCGGCGGTGTGGGCGGCCTCGGGTCACCTGGCCACCTTCACCGACCCCCTGGTGGACTGTAGGAACTGCCACGAACGCTGGCGGGCCGACAAGATCGACGGGGTCTGCCCCAACTGTGGCTCGCGCGACCTGACCGATGCCCGGGCCTTCAACCTGATGTTCAAGACCCATGCCGGCCCGGTCGAGAGCGACGCCCACGTGGCCTACCTGCGTCCCGAGACGGCCCAGGGCATGTTCACGAACTTCGCCAACGTGCTGCAGACCACCCGCAAGAAGCCGCCCTTCGGCATCGCCCAGGTCGGAAAGTCCTTCCGCAACGAGATCACGCCCCAGAACTTCGTCTTCCGGACCCGTGAGTTCGAGCAGATGGAGCTGGAGTACTTCGTACCGCCCGAGGAGGCGCCGAAGTGGTTCGACTACTGGCTGACCGAGCGCATGAACTGGTACCGCGCGCTCGGCATCCCGCCCGATCAGCTTCGGTTGCGCCACCACGGGGCCGAGGAGCTCTCGCACTACTCGAGGGGCACGGCCGACGTGGAGTTCCACTTCCCCTGGGGATGGGACGAGCTCGAGGGCATCGCCAACCGGGGCGACTTCGACCTCTCGGCCCACGCCGCGGCGTCGGGGGAGTCGCTCGACTACTTCGACCCCCAGGCCAACGAGCGCTACGTGCCCTACGTGATCGAGCCGGCGGCCGGCGCCACGCGCACGATGATGGCCTTCTTGCTCTCGGCGTACGGCGAGGACGAGATCGGCGGGGAGGCGCGCACGGTGCTCCGCCTGCACTGGCGGCTGGCGCCCTACCAGGTGGCCGTCCTGCCGCTGTCGAAGAAGGACACGCTCGAGCCGCTGGCCCGTCAGGTGCTCAAGAGCCTCCAGCCGCACTTCATGTGCGACTACGACGTCACGCAGAGCATCGGCCGCCGCTACCGGCGCCAGGACGAGGTCGGCACGCCCTGGTGCGTCACGGTCGACTTCGACTCGCTCGAGGACGACGCGGTCACCGTGCGCGACCGGGACACGACCGAGCAGGTGCGGGTGCCCGTGGCGGACCTGGTCTCCGAGCTGCGCCGGCGCACCGGCGAGGCGTAGGCGCCCCGGCTCAGGCCACCTTGCGGTACTTGCGCACGGCCAGCGGGACCAGGACGACCAGCAGCCCGAAGCACCAGGCGAGGGAGGCCCAGACCGCGCCGGGGTTGTGCAACGGCCCGCCCACCATGAGCGAGCGTGTGGCGTTGACGACCTGGGTCACCGGCTGGTGGCTGGCGAAGGCCTGGAGCCAGCCCGGCATGGCGGCGACCGGCACGAAGGCCGACGAGGCGAAGATGAACGGGAACAGGATGGGGAACACCATGGTCTGCGCCGTCTCGGCATTCGGCGCCGAGAGCCCGACGGTGGCGAAGCCCCAGCAGAGCGTGTAGCTGAACAGCAGCACGATCAGCACGCCGAGCAGGAAGAGCCCGACGTTGGTCGAGATGCGGAAGCCGACGGCGAACCCGACCGCGCTGATGAGCACCACGACGAAGACGTTGCGCACGAGATCCGCCGTGGTCCGGCCTCCGAGCACGGCGGAGCGAGCCATGGGCAGGGCGCGGAACCGTTCGATCAGTCCTTTGGCGAGGTCTTCGGACAGGCCGACCGCGGTCGTGACCGCGCCGAAGGCGACCGTCTGCACGTAGATGCCCGGGATGAGGTAGTCGACGTAGGGGACCGACGTGTGGATGGCGCCGCCGAACACGTAGACGAACAGCAGCGTGAACATGATCGGCTGGACCGCGGCGAAGAACACCTGCTCCTGGGTGCGCATCAGCGCCTTGAGGTTGCGCCAGGTGACCGTCAGCGTGTCCTGCACGGCCCAGCCGACGCGGCCGCCGCCCGCAGCCGGGGTCTGCTCGCGCAGTTGGGGGAAGGCGATGGTCGTCATGCGGCGTCCTTTCCGTCGGTCGTGCCCTCGTCGCCCGCATCGGCCCGGCGGCGACGGCTCTTGTGCGCCGAGCGCTCGTCCTCGGTCTCGGCCTCGGTCCTGTGGCCGGTCAGGCTCAAGAAGACGTCGTCGAGGCTGGGCTCGCGCAGGGCGAGCCCGGTGACGGGGACCTTGGCGGCGTCGAGCGCCCGCAGCACCTCGGCTCCCGCGGCGGGGCCGTTCTCCACCGTCAGCTCGACCGTGGTGTCGTCGACGGCCGGCTCTTTCGATGCGAGCGGGGCCAGGAGCCCCACGGCTGTGGGCACGACCTCGCGCGAGCCCACCGTCACCGAGACGACCGATGTCCCGAGGTCGGCCTTGAGCTCGGCCGGCGTGCCCTCGGCGATGACGCGGCCGTGGTCGACGACGACGATGTCACGGGCAAGCCGGTCTGCCTCCTCGAGGTATTGAGTGGTGAGGAGGACGGTCGTGCCTTCCCGGACGAGGTCCTCGATCACTCCCCACAGGTCCTGGCGGCTCTGGGGATCGAGCCCGGTCGTGGGCTCGTCGAGGAAGAGGACGGGTGGTCCGGCGATGAGGGCGGCAGCCAGGTCGAGGCGCCGGCGCATGCCCCCCGAGTAGGTCTTGAGGACGCGGTCGCCCGCGTCGGACAGCCCGAAGGCCTCGAGCAGCTGGTCGGCGCGCTGGGTCGAGACCTTGCGGCTCAGGTGGGAGAGCCGCCCCACCATGTAGATGTTCTCCCGGCCGGTGAGGTTCTCGTCGACGGTGGCGTACTGGCCCGCCAGCCCGACGAGCCGGCGCACCACGTCGGGCTTCTTGACGACGTCGTGGCCGAGGATGGTGGCGACGCCCGAGTCGGGCTCCAAGATGGTCGAGAGGACGCGCACCGCGGTGGTCTTGCCGGCGCCGTTGGGGCCGAGCAGACCCAGCACCGTGCCCGTCTCCACGGACAGCGAGACCCCGTCGAGGGCGCGCACGTTGCCGCGGGGGAACACCTTGACCAGGTCCTGGGCCTCGACGGCGGGCGAGGTCGACGTGGGCGATGTCGAGGAAGGGGAGAGTCCCATAGAAAGTCCCATTGGCAAAGAAACTTAGTGGTAAAGTAACTTATGTGTCAAGACAACGGTCCCGCCGGGAGCTGGGGCAGCAGCTGCGCAACGAGATCATGGGCTACCTCGGCGCGGCCAGCGAGTTCGAGGGTGGGCTGGCCAAGAGGCTGAAGCTGAGCCGGACCGACATGCGCTGCCTCGACCTTATTGGTCGCCTGGGTCCGATCACCGCGGGGCACCTCGCCGAGCAGGCCGGGCTCACGACCGGGGCGGTGACCTTCATCCTTGACCGCCTCGAGGAGGCGGGCATGGTGACGCGACGGCGGGACACCGAGGACCGGCGTCGGGTCTGGGTCGAGATCGTCCCCGAGGCCCAGCGGCGCATGGACGAGCTCCAGCGTCCCGTGGCCGAGGAGATGCGCCAGGTGACGCAGCGCTTCGCCGCCGAGGAGCTGGCGATCGTGCGTGACTACATGCGCCAGGCCAAGGAGGTCTTCCAGCGGCAGATCGGCACGGCGACGGGCACGGCCGGTGGCACCGGCGGCACGGCCGGGAACGGTGACGACGGTGACGACGGTGACGACGGTGACACGGGCCGGAGGCCGACGGAGGCAAACGGCGGGGGAAAGTAGTCTGGGGTGGCCCGTCCCACGTCGGGAGGGCCGAGACGCCGTCTCCCCCTCGTCACGCGGCGTGCTCTCGTCCAGGGCAAGGAGGCCCGATGCCGTTCGTCTTCGATTTCGACCATACGCACCCCCGTCCGCCCATGGAGCTGAAGGACCTCCTGGGTGGCAAGGGCGCCAACCTGGCCGAGATGACGTCGGTACTCGGGCTGCCGGTGCCCCCCGGCTTCACCATCTCCACCGACGCCTGCCGGGCCTACATGGGCGGGGGTTGGCCCAAGGGCCTCGACGCCGAGGTCGCCGCGGCCCGCCGACGCCTCGAGGCGGCCATGGGCAAGACCATCGGCGACCCGGCCGACCCGCTCCTGGTGTCCGTGCGCTCGGGCGCCAAGTTCTCCATGCCCGGGATGATGGACACCGTCCTCAACCTGGGTCTCAACGACGAATCGGTCGAGGGCCTGGCGAAGCAGACCGGCGACGAGCGCTTCGCGTTCGACTCCTACCGGCGCTTCGTCGCCATGTACGCCCGTATCGTCCTGGAGCTGCCCGGCGAGGAGTTCGACTCCCTCTTCGAGGCGGCCAAGGAGCTCGCCGGCACCGATTCCGACGCCAAGGTCCCCGTCGAGCTTCTCCGGTACCTCGTCGACTCGTACCAGCAGATCGTCGAGCGTCACACCGGCAAGCCGTTCCCGCAGAAGCCGAGCGAGCAGCTGCGCGGGGCCATCGAAGCCGTCTTCCGCAGCTGGAACGGGCCGCGGGCCATCGCCTACCGAGAGCGCGAGCGCATCGCCCACGACCTCGGCACCGCGGTCAACGTCCAGGCGATGGTCTTCGGAAACCGTGACGACAACTCGGGCACCGGCGTCGGCTTCACCCGTGACCCGGCCACGGGGGCGAAGGGCGCCTACGGCGACTTCCTCGTCAACGCACAGGGTGAGGACGTCGTGGCCGGCATTCGCAACACCGAGCCCATCGCGGCGCTCAAGAAGCAGTTCCCCAAGGTCCACGCCGAGCTCCTCGAGATCTTCGGCCGGCTCGAGGCGCACTACAAGGACATGTGCGACACCGAGTTCACCATCGAGCAGGGCAAGCTCTGGATGCTCCAGACCCGCGTCGGCAAGCGCACCGGCGCCGCCGCCCTGAAGATGGCGGTCGACATGGTGCGCCCGAGCGACCTCGGGATCTCCAAGTCAGAGGCGGTGTCCCGCATCACCGAGGACCACCTCGACTCGGTCCTCCACCCGCAGTTCGCCGGTTCGGGCTACGCCACCTGGGCCAAGGGCCTCGGCGCCAGCCCGGGCGCCGCAGTGGGCCGCATCTACTTCAGCGCCGACGACGCCGCCGAGGCGGCCGAGCGGGGCGAGCAGGTCATCCTGGTGCGCAACGAGACGTCCCCCGAGGACGTGCACGGCATGCTGGCGTCCCAGGGGGTCCTCACGGCGCGCGGTGGGCTCGTGAGCCACGCCGCCGTGGTGGCGCGCGGTTGGGGCAAGCCGGCCGTCGTGGGCGCGGAGGCGCTGCGTCTCGGGGACCACGCGGTGACCTCCGGCGACGTGACGCTCCACGAGGGCGACTGGGTGTCGCTGGACGGCGGCGCCGGGATCGTCGTGTCGGGCCAGGTGCCGCTGACCGCGGCCAAGCCGCCGGCCGCCTTCGACACCGTCCTCTCCTGGGCGGACACCATCCGCCGGGGCCACCTGGCGGTGCGGGCCAACGCCGACACCGGTGACGACGCCGCCAACGCGCGCAAGCTGGGCGCCGAGGGCATCGGCCTGTGCCGGACCGAGCACATGTTCCTGGGCGAGGACCGGTTGCCCGTCGTGCGCCGAATGATCCTGGCCCACTCGCCGGCCGAGGAGGCCGCGGCGCTCGAAGAGCTCCGCGTCGTCCAGCGCAAGGACTTCCTGGCCATCCTCGAGGCGATGGACGGCCTGCCGGTGACGGTGCGCCTGCTCGACCCGCCGTTGCACGAGTTCCTTCCCTCGACCGAGGAGCTGGCCCACAAGGAGGCCACCGTCGGGCTCAATCCCGAGGAGCGACGCCTCTACGAGGCGGCACTGGCCTGGCGGGAGGCCAACCCGATGCTCGGGACACGCGGAGTGCGCCTGGGGGTGATCAAGCCGGGCCTCTACGCCATGCAGGTGCGTGCCCTCATGGAGGCGGCGCGACAGCGGGTGGCCGACGGGGGCCACCCGATCGTCGAGATCATGATCCCGCTCACCGTGACCCGCGAAGAGCTCGCCCTGGCCCGGGGCTGGGTCGAGGACGCCGTCGCCGCCGTCAACAACGAGCGGGCACCCCGGCCCTCGCGCGGGTCCAGGGCGGGCAGTGGCCCGGCCAGGGGGGGCAGGCTCGACGTCACGATCGGGACCATGATCGAGACGCCCCGGGCGGCGCTGCGGGCCGGCGAGATCGCCGAGGTGGCGGACTTCTTCTCCTTCGGGACCAACGACCTCACGCAGATGACCTTCGGCTTCTCGCGTGACGACGTCGAGGGCCGCATGATGGACGCCTACCTGGAGCAGGGCCTGTTGCCGCGCAACCCCTTCGAGGTGGTCGACTTCGACGGCGTGGGCGAGCTGGTCAAGCTCGGGACCGCCCGGGGCCGGGCCACCCGACCCGGCCTCAAGGTCGGGGTCTGCGGCGAGCACGGCGGCGAGCCCGCCTCCATCGGCCTCTTCTACAGCGCCGGGCTGGACTACGTCAGCTGCTCGCCCTTCCGGGTCCCGGTGGCCCGGCTGGCTGCGGCGCAGGCCGTCCTGGCCGCCGGCGACCAGGAGCGCTGAGCGGGTCCGCGGCGGACCCGATCGGTCAGCCACAACGCCGCGGTACCGTCGGGTCCGTGGGGATACCGGACGAGGAGGTCGCGCAGGTCCGCGCGGCCACCGACATCGTCGCGCTGATCAGCGAGCACTCCCTCTTGAAGAAGTCCGGGCGCCGCTGGACCGGGCTCTGCCCTTTCCACACCGAGAAGACGCCGTCGTTCAGCGTGAACGCCGAGGAGGGCTTCTATTACTGCTTCGGCTGCCAGGCGTCCGGCGACGCCATCAGCTTCGTGCGCGCCATGGACCATCTCGACTTCGTCGACGCCGTCCGCTTCCTGGCCGACCGGGCGGGCATCACCCTGCACGAGGACCAGGAGATGGGCCGCGACCACAAGCGGCGCTCCGAGATCCTCGACGCCATGGAGCGCGCCGTCACCTGGTACCACGAGCGCCTGCTCTCCGCGCCCGACGCCGGTCCGGCGCGCGACTACCTGCGCTCGCGCGGGTACGACGGGGACATCGTGCGCAAATTCCGGCTCGGATGGGCGCCTGACGACTGGGACGCGCTGGCCAAGGCCTTGAAACTGCCCGAGAAGGTGCTGTCGGACTCCGGTCTGGGCTTCGTCAACCGGCGCGGCCGGGCCCAGGACTTCTTCCGGGGCCGCGTCCTCTTCCCCATCTGCGACCCCTCGGGCCGGCCCATCGCCATGGGGGGGCGCATCCTGCCCGCCCGGCCGGGGGCAGCACCGCCGCAGCGGCCCGAACCCAAGTACAAGAACTCGCAGGAGTCGCCCGTCTACACGAAGCGGCGCACCCTCTACGCGCTCAACTGGGCCAAGCAAGGCGTCATCGAGCGCGGCGAGGTGGTGGTGTGCGAGGGCTACACCGACGTCATCGGCTGCTTCCAGGCCGGCGTGCCGTGGGCCGTCGCCACCTGCGGGACCGCGCTCGGCGAGGAGCACTTCACGTTGTTGCGGAACTTCGCCAAGCGCATCGTGCTCGCCTACGACGCCGACTCGGCGGGGCAGAGCGCGACCTCCCGCGTCTACGAGTGGGAACGCAAGCACGAGGTGGACGTGGTCGTGGCCGATCTGCCCGGCGGGAGCGATCCGGGTGACCTGGCCCGCACCGATCCGGGCGCGCTGGCCCGCGCCGTGAAGGAGGCGCGGCCGTTCCTCCAGTTCCGCGTGGACCGCCTGCTGGCCGGCGGCGACCTCACCACGGCCGAGGGACGGGCACGGGCGGCCGACGCCGCGCTGGCGGCGGTGGCCGAGCACCCTGACGACCTGGTCCGTGACCAGTACGTGATGCAATTGGCCGACGTGTGCCGGGTCGACACGACGCGGTTGCGCCAGCGCCTCGAGCACATGAGGGCGTACCCCGGCCAGACGGACCGCATCGGTGGGGTGCCGGGAGGTGCTCGCCGGCACGGGCGGAGAACGGAAGACGTCCCGGCTCGTGACGGCCGGTCGTCGGCGGCGCCGGCGGCGCCGGCGGACCCGGCCGCACCGGCGGCGCTGCGACCGGGGCCGGGTCTCGAGGCGCTCAAGTTGGCGGTCCACCGACCCGATGATGTAGCGGATCGAGTGCACGCGGTGCTCTTCACCGATTCGGTGCAGCGCCAGGCGTTCGTCGCACTCCTGGAGAACGACAGCGTGCACGAAGCGGTCGAGAACGCGTCACCGGAGGTAGCGAGCCTGTTGCGACGCGTCACAGTCGAAGAACCGATGAAGGGCGACCCCGATCTGGGCGACCCGGTCGACTCGGTGGTTGCCGTGCTCCTGCGCGGCGCGACACGCCGCGCCATGGCGGAGCTGGAGAGGGAGTCGCGGGCGAGCGCGGGGGACGACCAGTGGCAAATCCGCGCCGGCGAGGCGGCACAAGTACGCCTCTGGCTGGACCAACTCGACGATCCGTCGGCGGGGCGCGATGCCGCCGATCGGTTGGTAATTTGGCTGACCGAGAGGGATCGAGGGGAGTGAACGAGTTGGCAGGACGACGGTGAGCGAAGATTCCGCAATCGCTATCGACGACGACGACATGACGACGCGCGCCCGCGCGTCGTCGGACCAGGCCGCGCTCCCGCCCGGCGTGTCGCAGGTCGACTTCGAAGCGATCCTGGTGGTGGGTCGAGAGAAGGGCAGCCTGACGCAGGCCGAGCTGATCGAGGCGCTGCACACGGTCGAGCTCACGCCCGAAGTGCTGACGACGTTGATCACCCGCGTGACGGCCGAAGGTGTCGAGCTCGTCGACGACGAGGAGGACGATCCGATCGTCGAGTCCGCCCCGAAGAAGGAACCCCGGCCCTCGGCGGAGTCGAGCACGAACGGCAGCATCTCCGCCCGCGCCGGCCGGCGCCCTACCAACGGCCGGCGGACGCCCCCGGCCGAGTCCGGAGGTAGCGCCGAGGACCCGGTCCACACCTACCTCAAGGAGATCGGGCGGGTGCCCCTGCTCAACGCCGAGCTGGAGGTGGAGATCGCCAAGACGATCGAGGCGGGGAACGAGGCCTCCGCCAGGCTGGCCCGCCACGAGCTGGCCGTGAGCGGCGACGGGCCGCCGGAGGACCTGCTCGAGCCGGCCGAGGAGACCGGGTGCCGGCGCCAGATGCGGAGGGGCCTCAAGGCGAAGGACGAGCTGATCGAAGCGAACCTGCGCCTGGTGGTGTCGATCGCCAAGCGTTATCGCAACCGTGGACTGGCGTTCCTCGATCTGATCCAGGAAGGGAACCTCGGCCTCATGCGCGCGGTCGACAAGTTCGACCACACCAAGGGTTTCAAGTTCTCGACCTATGCCACTTGGTGGATACGCCAGGCGATAACACGTGCCATCGCCGATCAGGCGCGCACCATCCGCATTCCGGTGCACATGGTGGAGACGATCAACAAGGTCGTCTGGGCCCAACGACAGCTCCTCCAAGAGCTCGGGCGCGAGCCGGCGATCGAAGAGGTGGCACACCGTGTCGAGCTGCCGACCGAGCGCGTGCGCGAGATCCTGCGTATCAACCAGGACACGGTGTCGCTCGAGCAGCCCGTCGGGGACGAGGACGACTTCAACCTCTCCGACCTCATCGAGGACCGTGGCGCGGTGGTGCCCGACGACGCCGCGACCCGCTCACTGCTCGACGCCGCCGTGCGCGAAGCACTCGGCCATCTGTCCGAACGCGAGCAGGACGTCGTGCGCCTGCGCTTCGGGCTCGACGACGGCAAGATCCGTACGCTCGAGGAAGTGGGCAAGGAGTTCGGGGTGACCCGGGAGCGCGTGCGACAGATCGAGTCCAAGACGCTGGCCAAGCTGCGCCGTCCCGACGCCGCCCACCTGCTGCGGGACTATCTCGAAGAATCCTGAGCGGAGCCCCCGGCGCCGCCGGGCGTGCCGTTGAGGATGACCGTCTTGGTCTCGAGGAACGGCAGCAGCCCCTCGGTCCCGCCCTCCCGGCCGATGCCCGACTGCTTGAACCCGCCGAAGGCGATGCCGAAGTCCGTGCGGAAGGCGTTGTGTCCCACTGTGCCCGATCGCAGCCGGCCCGCCACCTGACGTGCACGGTCGACGTCCTTGGTGAACACCGAGGCATTCAGACCGTAGATGGTGTCGTTGGCCAGGGTGACGGCATGGTCCTCGTCGTCGGCCGGGATGACGCTCAGTACCGGGCCGAAGATCTCCTCCTGGGCGATGGTCGAGTGGTTGTCGACGTTGGCGAAGACCGTCGGCTCGATGTAGTAGCCGCGCTCGAGGTCCTTGGGCCGGCCGCCGCCCGTGACCAGTTCGGCACCCTCTTCGAGGCCCTTGGCCACGTACCCCTCGACGCGGTCACGTTGGCGGCTCATGGCGAGCGGGCCCATCTGGGTCTGCGGGTCGAAGGGATCGCCCACCTTGACCTGCGAGAAGGTGGCGGCGAGCGTGTCCACCAGGTCGTCGTGACGCGAGCGGCTGACGATGATGCGGGTCAAGGACGAGCAGACCTGCCCGGAGAGGAAGCACTCGGCCCGCGCGATGGCGGCGGCGGCTTCCTGTAGGTCCATGTCGTCGAGGACCACTGCGGCCGACTTGCCTCCGAGCTCGAGCGTGCAGCGGGCGATCCGCTCCCCGCACAACGAGGCGATCCGCCGGCCGGCTGCCGTGGACCCGGTAAAGGTGATCTTGTCGACGCTGGGATTGGTGACCAAGAGCTCGGAGACCCCCCGGTCGGCGGTCACGATGTTGAGGACACCGGCGGGCAGGCCGACGTCCTCGGCGATCTCGCCCAAGAGGTAGGCGTCACCGGGAGCCTCGGGGGAGGACTTGAGGACGACCGTGCAGCCGGCGACCAGCGCGGGGGCGATCTTGTAGGAGATCAGGCTGAGCGGTGCGTTCCAGGGAATGATCGCCCCCACGACGCCGACGGGCTCCCGCACGAGCAGCCCGTACTCGCCCCCCATGGTCGGCTGGGCCCGCTCCTCGAAGGGGAACGTGTCGGCGAGCCCGGCGTAGAAGTCGAAGACCCCGGCCATGCCGGGCGCGGTGTGCTGGGCGACCACGTGGAGGGCACCGGACTCGCGGGGCCAGAGCTGGCCGACCTCGGCGCCCTTGCCGCGCAGGCCCTCGCCGATGGCCCGCAGGTACTCGGCCCGCTGGGCGTGCGTCATCTTGGGCCACGGGCCGCGGTCGAAAGCCTCGCGGGCGGCGTCGACCGC
>DAHUZK010000003.1 GCA_027306605.1 Acidimicrobiaceae bacterium
TCACCGGCGCCAGGTTAGCTGGCGGGAACCGTTCCGGGGGGAGGGCTCGAACCTCCAACATCCGGCTCCAAAGGCCGACGTTCTGCCGATTGAACTACCCCGGACCGAGGCGAGTGCCCAGGGCAAGGTTAGGCCCGCCGCGGCCGGGTCGGGATGAGGCCCGGCAGTAGCTTTTGTTGCCGTGCGCATCTTGGTGGTGGACGACGACCTCGCCGTCTCCCGGTCGATCGACCGGGCGCTCCGTCTCGACGGCTACGACGTCGTCACCGTGCCCTCCGGGGGCGAGGCGCTCGAGGCGCTGGCACAGACGCCGCCCGATGCCCTCATCCTCGATCTCGGGTTGCCCGACCTCGACGGGCTCACCGTCTGCCGCCGCATGCGCGCCGCCGGCGACGACACGCCGGTCCTCATCCTGACCGCGCGCGATGCCGTCGACGACAGGGTGCAGGGCCTCGATGCGGGAGCCGACGACTACCTCGTCAAGCCGTTCGCACTGGCGGAGCTGTTGGCCCGCCTCCGTGCCCTCCTGCGCCGGCGCTTCGAGGGGGAGGGGGGCCTCTTGCGAGTGGGCGACCTGACCTTGGACCTGTCGACCCGAGAGGGCCAGCGCGGTGACCGCACCTTCGCCCTCACGCGCATCGAGTTCGACCTACTCGAGATGTTCCTGCGCCATCCGCGCCAGGTCCTCACCCGCGAGGTGCTCCTCAATCGTGTCTGGGGCTTCGACTTCGACTCGGGGACCAACTCCCTCGCCGTCTACGTGGGCTACCTGCGCCGCAAGCTCGAAGAGGGCGGCGAGACCCGATGCATCCAGACGGTGCGCGGCGTGGGCTACGTGCTGCGGGACACGTGACCTTTCGCACCCGCCTCGTGCTGGCGACCACCGTGGCAGTGGTGGTCGCCGTGCTGGCGGCGTCACTGGCCTCCTTCATCGTGGCCCGGAACACGCTGACCCAGGCCGCCGACAACTCGCTCACCTCGGCGGCGCAGCGCATCGTGGCCGGACAGCAGATCGTGGCCACGACCGGTACTCCCGGACAGGTGATCGACACCAGCGGCGTCGTGCTGCTCGGGGGCGGGCTGCCGGTGACCGGCCAGGTCCGCCTGGTCGCCCTCGGCCTGGCGCCCGCCTTCTTCACCACGGTCACGGTGGACGGCAACGAGATGCGCGAGTACGTCGAGCATCTTCCGCCGGGCACGCAGGTCTCCTCTGGCATCCTCACCGACGGTGGTGCGCTGCAGATCGCCACGCTGCTCAACGTGAGCTCGGAGTTGCGGAAGCTGGCCGTGCTGCTCGGGAGCGTCGCCTTCTTCGGGGTGCTGTTGGCCGTCGTGCTCGGCTGGCTCGTGGCGCGCACGGCGCTCGTCCCCCTCAACTCCCTGACGCACACCGTCGAGGACCTGGCCGAGACGACGGACGTGTCCCGGCGCCTCTCCCCGGGCGGACCGGACGAGCTGGGCCGGCTGCGCCGGACCTTCAACCGGCTGCTCGAGGCGCTCGAGTCGTCGCGACGCGCCCAGAGCCAGCTCGTGCTCGACGCCTCCCACGAGTTGCGCACGCCGCTCACCAGCTTGCGCACCAACCTCGAGGTGATCCGACGCGTGGACGAGCTCAGCGAGCACGACCGCAACGTGTTGGTCGACGACGTGCTGGTCCAGCTCCAGGAGCTCACCGACCTCGTCGGCGACCTGGCCGAGCTGGCCCGGGGCGACCAACAGCCGGCGCCCAAGGAACCGCTGCGACTCGACCAGCTGGTGAGGGATGCCGTCACCGTGCAGAACACGCACGGGCGTTCCAGGGACGTGACCTTCGAGCTCGATGCCGAGCCGTGCTGGGTCGAGGGTCACGCCGATCGGCTGGGACGCGCCGTCGGCAACCTGTTGGACAACGCGCGCAAGTGGAGCCCGGCCGGGCAGTCGGTCTCCGTCACGTGCAGGGCGGGCCGGGTCGTCGTGCGCGACCGCGGGCCCGGCATCGCCGAGGGCGACCTGCCCCACATCTTCGACCGCTTCTACCGCTCCCCGGCCGCACGCGGTCTTCCCGGCTCCGGACTCGGCCTGGCCATCGTGGCGCAGGTCGTCAAGGCAGAGGGCGGCACGATCCTCGCCGAGAACGACCCCGACGGCGGTGCTCGCATGTCGCTGACGCTGCCCACGGTCAGCGGTCCCGACGAGACCCGCGAGCTGGCCGCCCCCACCTGAGCGTCCTGCGGGTCGTCAGCTCTCGGCGATCAGCTCGATCCGGTTCCCGAACGGGTCGTCGAGGTAGGCGCCCAGACCCGGCGCCCGGTCCGGGTTGGGCCGGACCGCCACCCCGGCTGCGGCGCAGGCCGCCTCGAGCGCCGGCAGGTCGCGGACGACGAAGGCCGGATGCGCCTTGCGCGCCGGTCGGAAGTCCGCTTCGACGCCGAGATGGACCGCGGTGGTGCCCCGCACGAACCAGCACCCGCCGCGGGCCGCCAGGGGCTCGGGCTTGGGCACCCGCTCCAGGCCGAGCAGCCCTGCGTAGAAGGCCTCGGCGTCCGCCTCACGGCCGGGAGGCATGGCCAGCTGCACGTGGTCCATCCGGACGATCTCGAAGCTCATCGACACCTCCTCGGGTCCGGCGCGACCTGGCAGTCGCCCCCGGAGACCGCTAGCCTGCCGCACGACATGGGTTCTCTGATCAAAAAGCGCCGCAAGCGGATGCGCAAGAAGAAGCACAAGAAGATGCTCAAGGCCACCCGCTGGCAGCGCCGGGCCGGAAAGTAGCCCGGCCGGTCACGGCCGCTCCTCAGACCGCAGCGGGGTTCCCGTCCCAGTCCGCCGGCACGGTACGGGCCCACACCAACCGGGCCGTCTCGTTCCCCCGCCGCACCTCTCGGTCCGCCGTCGTTCCCGGTTCCTCCGGCCCTCCTTCCACGAACCAGGTCGAGCCGCTGCCCGCCAGCGCCGGCGCCCTCCCCGTCAGCTCGCCCAGCGCCTCGCGCCACGACGCCAGGCGGGGCTCGACGGCCAATGCGGCCGCCTCCAGGTCGTTGGCGCCCCCGTCGCCACGCCCCCCCGCGTCGAAGGCGCGGTACACCGCAGCGGTGTCGATCCCGAAGGGCGGCAGGAGGAGGAGGTAGTCGCGGGGGACGAAGGGCAACGGCGTCACCTGCTCGCCGACCCCGCGGACCCGGGCCCGTCCGCCCACGACGCAGAAGGGCACGTCGGCCCCCAGGCCCGCCGCAACCTCGGGGTCCGCACAGCCGGCCCAGCGCAGGACGGCCGCGGCGTCGGCCGATCCGCCACCCAACCCTCCCCCGGGCGGGATGCGCTTGCTCAGGTGCACCTTCGCCGACCGGCCGACCGCCGCCAGGGCACGGGACACGAGGTTCTCGCCCCCCGACGGCACCGCGGTCGCCCGCACCCAGGGTGCGACGTCGACGACGAGGCCGGGCGCGGAGCCGTCGGCACCGGGAGCGCCCTCGTCGAAGACGAGCTCGTCGGCCAGGCTCAGCGTGACCATCTCGGCGTCGAGCTCGTGGTACCCGTCGGCCCGCACGCCCGTCACGTGCAACGACACCGTCAGCTTGGCGGGTGCGAAGACGGTGGCGGCGCTCGTCATGGCGCGGCCAGCCTGCCCCAGGCCGCCACGTCGAGCTCTTCGGCCCGGGCATCGGGACGGACGCCGGCCCGAGCGAACGCCTCGGGCTCGACCACGCCGGAAAGGGAGCGGCGGAGCATCTTGCGCCGTTGGCCGAACCCGGCCCGCACCACCGCGTCGAGCCGCTCGTAGGAGACGAGGGCCGGGTCGACTGCCGGCGATGTCAGCCTGGTCATGCGCACCAGGACGGACTCGACCCGGGGACGGGGCACGAACACGGAGGCCGGCACACGGCCGACCACCTCGGCCCGCGCGAAGTAGGCGACTCGGACCGACACGGCCCCGTAGGCGGGCCGGCCGGGCTCGGCCGCCATGCGCTCGCCCACCTCGCGTTGCACCATGACGAGCAACCGCTCCACGGCGGGAACTGCCGTCAGGACCCGCAGCACCAGGGGCGTGGCGACGTTGTAGGGCAGGTTCGAGACCAGCTGCCAGCGGCCGGGATCCCGCTCGGCCAGCAGAGCGGCCAGGTCGAGCGCCATGGCGTCGCCCTCGACCACCTCGACCCCGGCGGGCTCGACCACCGTGCGGAGCACCGGCACGACATGCCGGTCGGCCTCCACCGCCAGGACCCGGGCCCCCGTCTCGGCCAGGGCGAGGGTGAGGGATCCCAGACCGGCTCCGATCTCGAGGATCCGGCTGCCCTCGGCCGCTCCGGCCAGCCGGGCGATGCGCCGGACGGTGTTCGGATCGGCCACGAAGTTCTGCCCGAGGGCCTTGCTGGGGCGGATCCCGTGTGCCGACAGCAAGTGCGCGATGTCGGCGCCGGAATGGGTCACCAGGAGATTGTGACCTGCACCACTCCCTGGCTCGTGCTGGCGATCTGGGCGAAGCCCTGGGGCGACATGTCCACGACCCGTGGATAGCCGGCCGCCTCGCGGTCGTCGACGGTGCACGACGTCGTCGCTCCGGTCAGGTCGTTGGTGACGGTGAGCACCGTGCCGAACGACAGCGTCGGGCTGGCGCAGTAGCCCGGGGGTGCCGCCGAGTACCACGTCGCCTGTCCCGACTCCCGGTTCGCCGGGGCCGGAGGTGGCGGCGGTGGCGGTGGCGTCGTCGTGGTCGTCGTCGATGGTGGTGGCGGTGGTGGTGGTGACACCGTCGTGGTCGTCGCCGACGGTGCGGGCGTCGTGGCGGCCGGCGGTGCCGCGGTTGCCGGAGACGGCGCAGTGGTCGTCGTCGGCGTCTGGTAGTCGACCGGCTGTGTCTGCAGGTGCACCCCGCCGCGCGCTGCCGCGCCGCCGCGGGACGCGTGCGTCATGCCCTGATGCGAATCGGGTGCCGTCGTGGCGTCGGTGCGCGCGGAACGCGCCGACGACGAATTCTGCAACAACAGGAGAGGCCCGCCGAACAGCACGCCGCAGATGACGGCGGCAACGCCGAGGCGCCTCCCCCCAGTGCTCTGGTTCCGCAGGGCTCCACCCTTCTCCGGGGACACAGTGCACCCGCGCCGACACACGGGGGCGAGGGGTTTTGGAGAACATAGATAACCGATCCCGACACCCGCAAACCGGAAATGGTGGCAGCGCATTTGCCGCGCTCTTTTCCCAGGTCACACAGCATGTGCTCTGTGATATTTTGGTGAACTCCCTGCTCACACCGGGTAAATAGGCGAATTCAACGTCAAACGTGCAGGTCACGAGGTTCTCGTATTCCGCACAAGAACGCGCGAATTACCTGCCTGTGGAAAACGCCATGGCTGCGGCGCGAGCGGAGTGCTCCATGACCTGCTGCACGTCACACCCCTTCACGGCTGCGATCGCCTGTCCGACGTAGGGAAGGTAGGACGGCTCGTTCGTCTTGCCCCGGTGCGGCACCGGGGCCAGGAAGGGGCTGTCCGTCTCGACCAGCAATCGCTCGAGCGGGCAGCGCGCCACGGCGGCCCGCACGTCCGCGGCGTTCTTGAAGGTGACGATGCCGCTGAACGAGACGTACATCCCCGCGTCGAGGCAGCGCGCCACTTCGTCCGGTCCGCCGGTGAAGCAGTGCAGCACCGTGCGCTCGGGCACGCCCTCTGCCTGCAACACGTCGAAGAGATCGGCCCACGCGTCGCGGGCGTGGATCACCAACGTCAGCCCGTGCAGGTGTGCGAGTGCGATCTGGGCGGCGAAGGCGCGGCGCTGCGCGTCGCGCGGCGAGTGCTCGTAGAAGTAGTCCAGCCCGCACTCGCCCACCGCGACCACCGCGCCGTCACCGCGCCCCACTTCGCGCTCGAGCAGGCGGGCGACCGCGTCCACCCCCTCGCTGGCCTCGTGGGGATGGAGGCCGACCGACGCCCACGCCCGCGGGGCCGTGCCGGCCCTGGCGGTGGCCCGGGCCACCGCCACCGCCTGCGCGGAGGTCGCCACCCCGGTCCCGATGCAGATCAGGCGCTCGATGCCGGCCTCGCGGGCACGGGCCAGCAGCCCGTCGAGGGCCGAAGTCCCCGAGGGGCCCGAAGTCCCCGAGGGGCCCGAGGGGCCCGAGTCGGCGGACTCTCGGAACCCCTCCTGCACGTGGCAGTGCGAGTCGAACCAGCCCTCCACGTCAGGCCTTGCGCCGGGGGAACAGCGGAGCGCCCTTCTCGACTGTGGCGCCTCCCTCGTAGCCGCCCCAGGCCGCGGCGTCGGGCAGCCGGGCCGAACCGGGGTCGCCGGGCACGCCGATGCGCCGCCAGACCTCGCGGGCCGTCGCCGGCATGGCCGGGCCGATCAGCACGGCCACGATCCGCAACACCTCGAGCGCGTCGCCCAGCACGGCGTCGACTGCCGGGCCCGGTTCCATCTTCCAGGGCTCGGCCGCCTCGAGCCGGGCGTTGGCCGCGCCGATGAGGCGCCAGGTCGCCTCGAGCCCCTCGTGTGGCGCCCAGCGTGCCCAGGCGGCCGCCGTGGTCTCGAGCGTCTCGGCCGCCACCGCCGCCAGCTCGCTGCCCTCGTCGCAGGCCGGGCCCACCCCGCCGCACTTGGACTGCACGACCGTCGTCACCCGCGAGACGAGATTGCCCAGGTTGTTCGCCAGGTCCGCGTTGTAGCGGCTGACGATCCCCTCGTAGGAGAAGTCGCCGTCGCCGCCCAGGGGCACGTCGCGCACGAGGTGGTAGCGCAACGGGTCCACACCGAAGTCGTCGGCGAGTGCCAGCGGTGAGACGTCGGTGACGCGCAGCGCCTTGGCCCCGTCCCCCCCGGCAGCCCCTGCCGCGATCATCGTCTTGCCGAGCTTCTGGCCTCCCATGAGGAGGTAGCCGTGCACGAAGATCTCGTCGGGCGGGTCGATCTGCGCCGCCATGCACATGGCAGGCCACCACACGCAGTGGAACTTGAGGATGTCCTTCCCGATGAGGTGGTGCGCCGCTCCCCAGCGCGAGGCGAATGCGGCGTCGTCGCTGCCGTAGCCCGCCACCGTCAGGTAGTTGATCAGCGCGTCGTACCAGACGTAGAACACGTGACCGCTGTCCCACGGGACCGGGACCCCCCAGGTGAAGGAGGTGCGCGTGATGGACACGTCGCGCAGGCCGCCGCGGATGAAGCCGAGCGCCTCGTTGCGCTTGGAGACGGGACGCACGAAATCGGGGTGCTGGTCGTAGAACTCGAGCAGCCGGTCCTCGAAAGCGCTGAGCTTGAAGAAATAATTGTCCTCTTGCATCTCGATCACGGGCCGGCCGTGCACGGGGCACGTGCCCTCGATCAGCTGGTCCTCGGTGTAGTAGTCCTCGCACGAGACGCAGTAGAGGCCCGAGTAGGGCGCCAGCTCGATGTACCCGTTGTCGTAGATCCGTTGCAGGAATCGCTGCACCACCGCGTAGTGACGGGGTTCGGTCGTGCGGATGAAGTCGTCGTAGGCGATGTCCAGCCGACGCCATGCCTCCACGAACCGGGCCGAGGTCCGGTCGGTCCAGTCCTGGGGCGTGGTGCCGTTCGCCTCGGCGGCTTCGACGATCTTGGCACCGTGCTCGTCGGTGCCGGTCATGAACCACACCTCGTCGCCCACGAGCCGGTGCCAGCGCGCCAGCGCGTCGGCGTTCACCGTCGTGTACGCGGTGCCCACGTGGGGCGCGTCGTTGACGTAGTAGATGGGAGTCGTGAGGTAGTAGGGGGGCACCGGCCGTAGCGTACCGGCGCGTTCAGCCCGGTCCGGTGCCCGGCTCGCCGCCGGCGAGGGGCCGGACGCGCAGCACGGCCTCGTAGGCGCGCCGGCGGGGCACGCCCAGCGTGGCCGCCACACGGTCGGCCAGCTGACGCGGGCCTGCCGCGGGGTCGCGCGCCAGCGCGGCTCGCGCCGCCACGTCCAACTCGTCGTCCCCGGCCGGCTCCGGGACGGGCGCGGCCGCGACGACGAGCACGACCTCGCCTCGGACCTCGCGGGCGGCGAAGGTCTCCGCCGCCTCGCGCAGCGTGCCTCGCCAGACCTCCTCGTGGACCTTCGTCAGCTCGCGCACCACCGCCACGCGACGCTCGGGGTCGCCCTGCGCCAGCTCGCGCAGGGTCCCCGCCACTCGCCCGGGTGCCTCGAGGACGACCGTCGTGCGCTCGTCGGCCAGCACGGCCGCCATCCGCCGGCGGCGCGCCCCTCCCTTGCGCGGCAGGAACCCCTCCACGGCGAAGCGGTCGGTGGCCAGGCCGCTGACGACCAGGGCCCCCAGGACCGAGGACGGCCCCGGAACCGCGCTCACGGTCTCCCCCGCCGCGACCAGCTGCGCCACGAGCCAGGATCCGGGGTCCGACACGCCGGGCGTGCCCGCGTCGCTCACCACGGCGACGGTGGCGCCCCGCTCGATCGCGGCGGAGACCGCGGCCAGGCGGCTCTCCTCGTTGTGGCCGTGCAGCGACAGCAACCGGCCCCGCGCCGGGACGCCGGCGGCCGAGAGCAGCGCACGGGTGCGCCTCGTGTCCTCGCAGCACACCACGTCCGCCTCCGCCAGCACGTCTCGGGCCCGTGGTGCGAGGTCGCCCAGGTTCCCTATCGGCGTGGCCACCAGCACGAGCCGGCCCCGCCGCCCGTCGCTCAAGGCCCGTCGCCCGCGGCGCCGTCGGGCACAAGACGCACCTCGAGCTGGTCGCCCACCCGTACGCCCCAGCGCTCGAGCGCCCCCGCTTCGGTCTCGACGGCGCCGCGCACGCCCCGCCCGCCCACGGCCAGGCGCCACGGCTTGAGCCGGGCGACGCGCACGACCGTGAGATCCTCGGCGAGGAAGGCCACGTCGACGGCGAACCGCATGCGGGCGGTGTGCACGGCCCGGACCCCGTCCAGGTGGAGCGCCCCGTCGCACCCGCTGCGCCCGCGCAGGGCGCCACGCTCCGCCGGCGACTCGGCCATTTCGAGCGCGCACACGACGTCCCCGTCTCGCAGCAGCCAGCCGGACCGCATGCGATGGAGGCTACCGGACCCTCCCTCAGGCCCGTCTAAGCTGTGCCGCCCATGTCGAAGCGAACGGTCAAGCGAAAGCTCAGGACGAAGAAGAAGGCCAACCACGGCAAGAAGCCCAACTGTGGCCGCGGCTGACGCCGGCACGCCGGATCGCCTCAGGGACCTCCCCAGGCCACTCCTCGCGCCGCCAGCACGCCGCACAGGGCCGTGGGCACGTCCGAGATGATGCCGTCGACACCGAGGTCGAGCAGCCGCTCCATGGACTCGGCGTCGTTCACCGTCCACACGTGCACCGCCTTGCGGCTCCGGTGCGCGGCGGCCACGAAGCGCTCGTCCACCACGACCAGGTCCCCCTGCCGCTCGGGCACCTGATAGGCGACGGCCGGGGTGTCGGGCATCTCCTCGCCCGCCTGCACCGCCCGCCACGCCTCCGCCGTCGCCACGGTGCCCGCCGAGGTCGGCACCATGGGCGCGAAGCTGCGGAAGGCGTCCGTGGCCGGGTCGAGGAAGGAGGCGACGATGACGTCGTCGGTGCGGCCGTACTCGGCCAGCAGGCGCGCCAGCGACTCCTCGTAGGGCTCTACCACGGGCGCCGTCTGCTTGATGTCGAGGTTGAGCACGACGCCCGGGAAGCGCTCGAGCACCTCGCGCAAGGTGGCGATGCCGAAGGCGGGGTCGTGCGGTGCGCGTCCGCGGAAGGGGTACTCGGCTGCCGGTCGGCCCGGCGTCACGTCGGCACCCTCGATCCACCAGTAGGAGAAGTCCATGCCCCGGAGCTCCTCCAGCGTGAACGACGCGATGGCGCCCTGCGACGCCGTGGTGCGGTCCACCGTGGCGTCGTGGCACACCACCAGCTCCCCGTCCGCCGTGGCGTGCACGTCGAGCTCGATCCCCGTCGCACCCACCTCGAGGGCGTGGGTGATCGCGTGCAGGGTGGAGGACGGCGACTCCCAGGCGCCGCCCTGGTGCGCGTAGGCGATCACGCGGCGCTCCAGCCAGACCGAACTCTCGCTCACCGTCCCGACCGTAACAGCCGTGGACTCTGCGACACGCGTGAGGCCGTCGGGGGCGGGCGAAAGATGGGCAGGGCGGAGCGGGCCTATCCTCGTCCGTCGTGCTCGACCACATTCTCGTCGACGTCATCGGCACCATCCGGGACTCCTTCGACCGTGCCCTGCTCCAGCGCCAGGCCGTCGAGGAGCGTTTCCAGGTGGACGTGTTCCTGGGCGACGTCTCCTGGGAGACCTCCTACAGCCTTCCCGGCGAGGAACAGCCGCCGCGGGTCCGCGCCGACCTCTCGGTCGACTGGCCGACTTGGAGCCAGACCTCGTATCGCAGCTGGTCGATCGGCGAGCCCCCCGACGAGCTACCCGAGGTCGTGATCGAAGTGGCGCTGCGGGTCCAACGCATGGCCGAGGCGCCCGACACGGAGAAGGTCATGGCCGCGTTGCCGGTCACCGGACCATTGGTCGATCCCACGGACCTGGTGCGCACGGCCACGACGATCGAGCAGGTGCGAACCGAGACCGACGGCGAGCGCGGCGGCCGGCGCTGGGCGGCCGAGGCCACCTACGAGGGCTCCATCCGCTTCAGCGAGCAGCAGCTCGAGGAGCCGGCCACGATCGCGCCCGTCTTCGACGGCCTGACCCGGTGGATCGCGTCGACGCTGATCACGCTGGCCGACCTTCCCTTCTCGTTCCTGCCCCCCGGGGAGGACGACGTCTGACGCGGATCGCACCCCGAGTCGCCGTCCCCCTCCTCGTGCTGGGGGCTGTCAGCTGGCTGCTCGGCACCGACGTCCCGGTCGCCGGCGCGTGATCCTGGCCCGGCTGCGCCGGTCCGCCCTGGCCGTCCCGGCAGTCCTCGCCGGACTCGCCTTGACGCTGAGCGCGTGCGGCAGCTCCGACGTGACCACCCTGGCCACACCGCCCACCGTCGACCCGTCGCTCACGCTGACGCTCCAGCGCTCGCCCGCGGGCCCCATCCTGGCCGACGGCCTGGGCCGAACGCTCTACGACTTCGTGCCCGACACCCCCACCCACAGCGCGTGCCTCAACCCCGGCTGCGTGCTGCAGTGGCCGCCGCTCCTCAGGACACGTCCGGTCCGGGTGGGCCAGGGCCTCGACGCGGCACTGGTGGGCACCCTCCGGCGGCCCGACGGTTCGGTCCAGCTGTCCTACGGCGGCCATCCGCTCTACACCTACGTCCTCGACGCCGTACCGGGCACGGTGATGGGACAGGGCATCGACCAGAACGGCGGCCTGTGGTACGTGATCGACGCCAAGGGCAAACAGGTCA
>DAHUZK010000006.1 GCA_027306605.1 Acidimicrobiaceae bacterium
GCTGCCACGACGGCGGGATCGGTGACGATCTCGATCTCGGCGATCGTGCTCCCGATCACGTGGAAGGCGAAGGCTGCTCTGAGCCGACCGCCCGGCGCCCAGACCGCGCCGGGGATGCCCTCGATGAGCGCAGACCGGGCAGCACTGGCTCGCCCGATGAGGGCGGTGGCCACGCTCCCGGCGCCGCGCACCTCGGGTGCGAGAAGCGGCGCTCCGCGCTCGCGGAGGGCCGAGGCCATCTCGACCGCAGCGCGGTCTGCCCGAAGCACCGCGTCGGGGTCGAGAAGGGAGACGAGCGCCCCGTAATCTCCTTCTCGGGAGGCAGCCAGGAAGGCGTCGACGATCTGCTGTTGGCGACGCCGGTTACCCGAGGGAAGGTCCCCGGAGCCCTGGACTCGCCGTCGCGCCCGGCTGGCGAGTTGGCGGGCGGCCGTCGAAGAGCGCCCGACGATCGGGGCGATCTCGTCGAAGGGCACGGCGAAGAGATCGTGGAGAACGAAGGCGAGGCGTTCGGCGGGTGTGAGGGTCTCGAGCACCAGCAGGAGGGCCGGCCCCATCGCTTCGGCGAGGATCACCTCGTCCTCCGGGGTGAGCTCCTCGCGAGCTGGGCCTTCGACCTCGATCAGCTCCTCGCGGCGGGTGCGGCGCGATCTGAGCATGCCGAGGCAGACCCGGGAGAGGACCGTGGTCAGCCACCCGCCAAGGTTGTCGATGCGCTCTGCGTCGGAGCCGTTCAGGCGGATCCATGTCTCCTGCACGGCGTCCTCGGCGTCGGTGAGCGATCCGAGCATCCGGAACGCCATGGCCTGGAGCCGCGACCGGTTCGCCTCGAATGAAGTGGCCAGTTCACGATCCATCACTCCAGACTGACGCGCCGGAGGGCCGCGATGTGACACGGCGGCTGGAGACGGGTGCCCAGGCCACTGTCACACTTCGGTGGCCTGGCGCGTCATACCGGCATCACGGCAACATCGACCAGCCAGCTGAAAGGAGCAACCGTGAGCCGCTCTACCACCGAGGGGATCAAGATCGTGCTGCACCCGGTGTCCGATCTCGAGCGGGCGAAGGCGGTCTAGACCGCTCTGCTCGGACTCGAGCCCCAGGCCGATGCCCAGTACTACGTGGGCTTCGATACGGCGGGCCAGCACATCGGCCTGGTGCCGAGCGGCGGCCCTCAGGTCTCCGCCTCACCTGTCGCCTACTGGAGCGTGGCCAACATCGAGGACAAACTGGCCGAGGTCACAGACGCAGGCGCCACGGTCAGGGAGCCTCCGCACGAGGTGGGTGGCGGCCGTCGGGTCGCCACGTTCACCGACCCCGACGGCAATGTCCTCGGGCTGGTCCAGGATTCCTGAGGGCAGTGGCTAGTTCGAACGAGGATTGGCGAGGCGCGGCCCTGTCTCGCATCCGCGAATGGATCGCTCAGGCGGATCCCGATGTCGTCGAGGAAAGGAAGTGGGTCAAGCGGAGCAATCCGGACGGCGTCCCGGTTTGGTCGCATCACGGCATGATCTGTACGGGCGAGGTCTACAAGAACCACGTGAAGATCACCTTCGCCCGAGGCGCCTCCCTGCAGGATCCCTCCCAACTGTTCAACTCCAGTCTCGAGGGGAACGTTCGTCGGGCGATCGACGTCTCGGAGGGCGACGAGATCGACGAGAAGGCGTTCAAGGCACTCGTCCGAGAGGCAGTCGGCGTGAACAAGTCCTCGCTGCGCGGTCGGTAAGTCGAGGTTCGGCCGGTTCAGGGTGCCGGTTCGAGAGCTCGCGGCGCCCGAAGAATCCCTTGAGGATAGGAAGAATTCGCTAAGAAAGCGCAGCGCCGCCTCGTGTGGCCGCTTGCACTGGGTACAGACTCGTTGCAGATTGGCTGTCTCAACGGAGGCGATGCCGTGTCAAAGCGCTCGAAGCTGGACCACATGCGAGGCCGTCGGGGCACCGTCGGACTCTCTCTGGCGCTGGCGGCCGTCGTCGTCGCGCTGGTTCCGACCGGAACGGCGTACGCCGCGGACAAAAGCGCACCTGGTGTCACGCCCACGTCCATCACCGTCGGGACTATCTCGACCCAGACCGGAACGCTCGCAGCGAACTCCTCCGGATTGATCTATGGCGAAAGAGCCTACTTCAAGTACGTCAACGCTCAGGGAGGTGTGAACGGCCGGAAGATCGACTACAAGTACGCCCTGGACGACGGTGGCAACCCGACGACGTTCAACCAGCTCGCCAACACGTTGATCAATCAAGACCACGTGTTCGCGGTGACCGGTGTCGCAACCATCTTCTTCTCCCCCAATCTCTTCGTCGAGTCGGGCATACCCACATACGGTTACAACGTCACGAACAACTGGGCGGGGCCGCCCAATCTCTTCGCCGCCGGGGGGTCCGTGCAGTACTACCCGGCCGGGGCTGCCGAGTTCGCCTATCTGGCGCGCAGGACCCAGTCGAAGCCCTCGATCGCCATCCTGGCGTACGGAGTCGCCGCATCGGCAGACGCCTGCCAGGCGGCCGAGAACGCCTTGAAGAAGGGGGGCTACGACGTCAGCTACGTGGACCTGAAGATCAACTACCCGGGCTCCACAGTGGCCACCGACGTCCAGAGGATGAAGCAGGCCGGATCGAACTTCGTGCTCAGCTGCATGGACGTTCAGGGCAACGTCACGATGGCACGCGCGATTCACCAATACGGTCTGAACGCGAAGCAATTGTGGCTGAACGGGAACGACGTGTCGACGCTCAAAGCGAACAAGAACCTGATGCAGGGCGTGTACTTCGCCACGTACCATGTTCCGTTCACGGCCCCGGCCCGCTTGTACCCGGGCCTCAAGCTCTACCTGGATCAGATGCACAAGTACGAGCCCAAGCACGAGTACGACGAGATCGCCATCCAGGGCTGGGAGTCGGCTGCCCTCTTCGTGCAGGGGGTGAAGGCAGCCGGGAACGATCTGACGTGGGCAAACGTGGTCAAGAAGACCAATGCCATCACTTCCTTCACCGCCAGCGGCCTGACGACGCCGGTCAACTGGTCTGTCGGTGGCCACCACGGCCACGCTCCCCCGTACTGCGTTGCGTACATCGTGGCCAAGGGTACGCAGTACAAGCCGGTCTTCAACAAGGGACAGAATGTGTTCAACTGCTTCAAGAGTGCGAACACGAGGGCGAAGCCGGTCTTTCCACTGCCACCGGGTACTCCGACACCACACCATTCCTAGCCGAAGCGCGCCCGGATCCGATGGCGGAATCCGGTGAACACCGCGCTGTGGGTTCCTGCCCCGACACGCCAGGGTCCTACGGGCCCAGCAGAACTTGTGGGTCTAATCGTCTGAGCGGCGCACAAGCAGATCTATCGAGCAGCGCTGCTCTAGACATCTCGATAACCCCCGGAATCGGTGTGGATCGGAGTGGACTTCTTCCCATTGACTACCCACGGCCTCGCCGGGCCGGGGCGTGACGAGCCTGAGTCTGCCGTGCCGAGGTTGGCACTCGAGCGTGGGAACCGGGTGGGAGCGCCTGTGCACGGACACCGGGGTCGGGGACGTCACCCGTTCGGACCTACCCGGGGTGCGAGCTCGGGAAACGACCGGCCCCGGCCAAGAGCGTTGCAAGTTGCTCGGGCGTGTCGGCGTCGCTGAAGGCGCGCCGCAGGTGCGAGCTGAGGTGGGTCTCGGGCAGAAGTGTGGACGTCGGGCCGGAAGGAAGCTCTCCGAACGAGCGCGCTCCCGTAGCCAGGCGTGCGGACGCCTCGCGAAGGTGATGCCGGCTCCAACGCGCGCACAACGGCTGCACCCGGTCGCCGAGGACAGGTGCGACGGTGCCCTGGCCCGGCCATCGGACCAGGACGTCGAGGGCGTCGTGGTCCAGCAGGGGAAGATCGCAGGAGAGCACAATCGCTGGGCCCCGCCAGCCCTCGTCCTCCTCGAGTGCACGCAGGCCGGCAACGAGGGCGGCGAGCGGACCACCCCCCGGTGGAGCCTCCTGCACCGCGGAAAGGCCGGAGGAACCTGGCCCTACCTCAATTGCGACCTGCGTCACCGCGGCGAGCAAGCGACCGAGCCGGGCCGCGAGGTTCTCTCCGGAGACCAGCAGTGTCGCCTTGTCGGTGCCCATCCGGCGGCTCTGTCCGCCCGTCAGAAGAATGCCCGCCACGCCACGAGCTGCGCGGGAACTCCCTCGGCGAGACGGTCGGTGCACCGCATCGAGGCTATCCGCACCCGTCGCCGGGGTCGCTCGAGTGTCTCCGCGAGATCGTGGGCCATGATCCGTTTGGCGCCCGCGTAGTGGTTTGCCCGGCGGTTCCTGACGAAGCCGGCAAGAGTCATGCAGATGGTCGGGCCGTGTGCACGGCCAGACTAGTAGGTGCGGACACCGCCACCACGGCCGGAATGCCGGCGACCGCAGCCTTCGGGACGATCTCCACGCTCACACGTCCGGAGAGACGGGAACGAACCAACACAAAGGTGGGCGTCCCACGGGTGGGGCGACGGGGGGAGGCGACGACGAAGGAAGGGCGACGTGGATCGCGGGCGCCGACGACCTGACCCGTGACACCTCTCGACGCAGGCAGGGCCGAGCCCGGCGGCCGTGGATTGGGGCGTGACCTCGGCCCCTCGGGTGCGGGTGGGCGGGCCTCCCTCCAGACGCTTCTCGACGAACCTGCGTGGGCCGTCGCCTCCTTCATGCTGTCGGTCCTCGGCGAGGGAACCTTCTTGTCGCTCCTGTCCTTCCTCGAGGACCATGCAC